>DANP01000006.1 GCA_002499905.1 Methanolinea sp. UBA277
GGGACCGAATCGATGTAGTTCGGGGCACCCAGCACGATCCCGTCGGCGTCCATCAGCCGCTCGAAGAGGTCAGGGAAGTCATCCAGCAGGGTGCAGTCACCCGTTTCGTAACAGGATCCGCACGCCGTGCAGTAGTCGATACGGAGCGAGTACACATCAACCAGTTCCGTTTCTGCTCCCTCGTCCCGTGCTCCCTTCAGCACAGCATTCACCAGCCGGAGCGTCCTGCTCTCTTTGCCCCGCGGGCTTGCGTTGAGTCCGATAACCTTCATGCATGTCCTCCGAACTACGTGGGAATCAGGAGCGAGCTGGAATAAACCTGCCGGAATATCCTGCTACCATCACCTTCATCTCATGACAGGAGTATTTCCTTTCTGATGAGGATTGGCGCTGGTTTCATTCTCCTCGCTCTGCTGTTTCTGCTGGTTTCATGTTCGGCATGCCCGCCCGTTCAGGCCGGGTTACTACCCGACCACGGTAGTAAGACCTTCATATCCCGGAATTATGGCATTTCGTTGAAATATCCGGACGACTGGACAATCGGGTCTGAAAAATTCATCCGTACCGATCCGATGGGCAATGAGTACCGTATCCTTCGACTGACCCATGTGAATACGACCACCGGGCTGGTTCTCGCCATTACCGTCTCGCGGGAAGATATCGATCCTGCACTGCTTCCTGCGAATTTTACAGGAAGCGAAGAATGCGGTTATTTCTGGGTTGACGACAATCCCAATCGCACGTATATTGAGGGTTATAACCCGACCTCGCTTGGTGGAGTGAAAGCCCGAAGATCCATGTCTTTTCTCGAATTTCCCGGGAACCAGACCGTGGAGACACTCTACGATGTTTGTCGATCCTACCGGTCCGGTCGCAACGTATATACATGGTTCTTCTGGAGTGTGCCTGCCGATAATTTTTTCACGGTACAGCCGGGTGTCCGGGATGTCTTGGATTCTGTCAGGCTCTTTGAACCCATGGGGCTCTTCAGCGTCGATGGGATTCTTGACCGGGCATCTCTTGAATTCCCCGAACATGAAGAGGATGTTTACGACACGTTCACCAACCCCGAATTCGGCCTCTCATTTCAGTATCCCCGGGGATGGAGGGTTGCTGCCTCTGATTCGGATGCGGAAAATTATCCAAGAATGAAAAAAGGATTGCTCACATTTACACATCTCCCGGATGACATCTCGCTCGCCATCGACATGGTGCGGTATGATTTCATCGATTCGTATCAGAAAACCCAGCCGTTCATGAACGAAACCATTCTCTGCGCATTCGACTGTCCGGAATGCCGATTGAGGTATGAA
Source organism: Methanolinea sp. UBA277 (assembly GCA_002499905.1). Lineage (GTDB taxonomy): Archaea > Halobacteriota > Methanomicrobia > Methanomicrobiales > Methanospirillaceae > UBA9949. The sequence goes on from DANP01000006.1 coordinate 1,314, forward strand.
TTCGATATGGTGTCCGGCTACTGGATATGCAACGCAACGCGTTTTCTCGTGAAGAATGACAGAACTTACGTCGAAGAAATGTTCGTCATATGCCCTGTCCGGACAGTGAGGAGCCAGTCCGGATACAGGGTTACGTACTCCGTCCCATTGGAAAACTGGGAAAGGGTCCAGCATTTCATGCACGGGTTCGTCACATCCCTGCAAATATCAGCACCATCGTAACGACCCTGAAGAATGTAAATTCTTTTATTTCTTCTCTAACCGGTCCGTAAGATAGAACGCCTTCTCGGATCCTGGTGTGACCCTCTCTGAAAACCCATATAAAGGCACACACGGACTACTCAGTGAGAATCTCCTCCCGGAGCGAATATCCCATGACGTCTGCCCTCACCCCGCTTCCTGTCTGCGCCGTGCTCCTTGCCGCAGCGCTCCTCTGTATCCCGGTTTCCGCCCAGGTTTCCTCGGTAATCATCGAGTCCTACCAGGTCACCCCTGCCGTGCTGATGCCCGGCGAGATGGGGACGGTGACCGTTACTGTCCGGAGCGTTTCGTCCGGTACACAGACCTCGACCGTGAGTTATCCTGATTCGGGATTTACCGCATCATCGGCGACTACGAGCGAGATCATCCCCTACGTGGACAGCGTGATCCTCACCGAGGAGGACATCAAGGTCCTCGGGGGGAACGGCCAGTTCGAGGGTTACGTCGGGCCAAACCAGATCATTCCGCTCACCTTCCTGATCGAGGCGCCCCAAAAGAGTGGGCTCTACTTCCCGGAGGTCTGGATCCGGGTCAGGGGCGGCCAGAGCCTCAAGTACCCGGTGCCGGTGAATGTGAATACCCAGCTCTCGGTGATGCGGGTGCCGTCCATCTCGCTTTCCAGGGACTTCCCGGCCATGGTCCGGCCCGGGGAAACGGCTGCGGGGGCAATCATCGTATCCAACGGCGGACAGGTGCGGGCAGACAATATCCAGCTCCTCATCGCGACCGAGGGAATCCCGGTTGCACCGGCCGGACCGTCGGTCTTCCTGATCGAGTATCTTGAACCGGGTGAGCGCGCCGGAGTGAATGTCTCCCTGAAGGTTGACAAGGGGGCTGAGAGCCTTCTTACCGAGGTCCCGGTCCAGGTCAGCTACCGCCTGCTCGATGGATCCCTCACGACCCGGATGGAAGCGATCAGCCTCGATATCCGGGGCGAGGCCGAGCTCGGGATCGCGGCGCTCGAGACTTCCCCCATCCGGGTGGAGCAGGGCCGGCCCTTCGACCTCACCATCCGGATCGAGAATACCGGAACCGGGGATGCAAAATCGGTGAGCGCTACCGTCGATCTCCCCTTCACCGGGACAAAGGAGGCGTTCATCGGCAAGATCAAGCCGGGAAATGATGCTCCGGCGGTCTTCACCCTCGATGCAGGCCGCCCGGGCACCTACCAGTACCTGGCAGAGATCACCTTTACCGATGACTGGGGCACCCGCACCTTCACCCGCCAGCTTGATCTGGTGATCTACCGGAGTTATAGCACCTGGATAGCCCTCATCGCCCTGATCATCCTCGCTGCCGGAGGGTACTTCGGCTACCGCTGGTGGAAGGCGAAGCACGGGGCCTCGTGATGCTGAACCGGTACAAGGTCTCCTTTTTTCTCGCCCTCCGCTCCCTGCAGCGGGGAAACCTCGGGAGCCTGGTCCTGACCGTGGTCATCGTGGGCATGGTCTTCACCAACATGATCTTCATGCCCTCCATCATCACCGGGGCGATCGTGAACTACGAGCAGCAGACCATCGAGACGTACACCTCAGACATCATCATCGAGCCAAAAGAGGACTTCCGGTATATCGAGGATCTCTCCGGTCTCCTCGACAAGGTGAACCGGGTGCCGGGCGTCAAACGGGCCGCCCCCCACTACGCGGCCGGGGCGGTCCTCCGGCACAAGGGAAAAGCGCTCTCCATGGCCGTCGAGGCAGTTCAGCCCCGTGACGAGATGCTGGTCACCACCCTGTCCACCTACATGGAAGAGGGCACCTACCTCGGGGACGGGGATACCGGGGAGATCATCCTCGGGAGGTACGTGGCAGGGTTCAAGGATTCGAGCGAGGACTTCCTCCCCTCACTCGGCGGCGTCAGGGTCGGTGATTCCATCACCGCCGAGTACACCAACGGGGTGGTCCGGGAGTACCGGGTCAAGGGGATCTTCCGGACCTACTCCTTCAACACCGACTACCTGGTCTTCACCACCTGGGACGAGATGGAGATCGTCGAAGGACGGGAGCTCGACCAGGCGACCTCGGTGCTGGTCAGGACCGATCCCGGGGCCGATGAGAACGCGGTGAAAAAGACCCTGCTCCGCTACGGTGTGCAGGAGGACGTGCAGACCTGGCTTGATTTCCTCGGGAATGCCTACCGGAACGCTGTCGAGAGCTACTCCATCCTGAACAATATCACCATCGTGGTGAGCCTGGTCATCGCCGCCGTGGTGCTCTTCGTGGTGATCATGATCAAGACCCTGAACTCCCGGCGGCAGATCGGCATCCTGCTCGCGATCGGGATCAAGAAGGACATCATCATCAACAGCTACCTCTTCCAGGTCCTGATCCTGGCCATCCTCGGCATCATCTTTGGCATCCTGGTGGTGCTCGGGCTCACCGCGTACTTCACGGCATTCCCTATCGAGTTTCCGGAAGGGAACATCTCTCCCTACATCATTCCGTCAGAAATCGGGATCAATGCCCTCTACCTCTTCGGGGCCTCGGCACTCGCAGGGTATATTCCGGCCTGGCGGATCGCGAACAAGGATATCATGGAATCCATGAGGGCCTGACATGATCATCGCACGCGACCTGTACCGGATCTACACCATGGGCAAGGTGAAAGTCAACGCCCTGAACGGTGTATCGGTCGAGATCAAAAAGGGCGAGTTTATCGGCGTGATCGGACCGAGCGGGAGCGGAAAGTCCACCCTCCTCCACCTGCTCGGCCTCCTGGACCGGCCGACCAGCGGGGAGATCGAGATCGACGGCATCAATACCAGGACTCTGTCGGAGGACCAGCGTTCTGACTTCCGGTTGAAACGTCTCGGCTACGTCTTCCAGGAGTACGCGCTCGTGCCGGAGCTGACCGTCTTTGAGAACGTCATTCTCCCGTTCATGGCGCGTGAGGAGCCCCCGGACCGGTCCCGGGACCAGGTGATGGAGACGCTGGAAATTATCGGGCTCGGCGAGCGGGTCACCCACCTTCAGAGCGAGCTCTCCGGCGGCGAACAGCAGCGGGTGGCCATCGCCCGGGCTATTGCCGGCAAACCCTCCATCCTCTTTGCCGATGAGCCCTGTGCCAACCTGGACACCGAGAACTCGCGGGTCATCCTCGATCTCCTCGCGGAGATCAACAAGGAGATGGGGCAGACCATCGTGATGGTCTCGCACGAAGACTGGCACCGCGAATATTTCGAGCGGATCATCCAGCTCAGGGACGGCAAAAGGGTCAATGCAGACCGCACCTGATACCGGTAGGATCATCTGATTTGAAGTACCAGCAGAGCGATGTCTCTCCCATGAAGACTACCCTCCTGCTTGCTACCCTGGCGGTGCTCGCCCTGCTTTGTGCCGGCTGTACCACGCTCCCTGACACCTGCATCGAGGGATCGGGGGTTCTCGCAAATGAGACCAGGGACGTTGCCGACTTCCAGAGCGTCAGCCTGACCATGCCGGCAACCCTCACCGTGCGGGAAGGCAACTTCCCGGGGATCCTGATCGAGGCCGATGACAATATCCTTCCCTTCATCTCCACCACGGTGAAAGACGGAACCCTGACTATCAGCCAGTCACGGCCCTGTGTCAGGCCGACCGGGAAGGTCCGGATCACCGCTATCGCCCCCTCTTTCCGGGAGCTCGCCATCCTCGGGACCGGCGATATCCGGAGCGACGGGCTATTGAAGAGCGCCAGTCTTGCAGCGAGGATTACCGGCGCCGGAAACCTGGACCTCGCTGTCGAGACCTCAACCCTGATCACTACTATCACCGGCACCGGGAACGTCCACCTCACCGGCACGGCACATGAACACACCATCTCCCTGCCCGGAGCCGGGTCGGTTGACGCCGCAGCGCTGCAGACCACCCGGACCAGCGTGGAGATCTTCGGTTCAGGGAATGCGAAGGTGAATGCGAGCGAGACTCTCACGGTGAAGATTACCGGGGCCGGGACGGTGCTCTATGCCGGGAATCCACAGGTCGAGCAGACCATCACCGGGGCAGGCAGCGTCCGGAAGCTGACCTGATCCTCACTCCCCTTTCCGGAGATCGAAGACGTAGCGGCCGATCCCCGGGGCGACCCAGCCGCACCGGTGGTGGAACAGTACCGAATACCCCCTCTTTTCAAAATCGCTGATCAGCCCGGGGATCTGGCGATCACTCTTGAATGTATAGAAGTGCAGCATTCCGCCTTCCCGGACCATCGGGGCAAGGACATCAAGAATTTCATCCTTCCCGTAGGGAGTCGGGCAGATCACCCGGTCGAACGGGGCCCCCGCCGGATGGGAGAGGGAGAAGGCATCGGACGCAAGAACCCTGACCCGCTCCTCCACCCGGTTCAGGGCCAGGTTCTCCCGGAGCCAGCGCACCGCTGCGGGGCTGTTCTCCACCGCGGTCACCGATGCCCCCCGGTCTGCTGCCGGGATGACGAACGGGCCCACCCCGCAGAAGGGCACCAGCACCCGCTCACCGGGCTCCACCTGTCCGGCAACCCGCCGGCGTTCGGTGGAGAGTCGGCCGGTGAAGAAGACCTCCGAGAGATCGAGCTGGTACCGGTACCCGAATTCCCGGTGCTCGGTGACCGTGGAGCTGCCGACCAGGATCTCGTAGCCAGGGACCCGCTCGTCGCGGTCTACGGGAGAGGCCCTGGCGAGCACGGTCCGGATGTTCCTGCGCAATGACAGGACCGCCAGCGCGATCTCCTGCCCGTAGTCAGCAAGTTCCGGGGGGATGGTGACCACCGCAATATCCCCGATTACGTCGAAGCTGTCCCGCAGGTAGCGCTGCTTCTCATCTGGGAGGACACCGGAAAGGATGGTGCGGAGGTTCATCAGGCAAGGGAGATTCTTCCTCAACCCACATAAATGACTTCCGGGCAGGGGGGGGCGTGCGGGACAGTGGATTCCCCTGACCCGCTACCCGCCGTTCAGAACCGCTCCAGCCGCTCGAACCCGGGCGGCGGGCCACACGACCGCTCCCGGAGACCCAGCACCACCGAACCGATCAGGGCGATGATCCCGGCCGCCATGATCACGGCACCGATGATGCGGACGATGGCCAGGCTCGAGAGACGGGGAGTAACGAGGATCAGGAACCCCAGCAGGGCGCTGATGATCCCCCCGATGAGGCTGAGTGCCCGCCGGGTCCCGGACCCCGGCCGGGTGATGGCCGAGAAAGCGCCCCCGAGTCCGCCGATGATCAGGAGAAGGCCCAGGAGGACGGCGGCGAAGGCCCCGATCAGCCCGGGGTCGGTGAAGGAGAGGATCCCGAGGAGGACGGCGCAGATCCCGAGGATCAGCGGGACAACAAAGAACATCCCTCCTGACCGGGAGAGCATCCAGGCACCGATGAAGAGGCCGATCCCTGCAATGAAGGCCAGCACCCCGAACAGGAAGACGAACAGCCGGAGCGATCCCTCCGGAAAGAAGAAGAGGAGGCCTCCGAGCACGAGAAAGATGATCCCGGCCGCCAGCGGCGGTTTCCAGGATTCCGACCTGCAGGCCATCCGGTATGCCATGACAGGTAGGTGTGCGTCCCGGCAGAAAAAGGATCCGGGCAAGGGTATATCTCTGCCCCTGCCATAGTTCCTGTGAGCGTGGGGAGTGCTGCGGCGTGAAGCGTGAATATACCCTCTTCCTGGTGCTGGTGATCGCAGTGATCGCTGCATCAGCGATCTGGTTCTTCTTTCCCGAACCGGTGACCTACCGGCTCTTTCTCTCGGTCCTGGCCGTTACCCTCATCTACAGCATCTTCAGCCTGATCCTCGATACAGTATTCCGGAAAAAGATCACCGATACCAAGACCAGGTACACGGCGACCAAAGTCATCTCCGTCCTCGAGATTGTGCTGATGGCCATCATCATCGCCCGGATCTGGATCCAGGACTTCAGCACCCTGGTGGTCTTTTTCGGGATCATCGGCGCCGGCCTGGCCATCGCCCTGCAGGACGTGGTCAAGAACTTTGCCGGCAGCATCAGCATTATTCTCTCCGGGGCCTACGCGGTCGGGGACCGGATCGAGATTGATGGCAGCTATGGCGACGTGATGGACATCGGGATCATGAACACAACCCTGATGGAACTCAGGTCGTGGGTTGACGGTGACCAGGCGACCGGGCGGCTGACTATCGTCCCGAACGGGAAGGTCATTTCCATCCCGGTCAACAACTACACCAAGGACCACAGCTTCATCTGGGACGAGATCCAGATCCCGGTCACTTACCGAAGTAACTGGAAGCGGGCGGTCGAGATTATCAGCTCCATTGCAAAGAGCGAGACCGCAGAGATCAATCGGCTGGCGGAAAAAGAGATTGGCGAGATCGGGGAGAAGTACTACCTGCCCAGGCGGGATATCGAACCGGCCGTCTACATCAGACTCACCGACAACTGGATCCTGCTCTCGGTCCGGTATGTCACCAATGCCCGGGAGCGGCGGATCATGCATGCCCGGATGAGCCGGCTCATCCTTGAAGCAATCGAGAAGGAGGAAGGGATAGAGATCTCTTCATCGACGATGGAAGTGAGCATTATCCAGAAGCAGGCAGGGTAAATCCGTATTTCACCGGTATCGTTATTCTTCTGCTCCATGGCCTGAGCGATAATAAAGCACCTGCTCACATGGTCAGGCATCCCCTGGCTCCAGGAGATTGCCAGGAAAAGAAAAGTGCCGGATCAGTGCCGCACCCAGATATATCCGGAGATGGCCGCGATTCCCGCAGAAATGGCGATCCCGAAGGCAAGGATGCTGCTGGTCCCGTCCCAGGTAAGGGTCTCGCCGAGGATGAGCACCGCGAGTGCGATGATCACCAGGCCAAGGAGCTTGTCCTTCAGGTCATCGAGGTCGCAGATCTTCAGCCAGCCCGGAAGCGGGGCCTTGGCGATGAAGAGCTCGTACAGGCCAAGCGCGATGATGTAGAAGACCGTGGCCACGAGGAAGAGGTCGATGATCTCGATGAAGACCGCCAGGAGCTCCTTGATGGTGTGGACATCCAGCTGGAGGCTGGTGATGGCAGTAAATATTGTCACGAGGGTGACCAGGAACCCCAGGGCAAAGAGGAAGACCGCGATCAGCGCCGTCCCGAGCACGGCGAGAAGGAACAGCCATCTGCTCGAACCAGATATAAAGTGTATCACCGGGCTCCCGGAATCGCCCGGTACACAGGTATCTTCTTTCCCGCTCATACTACTCCGTCGTTACCCGTGTAGTATGTCATATCGGGATATTACCCATTCCTTTTCATTCCCGGAATCCTGTGTTCCCTCTTAGTAAAACGCCTTCTCCCAGGTCTCCCAGCGCCGGTATGACCATTGTATGAAGAGAAATGCCGGTACCAGAAGCAGGGCGCTTCCGAAGGCATACAGGACACTGATCGATGCCGCTCCGATCAGGCCGAGCAGGACCGGGCCGATGAGGAGCATCGATGCTGCGAGCACCCGCACGTCGTAGACCATCACTGCCGGCCAGAGCCCGGTCAGCCAGACCATGACCGATGCCGCATAGACCGAGACCGAGAGGGCGAGGACCGCCGCCGGCAGGAAACTCCCGTACTCCCCGGAAGCGATCGCCCCGGCCAGCACCGCCAGCATGGTCAGGGGCTGCAGGAGCAGGAAACTGGTCAGCTTGCTCCGGATGAGGTCCGGGGTGCCCAGCGGGAGGAAGGTGTAGGTCGCAATCGAATCAAACTCGGTGACCCAGGTGTAGATGGTAGCCCCGATGATTCCGGCGACCCCGGCGAAGGTGATGAGGATCAGGGTGTCCGGGAGCACCCGGGCGAGCACCACCAGGGTGACCCAGATGAGGGCCAGCGGGAGGGCGAACGAGAACAGGGTCTGCCCGACCAGCCCCCCGCTCCGCCGGAGGTCGAGGAGGTCCTTTGCCACCATCGGCCCGGAACGGAGCCTGCCCAGGCGTCCGGCCAGGGGGCTGAACCGGTCAGGGATATGCTTCTCCCGGCCGGGGAATTCGGTGGTCATGAACAGGATGGCGAGGGCGAAGGGGACAGCGATCACGGTGAGGGAATACAGCAGCAGGGGGAATGTGAAGGACCGGGAGAGGGCGTAGGGCGGGAAGAAGAGGACCGGGTCGAGGTTGGTGGTGGCGAGCAGCAGGGCGGAGAGCAGAGCTCCGGCGGCCAGGACTCCGGCCAGCAGCAGCATCGACCGGGCATAGAGCGTGGAGAGGAGGAAGATGGCGGCAAGCCCGGTGAGGAAGGAGAGGGTGAGGGTCAGGGCGATGGTGCCGATAAAGGGGAGGGAGAGGCCGGACCAGGGGGCAGCGAGGGTAATCCCGGCGATGAAGGGCAGGACCCAGAGGATGACGTAGTAGACAGTGTCTTTTACCACGAACACGGCAAAGATGGAGCGGTCGGAGAGGGGGAGGGTCCGCGAGGAGTAGGCGAGCAGGCTTGCCTGCCCGAACCGGCGGTTCATCACCTCCTGGCCGAGCAGCCCGAAGCCGCCGACCATGACCCCGAGCAGGAGGAACTGGGCGTGCACGAGGAAGGAGAGGGTCTGGCCGGGAATGATTTCCCCGAGGAAGGGGAGGATCAGGGAGCCCATGAAGGTAATAGCCCCGATCAGCACCGGGAAGAGGGCGAAGCTGAGGCTGCCGAACATCGTGGCGTGGAGCCGCCACTCCTCTTTCATCATGGCGCAGAAGAGCTCACGCATGGGTACCCTTCCCCACCACTTCAAGGAAGAAGTCTGCCAGGTGCTTCTGCTGCCCGAGGATCCCGGCCACCGGACCGGTGTGCACCAGCCGGCCGTGGTGGATGATGGCCACCTCCGAGCAGATCTCCTCGGCGATCTCCAGGATGTGGGTGGAGAGGAAGACGGTCCCCCCGTCCCGGACGAACTCCTTCAGGTATCCCTTGACCGTCTTCTGCATGACCGGGTCGAAGTTGATGAGCGGCTCGTCGATCAGGGCCAGGACAGGGTGGTGCAGGAAGGCCTGGGCAAACATCAGCTTCTGGCGGGTGCCCCGGGAGAGGTCCTTGCAGAGCACATCCCTTTTCTCCGGAAATTCGAGGAACTCGAACCACCAGTCCGCCTTCTCTTTTGCTGCGGGGATATTCCGCACCTTTCCCACGAACGCGAGGTACTCTTCCGCGGTGAGGAAGCTTGGCGGGGCCTCCTGCTCCGGGATGATCCCGATCTGCTGCCGCACCCTGACCGGGTGGGCGATAACGTCGATGCCGAGCACGCTCCCCGAGCCCGAGGTGGGCCGCACCTGCCCGGTCAGCATCCGGATCATGGTGGTCTTCCCCGACCCGTTCGGGCCGAGGAGGCCGAAGAGCGATCCCTCCTCCACTTCAAGTGAGACCTGGTCGACTGCTTTCAGATCGCCGTAGTGCTTCGAGAGCATGGATGCCGAGATGACTGCTGCCATGGTTGAAAAACCCGCGATATCGTACAGGTACCCTGTGCCGGAATGCGGGTTATCTCTTTTGCCGGCCCGGGGTGGTTGCAGGCAGAGTCACAGAACATGAAATATGAGAGGTTGAGTGTGTGGGAAGGAGTGCGTCAGGAGCAGAGATCGTCCAGGGGTCTGGTGAGCATCCGCAAAAAAGCAAACCAATAACTGACCGCTCTCCTCATCTACCAGTGAGAGACAGCTACCATGCCGGCCATCGAGGCACACCATCTCACCCGGCGGTTCGGGACCATCACAGCCGTCAACGACCTCTCTCTTTCCGTTGATACGGGGGAGATCTTCGGGTTCCTCGGACCGAACGGTGCCGGCAAGACTACTACTATCCGTCTCATGACCGGGGTGCTCACCCCCGACGAAGGCACGGTGCGGATCGCCGGAATCGACCTGCACACCGATCCCCTGCGTGCCAAGCGCTGCATGGGAATCATCCCCGAGAACAGCGCCGTCTACGGTGATCTTACCGCGATCCAGAACCTTACCCTGGCAGGCAGGCTCTACGGGCTGCCAGCCGTTGACCGGAACAGGCGGGCACGGTCCCTGCTCGCTGATCTGGGGCTCACCGATCGTGCAGATGAGAAGGTACGGACCTTCTCCAAGGGCATGAAGCAGCGCGTCAGTATCGGGTGTGCCGTCATCCATGAACCGGCGGTGCTCTTCCTCGATGAGCCCACCGCCGGGCTCGATGTGCAGAGCCGGCGGCTGGTGACCGCCATGATCCTGCGGATGCATGACAAGGGCTCAACCATCTTCCTTACCACGCACAATATCGACGAGGCCAATGCCCTCTGCACCCGGATTGGCATCATCAACAGGGGAGTCCTCGTCGCCACGGACCGACCCGAGATCCTGAAGCAGACCTTCGACACCACCCAAGCCATTGAGATCTCGTTTGCCCGGCAGGTCGATCCGGATGTGCTCTCCCATCCGAACCTGCTCCGCATCGAGCAGCGGGGCGACAAGTTCCGGATCGTCACCGACGACCCTGACCAGGTGGTGAAGTACCTCGCCGCCTGGGCCGATCGCGAGGGGGTACGGATAGCCTCCCTGAACACCCTGGGACCGAGCCTGGAGGAGGCCTTCCTCGCCATCACCGGAGGATCCTGATGCAGCTCCCCCTCTTCCTCCAGGGTGCACTTGCCGTTACGGAGAAGAACATCCGGATTTACTACACCAAGCCCCCGGTGTTCATCTTCGGCCTGCTTTTCCCGCTCTTCCTGTTCATCGCTTTCTTCATGGGACGGGGGCTCGAGCTGGTCCGCTTCTATCCGGGGTTCCTGGCCATGACCCTCTTCTTCACCGCATCATCGGTCGGACCGCTGATCACTCCCTGGGAGAAGCGGGACCGGACCTATGAGCGGCTCCTCTCCTACCCGCTCACCGTCGAGAGCATCATCCTCGGGGATATCCTGGCCGGTGCCCTCTTCGGGTTCGGTATCTCCCTGGTGATCTGGGTCGGAAGCCTGCTCGTCTTCTCCCTCCCGGTGGGAAACCCACTGCTCATGATCGCGGCATTCATCCTTGGCACGGCCACCTTTGCCACGCTCGGGACCCTGCTGGCATCCCCGGCTTCGGATACCCCTTCGACGGTCATGATGCTTTCGACCCTCGTCCGCCTCCCGCTTATCTTCATCAGCGGGATCTTCATCCCTCTCTCGGCGCTCGGGGGAGCGGCGCTGGCGGTCTCCTACCTTTCGCCCCTCACCTACCTGGTGGACCTCTTCCAGGGCGCCATGAACGGGGCAGCGGTGATCGGGCCGGCCACCGACCTGCTCGCCCTCCTCGTGTGCATCCTCCTCTTTGCCGCCGGTGCAGTGTACTTCCAGCGGAGGAACCTGATGAAGGGGTTGTGATCCGGCAAACGGGCATCCCCTGCCGGAAAGCGCGACGGCAACACCATATGGTCTAGCTCGACAACTGCATGGGGTGCCGGGCAGGGGCAGAACGAAAAAGGACCCTCAGAGCTCACTCCAGTAAAAAACCTGACACAACCCTGTCCGTTCATTCCTGTGAACATACACCGGCCCTACCCGCTCCATCCCCGGCTCTTCAGGTTCTCCACCACGAACGGGTAGCGCTCCAGGTACTCGATCTCGATGCGGCCCGAAATACCCTTCTCCCGCAGGACCCGGGTCAGCTCTTCCACCCCTTCCCGGCCGAAGAGGTCCCCCATCACCGCCGGCCAGGCCTCCACCCCGGCCTCCTCCAGCCGCTTCAGTGCCACGAGAGGCAGGGAGAAAAACTCACCGCGGGCACCGGTGATCTTCTCAAAAGTCACCGAGTTCCACCCCTTGATACTCACCCGCACGGACACGTCATGCTGCACGAGGAAATCGATCAGGTCGGGGCGATGGCCGAGGATGAGCCCGTTGGTCTCAAGGATGAACCGGCCGGCCCGCAACACCTCCAGCAGGTGGTGAAAGGACCGCTCACCCAGCACCGGTTCGGCACCGCTCACCCGGAAGAGGCTGATGCCCTTCTTCGCGGCGATGGCCCGGAGCTTCTCCACCACCTGCTGTGGTGCATAGAACGTACCATACGTTTCCGGGCACAGGTTCCGCCGGTAGTTCCAGCAGTAGGCGCAGAGGAAACAGCAGCCGACGGCATCGGCGGTCACGATCCCGCCGTAGTGACGGGATGCCCGGAACCGGTAGTACTTCCGCATGCCGTTCCGCATGACGATCGCCTCGACTTCGCGGGCCCGTTCGAGAGGATCGAAGGGGACCGGGAGGTCGATGATCATTGACTCTCCACTGCCGGATCCCGGAACCCGGCCGCCACTGCGTACAATCCCGAGCGGTAGGGAATTGCCACCCGGGCGAACCCAACGGAGGTGAGCAGGGCAGACCAGGCTTCGATGGTATACCCCTGGATCATCCGTTCCAGCGGCCCGATCATTGCTCTGGATTCCTGCTCGGTAAGCCCGGAGTTCTGCATGAACCGACACCAGGCATCGATTGAGAGGTCCAGTTCCCGGGCTGTGCCGGGGTGGAAGAGGTCGCCGTTCAGAAAACAGCCCCCCTCGGTGAGAACTCCATGAGCCCGCCGGGCTATCTCTTCCCGGTCATCCGGAGAAAGCTGGAAAAGGCACTGGGTGCTCACGATGGCATCATACGGCCTCTCCGGCCATGCTTTCCGTATGTCCGCTTCGATCCAGACCGTCCCGGCAAGGTCCGGCTTCTCCCTGGCGATGGCAATCGCTTCGGGATTCCGCTCAATGCAGGTGAGGTGCACTGATGGACGGACCTTCCGGATGAACGAGGACAGCACCCCGGTCCCGCTCCCGAGTTCGAGCACCTTCTCCGCCCCGGGCGGGACGAATTCCGCCACCGTGCCGTAGAATGCCTCCCAGTGCGGAATTACCAGCGGGATGAGGCAGTCATAATTCCGGTGATCGTCAAAGCGGGAGCGGGTGCCGGGGGTCATTTTCATTCAGCATATGCGGCAGGAGAGAGAAGAGGGTATCGGAGGCACAGGGATGCCGGCGCCGGGATGCTTTGGCATGTGGTGTGGTTTTCTCCGGAATTGCCAATGGTTGGAAAGTCCGGGGTAGCTTGCAGGAAAAGGGATTGAAGGTTATACCACCGCAACCCGCCATGACCCATCGGACATGATGCTGAGCACGTAGCGTCCGTTCCCGGGAATGGCGACGGTGACCGTCCCGTTGTACGGACCGATATGGTAGTGCAGGGGCTGGATGTAGGTGCCGGTGGAGTCAAAGACAAAATCACCGGTCTCGTTGTACAGGAATACAGCAAACGGGCCTGTCCCGTCATTCTCCATGGCAAACAGGGTGTTCCCGGCCGGAAGGGTGATGTACCCGCTCGCCGAGTATCCGGAACCATCCAGGGTCAGCGGGGGTGCCGCCGGATCATTCGTCTCCGGCCGGGCGATGGTGATATCCCAGGTCCCACCGGAGGTAACGTTCATCAGGTACGCCCCTGCCACAGGGATCCCGATGGCCTGGGTGGCGCGGACATCCCCTTTGCTCCGGATGATCTGCTGGTAGTACTGCTCATTTGCGATCTCGACGATGAAGGGGCCCGTCCCGTTATTCTCCGTCCGGACCAGGCAGACTCCGGCATCAAGGTCGGTCTGCAGCGACATGGTGCCACTCCCCTGGTACCCTACCATGACCGGGATGCCGGTCACCACCGGGACAGGGGTTCCAACCGGCGTGATGGACGGATGTTCCAGGGGAGTTTCGGTGCAGCCGGCACAGAGAGCAACGAGGCCGATAAAAATAATGGTGATCAGGATACGGCTTCTGTTCATGGGATCCTCCTGAACCAGAGCTCTATGCCACCAGGGGAAAAGAAAGATTCGTTTCCCTTTCCGCTCTTCCAACCCGGGAAAAAATATCATCCCGGAACATGTAGCAATCATTTCCCGGGATACCCCCTGATCCAGACTTCCGAATTAAGGCCGGAGAGGCTCTGCGATCCCGTGACCTCCTGGCCGTTGATCTCAATTCCCAGGCCGTTCCCGCACCACGTCTTCTGCCGGCTTGTCCTGCCGCATCCCCAGGAACCGGGGGTGACGGAGTTTCCCGTCGTCCGTCCATTCGGTGAAGACCACCTCGCACACCAGGTCCGGGGTGACGAAGTGCTCTCCTTTCTCCGGCCGCTCCTTATCGGCGAACGGGGAGTTTTCCCTTTCCCGCGATGCGAGCCGGTCAACGAGGTTGTGCAGGATCCGGTCGTCAAATCCTGTCCCCACTTTGCCGGCGTAGATGAGCTCATTCCCGTCATAGTACCCGAGGAGGAGCGCCCCGAACCCGGTGCGGCTCCCGGACGGATCGGTATAGCCGCCGATCACGAACTCCTGCCGGCTGAGGCACGGAAATTTGAGCCAGTCGGTCGAACGCCGGTGAATGTAGCGGCCGGCAGCCCGCTTGGCGATGATCCCCTCCCAGCCTTTCGCACAGGCCTCGCGGTAGAACGCCACCCCGTTGCCATCCTGGTGCTCCGTGTAGCGGAGCAGGTCGTTGAGGGGGATGATCTGCCTGAGGAGGTTTTTCCGGGTGCTGAGGTCGAGGCCACAGAGGTCGTATCCGTCCAGGTACATGAGATCGAAGAGGTAGAGGAATACTGCAACTCCGCTCCGTGCTGCCTTCTCCCGGTCCTGGATCTGCATCCGTTGCTGCAGGCGGGAGAAGCTGGTGACCTCTCCTTCGAATGCCACGATCTCCCCGTCAGCGATGAACCGTTCTTCCCTGACCTTCAGGAGAGCCTGCTCGATCTCAGGGTAGGTGTCGTTCAGCCGTTTCCGGTTCCGCGAGAGCAGCCGGTCCGCATTTCCCTTCCGGAATACCAGGCACCGTTCACCGTCAAATTTCCGCTCGAAGATCCAACCGCTGTCAGAGAACCGCCGATCGGTCAGGGTGGCGAGCATCGGCTCCAGCCAGTCAGGCTGGTCGCGTTCGATAAGCTGATCTTTTTTTTCACCTGGCAGCTGGTTAAGGAGAGGGTGCATACCAAGTCACCCTCCAAACCGGGAGAGCGAAGACTGTCCGAGGGGGAACACCGGGCCTGCGGTCTCCAGCTCCATCCCGTCATGGGCGGCACTGACAGACACCCCGTACTCCTCCCCGAGCGCCGCTATCTTCTCCCGGGCTGCTTCGATATCCTCGTAGAACCAGCTTCCGAAGTGGACGAACAGGATGCGGGTGGTGTAGGGAGCAAACAGGCGGACCAGGTCGGGGATACCGTTATGACCGTAGAGAACTCCCGTCTCCGGATCCCGCCGGATGCGGCCGCCCTTCCGGATCAGGCTCCCGTCCGTGATCACCAGGTCGACCGGGTCAAAGAGGGTGTGGTACTCCCGGTTGATCCAGATCAGGTCACCGGTGTAGAGCAGCGACTCCCCTCCCTTCCGGACCAGGTAGGCAGCCGACTTCACCAGCTTGCTGTGGTGGGTTGGGACAGGGGTGATTGTGTAGGGTCCGAGGTATGCCGGGCCGTCGATCACCGTCACGGTGACCGCATCGTCATATGCTTCGGGCCCGGAGACCGGGATGTCGAATGAGGCCGGACCGGTGACGAAGAAGGCGTGGTCCGGGTGGAGGTGGGTGATGAAGATGTGGTCCGGCCGCTCATCGAGGAACTCCCTCTCCCCGAGGTCGAAGAGGAGGGTTTCGTCGATGAGGATGCCGGAATGGCGCGAATGGAAAGGGGCCGATTCCGCTACCTCCCCCCGGGTGCCGAGGACGGTGATGTGCATGGATGCGGTAATCAGATCTCTTCTACCGTGATCCCCTCCCGGATCCAGGCCCAGGCCTGCATCCGCCGGTCATGGCTGAAGAACCGGCTCTCGGTGTTGGGGAATATAAAGAAGAAGTCCTGGAACGCGGTCCGCAGCTGGTCCCAGCCTTCCTCGCCGATGACCGCCTCCCGCTCGATGTGGAGGATCTTCCGGTCCGGGTCGAGGAGGTCTTCGAGCCGGGCACCCAGTTCTTCTCCCTTGTAATCGGTGATCTCCACTACCAGCCGGATGATGCCATAGGTTTCCCCTGCCTCGTCAAGGGTCGGGATCAGGACCTCGGTGAGGTCCTCCTCGCTGATCATCCCGCTGAACCTGAACCCGAAGATGTTTCCCGATGATTCGGGCAGTATCTCGATCACGGTCTGAACCTCCCTCTATACTCCCTGCACAGATTCATGGATTCACTCCCAGCCAATCGATCTCCCGATGGCCCTATAAAGGTATGCTCAGGCGGGAGGCGTAGGAACAGTCACTGCCCGGACTGCCTGTACCGTTCCCACTCTCTGATCACGCAGGTCCGGGTCCGCCACCAGAGGATGAGGCTCCCGATCACGGAGACCAGCCCTGCGCCGAGGAAGAAGAGGCCGATCAGCTCCACAACCAGCGTAGCGGTGATGTAGGGGGAGAAGAGGATGAGGATACCGAGGACGGCAAGAATAATGCCCCCACCCCCCATCAGGAGCCTTCGTACCATCGCCCCCCACGAAGAGAACGCCGCGGCCAGCATCCCGAGGCCGCCGATGATGCAGAAGAGGGCGAAGATAACGGCCAGGAAGGCCCGGATGAGGCCGGGGTTGAAGAAGGCCACGAGCCCCAGCACCAGGGCCAGGATGCCGAGGATCAGGGGGGCCGTGAATGCTGCGCTGCCGGCCCGCCGGATGGTCCATGCGCTCCAGAAGAGCAGGATGCCGATGACCAGGGCGATGAACCCGAAGATAGCGAGAATGAGCTCCACCGATCGGACCGGGAAGAGCAGGAGCAGGCTCCCGGAGAGGACCGCAAGGATGCCGACGACCAGCGGCAGCTTCCATGACCCGGTGGTGCACAGCACGCAGTGGGAGGCCATTGCACTATGGTTGGTCTCATTTTTCAAAAGAGTATCCATCTGCACCCGGCAGATTACCACCCCCGGTTGTCAGGGAGGAACATCTTCCCCCGGCCGGAATATCCCGGATCAGAGGGGAGCAGGCCCCCCCTCACCCGGGCAGGAGCACCCTCCCGGTTGTCGGGGAGGAACAGCTTTTTCCGGCCGGAACATCTCCGGATCAGAGGGGAGCAGGCCCCTCCCTCACCCGGGCAGGAGCGCCCTCCCGATCCAGAGGAGGATCAGCACAACGGGAAACAGGATGTCCCAGGCAACGATGATTCCGGCATTGAGCTCCGACACATTCCCGTGGGTCTGTGTCTCCCGGAGGTGCCCGAGCCCGGCGCCGATCAGGAAGACTGCGGCCACGATGATGGTTGCCAGCCAGAAGCCGTCACGGACAGCAAAGCAGCACAGCCCGGCAATCCCGATGGCCAGGTTGGTGAACGCAATCTCGCGCTGGAAGGGATTGCCTGCCGGCCAGCCGATCCGTCGTGCGACCTCATCAGCCCTGAAGAAGTGGCCCATGAAGGCATAGATTCCCCCGATGCCGACCCCGATGACCAGGCACCAGAGGAGGAGGGTGGAGATTGCGGTGGCCGCGGTTACCGGTTGTTCCGCGAAGAGTACGAGGTCCGCGACAGTCACGATGAGGATGCTGATGACCATCCAGGCCCAGGGAGGAAGTCTCATAGAACGGGAGTGGTGGTCCGGAGTTTTTCACCCTTCCGCTTTCGATGATATCCCGGGCGGTCTCGTCCGGGTCACCGGATCACGGTATACCCGAACCGCTGCAGGATCCGGATGACATTCCGCTGCCACTCCTCTTCGTTGGTCCGGTCGAGGGGCCTGATGTGGTTTTCCCAGATGTGGGGGAGGAAGTCGTCGTTAAAAGAGACATGCCCCCCCTGCATCACCCGCCCTGCCCGCCGGCCACGGACATCCTGGATCAGCAGAATCCAGCATCCGTAGATGCGGCAGAGCTCCGGGCGGGTGAGGTGGACAGTGCAGAACGCTGTTTCCTCCTGGTCGAACCGGAGGAACGGGCAGGCCTTAGGGTAGCGGTCAAAGATGCTCCGGTCCATGAAGAGGGGGATTATCTCAGGGGCAACCCGTACCTCGGTCAGCTCACCGAGGTACTGGTTCCGGACGGTATACGCATACTCCCCGTGATCGGCGATGATATCAAAGACGTACCCCATCCGGGTACAGCACTCCCCGCACTGCTGACAGGAGAACGGCATACCAGAGAATCCGGCACAATTTCAATCGGGACGAGTGATATAGGTTGCGATGGAGGTATCCGGATCCGGGTGAGAACAGGGGGAGCGTCGAAAAAAGGGCCGGTCGATGAGAAAGGAGTATGAGCTCCCTTCCAGTTCAGAGAACGAGCTGCCCGGATCCCCGGGCGATATTGTGCTGGACCGTGGGGAGATCCTGGATGGACACACTCCGTGCGGTACCGCCTACCGCATACGGGGAAACAGTCCCCCGGTCGTTCCCATGTACTTCTCGTAATCCCTGCCGAACTGCTCCTGCATCACCCGCTCTTCGGCAGGAACCCGGACCAGCATGAGCGGGATGATCGTAGCGAGCAGGGCAAACCCGGCCACCCAGTTCCAGAGGAGGAGGGGCTGGGCGAGGCCCCAGAGGAGGTGGGCGGTGTACATGGGGTGGCGGATGCGGCGGTAGACCCCGTCCGTAACCAGCTGCTGCCCTTCCACTACTTCGATGACCGGTGAGAAGTTCCGGCCGAGGTCGGCATGGGACCGCCAGAGCAGCCAGAGGGCCAGGATGTAGATCGCAGTCCCGGCAAGTCCGGCCCCGAAGGGGAGGTTGTAGTCGGCGAAGAAGAGCAGCGGGGTAAGCACGTACACCAGCGGGATGATGAAGAAGCCAAGGGCAGGGAGGTAGACCAGCGGGGTGTCGACCTTCGGGCGTTTGCCTTCTCTCCTGACCCGGTCCCGGTATTCCCGGGTGTACACGATCCGTATCGCGGATGCCACGATGAAGCCGGTGAAGTAGATGGCGATAAAGAGCGGAGGGGTCATAGGTGAGCACTGCTCCTGTGCCGGGGGCTATCCTGCCTGGTATCATACCCCTTCCGGACGCCCCCTGTGCAGCCACAGTCACCCATGCGTCGCCCCCATTCCTGCCTTCCCCGGGCCGGATCTCCCGTTGAAATACTTGAAAATCTCCATGACAACCAGGATCAGGGCTGCCAGCAGCAGGAGCAGGCCCCACTCGGTGACAGAGACGGGGCCGATCTCCAGGATCTCCTGTATGACCGGGATGTGCATGGCAGCGATGTGCACACCCTGGGCAGCGAGGATGCCAGCGATCAGGAGGACATTGTTCCGGAGGGGAACCCGGAAGGCCGAGCGGTACTCGGACCGGCAGTTCAGCACATGGACGTTTTCGAGCAGCACCATCAGCAGGACGAGGAGATTTCGTGCTGCACCTTCCTCCATGCCGTTTGAAAGCAGCACAGACCAGGTGAAGAAGGCGATCAGCCCGATTGATGCCCCGGACAGGACCGACTCCTTCAGCATCAGGGAATTGAAGACCCCTTCCTTCGGATCACGGGGTTTGCGCTGCATGGCCCCGGGCTCGCCGGCCTCAAAGGCAAGGGTAACGTCCTGGATACCGTTCGTGACCAGGTTGAGCCAGAGGAGCTGCACGGCGAGGAGGGGGAGGGGCAGCCCGGCCATCAGGGCCAGCGAGAAGAGGATCACCTCCGCAAACCCTGTGGAGATGAGCAGGTAGGTCACCTTGCGGATGTTGTCGTAGGCAAAGCGGCCCTCCTCAACACCGGCGACAATCGATGAGAAGGCATCGTCGGTCACGATCAGCGAGGCCGTCTCCTTGGCCACGTCGGTCCCCGAGCCCATGGCCACCCCGATATTGGCCCGTTTGAGGGCCGGTGCATCGTTCACCCCGTCGCCGGTCACGGCCACAAAGTGCCCCCGCCGGACCAGGGCATCTACGATCCAGAGCTTCTGGACCGGGGTCACCCGGGCGAACACCTGGATATCCCCGATCTTCTCGTGGAACCCGGGCAGGTCGGGTGCCCCGAGGTCTTCCAGTTCTGAGCCGGTCATCACCTGGTCATCGCCGGTGGCAATACCGAGCTGCCGGGCGATGGAAAGCGCGGTTGCCGGGTGATCTCCGGTCACCATCACCACGTCGATGCCTGCCTCCCGGCAGATCCGGATGGCATCCGGAACATCGGGACGGATGGGGTCGATGAAGCCCACCAGCCCGAGGAGACGGAGAGGGGGTCGGGCCGATTCCAGCTCAACGAGCCCGGGCAGGGTATTGAGGGTTCCATCGGCAACGGCAAGCACCCGGAATCCCCTGCCGGTGAGATCGGCCAGCTGGCTTTCGGCAGCCACCCGGTCCACCCCAGTGCAGTAGGGCAGGATCGCCTCCAGCGCTCCCTTCACCGCCACCCCGATCGTGTCCTCGTGCCGATAGTAGACGGCAGCATACCGCTGTGCCGGTTCAAAGGGCACCTCGGCGATCAGTTCAACCTCGTTCCTGATGTGGTCCGGGTTCATCCCCAGCTTGTAGGCCAGGGCCAGCAGGGCCACGTCCATGGCATCCCCCTGGAAGACCCACTGGCCGTCAGGCTCCTGGAAGAGGCCGCCCTCGTTGCAGATCACCGCAGCACGGGCAAGGACCAGGGCGGCTGTGCGTCCGGCTCCGGTCAGCACCCTTCCCTCATCATCAGATACCGCTCCCTCACCGGCATACCCGGCACCGCTGACGGTGAGCCGGGCCCCTGATGGCAGCAGGATCTCCCGCACCGTCTGCTGGTTCACGGTGAGGGTCCCGGTCTTGTCGGAGGCAATCGTGGTGCAGCTCCCGAGGCTCTCCACCGCAGACAGCCGGCGGACGATTACATTCCGGCCCGCCATCCGGGAAGAGGCGATGGAGAGGGCAACGGTGATTCCCACCGGCAGTCCCTCGGGGATGGCGGAGACCGAGAGGGCCACGGTAAGGAAGAAGACCTCGGTCAGGGGGATGCCCCGGGAGAGGGCGATGGCAGCCATGACTATGCTTGCCCCGACCACGAACAGCCCGATGAACCGGGAGAACCGCTCCATGCGGATGATGAGAGGGGGTCGGGCCGGTTCGGTGATCTGCACTGCCCGGGCGATCTTGCCCACTTCAGTCCGCATACCGGTGGCGCAGACGATCCCCGCTCCCCGTCCGGCCATGACCGTGGTCCCGGCAAACACCATGTTGAAGCGCTCGTGGAGCGGGATGTCCGGTTCGAGGAGTACGACCTGCTTCTCCACACCTTCCGATTCCCCGGTGAGCAGGGACTCATCGATGATGAGGCGGGTTTCATGGAGGAGGCGGATATCGGCCGGAACCCGGCTCCCGGAGTCAAGGAAGACGATATCCCCGGGCACAAGATCCTGTGCCGGGATGACCCTTTCTGTCCCCTCCCGGCGGACACGGGAGCGGATCTCAAGGAGCTCCCGGAGCCGGCTTGCGCTCCGCTCTGCCTTCCACTCCTGGACCAGGCCGATTATGGCGTTCAGCATCACCACGGCAGAGATGAACAGCGCGTCTTTGGCATCACCGATCAGGATTGAGATGAGCGCTGCGGCAAGGAGGATGTAGATCAGGGGGTTTTTGAACTGGTGGAGAAAGATGGTGCCGATTCCCGGACCCTCCTGCACCGGGAGGGCGTTTGGCCCGTAGTCGGCGAGGCGGAGGGCGGCCTCCTGGCCGGTGAGCCCCTGGAAGGATGAGCAGAGCTTCTCAAAGAGCTCCTCCTCCTCGAGGGCATGCCAGGGGACGACCACCGTTGCGCCCGGGAGGGATGGTTCCGGAGGGGCATCGGGTCGGGTCAATGCGGTCTCACTGCTGGTAGATTAGGGAGGAGAATACATCAAGCCTGATGGTCGGGAACATCATCCGGAGAACCCGGGCCCGTCAGCGAGGTCCGGGATCCGCCCCGGTGGGAAAAAAGTGGTTATTTCTTCCGGCCTGCGACGGCCATTCCCAGGATGGCGAGGGCGAGGATGGCGAGGGGCGGGGACAGCGGAACCCCGGTCGGCGCTGCAGGAACCAGGGTCGCATCAACCGGCGTGGTCTGCCCGGTGGCGACCTGCACGGTTGCCTGCCAGTCGGTGTATCCCGAAAGACGGATCAGGAGCTGGTGGGTCCCGCCGGTGACCGATGGCAGGGTGATCGGGGTGATGCCCAGGTATACGTTGTCAAGGTAGACCTGCGCCCCGGCAGGGTTAGAGGCTACCGTAAGGGTCCCGGTCCCGGGGACCGGGGTGGGAGGGACGGTCGGGCTGACCGAAAGCGTGCGGCTGATGGTGGTGGTCTTCCCGCCAATCACCTCCACCTGCCCGACCCAGTCCTGGAATCCGGCGAGGGAGAGGCGGACCTGGTGGGTGCCGGTCGCAAGACCGCTCGCGATCTGCGGGGAGGGGCCGTAGTAGATGCCGTCAACGTAGACGGATGCCCCCTGGGGGACGGTGGTGGCGTAGATGGACCCGGTATCAGGGGTGATCGCACTCAGAGTCGCTGAGACGTGGGTGTTCTTCCCGGGGCTGACCGAGATGACCGTGCTCCAGGTCTGGTACCCGGACTTGGCTACCTGGAGGGTGTGCGACCCGGGCGGGATGTTTCCGAAGGTGCAGGGGGTGATCTGGGAGGAGCTGGCATCCAGGATGGCGGTGGCCTGGGACGGTACGGAGTCGACCGAGACGCTGCCGTACTGGGTGACCGGGGTCAGGTAGGCCATCACCTGGATGGTCTGGCCGTCTTCAGGATTGCCCTGGTAGGCAGAGATCCAGTCCTGGTACCCGGAGAGGGTGACCCGGATGGTGTGGCCGGGGGTGCCGGTCGGCGAGACCTTCACGGTCACCGGGGTGAGCCCTTGGTACACGTTGTCGAAGTATACGTTCGCCCCGGTGGGGGTGGAGGCGATGGCATAGTACCCCGTCCCGGACCCGGGCATGTGCGTGGGCTGGGTGACCGGGATGAAGACCAGGTCGGCATGGATGGGAATCGTCTCCCCGGCCAGGGGATTGCCGATATAGGTCTTCACCCAGGCCTGGTAGCCCTCGAGGGAGAGGCTGATGGTATGCTGTGGTGGCGCCGTGGTGTACACCGGGATGGTGGCCGGCGTGGTACCAGCGTAGAAGCCGTCAAACGAGATCGCCGCCCCGGACGGGGTGGATGTGATGGAAAAGTATCCCTGGTTTCCGCCGATACCATCGGCTGCGGCGGCAGTGAGGACGATGAGGGCGGCCATGATGAGCATGGCCGGAACAAGGAATCGTGACATGGTTCTGCTCCGTTCCAGGAAAGAAGTTGATTCCCAGTCATAAGAACCCTGCGGCTTCATCTCCCGGGAAAGGTGACGGCATCCGGCAGATGACGGCTGGTGTAGAGCCCGGACCCTGCTCTCTCCCGGAGAAGTGCAGATCGTGTCCCGTATCCTGTCACCCTTGAGAACCGTGCAGGGGGTCTATTGCAGGTTTCCTGTTCCCGGCTGCCCTCCGGTGCACCCTCCGGTATCATGACAACAGCATCCCGGAAACCTATTCCGGGAGAATGTCGTCAACGATGCCGGGGCGGAGCCGCCCCTTCCTGCCGATGATATCGGAGACTATGACCCGGCAGATGTGGGTGGAGAGGATGTAGCTCTCCCCGAACAGGTCGAGCCCGCCTTCCGCGAAGTCATCCAGCCCGAGCGGGATGGACGGTGCATCGGACGGCGGCCTGCTCGAGACCGGGCAGACGAAGAGTACTCCGTCTTCTCCCGTACCGACCACCACGACCGGCCGGACTTTCCGGGTGATGTTCCTTCCCATCTGCACCGGGGCGAGCAGCACGTCACCGGTTCTGAAGTATGCCATGGTGATCCGGCAAGAGATCGGGGCCGCTCCGGCTTAAGCCGTTCGCTTTTCTGACACGATCGTGCAGGGAAAAGCGGGGATTTATGGGATCGACGGTCCGGTTCCACGGCAGCGCTGCACCATGTTCCGCGAACCTTTTATCCTCCGGGAACGATTCTGTGTGCATGAAGCGGCTCTACCGGTCACGGACCAGCCGGATCCTCGGCTGAATATGCGGCGGGATCGGGATCTACTTCGACACCGATCCAAACATCATCCGGGTCGTCTGGGTGATACTCACCCTCTTCTCCATCGGGGCCGGCGTCATCGCCTACATCGTCGCCTGGATCCTGATCCCCGAAGAACCTGAACCCCAGAATGCTGCCTATACGGTGTACTGAGCCGGCATCTCCCTCTTTTCTTCATCATCCCGTGCGTCCCCGAACCGGCACCACCACCGGCTGGCCGCCGATGGTATCGATGATGACCGGGATCACCCGGCCAGGTCATAGAGATGGGTATCCCGGGCAAAATCCCGGAATAATTTCCTTTTTTCTCCGAACCGACACTTTAAAGGGTCTTTGGCCCCCAATAGTATACTACGACGAGATGTCTTCCGACGGAGGTGTTCATCATCATCCGGCACAGGAGTTGTTTTACTGTCTGCACAACATAATCCCCGGAACAACGGACCCCCCACAGAAATTGTCCGCGTACGGCTGCCGAAAAAGAGATTCCAGGAACAGTTTGCCCGTGCTGAGTCCATGCTCGGTGCCAACCATATCTCGGTCAGGTGCGCTGACGGGATCACCCGTCTGGGCAGGATCAAGGGAAAGATCAAGAAACGGTTGTGGATCCGTGAAGGGGACCTCCTTATCGTTATCCCCTGGAGCTTCCAGGACGAAAAGTGCGACATCTCCTACCGCTACACCCGTCCGCAGGTCGACTGGCTGCAGCGGAACGGTCACCTCAATCTCTGATTCTTTTTTCTCCACTTCATCCCTGGCCTAAAATAAGAGGGCGATTATTCGGTCGATACAGTGTTGTTATCTCCTCAGAGCAATCGTCCAATAATGATGGATCTTTATTAAGACTATCTCCTGCAGGGATGATCTGATCGATGTTTTCACGGTGACATGGCACCACGGGAACACAGGAGAAATAGGGGTTGCGTCTGGAAATTCCCCGTCTATGCCGGGTATATGAAGATCCAGCCGGATTTCGAAAAAAGAAGGGAGGTTACCCTGACCGTTTCCGCACCGCCAGGAAGAGAACCCCGAGGGCGGCAAGAATGGTCACCGGGAGGAGACCGGACGGCGTGGGAGTCGGGAGCGGGTTGAGGGTGGCAGTCAGCTGGGCGGTCTGACCCGCGGTGACCTGGGCGGTCGAGCTCCAGTCACTGTATCCCGAGAGCTTCAGGAGCACGGTGTAGGAGCCGGGGGTCAGGCTGTCCAGGGTAATCGGGGTCAGGCCCCTGAAGGCGTTGTTCAGGTAGACCTCGGCCCCGCTCGGCGACGAGATGACCGATATGCCCCCGGTGGTCGGGTTCGGCACCGCGGTCAGGGGGATGGTGAGGTCGTAGTTCTGACCGGCCACGACAGTCTGGGTGGCGGTGTAGTCCTGGTACCCGGCCTTCGAGAGGAGCAGGGTGTGGATACCGGGAGTGACCTGGGTGAACACCAGAGCGTGGGCGGCACTGGTCTGGCCCACGTAGACCCCGTCACCATACACGTTCGCACCTGGCGGGATGGACCTGATACTCACCGTCGCGTACTGCGGCTGCTGGTCCGGGGTCAGGGTCGGGCTGAGGGTGGTCGTGGCCCCGGCCGAGATGCTGACCGTTCCCGTCCAGTCCTGGTAGCCGGCCTTGCTCAGCCGCACGGAATGGCTCCCGGGGGCAAGGTTGCCGACAATGGTGGAGGTCACACCCCGGTAGATGCTGTCGACATAGACCGCAGCCCCGCTGGGGTTCGAGTCCACCCGGAGCGATCCGCTGGTCACGACAGGGTTCAGGACGGCGTTGATGTACGCGGTCTGACCCCGGTTCACGTTCACATTGGTGTAGAAGGTCTGGTACCCGGAGAGGTACACGGAGACCTCGTGGGAGCCGACCGGAATGTAGGTGAAGGTGTAGGGGGTGATGGCAGACTGGGAACGGTCAAGGGTCACCGTCGCCCCGGAGGGCGAGGAGACCACCTGGATGTTCCCGACCTGCTGGCTCGGGGTCAGGGTGGCAGTGATGGTGATCGTCTGGTCAGGGCCCGGGTTGCCCTGGTACGATGAGGTCCAGGTCTCGTATCCGGGCAGGGTGATCCGGATGGAGTGGCTGGGATTGCCGGTGGTAGAGACCGGGATGGTCACCGGGGTCTCGCCCCAGAAGATGTTATCGAAGTAGACATCCCCGCCCGAGGGGATCGACTGGATGAAAAAGTATCCCTTCTCCCCTCCCGGGGGAACCGGCAGGGTGACTGCGCCGTCCGCCGGTAACGGTTCGGCGCCGATGGTCACGCTGCCGCTCACCGGGACGGCCAGGGCGATGGCGAGGATTGCGACGAAAATGATGAATACACGCATAGCAAACATACCTCCAAAGGGTATACCCGTAATCCAATTCAAGGTTATTTTAACCTGCCGGTATCCGGGATACCTGACCTGGTATCAGCTTCAGAATGCCACGTGGGGAACCATCTTCTCCAGGGGAGAGGTCTGCGAACCGGGCCCGGAAATCTGATCCTAAAGGACCGGGCAGCACACTTTTATCGTGTACTACCTATCAGTCCCAGCTGCTCTGAACACCAGGGAAATCCGGCTCCGGGTGACCAATTTCACCACGTTCTCTGAGGCGTTTCGTGGTCCTTCAGGGCAGGGGGGATACAACCATGTCCAGGTTCTATATCCGGTGGCACATGAATCCGCACGCCGTCCCGCTCGATCCGAAGGAGCGGGTGGACCTGTGGATGAGGATGCTCGAGGGGGTCAGGAAAGACCTGGCATCCGGCAATTTCAAGGAATGGGGGATCTGCAGCGACATCAGTGCAGGCTACTGCATGAGCGAGCTCGATGAAGAACAGCTGCATACCGTGCTGCTGAAGTATGTTCCCTACATCTCCTTCAACATCAAGCCGGTGCTCACCGTCGATCAGTCGATTGGTTCCATCAACCGGGCAACTGCCGCCGCGAAGCGTGCGTAAGAACGACCACTCCTTCCTTTTTTTGGCCGGATCACGGCATTCTGTTTCCCATGCCGGACCTTGCCATCCGGCAAAACCGGTTATCCATCAGTGCCTGTTATTTCCGGAATCCCCGTTCATTCACCCCGCCGGTCACCGGCACCCCGTGCTCTCCCGGGAACTATCTTCGGTTCACGGATTTCCGGTCCCCTCCCGTGAAGGGAGCTGCCCGGCCTCCCTCAATAGTCCGGAAAAAAGAATTACGTGGGGTTGATATTCGAGAAAGGCAGCTGCACATCCGACACGGTGTAGGTCGAGCCGTCCACGTACGAGACGTTCACGATGACCCGGTCGGTCCTCGTGGTCCCGTTGAAGAGGATCTGCGTCCCCTTCGCCGGCTTGAACGCTGATTTCTGTTCGATGATCCCATCGGAGCGGATAACCGTCGCCTCCATCAGGGTGGCATAGCCAAGCCCGGATCCGCCCTCAAACACCACCGAGATCCACGGGTTGGTGGAGATGGGGTTCTTCTGGATCTGGATGCTCACCGAGTAGAGTGGAGGGACCACGCTGGTCGGCCGGGGCTCGAGATCCGGTGTCGCGGTCGGCACCGGGGTCGCCTCCGTGGTCGGCGTGCCAGGAGGGGGAGCTACCGGGCTCGTGCACCCGGCGATCATCATGATCGCAATGCACGAAACGAGAAGGGCGATGATGACTTTCATGGACATTACATGCCCGACCTGCCTTAAATTAATTTCGAACCGGCGGGTTATGAGGGGGTCACCAGAACGTCCGGGAAAAACTGCCACTACGGGGAAACTTTATTTGGTACTCACGCCAGCAACAGCATACTGCAGAGAATACGGGGGATATGCATGGTTTCAATCACGGTCTATGACGGGGCAGGCAGTATCGGCGGGAATAAGATATACGTCGAGGAGAAGGGAAAAGGAGTCTTCCTCGATTTCGGGAAGAACTTCGGAAAATATGGGTTGTTCTACGAAGAATTCCTGAAGAACCGCGATTCCCGGGGCATCCACGACCTCATCCACCTCGACCTTATCCCGAAACTCAATATCTACCGCCCGGACCTCGTCCCTTCAGATGTCGATCTCGCCCCGTATCCGCGACCTGAGGTCGCCGCCGTCCTCCTCTCCCATGCCCACGTCGACCATTCCGGCAATATCGGCCTGCTCGATATGCGCATCCCCGTGATTGCCTCGCCCCTCTCCATCGCCATCCTCAAGGGCATGCAGGACTCCGGTATGTCTTCTGTCGACAGCGATGTCGCCTACATCTCCCCGAAGGTGCCGAAAGAGGGCGGCCTCTTCCTCGGTTCTGACAAGATGTCCCCGCACCAGGGACGAAACTTCTACTGCACCGCTACTCCGGGTGATGGTCTCCTCGGCCTCCTCTCCCGCCGGCCGGGCCAGGAGGGGAAGGGTGCCAAAAAGTTTGAGCCAGGCACCTGCATGCCGCTCGATTCCGCCACCCTCCCCTTTCACGTCAGGGCATATGACGTGGATCACTCCATCTACGGGGCTCTCGGATACATTCTCGAAGGAGACACCCCCCTCGCCTATACCGGGGACTTCCGGCTCCATGGAAAGCAGGGTGATAAGACCCAGAATTTCGTTCACCAGGCAAAAGACGCATCAGTCCTCATCATCGAAGGGACCCGCGTGAGCCGGCAGACCGGACCGGAGGGAGACGAGCGGGAACCTTCCACCGAGGCGACGGTCTGCGAGACCTGCCGTTCGACAGCAGAATCAACGAAGGGGCTCATCATCGCCGATTTCTCCCCCCGGAATTTCGAGCGCCTGGAGACATTCCTCGCCATTGCGGAGAAGACCGGGCGGAAGCTGGTGGTGATGGCCAAGGATGCCTACCTCCTGCATGCCATGGAGTGTGCCGATGGCGTGTGCCGGTACCGCCCGGTCGGGATTTACCGGGAGCTGACCGACCAGGGCCGGCGGAAATGGGAGAGCGAAGTGGTCGAGGCAACGGCGGGTGAGCAGTACGTGTCCCATCTCGACATCCGGAATAATCCCGGCCGGTACATCCTCTGCTTCTCGTTCTTTGATATGAAGCACCTCCTCGATATCAAGCCGGAG
Source organism: Methanolinea sp. UBA277 (assembly GCA_002499905.1). GTDB lineage: Archaea > Halobacteriota > Methanomicrobia > Methanomicrobiales > Methanospirillaceae > UBA9949. The sequence goes on from DANP01000006.1 coordinate 30,486, forward strand.
CGGGGGGCCTACATCTACTCGTCCTGCGAGGCCTTCACCGAGGAGATGGAGATCGATTTCGTGCGGCTGGGAAACTGGCTGAAGCGGTTCGGGATCCAGTCCTCAGGGTTCTGCATCGGTGAGAACGGTAAACCGGTCTTTGATCCGGCGTTCCATGCTTCAGGGCATGCATCGCGGGAGGACCTGGAGCGGGTGATAAGAGAAGTGGACCCTGATCACCTGATCCCTGTCCATACGATGGGGAGGGAGTGGTTTGCGGAGAGGTTTGACTCGGTGGTGAAGCTTGTGGAAGGAGAGAGGATCCAGATCTGATACCCTCAACCATCAAACGCTCAATTCAGAACGATTTCTCGTGCTGGTACCTGCCGTCCCGGGTCCTTGTCCGACGCTCCTCACGACCGTACTGGTTCGGATCTGTTTTACCATAGCACCGGCTATGAAGAATCTTCATCGCGATACAGGGTCCACCGCACGATGAGGGTGCGGCCCGTTTGAAGATTTGGAAAAAAAGAACCAGGAGGTTCGTCCTGGATGTTCTCTATTACCTGACAATACCCGACTCGTAGTGCATCAGCTTTTCGAAGAGGGTAATGGCACCGTCTGCGGAGGTCTCTTCGGTAAACTCGATCCGCTCCATCAGCTCGAAATCATCGAACACCCCTCCCCGTGCTTCCTGGACCAGGACATCCAGGTACGCCGATGCGGAGCCGACCGATGGAACATCGGTAACCAGCTCCGTCACCCGGAGGTCGTGGTTGAGCTCGACCGGATGGTCGGCTGATGGCATCACGAACCGGTCGGTCGTGGTCGTCCTGACGTTTGCTACCGTCATATCAACCGTCGATCCGGCCTCGGCCCGGTTGCAGTATGCCGGCAGCTGGGTAATCACGCTAGGGATGAACGGACAGATAAAGTCGGTGCTGGTGTCTGCCCGCGCATTGACCGCTCCATCGACCATGATGGCATCGGTCGAGACAACTGAGGCACCGTCGATCCCGATAAAAGCGATCTGCTTGGTGGCCTCGATGTTCCACTGGCCGCTGATCTGGCCGCTGGTCTCCACATCCAGTTCTTTGTCGTAGAGCATCAGGCCTACGCCATGGCTCTGGGTGTCCTCGGTATATACTGACTCATAGATACCGTTATCTGGATCCAGCGGCGGAATTGACGGAAGACCATTCGCCTGGTCGGTGATTCTCCACTGGAGTTCGGTGGAAGAGGCGAAGTTTCCGACCGCGTTCGTTGAGGTGGAAGTGACAATTCCCTGCGTCTCCGGAACCGGCTTTAGCCCTGTGTCTGCCAGGCTGAGTCCGGTCAGGACGGCGAGGGTGATAATCAGAAGTGCGAATTTTTTCATTACATCTCTCCTGCAGGTGATGCTGGCACTCCAGCATCAAGCGATAGTATCTCTTCAGGCATGCAATAAATTTACCTATGGTAAAAGGCAGTTCCTGCCTCATTTTACCAAAAAAAGGTGAATTTTACAGGAATTACCTGATAATTCCGGATTCGTAGTGCATGAGCTTGTCGAAGAGCGTGATTGCTCCTTCCGCGGAGGTCTCTTCGGAAAACTCGATGCGCTCCTTGAGATCGAATGAACTGATATCCGGTCCCCACCGGGCTTCCTGAATCAGGACATCCAGGTACGCGGATGCAAATCCGACCGACGGAACATCAGTGATCAGTTCGCTCACGCGGATATCGTGGTTCAGCTCAACCGGGTGATCGGCGGACGGCATCACGAACCTGTCAGATGTGGTCGTCCTGACATTTGCCACGGTCATGTCGATCGTGGATCCGGCCTCAGCCCGGTTGCAGTATGCCGGAACCTGGCTAATCAGGGACGGTATGAAGGGACAGATGAAGTGCTGGGAGGCTGATGCCCGTGCATCGACCGCTCCGTCGACCATGATGGTGTCACTCGAGACGACCGAGGCGCCGTCGATGCCGATAAAAGCGACCTGCTTGGTGGCCTCGATGTTCCACTGTCCGCTGATCTGGCCGCTGGTCTCGATATCGAGCTCCTTGTCATAGAGCATCAGGCCCACACCCTGGCTCTGGGTGTCCTCGGTGTAGGTGGACTCATAAATCCCGTTATCGCCAATCAGCGGCGGAATTGACGGAAGCCCGTTAGACTGATCAGTAATCCTCCACTGGAGCTCGGTCGAAGAGGCAAAGTTACCGACCGCGTTCGTGGACGTGGAGGTAACAATACCCTGGCGTTTCGGGAACCGGGTTCAGGCCGGTGTCTGCCAACGCAAATCCAGTCAGGAATACGAGTGTAAAAATCAGAAGTGCGAATTTTTTCATTACATTCCTCCTGCATGTGATGCAGATACTATCAGCATCGACAAAATATCACGAAACAGGTAGTAATAAGGCTTTGCACTCGTTTTAAACGCCATTTTCGGAAATCATACATAATTGTCCCGTACCATGGCCGGCCCACGGAATGCCGTAACCCCGACCTCCGGAGAGAAACAGTGTGGTTCCCCATTCTCATCCAGGAGGAGATTTCCTCGCAGAGCCGCTGCAGCACCTTCCTGCCTGCCCGCCCACGGTCGCCACCCCGTTGAGGAGATCCCCTTCACTCGCAGGTAAAGTAGAACGTGGTCCCCTTATCCGGCTCTGATTCCACCCAGATCCTGCCGCCATGCAGTTCGATGATCCGGTGCACGATGGCCAGGCCGACGCCGGTGCCTTCGTATTCATCGGCATTGTGCAGCCGCTGGAACACCCCGAAGATCTTGTCGGCGTACCGCATGTCGAACCCGACCCCGTTGTCCCGCACGAAATAGACCTGCCGGCCGGATTTCATCCCGGAGCCGATCTCCACCACCGGGTGGTCACGGGTCCGGGAGAATTTGGTGGCATTGGAGAGGAGGTTTGCGAGCACCTGCCTGAACAGGATCGGGTCTGCCTGGCAGGGAGGAAGACTCCCAACCCTGAATTCCACCGACCGGTTGCCCGGTTCATTCCTGAATTCCTTGATAATGTCCCGGACGATGGCTGCAGGATCCACGGTCTTTTTCTGCAGCGACTGCTGCCCGAGCCTGGAGAAATTGAGGAGGTCATCGATGAGCCGGCCCATCTCGTTGGCGTTCTGGCGCATCAGGTTTAGGTATTTCTGATCCTTCTCGGGGATTCCCGGGAGATCCTCCAGCAGGATGGTGGAGTACCCCGAGATGGCCCGGAGCGGGGCCCGCAGGTCGTGGGATACGGAGTAGGTGAAGGACTCGAGGTTCCTGTTCACATCGACCAGCTGCCGGGTACGGTCGGCCACCCGCTGCTCAAGCTCGCTGTTGAGCTCCTGGATCTCTTTCTCCACCTGCTTGATGCGGGTGATATCGTTGCCGATAGAGAGGATCTCCACGATATTCCCCTGCTGATCGTAGAGCGGCTGGTTGGTCCATGCCATCCAGACCTTTCTTCCGCTCCGGTTCCGGTTCTCATTCTCAACGTTCAGGAAGAGTTCGGGATTGGCAGAGAAATTCCGGTACTTCTCCTGTATAGGCCTTCCCTGTTCATCCGTTCCGGGCAGGATGGTCTCGTACACGGTTTTCCCGACGATTTCCTGTTCGGGATACCCAAAGAATTCCTGGCCGGAGGCATTGATGAAGAGGATTCTGCCGTCAGGGGCCGACCGGAGAATGATGCTTTTTGCGCTCTGCACCAGGGTGCGGTAGTTCTCTTCGCTGGCCCGGAGTTCGGTGATCATGGTTTTCAGGCGGGAGACCATGGCGGAGATGCTCTGTTCAAGGCTGATCAGCTCTTCGCTGAGGGGCGGGGCGAGGGGGTGGTCAAGGTCTCCGCCGGCAATGATATTCACGTCCTCGACCATTCTCCCGATGGGGCGGGTGAGGTTCCGGATGGTGATGAAGGCGAGGAGGGCGCACACGACCAGTGAGATCAGCCCGAGAGAGAGGTAGAAGATGATACTGGAGGCGAGTGCCTGGCGGATCGGCAGATCAGTATAGGTGAGCTCGATGATGCGGGAAAGATCCGACCCGTAGTTGTCATTTCCCAGGTCCACGAACAGGTACCGGGTCGTTATTCCCGACCGGGGATCAGGGATTTCAAGCGACCTCCGGTTGGCGAGGACCCCTGCCAGGAGCTCCCTGAGTGCGGGATCACCGATTTCCACCGAGGTGTCGTTGACCCGCTCCCGGAGCGTGGTATCAAATACCCGTGCTTTCACCAGGTAGGGGTTGGTCTGCTCCACCTGCCTGATGAGCTCATCGTCCAGGTACCTGAAACTCGTAACCGGGACGGCCTCCACCGTGAGCCCGAGTTCCAGGATGTACCGGTGATCCGGCGTGGGCAGGTAGGCATACTTTTTCATTTCGCCCGTCGTTTTTGCGGCGACGACCCGGTCGGGGTGCATGCCGTCAGAGAGACGTATCCTGTCAAGGTAGTCGGCAAAGTAGGGCGCATAATCACGGAACCGCAGCCCCACGTCCGGGGCGTAGGTTGAAGAGAGGATGGTCGCATTCGCATCGATGATGTAGAGGTCCATGTCCTCACCGAGTGCCTTCTTCACTGCGGAGAGATCCATCATGGCAGGCTCTCTCCCGGCCCGTTCATACTCAGCAAGGAACAGGGGGAAGGATTCTTCCATGCGCTGGTTCAGGCTGTCATCATAGATCCGGAGGCCTTCCTCCTTGGTCCGGAAGATCGCAATGAGACTGTCCTCGGTCTGGAGTTCCAGGGACCGGGCATTGTCCCGCAGCGTATGCTCCGTGGCCAGGCAGCTGATACCGATCAGGCCGGCTATGGCGACCATCAGGATCAGGAAGATGGCCGCCACCAGGTAGTACGAGAACGGATACTTTCGGAGGAACTGGTATTTCATGCGATCCTGTTATCCCTTAGTTCTCTATGGTGACCGGTTTGGAGATGATACTTTCCCAACCCTGAGCTGAAGGAGATCGGCCGGAGACGCTCTGACCGGGAAACCGGTCCCTCCGCAGGCGACGCTGCTGATTCCCTGGAAGGGGGAGGTTCGCTGGCTCCTCAATTCTGTGGACTGAATACCAAAGGAGACAGGGGGGTCTCGTTTCTCAACGCTCCTCGGCCGGCGCTGAAAAGAAACATTGAGAGAAATAACCTGCGCCGGGGGAAGATCCGGCGGGTGATGCAGATACCCGGGAAGAATCAGATGAAAGAGGAATGCTCCGTGAAGTTCAGGTCAGTTTCCGAAGGCTTCCAAGGCCCCGGCATCCAGGTCTCCGGATAGTATCCCGTAAAAATTGTTGTCTCACGTCTCTTCCCGCCACGGGATCCAGGGATTTTCAGCCTGGTTTCGCATCAGGGTCCGAACGAAAAGCCAGGCCAGGATGATTCCCACCGCAATGTCAAGGACCCCAAACCAGATCCGTGGACTGGTCACCGAGTCCAGGGTGAACAGGAGCGGGGTCAGCCCGTAGTAGACAAACGCCGTGAACCAGGCCAGGACAAAGAGACCGGCCAGCCCGGGGAAGGCTGGTCTGAGGCTGGCGAGAAGAGCAGGGAGGACAGAGACAAACACCAGGGCAAACCCGGCGATAATGAGAAGCGTCCCCGCCACAGTCACTGCCCAGGGGGAGAGATCGAGCGCCCACTCAAAAAAGAAGATGTCTCCACCCCGGTACATCACCGACCTGAGGGGAATATACGTCCAGACCTGGGCCACGTTGATGAGTGCCACCCAGAAAAGGAGGGAGAAGAGGAGGAGCGAGCTTCGCACCCGCTGCCTGGTGAGGAGGGCGAAAGCGATGACGGCCAGGACGACGTTCATCATGGGGCCGGCGATGGAGATAACGGCGGCAACAGTGTTCCGGCCATGGTCGATCAGGCCGGGGAAGACGTTCCAGTCATCGATTGCCGAACAGCCCGAGAGCGTCCAGCCATGGCCGTAATTGATATCCAGTGGTTCTTTCTGCGTGACCCCGGTCAGGAAGGCTGCAGTGGAGTGGGACCACTCGTGGAAGAAGAAGGAGGTGTACTTTGCCAGGAAGAAGAGAACCGCCATGACCAGGGAAAAGAGAAAGGAATTTTCCCGCCAGGACGGGAGACCGGGCACCCCGGCATTCCCGATGGCCAAAGCACCACCGACAAGCCCGGCAATGCCGGCAATGATCGTGAGGGTAAACCAGAGGGATTCCCCGATCATGATGGAGGCAAAATACCCGGCATAGAGCAAACCTGAAAAGAATGCACAGATGAGGGATTGTCGTCCTGCCACGCACTGCATGCTCTATAACTCCCCGGTGGCGGTTGATCCCTTTCCGCCGGAAGGAAGCCGGTCCCGGAACATCCAGAAGACGAGGGCGAGCACCACGTATGCTCCGGCCACGAACCATCCGAACTCTCCGAGCATCATGCTCCCCGCCCCGGTCGGGGTGGTGAGCACGGGGTAGAGCTGCTGGATGAAGAAGTTCCAGAACCCGTGGAACAGAATCGCCGTCCAGACACTCCCCGATACCAGCCGCAGCCATGCCAGGACCACCGCTGCGCCCATCACCGAGGG
>DANP01000012.1:0-23743 GCA_002499905.1 Methanolinea sp. UBA277
CAACCGTTCCCCGGTTGCCCTCGCTCCGCTTCGCCGGGCTCACCGGTCTCCGGTTCTCCGGAGTCCCCGTTATCGATATCCGGGGGAACGACGGCAATTCCGACGACCCGGTCATGCTCGTCCAGACGCATGATCCTGACCCCTTTCGTCCCGCGCCCGATAATCCTGATCTCGCTCACCGCGGTCCGCATGACGATGCCCGACGCGGTCATCACGATGATCTCATCGGTATCCGCCACGGCGCAGGATGCGATGACCACCGCGTTTCGTTCGAGCTGGATGTTCCTGACCCCCATGGTCCCCCTGCCGTGCCCGCGGAAGTCATCGAACTCGGTCCTCTTCCCGAACCCGGCATCGGAGATGGTGAGCAGGCGATCCTTTTCGAGGAGGGTGATGGCAACCACGGTATCTCCGCCCCGCATCTTCATACCCCTTACACCCTGGGCATTCCTGCCTACCGTGCGTACGGTATTTTCATGGAACCGGAGACTCTGTCCGAAACTGCTGGTCAGGATGATCTCCTTATTCCCGTCGGTCATGATGACATCGACCAGCTGGTCGTTCTCCCGGAGCCGGATGGCGTTTGTTCCAACCGATCGGGGGAACGAGAACTCTTTCAGCGGGATCTTGATGATCTGCCCGAGCCGGGTCACGAACTGGAGGAACCGGTCGTGGGAGAATTCACGGACAGGGATGACGGTGGTGACGGCCTCGTCCCGCAGGTTGAGCAGGTTCACGATGGCCTTTCCACGGCTGGTGCGGGAACTCTCCGGGATCTCGTACACCTTCAGCCAGTACACGCGACCGTTGCTGGTGAAGCAGAGCAGGTAGTCATGGGTGTTGGCGATAAAGACATTCTCGACGTAGTCCTCCTCCTTGGTGGACATCCCGATGATTCCCTTTCCACCCCGCCGCTGCTGCCGGTAGGTGTCGATATCCATCCTCTTGATGTAGTTGAGCGAAGTGAGGGAGACCAGGACCTTCTTGTCCTCGATCATATCCTCCCTGTCGATGGAGAGTACCGACGCACTGATCTGTGTCCGCCGGGAATCCCCGTATTTCTCCTTCGCCGCGATGAGTTCCCTCCGGATCTCAGCTCTGATATTCCGCTCTTCGGAGAGGAGCTCAGAGAGCAGGGCAATCGCCTGCTCAAGTTCGTTCCGCTCATCGAGGATCTTCTGCTGTTCGAGCGCAGCCAGGCGGCGAAGCTGCATCTGGAGGATGGCCTGTGCCTGGACCTCATCGAGCCCGAACCGGGCAATGAGGGCGTTCTTTGCCGTTTCCGCCGTATCAGAAGCCCGGATCGCCGCGATCACCTCGTCGATACGGGAGAGAGCAAGGAGGAGGCCTTTCAGGATATGTACCCTTTCTTCGGCCTTTTTCCGGTCGAATTCGCTCCTCCGGCGGATGATTTCGATCCGGTGCAGGACGAACAGGTCGATGAGTTCGCGGAGCGGGAGGTACCGGGGCTGGTTGTCGACGATGGCGAGGTTGATGATCCCAAACGTACTCTCGAGCGCGGTGTGCTTGTAGAGCTGGTTGAGGATGATGCCGGGGATGATGCCCTTCTTGAGGTCGATCACCACCCGGAGCCCTTCCTTGTCCGATTCGTCCCTGATATCGGAGATCCCCTCGATCTTCTTCTCCTTCACCAGTCCGGCAATATGCTCGATGAGGCGGGCCTTGTTCACCTGGAAGGGGATCTCGGTGATCACGATCCGGTCACCCTTGGTACCGCGCTCCTCGATCTCTGCCACACCCCTGACCACGACCTTGCCCTGCCCCGTTTCATAGGCAGCCCTGATCCCCTCTCTCCCCATGATGACCCCGCCGGTCGGGAAATCGGGGCCGGGCAGGATCCTGAGCAGGTCGTCAACCGAAGAATCGGGCTGCTCGAGGCACCTGCAGACGGCATCGCAGACCTCTCCAAGGTTGTGGGGCGGCATGTTGGTGGCCATCCCGACGGCGATGCCACTTGACCCGTTCACCAGGAGGTTCGGGATCTTTGCCGGGAGGACGGTCGGTTCGGTGAGCGATTCATCAAAGTTCGGGACAAAGGAGACGGTCTCCTTCTCGATATCCTTCAGGAGCTCTTCGGCAATCGGATCCAGCCTGACCTCGGTATATCGCATGGCGGCCGGGGCATCGCCGTCGATAGAACCGAAGTTCCCCTGCCCTTCGACGAGCGGATAGCGGTAAGAGAACGGCTGGGCCATCTTGACGATGGTATCGTAGATCGCTGCATCGCCGTGGGGGTGGAATTTCCCCATCACATCTCCGACCACGCGGGCACTCTTCTTGGTGGGCTTGTCGCTGGTATTGCCCATCTCCCACATGGAAAAGAGCGAGCGGCGGTGGACCGGTTTCAGTCCGTCCCGGACATCAGGGATGGCCCTCCCGACGATCACGCTCATGGCGTAATTGATGTAGGAGGACTTCATCTCGGCCTCGATGGTGACGGGGATCACCCGGGAGGCGGCGGAACCGGCCGGACCGGCTGTGCCCTGCTCTTCAGATGTCAAGGTTGGTCACCTCCTTTGCGTGCCGCTTTATGAATTCCTTTCTGGCTTCGACGTTCTCACCCATCAGCTTCTCAAAGATCTCGTTTGCATAGACGGCGTCCTCGATGGTGACCTGCTTGAGCACCCGCCGTCCGGGATCCATGGTCGTCTCCCAGAGCTGGCTGGCATTCATCTCTCCAAGACCCTTGTACCGCTGGACGCTGACCCCCTTCTCCCCGAGCTCTGCCACGATCTGCCGCATCTCCTCCTCGCGGAAGGCATACCGCTCCTGTTTGCCCTTGGCAATCCGGAAAAGCGGCGGCTGGGCGATGTAGACGTAGCCTTTCTCGATCAGCTCCTTCATGTACCGGAAGAAGAAGGTGAGCAGGAGCGTCCTGATGTGTGCTCCGTCGACATCGGCATCGGTCATCAGGATGACCAGGTGGTAGCGGGCTTTCTCGGTGTCGAACTGCTCCCCGACCCCGGTACCGATTGCCGAGATGAGCGCCAGGATCTCGGTATTCTTGAGGATCTTGTGCGGGGTCGCTTTCTCCACGTTCAGGATCTTGCCTCTCAGCGGGAGAATGGCCTGGAACCGGCGGTCCCGTCCCTGCTTGGCCGATCCGCCGGCCGAATCACCTTCCACGATGTAGATTTCGCTCTTTTCCGGGTCACGCTCCGAACAGTCGGCAAGTTTGCCGGGAAGACCGGAGGTCTCGAGCGTGCTCTTTCTCCGGGCAAGCTCACGGGCATTGCGGGCAGCTTCGCGTGCCCGCGCTGCGGCGATCACCTTCTCGACGATGGCAGAGAGAACTTTCGGGTTCTCCTCAAAGTAATCGATCAGGGACTGGTAGACGAGGGAATCGACAATACCACGGACAATACTGTTGCCGAGCCTCATCTTGGTCTGGCCCTCGAACTGGGGGTTCGCCATCTTGACGCTCACGATCGCGGTCAGCCCCTCCCGGACATCCTCTCCCCGTATGGAGAGGGCTGATTCCTTTATCAGGTTATTCCGCCGTGCAGAGGCATTGATGGCCCGGGTAATCGCACTCCGGAACCCCTCCAGGTGCGTACCGCCCTCGCGTGTATTCACGCTGTTAACATAGGCGAATACCTGCTCAGAGTAGGAATTGACGTACTGGAGGGCTACATCAATATCGATGCGGTTCTCGGTATCCTTCTTGGAAACGGCGATGACATCCGGGTGGGTGGGTACCGACCCCTCGTTCAGGTACCGGACGTACTCGCAGATCCCTCCCTCGTAGCAAAAGGTCTCGGCGTCACCGCTCCGCTCGTCCGTGATGCTGATCTTCACCCCGGAATTCAGGAAGGCGAGTTCCCGCATCCGGTGGGAGAGGACGTCGTAGTCGAACTTCAGGGTCTCAAAGATGCTCCCGTCAGGCAGGAAGACGATCCGGGTCCCCGAGAGTTTCTTCTCGAAGAGCCGGAGGAATTCCCGCCGGTCCTTTCCTGAATGCCCGGGTTCTTCGCCGTACCAGGCCAGGTACCGCTCCTGCATTTCCGGCAGGCTCTCTTCGCGGACCGAGATCGGTGAAGTGACGGCCCCCCGGGCAAACCGCATCTCGTAGACATTTCCGTCCCGGTACACAACAGCGGAAAGCCGGGTGGAGAGGGCGTTGACCACCGAGACGCCGACACCATGCAGGCCGCCCGAGACCTGGTAGCTGTTCTTGTCGAATTTGCCACCGGCATGGAGCACGGTGAGCACGGTCTCAAGCGCACTCCGGTCGGTGCCGGGCATCACATCCACCGGGATACCCCGGCCGTTGTCGAGAACGGAGACAGATCCATCGGCATGTATGATGACCCAGATGGTGGTGCAGTACCCTCCGAGTGCTTCATCGATGGAGTTGTCGACCACCTCGTACACCAGGTGGTGGAGCCCCCGGGTATCCGTGCTCCCGATATACATGGCCGGCCGTTCCCGTACCGGCTGCAGACCTTCCAGTACCGTTATGCGGGATGCATCATACATATCGGTCATCGCTGCCCTCCGCTAAAAAAGATATCGTGCAGAATGTCAGTACCTCACACTTAGTATTGGTCGTATAACCACTTAATGCTGATTATAGGCCTGAAAATTCAGCGGAATTCCCCCAGATCAGGATCGGTGATACCGAGTGCCTTGTCGATGGCGATGATCAGCCGGTTCAATACCCGGATGACCTCGGCAGCATCCTCCTTGTCCATGCTGCCCGGCTGGTGCCAGACGATACGCTTCCGGAGCTGGGTCACCAGCTCCTCGACTTCGGTACCCTGGAACTGTGGCGGGATCTCCAGTCCCTCCAGGTGGTCCGCTGCTCCGTAGAACGCCTGCTCAGGCGGCAGGGCGAAATGCTTGCAGATCAGCGTGATGCTGGTGATGAATCCCCTGCCGAACTTGCTCTCCATGGAGAGTAGTACGAAACCATGAACATTAAATCCTCTTCCTAGCCGATTCGGAGGAGACCGGTCCAGACCAGAACAGGGGTGGCGACAGCCAGCAGCAGCCCGGCAGAGAGGAACGCCCAGTCCCGTGACTTCAGGGGTTTTTTCGAGATATAGAGATGGCTTTCCCGCCCGTATCCCCGGCAGAGCATGGCCAGGTAGGTCCGCTCACCCTGCTCATAGGACCTGATGAACAGGGTTCCGACAGCATATGCCAGCTTCTCGAGGCGGTAGCGGTAGGGGAGCGAACGGTCGAAGGGATCAAAGCAGCGGGTCTCCAGCGACTGGCGCATCTTCCGGATCATGTAGCCGAAGACGTAGAGATAGCGGAGCATCATCCCCAGCACCAGGGTGAACTCGGCCGGGAGGCCCAGCCGGCCCGCACCCTCGAGCAGGTCCTGGGTCTTCGTGGTGGAGGAGAGCAGGATGATGAAAGAGACGGCGACCAGGAACTTGATCAGCAGGATAGATGCGAATTCAACCGATTCTGCATAGATCTCGATCCCGAACGGGAGGGTGGCAAGCGTGGTGAATGTCTCGTAGTACCGGTTCTTGAAGAAGATCTGGAAGACGATCAGGAACATCCCGAATGGAAGGATCACCAGCAGCCTTTTTGCGTAAATAACCGGAGAAAGTCCGGAAAGTCCCCAGAGGACGGCGCAGAAGAGAAAAAAGACCGCCCCCACGGAATACACCATGGTCGAGTAGGGGACGGCTACGATGGCGATGATGGCCGCAAAGGCCACCACGATCTTCACCCGGGCGTCGAGCGTATGGACCGGGCTCTTCCGGTAGGCGTACTTCTCGATGAGGAAGAGGTCATCGATCATATTCCCGGCCCCGGTAGCATCGCAGGAATGCAGTCGTTGCTTCATCGAGAGTGAACGCCATCCCGATATCCATCCCTTCTTTCCGGAGGGAGCGTATCAGCTTGGGGATGACCGGGATATCCAGGCGGACGGAGGTGAGCAGGTCCTGGTCGTCAAATACCTCGGCCACTGTCCCCCGGGCCACAATCCGGCCGCGGTCCATGACATAGAGCCGGTCGGCGACTTCGGGGACAAGAGAGACCTCGTGGGTGGAGAAGATGACGGTGATGCCGTACTGCCGGGCAAGAGTGTTGATCACCCCGATCAGGTCCTTCACTCCCTGGGGATCGAGACCGGCAGTCGGCTCGTCCAGCACCAGGACCTGGGGTTCCATGGCAATCACCCCGGCGATGGCTACCCGCTTCTTCTCTCCCCCGGACAGGTGGTGGGGTACGCGGTCCCGGAGGTGTTCGATCCCGACCATGGCCAGTGCCTCATCGACCCGGTGGCTGACCGTCTCCTCATCGAGGCCCAGGTTCATCGGTCCGAACGCCACATCCTGCTCCACGGTCGGGGAAAAGATCTGGTCATCGGCGTTCTGGAAGACCAGCCCCACAAACTTCCGCACCTCCCTGATGTTCTGGTCGGTGACCGGCTCGCCGTGGATGAGCACCGTGCCGCTGGTTGGCCTGAGGATGCCGTTGAAGTGCTTGAAGAGCGTGCTCTTGCCCGCACCGTTTGCCCCGATCACCGCAATACGGGAGTTTCTCTCGGCGATGAAATTGACTGCATCAAGGCCTTTCACGTTGCCGGGGTAGACATAGGACAGATCGCGCGTCTCAACGAGGTGCATTGCAGGAACTATTGGCCAAAAAAAGATAAATAGTCTCTTTTTCTATTCAGGACGGGCCATGATCCGGGAGAGTCCGAAGGCAATCCCGAGAACGAGAACGGTTCCGATGATGATGGCCGCCGCTTCCCCAAACTTCGACAGCCCCTCGATGGAATAATCGGGGAACGGTGATTCGAACGAGAAATCGTTACCGGTGATTGCGGCGATTTCCTCCTCTGCCGCTTCCGCATGCTCCTCATTGATCTCCGATCCCTGGATCTCTTTTGCGCCGAAGATGCCGAAGAACGCGCTCTCCAGGCCGTCCGGGTTGCTCGACGCGATGAACGGTGCCATGGCCGCGATCACCAGCGCGACGGCAAGACCGGCGAGGAGAAAGGTTTTGGTGTTCATGAAGACACCATCCCTGACGGCTCTGCCATGATGTCCGGGCGGGCAGTATGGATCAGGTAGATAGCAACCGCGGTGATACCCCCCTCGATTACCCCGATGACCGCGTGGTAGAGGCCCATGGAGAAGAGGCCGAGTTCGAGCGGGAAGGTTCCGGCAATGGCCATCTCAACAGCGCAGACGAGCGCGGCGATAAAGAGCGAGAGCCACCCGGCGATGAATGCGGCAGGATAGACATTTTTGAAGAGGGGAGAGAGCCCCCGGTAACTGTAGAACCCGACGAATCCTCCGATAACACCCATGTTGATGATGTTGGCACCCATCACGGTGAGTCCTCCGTCACCGAACAGGACTCCCTGGACGATGAGCACCAGGGTCAGGACGAACACCGCCGCAAACGGTGATCCAAGCACGATGGCGGCGAGCGCGGCCCCCATCATGTGCCCGCTCGTCCCCCACGGGATGGGTACGTTGATGGCCTGGATGGCAAAGATGCCTGCGGCAAGAACAGCAACGAGGGGTATTTTATCATCTCTCATCTCTTTTCGTGCCCACCTGAGGGAGAGTGCAATGAAGATCAGTGCTATGATCCAATATACAGCTGCCTGGGGGAGCGGGATGAAGGCGTCTGGAATGTGCATCGTTTCACCAATTCATATGAATTTAGAATTCCGTATGAATTGATAGGTAAAAAAGATTATTGTTTGATAATTTGGCGTACTCCTCCCTTGAGGAGTATGCCGAGAACAGGAAATAATTTCGGATTTTTCAATAGGTGACGGATGATGGCCCCCGGGCGGTCCATATCCCCGTATCGCCGGATGTCCCCAATGATGCCGGGATTATTCAGCAACCGGACCAGGCGATCGATGTCCCCGGCTGATAGCTGCTGCCGGAGCCGGAATACCCTGAGACCGAGTTCGAGTTCCCGTCCGAAGTCGGCCTTCCAGCGCCGCTCGTACTCGCCGATGACGGCGTCCGACGTATCATTCTTCAGACATGCCGTACTGGCAACTGCTGCGGCATGGCCTGCCGACCGCACACCGGTGTATACCCCTCCGCCAGAGGTGGGTTTGGGGAAGCCTGCCGCATCTCCGATGAAGAGGGTTGCATATCCGTAGGTCTTCGGCATCACTCCGAGCGGGACTGTCCCGCTCACCAGGTTGAGAATGCTCTCTCCGCAGATGCCGCGGCAGAACGATCTGAACCGCTCCGGGATATCCTGCGTTCCGCAGAGACCGATACGGGCCCGCCTCTTCCCGATCGGAATAACCCACCCGAAGAATTCCGGCGATGCATCCGGGTAAAGTTCGACATGCCGGCCGTCCATATCCCTGCTGATCTCTGCCTGGAGCCCGGAGAGAAAGATCGGCGGCCGCTGCATCCCGAGCGATCGGGCGACCGGGCTCCTGGGGCCGTCGGCTGCAACCAGCACCCGGAATGGGATCTCCGCTCTCCCTGACACCCCCCGTGTACGGATCGCTGATCCTGTACGGCCACGATAAGCCGTCTTCAGCCGCACCTCCACTCCTGCGTCAGCAGCCTGCATCGCCATCTCCCGGTCAAGAGCACCCCGGTCCACCACAACGGCACGGGTCCTGCCGGCATCGAATTCCAGTTCGGATCCCGCTGCAGTGATGATCCGTGCCCCGGAGACTTCGTTCATGACCGATTTCCGTGTTGCCCCGCACTCCCTGAATGCGGCACACGAGAGGAGTCCGGCGCACTGGACAGGATGGCCGATGGTGCCGTGCTCCTCGATTAGGCAGGTGGAGAGGCCCTGCTCGGCGCAGAGCCGGGCACAGGCGCTCCCTGCCGGACCGGCGCCGACCACCACCACGTCATAGTATCGCATCGACAGGTCCCGTACTCACTTCGTAGGTTCTGACAGACTATCATGATTTGGCAGGCCGGGGGTTCGCCCGAGGCCACCTATTTGATGGGTGCGGTGCAACCTGAATGCACCATGGAGAAGAGTCCGCAATTTGCGTGGAAGCAGTGCCTTGTCATCCGCTCGGACCTCCGGATGAGCTGTGGGAAGATGTGCGCCCAGGCGGCCCATGCGGCACTGCTCTCCTACGAGAAGACTGATGCGGCTTCACGGAGAAAGTGGCTCGCGGAAGGGCAGAAAAAGGTCGTCCTCAAGGCAGCCTGTGAACGCGATCTCTACGAGCTGAAGTCCATTGCCGAGGCGGTGGGAATTGTCACAGCACTGGTGCTGGACGCCGGCATGACCGAGATTCCGCCGGGCACGGTGACCGCTCTCGGGCTCGGCCCGGCAAAATCAGAAGACATGGACCGGATCACCGGTTCCCTCTCCCTGCTATGAGAGCGAGCACCCACCCTCTCGAGCGTGCCCTCGGCATGGACTACTATGCCAGCGATACCCCGGGAATCGGGGGGAGGCTCCGGACGGTTCCCGAAGACTTTATCGTCGAGGAGATCCCCCCGGTGACCGGGGATGACGGGCCGTTCCTGCTACTCCGGCTGACCAAGAAGGACTGGGACCAGCAGCGGGCGATCAGGGAGATCGCCCGGCGTCTGGGCATCTCCTACCGGAAGATCGGGTTTGCCGGGACAAAGGACAAGCATGCCGTCACCACCCAGCTGATCTCGATTTCCGGTATCTCCCCGGCGGATATCGGGCGGGTGCAGCTGCGCGATATCCAACTCGAGGTTGCCGGGAGGGCGCACTCACCGATCACGCTCGGGTCCCACGTGGCAAACCGCTTCTGCATTACCATCCGCGAGGTTGCTGCCGACGGGCTTGCCGGTACCGTGGAACAGGTATCACAGGTCTGCAGGACCGCGGTACCGAACTACTTCGGGATTCAGCGGTTCGGCGTCATCAGGCCGATTACCCATATCGTCGGCAGGCATCTCCTTCGAACTGATTACGAGGGGGCGGTGCTCTGCTATATCGGGGAGGCCTTCCCCCGCGAACCCGAGGAGGTCCGAGCCGCACGCTCATCCTTCCTCGCCACCCGGGATGCCCTTTCAGCCATCCGGGAGTTTCCCCTCCCCCTGGCCTATGAGCGATCGATGCTCCACCATCTCGCCGTTCATCCCGGAGACTACCGGGGCGCACTGAAGATCCTGCCCCCGAAGATCCTCTCCCTGTTTGTGAGTGCGTACCAGTCCTGGCTCTTCAACAAGACCCTGTCCGCACGGATCATGGAAGGGAACACGCTGACCGACCCCCTCCCAGGTGACCGGCTCCTGTTTGAGAACGGGCGCGAAGACCGGGTCACTGACGGGAACATCGGAAATGCCAGGCTGCAGGTGCAACGGGGGCGGTGCCGGATTGCGCTGCGGATGCCCGGCTGCAGCCCATCCGGCCCGGAGTACAGCGACCTTGATACCATGTCCTTCCTGCTCAGGGAGGACGGCATCAGGGAGGAGGATTTCTGTTCGGTCCGGGACCTCGTGAACACCCGGTTTGAGGGTGCCGTACGGCCCATATCACTCTCAACTGAGATATCGGCCATGGCCGGCGAGGACTTCGTCCGGCTCGAGTTCTCGCTTCCGCCCGGCCAGTATGCCACCACCATCTGCCGGGAGTACATGAAGGCCGACCCGCTGATGATGATCTGATCTGTGCTCGTCAGGAGAGGGCCCGGGCACCGGCAATGGCATCATGGAGGTTGCCGATCTCGTCCACCAGGCCGAGATCGACTGCCTCCTCGCCGCGGAAGATGCGGGCATCCTCGATCATGCTCCGGTCAAGGGGACGCTGGGAGAGGATATCATCCATGAACCGTCGGGCGCTCTGGTTCACGATCTGTCCGGCATACCGCCGTTCTTCTTCGGTGAGGGGACGGTACTCTGCCCCCATATCCTTCATGCTCCCCGATTTGATCACCTCGATGCTGAGGTTCTCCTCCTCCATCCAGCCGCTGATGTCGGTGAAGATCCAGGCGGTGCCGATGCCGCCGGTGAGGGTGTCGGGACTGGCATAGATCCTGTCCGCGTATGCGCTGATGTAGTAAGCGGATGATGTGGCAATGTCCCCCATGGAGACGACGACCGGTTTTCTCTCCTTCGCATACAGGACATCGGCCACGATCTCCTGCGCACCTGCCGGGGTCCCTCCGGGGCTGTTGATGCGGAGCACGATCGCATCGATAATCGGGTCATCGGCTGCGTCCCGGATCATCCCTCCGACAGATTCGCTGCCGGCATACCCGTTTCCGGATTCCCCGGTGACGATGATCCCCTCTATCCTGATGACGGAGATACCCAGGTCCCGTGAATACCCCGGTAGCACTACAGCAAGACCGGCGGCCGCGAGAATAACCACGAGTATGAGGAGTATAAAAAAAATAGGGTTCTTCTTCCGCGACTGCTGGTCACCCGGATCCGGCAGCATCTCCCCCGCCCCCATCGGCATAGAGGACATCGTACTCGGTCACAAGGTTGGTCCCGCACAGGTAGAAGTTCTTAAGGGCCAGCCTGATCATCTCCTCCTCGGACTCGATGTGCATTCCCCCGACCAGCGAGGGTGTATCCGATCCCCCGACGATAAAGGGGAGGTGTATCAGCCGGATCTCGTCTACGAGCCGGTGGTGGAGCATGTGCCAGTTCAGGGTCGGGCCTCCCTCGATCATGAGCTTCCGGATCCCGAAGTCTGCAGAGAGGATCCGCATGAGTTCAGGGAGTGAGACATGATCAGTTCCGGCAACCACGATGACCGCACCCTGCTCCCGAAGAGCGTCGACCCGTTCGGGAGGTGCCTTCTCCGAGACCGCGATGATGGTGGGGGCATCAGGGGAGAGCACGTGTGCGTCAGGGGGGATATCGGCCATGCTGGAGGGAATCACCCGCACCGGGTTTCTTCCCTCAACGTATCGCACGGTGAGAAATGAGTTGTCTATCCGGATGGTGTTTGACCCGACCATGATGGCATCGCAGGCAGCTCTCGTCTGGTGGAGCAGAATCTCGGTGGCATGATCCATGTACTTCATCAGGATCTTGCTCGAGCACCCCTTCTTCAGCGTCAGCTTCCCGTCGGCGGTTATCTCAGACATCATCAGCACATGCGGCCGTTCTGGTGATCCTTCCACGTCAAACTCCTTTCAGGAAGCTTCGTGCTGCTATGTAATATCATTGTCTGAAAAGAGTATGTCAGGGGCGCTGCCACCCATTGCAATTATTTATCCTGTGCGATGCTACTTAGATGATCCATGAATATAACCGCATTCCGGCCACGGCTCCTCAGGTACATCGAGCCGATCGCGACCGTCTTCTGCAGGGCCGGGGTCACACCGAACCAGATTTCGCTCCTCTCCCTCCTGTTCGGGGTGCTCTGTGCGGTCTGTTACTTCTACCGGATGTTTGCCATCGGCAGCATCTTCCTCTTTCTCTCAGCGGTCCTCGACCTGGTGGACGGGAGCGTTGCCCGCAGGACCGAGAAAGAGACCCGGTTTGGTGCGGTCTTCGACTGGATCGTTGATAAATACGTTGACGCCCTGGTTATCCTCGGGATCGGGCTCTCCGGGATCGCTATCCTGTCCCGTTTCAACGACCTGCCCGTGGGGAGCGATTTTGCAATCGTGGCGATCGCCATCATCGGCTCGCTGATGAATACCTTCATCAAGCCGGTGGTCTATGCAGAAACCGGCTACGAGGAGCGAATCGACGGGAAGATCGAGGATCCCCTGGAAGGGGTGGGATTCTTCGGGCGCCCTGAGACTATCCTCGTGCTCATCATCGGGGGCCTGACCGGGTTTATCTGGGTCTCCGTGCTGCTGATTGCCGTTGGGACCAATCTCTCGGCACTCCAGCGGATCATCTATCTCTACGGAAGACTCTCCTGACCTCCCCGGAATACAGGCTGTACAGGTCTGCAGCGAGGTCCGCCAGCCCCGGGATGACACGGAACAGGGCATACGCAATACCGACCAGGAGCATAAGGGCCAGCAGCTCGGCAATGACGTTGTGAGCCCAGAAGAAGCTCTCGTACCCGTACTCCCCGTTCCCGGCAATACCCGGAAGATAGGGGAACCACTGGCCGGTGTAGGCGATGATGACCGCCGTGTTCCTGATGAGGTTTAAGGTATAGATGGTCGGCACGATGAGCAGGAACGCGAGGATCTTCTGTCGGCTGGTGGTCGGGACTGCAGCCGCGACTCCCAGCATGATGGCGATGGCCTGGATCCCGGTGCAGGCAAGGATGATCTCGACCCGGAATCCGTTCCTGATCACCATGTTCCAGGCGGTCAGCACGGCATCGTACCCGAGCATATTCACCAGCCAGAGCGTCTGACCGACCACGATTGATATCAGCCAGTCGCCCAGGGGGGTGAAGGCGAACGGCGCATAGACCAGGAAGGCGACAGCGGCTGCCCGGGAGAGCTGTTCGACCCGGGTGTCTCCGAGAACCAGGTATTTTGCCGTGATGAGCAGGAACGGGACGGAGAGGATGGCCAGCGTCGGGTAGAGGTAGTTATTGATCGAGAAGTAGTACGGCACCTCGGCAAAGAGAAAGAGCACCATCGCTGTCCATCCGAAGACTGCAAACCAGTTCCGGGTCTTCGACGGGATGAGAAAGGCCAGGAAGAGAATACAGGAGACCAGCACCAGGTACTCTTTCATTCCCATAATAATCGGTGCCGGGCGGAAAAAGGGTTGCGATGGGGAACTTCAGCCATAAAACCCCTGAAACGACGTTATCCAAGCCTTAATCATGCATGTGAACCCATGAGTAACCAATGTTCTGTCCTGAGTGCAAGAGCCTGATGATATCATCCGGGGGCCAGCTGAAGTGCCGGAAATGCGGGTACATCAGGAAAATAACTGATGACGATCAGCTCCAGAGAACGCGAAAAAGAAGCGAAAAGGAGATTGTCATCGTCGAAGATGAGGAGACTGTCAGGACACTTCCCACCATCGCCACCAAGTGCCCGAAGTGCGAGCATAACCTCGCGTTCTGGTGGCTGCGCCAGCTCAGGTCGGCCGATGAGAGCGAGGTCCGGTTCTTCCGGTGCTGCGAGTGCGGCCATACCTGGCGGGAATACGACTGAAATCCCACACTGTTCTTCAGGATATCCGGACATGTATTCCAGGGTATTCTTCAAAAAAAATACCGGAAAAATTTCCGGTTTCCTGCTCTCACCGCACGATCCCTGATTCGTAGTGCATCATCTTTTCGAACAGGGTGATGGCGCCGTCAGCGCTGGTCTCTTCGGAGAATTCAATCCGCTCCATCAGGGTTGGAGGGTGACCATTCCCATTGGAGTTGCTTTCACTAGTGTAACCCCGTGCTTCCTGGATCAGGACATCCATGTACGCAGAAGCCAGTCCACTCGAGGGGACATCAGCTACCAGTTCCGTGACGCGGATATCATGGTTCAGTTCAATATTCCCGCTGCCGGTAGCCGGAAGGAACGATGATCCCAATGACATGACGAACCGATCGGTGGTGGTGGTCCTGGCATTTGCCACCGTCATATCGATTGTGCTTCCTGCTTCCGCACGGTTACAGTATGCCGGGGTGAATATTGTCTCAGCCGGGGCAAACGGACAGACGGTGACAGCCCGGGTCAGATATTCATTGGATGCGCCATCGACCATGATCACATCACTTGAAACGACATGGGCACCATCGATACCTATGAACCCTATCTGCTTGGTCGCCTCGATGTTCCACTGCCCGGTGATCTGGGCGCTGGTCTCAACATCGAGCTCCTTGTCGTAGAGCATCAGTCCTGTACCGTGAGACTGGGTATCCTCGGTATAGATTGATTCATAGATCCCTGATGCGACAGTGTCAAGCGGAGGGATATCGGGAAGTCCTCCGGGAGCGTTGGTTATCCTCCACTGGATTTCCGTCGCGCTCGCGAAATTGCCAACCGCATTCACCGATGTTGATGTGATAATCCCCTGCGTCTCGGGGACTGCAGGGATGCCTACATCGGCAAGCGCACATCCGCACATCATAATGCAGCCGATAAGCATCAGAATAAGGGGTTTTTTCATTGCATTCCTCCTTCACCGGTGCTGATTCTTTCAGCACCGTATGCTCCTTTCATGAGGAATGCCTAAATCTTTGTGGTGGAACGCATTGCCAAACGTCTGCCAACTGAACTGTCACCCTCCATGGATGAATATCCCCCGGGTACTGGAATTTAAAAAAAGAAAATAATCAGGGATTTTACCGTACCATCCCCGATTCGTAGTGCATCATCTTCTCAAAGAGCGTTATGGAACCATCGGCGCTGGTCTCTTCGGAGAATTCAATGCGCTCCATGAGGGTATTATACGGATGACCATCCCCATTGAAGTTGGTTTCTCCGTTCTCGATGATTAATCCCCGTGCCTCCTGGATCAGGACATCCATATACGCGGATGCCAGTCCGCTCGAGGGGACTCCTCCGACGAGCTCGCTCACCCTGATGTCATGGTTCAGCTCGACATTCCCGGAAGCTCCGACCGGATATGGTCCTTCAGAGAGGACGAACCGGTCCGTGGTGGTGGTCCTGACATTTGCCACAGTCATGTCGATGGTGCTCCCCGCCTCTGCCCGGTTGCAGAATGACGGGTATATTTCAGTGATCTGGGGTGCGAACGGACAGGCGATCACACTCTTTGTGTCGTAGGGTGCCGCTGCCCCGTCCACCATGATGGTGTCGCTCGACGTCACCGCTGCGCCGTCGATTCCCACAAATGCCAGCTGCTTGGTCGCTTCGATGTTCCACTGCCCTGTGATCTGGGCGCTGGTCTCCACATCGAGCTCCTTATCATAGAGGATGAGACCGGTACCGTCCGACTGGGTGTCTTCGGTGTATACGGACTCAAAGATCAGATTGTAGGCCTCGAGTAGAGGTGGAATTTCAGAAAGACCTCCGGGGCTGTCAGTCGTCCTCCACTGGATCTCGGTGGAGGTCGCAAGGTTTCCCACCGCATTCACTGATGTTGAGGTCACGATCCCCTGGGTTTCCGGGGTCTGCGGGGCGCCGATATCGGCCAGCGCATACCCGGTCACCAGGAATGCCGCGATGATGAATAGGATAAGGATTTTTTTCATTCCATTCCCCCTTGGTACCATGCCGGGTGTCCCGGCATTAATCCTGAATTTCTGACGGAGCTATCATATAACTTTTCAGAGCATGGAGTTCTCGGACCATTTCTGTGCGGGAATTCTGATTGCGGCCTGATCATTCAACCGGAAACGGGCAAATTTCCGGTCCACAGATGACAGGCCGGGGAAAGAAGGTGGTCGGGGCAGGAACACCCAACTGTTTAAATACTGTCCTGTGGCATTTATAAATATGAAGGTCAAGCCAGAGGACTCTCTCAAGATTGAAAATATCGTTGCCTCCGCGAAGGTAACCGATTATCTGGATCTCCCGGCGCTTGCTTCCCAGATAAAAGATGCAGAGTACAATAAGAAGAGGTTCCCGGGTGTCGTCATCAGGATGCAGGATCCAAAGATCGCGGCGCTCGTCTTCGGGTCGGGGAAGGTGGTGCTGACCGGTGCGAAGAGCATCGAGAGCCTTTCCGAGGGACTTGAGATCCTCGGAAATCTGCTCCGCGGGCTGAATATCGATATTCCCCAGAAACTCACCTACAAGATCCAGAACATCGTCACCTCCGCGGATCTCGGTTCCGGGATCAACCTCAATAAGATCGCCGTCGGGTTCAACCTTGACCGGATCGAGTACGAGCCGGAACAGTTCCCCGGACTCGTTTACCGCCTGGAAAACCCGAAGGTTGTCGTGCTCCTCTTCGGCTCCGGCAAACTGATCATCACCGGGGGCAAGGAACCGGACGACGCAAAGAAGGCAGTCCAGAAGATCCTGAATGACCTGAAGAACCTCGGCCTGCTCTGAAGCTCCAATCAAAAATTTTATTTTCTTCTCAGACTAAATTTGTAATTATTCTTTCAGATGTAAAATTGTTAATAATAATATTTTTATATATTAAACTCGTATATTTCTGGCATTCAGGTGTCCCTTGATGAGAACAAAGAATGTGATGTATTTTACCCAGGACGAAGAGAATCTGGCAACCCTTCTCATAAGGACCGGTGTCAAGAGAAACGTCGCACGGGTCCTCACCTATCTTGCCCACAACCCTGAGGCAACCTCCCGCGAGATCGAGCGCGGCACCGACCTTCGCCAGCCTGAAGTCAGTCTGGCAATGGCTGCCCTGATCGAGCAGAAATGGGTTGAGAACCGTGAGATCAAGGCGGAGAACAAGGGAAGGCCGGTGAAGATCTACCGTCTCGCACACCCCTTTAGCGAGATTGTCGATGCCATTGAGCGGGAGAAACGTGAGGAGGCCAATACTCAGCTCTCCCTCATCCAGGAAATCAGGAACTACGCCCAGTAATCCCCTTCTTTCCGGAATCCCTTTTTATATTCCGGTTTTCGTATACGGACCGGAAGGAAACGGCAGCGGATCACCGGGTGAGTTCCCGGCAGCCGTCACTCCTCCCCACCACGACTGTTGTCTTATCGGTGAACGCGCAGAAGAGCCCGCACGAGAGAACCCCGGGCATCAGGGAGAGGAGTCCCTCGAGCCGGCCGGGATCGTCAATGCTCCCGAATAAGCAGTCGAGCACAAAATTTCCGTTGTCGGTGATGACCGGACCGTCCTTCCTGATCCCCTGGCGGAGTACCGGATCGCCTCCGAGAGCTTTGATGCCGAGCATGACCGGCC
Source organism: Methanolinea sp. UBA277 (assembly GCA_002499905.1). GTDB lineage: Archaea > Halobacteriota > Methanomicrobia > Methanomicrobiales > Methanospirillaceae > UBA9949. The sequence continues at coordinate 17,664 of DANP01000012.1, forward strand.
GCAGCGCAAACGGTATCACCTCCACCGGTACGGGGGCGTCGAGGATGGTTGTGATTTTCGATTCGTCCACTACAATGACCAGCTCTTCTGCGGCGGCAGCAACGCACTTTTCCCGGGTCAGGGCTGCACCCCGTCCCTTGATCAGGCACAGCCGGCCATCCACCTGGTCCGCTCCGTCAATTGCCAGATCCAGCTCCGGGTAGTCCTCCAGCGTTGTCAGGGGAATGGCGAGGTTCCGCGCCCTGATCTCCGCCTGGTAGGAGGTGGGAACCCCCTGGATGCGGAGACCGTCCTTTATCCGTTCTGCTATACGTTCCATGGCAAAGGCGATGGTTGACCCGGTGCCGAGCCCGACAACCATCCCATCCTCGACCATCCCGGCGGCATAGTACCCTGCTTCGCGTTTCAGCTCATCACCGGTTTTTTCCTGCATTCCGGACTTCTCTCCTGTGCTCTTCATGATCTCCCCCTTCCTTTGCCCTCTCCCGGGGGAAAGAGCCGTTGCAGCTCCTCATGGGCAGCTGCAGCGGTACAGTCGAGGGTGATTGGAGTGACGGAGATATTCCCCTTCCGCACCGCGTGCACATCGGTGCCTTCCTCAGCATCTTCTATGAGCGGCCCGTTGATCCAGAAGTAGGGGCGGCCCCGGGGATCCATGCGGCGTTCCACCCCGGTTCGGAAGAGTTTATCGGAGAGGCGGGTGACTTCATACCCTCCCTGCACCCTGGACGGGATGTTCACATTGATCACATCGGCGCCGGAGGGGAATTTCCGCCCGAGGAAGGTCCGGGTCACCTCCTGCACCACATTCTTTGCATCCGCGAAACTCTGCCGGTGAAATCGGGGATCGTCGAACTTGTCCCCCTGGTCTTCGACCTGGAGCGAGAACGCGATGGCTGGAGTCCCCTGGTTTGCCGCCTCAAGCGCCGCACCGACCGTACCCGAGGTCATAATGGACTCAAATGAGAGGTTCTCCCCGATATTGATCCCGCTCACCACCAGATCCGGCCTGAGCGCAAGCGCATAGAGCCCGATGATGACTGAATCCGTCGGTTTTCCCCCGACCGCGTACGCCGCAACCCCGTTATGGACGATCTCGTTTGCCCGGATGGGTTCAAAGATGGAGATGGATCGTCCTACCGCACTCTGCTGGGATGCGGGCGCCACAACGGTCACCTCTGCGATGGAGCAGAGGGCTTCGTAGGCAGCCCAGAGTCCAACGGAGTTGACACCGTCGTCGTTGGTGAGCAGGATTTTCGGGTTCATCGTTCACCATGACTTGGCCGGACGGCAAGAAATACTTGACCGATCGTCAGGCTCATGACAGAGGCAGGGCCATTGATCATGGATGAGGGCACTTATCGCTGAATACACCGTTGCCCATGATCCTGCCCTTGCACCCGAGGGGGCCGCCATGCTTGCCGTGCTCCGCGGAAGCTTCGAGCGGTGCGGGTATGAGGTCGTCCAACCCGGGCCCGGTAACTTTCTCGCCGGAATAAAACGGCTTGCCCCGGAATGTGATGTGGGGCTGGTCATCGCCCCTGACCACCTCCTCTTCACTTACACCGCGGCACTCGAACGGCTGACCCATAATATCGGCTGCGGAAGCATGAATGCCGCGATCTGCGCGAACAAACGAAGGAGCGCGTCGATTCTTTCCCGGAACGGCATCGCGGTTCCGGAAGAGACTGCGGATGGACTGCGCGTGGTCAAACCGGAGCAGGGATGCGCAGCCCAGGGTGTCCGCCTCACGGAAGAAGCCCCGGGCCCGGGAGAGTTTGCGCAGCAGTTCATTGACGGCGAACACCTGAGCGTGAGCCTGGTGGGGAGCCGGGTGGTCGGCGATGCCTGCACCTACTACACCGGGAAGCCCCCGCTCCTCCTGGCCGTCAACAGGCAGCACATCGACATCGACGACCGCGGGCAGTTCCACTACCATGGCGGAGAGACCCCGGTCATCCACCAGCGTCAGGATGAACTCGTGGATACCGCTGCCCGGGCACTGAACGTCCTCGGTTGCCAGGGATATACCGGAGTCGACATCGTGCTCGCCGACCGGCCCTTTGTCGTCGATGTGAACCCGCGGATCACCACGAGCATCGTGGGTATTGCCGCCTGCATGGAGGAAGAGATCGCGGACATCCTGGTTGCGGCCTCACAAGGCGGCGGTCCCGATATCGTCCATCTCTCGGGGCAGGTCCGGTTCGATAGTCATGGAACGGTGGAATGGCTGTGATCGGGATAGACATCGGCGGAGCAAACCTGAAAGTGGTGACCGGGGACGGGACCTCTATCCACTACTGTCCGCTCTGGGAGCAGAGCCCCCTGCGGGAGATCCTCCGGACTTACAAGTCTCCCGGTGAGCAGGCGGCGGTGGTCATGTCCGGGGAGCTCGCCGACTGCTTCCTGTCGAAGAACGAGGGCATCCGGGTTATTGTTGACGCAGTCAGGGAGGTCTTTCCCGATGCCATGTTCTACGGGACCGACACAGCGTTCCACCGGAGCGCCGTCCCGGAGCTTGCCGCTGCAAACTGGCTCGTCTCTGCCGATTGCCTGATGGAGCGCTATAGCGGTTGCCTCCTGGTCGATTTCGGGAGCACCACCACCGATATCATCCCCCTGGTCTCCCTCGATGCCCTGAGAGGGCTGACCGATCTCCGCCGCCTCCAGTCCGGCACCCTGGTCTATACGGGCCTCCTCCGGACCACTCTCCCGGCAGTAATCCATGAAGTTACCCTCTCCGGGATACCCACCCCTGTCTGTCCTGAATACTTCGCCTGCAGCGCGGATGCTCACCTGGTACTCGGGCACATCACCAGCGAAGACTATACCACGGACACCCCGGACGGGAAGGCGCGGGACCGGGAGAATTCCCTCCGGCGGCTCTCCCGGGTCGTCTGCGCCGATCTCGAAGAGATTGGGGAAGAAGGGGCCTGTGCCGTGGCCAAAGCGTTCTGGGGTGCCCAGCGGTCGCTCCTCTGCACAGCGGTTGGTGCTATTCGGCACACGCACGGCACAGGGGATATTATCTGTGCCGGCATCGGGGCCGCCCTCATCTCCCGGATTCTCGGGGGAAGAGACCTCAGCCGGGAGCTTGGAAGAGGAGCCGACGCCCTGCCAGCCTTTGCCGTCCGGGAGGTGGCACTACGAAGGCCTGGCAGCTGAGCATCATCCTGCTCGCCGGTTCCCTCGCGGTGACCGTGCTCCTGTTCTGGTTCGGATTCCCGTTCTTCTTTGTATTCCTCTTCATCCCGCTCATTCCCTTCTTCGGGCGGGAGAGACTGGTGAAACGGTGCCCGGAATGCGGCTTTGAAACAACCGATGACCGGGTGGAGTACTGCCCCTATGACGGCAGCCGCCTAGAGCGTCCGGAAGGCAACCAGTGAGAGGGATACCACCGACTGCGGCAGGACTGTCCCGAACATCTCCGTGGTCTGTATCTCACCGAAATCGCGTTCTTTCAGGTTCCGCACCGTTCCCCGGTCGATAGCAATTCCGAGCGCCTGGAGGAAGGCAGCGGTCCTCCCCGGTGTCAGGGAACGGGAAAGAACGACACAGAGATCGACCACCGGGGATCCGATTCGCGTTCCCGGGTAGAACGGCGCCCGGGCCGGGACCACGGCCCCGCACCTGAGGCACTGAAAACGCCGGACGTAGATGTAGATATCCCGCTCCGATCCGCCCTCGATGAGAGTGACAAATTTCCGCCTCTTCCGGTCATATCCGGTGATGTCTCCTTCGCAGAGCGGGCAGGCATCACGCGTGGAGAACTCTCTCCCTTCGGCTGCAGAAAAGCCGGCCTGGACCAGCGTCTGGAGCATCGGAGGCACCCTTACCGGGCGCATGGTGGGCGCATCCTCCATCCGGCAGGAAATTTCGCAAAGAACCGTTTTTTCATCGCAATATTCATCAGATTGGCCTTCTCTTTACCGGGTCTTCAGGCTCCATGCTCCCGGTGACCCACCAATAATAATCAATTTCATCGGTGTTAATCATTACTGTTAAATAAGGAAGGGGCCGAGATCTGTATGTTCGAGGTTTCTACCATGGACGTAAAATATGTACAGACGACCTGTCCCTATTGCGGGACCGGTTGCACTTTTAACCTCGTGGTAAAAGACGGGAAGGTGATTGGTACCGCACCGTATCACCGCTCTCCTGTCAATGAAGGCAAGGTGTGCCCCAAGGGTACCTACGCCCACGAGTTCGTGAACCACCCCGACCGCCTGACAGTGCCGCTCATCAAGAAGGACGGCAAATTCGTCGAGGCAAGCTGGGATGAGGCTTACGACCTGATCGCCAAGAAGTTCAAGCAGTACAAGCCCGACGAGTGTGCCTGTCTCTCCTCTGCCCGTGTGTCAAACGAGGAGAACTACGCCATGATGAAGTTCGCCCGCGGCGTCCTCAAGACCCGGCACATCGACCACTGCGCACGGCTCTGCCACGCATCCACGGTCGCCGGGCTCGCGTCGACCTTCGGCTCAGGGGCCATGACCAATTCGATCGGGGACATTGCCGAGTCCAAATGCTGTTTCATTATCGGGAGCAACACCTTTGAGCAGCACCCGCTGATCGGCCGGAAAGTGATGCAGGCCAAGGCCAACGGCGCAAAGATCATCTATGCCGACCCGCGCCTCACCCCCACCGGGAAGCAGGCCGACCTGTACATGGCCTTCCGCTCCGGTTCCGATGTCGCCATCTTCAACGGCCTGATGCAGGAGATCCTGAAGAACGGCTGGGAGGACAAGGAGTTCATCCAGAAGCGGACCAAGGACTTCGACAAGCTGAAGGAGGAGGTCATGAAGCCGGACTACGCCCTGGACAATGTCTCGAAGATCTCGGGGATTCCGGTCGACCAGCTCAAGACAGCTGCAGAGTGGATCGGGAAAGCTGAGACCGCCTGCGTCCTGTACTCAATGGGGATCACCCAGCACACCACTGGTGTGGACAATGTCAGGTCTGTGGCCAACCTCCAGATGCTCACCGGAAACCTGGGTAAGCCAGGCGCTGGTGTGAACGCACTGCGTGGCCAGAACAACGTGCAGGGCGCCTGCGACATGGGTGCACTGCCGGTGGTCTTTACCGGCTACCAGAAGGTCATCGATGAGGCGGCCCACAAGAAGTTTGCCGATGCCTGGGGATTCCCAGATGGGATCTGCGAGGCCAAGAACGGGTACGAAGTAACGACCATGATGGATGTCCTCGCCGACAAGCCCGGCGAGCTCAAGTGCTTGTACATCATGGGCGAGAACCCGCTGATCTCGGACCCTGACATCCACCACGTCGAAAAAGCATTCAAGAACATCGAATTCCTGGTGGTGCAGGATATCTTCATGTCCGAGACCGCCGAACTGGCCGACGTTGTGCTCCCCGCCTGCTGCTATGCAGAGAAGGACGGTACCCAGACCAGCACCGAGCGGCGTGTCCAGATGTGGAGAACGGCTCAGGATCCGCCGGGACAGGCAAAGCTCGACTGGGTGATCATGAAGGAGATCGCCACAAAGATGGGCTATGGGAAACAGTTCGCCTGGAACAGCGCCGAAGATATCTTCAATGAAATCGCCAAAGTGACCCCGTCCTACGCCGGTATGAACTACCAGCGGCTGAACAAGCCCGAGGCTCTGCACTGGCCCTGTCCGGCTGCGGATCACCCGGGAACCCCGATTCTGCACCGGGAGAAGTTCGCCCACCCCGACGGCCTGGGTGTCTTCTTTGGTGTTCCGTACAAGCCAGCGGCAGAAGTTCCTGACGCGGAATACCCGTTCATCCTCACCACCGGCCGCTGCCTGTGGCACTGGCACACCGGCACCATGTCCCGGCGGTCCGAAAACCTCGAGGCCGAAGAGCCGACCGGGTGGATCGAGATCAATCCCGAGGATGCAAAGGACCTCGGTGTCACGGACACGGAGATGGTCCGGGCGATCACCCGCCGCGGCGAGGTAAATGTGCCGGCCCGGGTGACCAAGGACATCATGAAGGGGGTCATGTTCATGCCGTTCCACTTCAAGGAATGTGCTGCCAACGTGCTCACCAACAATGCCCTCGATCCCATCGCCAAGATCCCGGAGTTCAAGGCCTGT
>DANP01000012.1:23753-34154 GCA_002499905.1 Methanolinea sp. UBA277
TCTACGCGTGGACCTCTGACGCAGAGCTCGCAAAGAAGGCTGAGTGTGGCGGTGCCGTGACCCAGCTCCTCAAGTTTGCGCTCGAGAAGAAGATGGTCGACGCTGTTTTTGCCGTAAAGAGGGGGCAGGATATCTACGATGCAGTCCCGGCATACATCACCGATCCGAAAGAGCTCGACCAGACGGCCGGGTCCCTCCACTGCGGGACGCTGCTCATGTCCAAACTGGTCAAGAAATACCTCGACGGTGCGAACGACAAGAAGATCGCCATGACCGTCAAGGGCTGCGACATGATGGGGCTGTACGAGCTCGCCAAGCGCCAGCAGGTCAACCTGGACAACATCATCATGATCGGCGTGAACTGTGGAGGGACCGTCAGCCCCATCATGGCACGCAAGATGATCAAGGACAAGTTCGAGGTCGACCCTGACACCGTGCACAAGGAGGAGATCGACAAGGGCCAGTTCATCATCGAGTATGAGGGTGGCCACAAGGGTATCTCCATCGACGACCTCGAGGAGGCCGGCTACGGGCGTCGCTCCAACTGCCGCCGCTGCAAACTGAAGGTCCCGCGCCAGGCTGATCTCGCCTGCGGGAACTGGGGAGTCATCGGTGACAAGGCAGGAAAGGCGACCTTTGTTGAAGTCTGCAGCGACAAGGGGGCAAAGCTCCTGGACGAGGCCGTCAAGGCCGGTGTCCTGAAGACCGAGGCACCCAACCCGAAGGGGATTGAGATCCGGGGCAAAGTCGAGAACGCGATGTACAAGCTCGGCGACAAGTGGCGGGCCAAGGACTTCGCCGGACTCGGTGAGGGCAGGGAACGCCTGAAGAAGATCGTGAAGGAGACGTCCAAGTGCATCAAGTGTTACCAGTGTATCGAGAACTGCCCGATCTGCTACTGCGTCGAGTGCAGCACCAAGAAGTCCTACCTGGTCAAGCCCGGTGAGGTCCCCCCGAACTTCATGTTCCACCTCATCAGGTTCGCCCACATCGCCGATTCCTGCATCAACTGCGGCCAGTGCCAGGAGCTCTGCGCCATGGATATCCCGAACGCCCTCTTCATGCACGCCCAGCAGGTGGAGCTCGAGAAGATGTTCGGTCATATTCCGGGTGTTGACATGCAGCTGCCGCTGCTCGCCCTGGTCGAGGAGCGGGAAGAGCGGGACCGGCTCTCAGCAACCGGAAGCGACCAGATCTTTGATATCTTCAAGTAAAACCCGAAAATTTCTTTTTTTTCAATCCAAATAGTCAGGGAGCTGGCAGGTCCTCCGGCAGGACCGCTGAACAGGCCTGGGGCTGAAGAGGTGAACCCCGTCGGAACCTCTGCCGGTGCTTGCGCGGTTTACCGGCCGATTCCAGGTCAGGGGAAAAATATCCTATTCTTCCGGAAGTTCGGGCTTCTTCTTCCGGTATACCCTGATGTAGTAGAGCACCCCGATGGCCAGCGCGGCAATCACGCTCAGGATCACCGGGTCATAGATGACACGCATCACGCCCGGCCGTTCCCTGACGTCGATGGTGACCTTGATGGGATTTGAGATCCGGTTCTGGTCCAGTCCGTCGCGGTACCGGATCTCGGCATCAAGCCCGTATTCCTTCACCGTTGCAGTACTGTCGACGCCAATCTCGAAGCGGGCCACCGCCCGCTCCCCTGCTCCGAGATCACCGAGAGCGGCGGTATCATCATAGCCGGTAAACGGCTCAACGGCACTGATACGCGCCTGGGCGCTGTACACGGTTGTCGGACCGGTGTTTTCAAAGCTCATTTCTATCGATTCGCGGGTTCCCCGGTACAACCAGAAAGGATTTCCGTGAACGGAGAACTTCGTCTCTCCGGCAACCGGGATCCCGATCGTTGCGGTTCGTGAGGTCTGGTTCTCGCCGGACTGGTCAAGGTACTCGATTGCGACCCGCAATGGATAGGATCCCGCCTCCGCAGTCTCCTCAACCCTCACCTTGAACCGGCCTTCATGGGCTGCTCCGGGAGCAAAGTCGCCGATATAAACGGTCCCGGTCACCGGGATCAACGGGCTCTCATCCACCCGGGAGATTCGGGCAACGGCAGATTTCCCCTCGAGAGACCCGGTATTTTCCAGCAGGAGCGTGACGTAGCCCTCGCCTCCCGCGGTGAGATCGTCTGCCCTGACTTCCGTGACATCGATCCGGACGACATCTGCTACCCGGAACAGGAGGGGTAAGGTCGTCGTCTCATCGGTGTAGTGGTAGATCACGCTCTCCGTTCCCACCCTTTCTTCCGAGGAGAGCCAGGTGTAGGTGAGGATACAGGGGAGCGCGTATTTACCTCCAGCGGCATCAGGCATCACTGTGAGAGAGAACGGGATGCGCACCCCCTCCCCTGCCGCGATGCTGCCGACCATCTGGGGATCCGTCTTCAGCACGACCGGTGCCTCGCCCGCGTTCAGGGCTGCGGTGACCGCGATGGCGGTGCTCGGTGGTGATCCGGTACTCCCTCCCTGAGCAACGATCTTCAGGGCATCATGCCCCTGGTTTTCGAGGTGAATGACCAGGGTCACTGCCTCACCGGGGTGCAGCTCGTTAGACCCTTCGATCCCTGCCCTGAGATCCGGGGATCCGGACAGGTACTGGGGATCTGCAGCGGCTGAAATCCCGGTCATCATCAGGAGCACAAAGAGAAGCGTGCTGAGTGCGGGAACAACCGCCCTGATTGTTGTCATATTAATAACAACAATATTGCCTTTTTACGAATAAAAACCTTACCGGCTGAACCTGCCGGAAAAAGAGGGTTCATCGGGGTTTCCCGAAGTTCTGGGTAGCGATAAATCCATACGGTGCACTGCTCCGGTCTGATTCATAGACCACCCCTACACCGATCTCCGTGACACAGGTGTCGAGGATATTTTCCCGGTGTCCGGGACTTTCCATCCACATATCCTGTACAAAGTACCTGCCGACTTCATCAGTGACGCTGTTCTCAGTGAAATATGAGGTGCAGGCGATGTTCTCTGCAGCGCACCAGTACATATATCCTCCGGCGATCATCCGCTCAAAGGGGTCCCGGCCGTCAGGATTATAGTGCGAGAAGAAGTTCCTGACCTTCATGTCAAGGCTGTGCGCCCGGGCGATTGCCGAGAGGTGCGGTTTTCCCGTGAGGGGTGGAAGGCCGGCATTGACGCGCTCCAGGTTCGTGTACCTGATAATGGCTGCCTCCACCTGATCTTCAACTGTGCCTGCCGGGATTGCAGAAAGAACGATTGTCCCGCTGCTGCAGGCGGCATTGTTTCCTTCGTCCGTCTCACCTACGGCTGCAGAATCATCAGCGATTACCCCGAGATAATACGTGGCCGGAAATACTCCGACCGGGATCATCACGTATCCGGAGAGGGTGGTTGTCGTCCCCACCCCGAGCACCGGAATGGCAGCCGAGCCGAGGAAGGTGTCGCCGGTTGTGATCGTCGGGTCACTGGAGAGGTAGAACCCGGCCCGGGTTTTCCCCGATGATGCCGTGCCCCCGTTCCTGATCGTTGCCTGGACACTGATGATTCCTCCCGGGGAACCCGATGCCGGTCCGGTCACGGAGACGGCAACAAGGTCGGGGAGCGGAGGGCCGGTCACGGCAACGCTGCCTGACCAGGCGTTGTTGTTCTCGTTCTGTTCTCCGATTCTTGCCGTGCCGTCAGCAAGGATACAGAGATAATAACTCCCGGCAGTGGTACCTGACGGGACCATGACCGTGTACGATACGGTCTTTCCAGATCCTGCGGCAAGTGATGAAATGTATATCCTGCCAAGGTTGGTGTCGCCGGGATCGACCGTCGTGTCCGAAGACAGATAGAAGTATGTGTACGAGTACGAAGACGGGGCATCGCCGGCATTCTTCACGGTGAATGTAATGGTTATTCTGGCTCCGGAAGAGGCCGAGGCCGGAGCACTCACCCCGGTGACCACAAGGTCAGGTTTGGGGGAGCCGGCTGGCTGCGGGTTGGTGGGCACCGGCGTCAGGGTGGGCAGCGGAGTTATCGGCTGCGTGGGCGGCGTGCTGCCCTGCACGACCATGCTGTCTGAACCGGTATTATTCTGCTCATCCTTTTCTGCGATCCGTCCGGTCCCGTCAGCCACGGCGCAGAGATAATAATTCCCGCCAACGGTCCCGGAGGGAATTGTCGCCGTATAGGAAACGGTCCGTGCAGAGCCGGCTGATAGTGATGAGGTATATACTCTCCCGAGGTAGGTATCACCCGAATCAACCAATGGGTCTGCTGACAGGTAGAGAGAGGTGTAGGAGTACGAGGCGTATGTGTCACCGGCATTCTTCACTGTGGCGGAGACCGTCACCCGGCTTCCGGGGGAGGCCGAGGCTGGAGCACTCACTCCTGTTACTACCAGATCCGGTTTCACCGGGCCGCCTGGCAGTGGAGTGGTGGGCACCGGTGTCATCGTGGGCCGCGGAGTTGTCGGTGAGCTGCTCTGCACGGTTATGCCCGTTGACCCGGTATTGTTCAGCTCATCTTTTTCTGCGATCTGTCCGGTCCCGTCAGCCACGGCGCAGAGATAATAATTCCCGCCAACGGTCCCGGATGGGATGGTCACCATTGAGGACACGGTGCGTGCAGAGCCGGTCGAAAGTGTTGAGGTATATGCTCTCCCGAGGTAGGTATCACCCGAATCAACCGTTGGATCTGCGGACAGGTAGAGAGAGGTGTACGAGTACAGGGCGATGGCATCTCCCTCGTTCTTTACGGTAATGGAGACCATCACCCTGCTTCCCGGTGTTGCCGGGGACAGTGCACGCACCCCGGCCACCACCAAATCCGGCTCCGGCGGACCCGCAAGTACCATCTGGCCGGTGCTATAGAGTCCGGTATTCACTCCAACGATCTCAGATGCCTGCGATGACCCGTCGGCTATAATCCCGATAGTGCAGGCACCCGAAGTCGCGTCTGCCGGAATTGAGGTGCTGACCGTATTCCGGATACCCGGGGAGGGGGGAGAGACAGAGGTTCTTCCAAAGGAGACGTCCCCGGGACTGATGACCGTATCAGGGGAGATGCCATACGAGTTTCCCGCGGATACTGTTCCGGCGTTCTCCAGCGTACAGCCGAACGCATTCGTTCCGGCCACTCCTGTTTCAGGTCCCGATACACCGACCCCGGTGAGATCAGGAGCGTCTGCACCACCTGCTGCAACCGGATACCAAAGAATGAGGGTGCACGTCAGCAGTGCGAAAATAATGGCTGTCTTTTTTACCCAAAAATTCATTTCGCCACCTCCGTATGGGGATATCGATCAGAGGACCCCGACCCGGGTATTACCCATACCCGGTAATATCATAGTTGATTTCAGTCGACTTTTGTATACACTCGGAACCGGTCTTGAGCGCTTCTTCCACCATGCGCTTCAGGAGCGCAGGATATACCGCTCCGACCATCTCCTGGAACGGTCTCCCATTGCAGAACATCTTGAAGGTCGGGGTGCTCCTCACCCCGAAACGCTCTGCCGTCCACTGGTTTGCGGCAATGTTGATGCGGACAAATACGACTGTCCCTCCATATTCCTGCGCATACTGGCGGAAATACGGTTCCATGGTCCTGCAGTGGGGGCATGTCGGACTATAGAACATCACGAGCACAGGGAGGTCAGATTTTTCAACGGCCTTCTCCCAGGTGATATCGGTCAGCTCGAGAACGGACCCTCCTTCCATTGTTCCCCCGCAAAATGAGTATGTATCAACCTCGGGTGATATAGTTTATTGCCTTTTCATTCATCAGAACGGCGAATTGCGGAAACCGGAACGACGTGTGTTCCCCGGAACGGTCACTCCTGTTCCTCGACAAGGTAGTTGATGACGCTCTCCGAGATATCTCCCGCATACTCACCTGAACGCCGGATGCTCTCGGCCATGTAGCGGAGGGAGACTGCCGTGAACGACTCCTGTTGCATGGCACGGGCGTTGATCTCTTCACAGAGATCCTCGAGTTTCCGGACCTGCTCGATGTTCTTGTGGGATCCCCGCATGTCACGGTTGAAGAATGAGACGATACTCTTGTCAAACAGGGAGAGGGCGAGACTGTTTGCCTTCCTGATGAGATCCAGGATTTCTTCGTCAATGGGAGTGTCTGCAGTCTTCTTTGCGGATTCGACGAACCTGACCGCATGGTCCCCGATCCGCTCGATGATCCGGCTGATGATGAAGATGTTGACCACCATGTTGGTTGAGACCCCCATCTTCCGGGAGAGACTTGCGTTCTTCAGGATAATGTTGGTCTGGCGGGCGATCAGCCAGTGGAGACGGTCGACATCGTTATCCCGGGCGATCACCTCATCGGCAAGAGCGGTATTCCGGGTCTCCAGTGCGGCCAAGGCATCGATCTGCATGTTCTTGACAATGACAAACATCCGCTTAATCGTGTTTTCAAACGGCATCTCTGCCGGATTCAGGAGATCCTTGAGCAGGATGGAGGTATCCGTCTCCTCCACGACCTCGGGTCCGATGGTCATCTGGGTGAAATCCCTGACCACCATCCGGACAGAAGCCGGAAGCCGGGTTTTCGAGCGTATCCCGATGGTTGTATAACCCGCAATGTAAGACCCGATCAGCAACCGGAAGAGGAAGGTCGGTTCACGGATCTCGCTGACATCGAATTCCTTCTCCCGCTGGAACTGTCCCTCGGTGATGTCCCGGGTCACCAGGAGGGTCCCGTCAGGCTGCGGTACCAGACCGAGCGGGTCGTTCTTCCTGATCTTCTGTGCTTCAGCCCAGTCCTTGGGGAGGGTTATCACGAAAGAGGATCCTCCCGTTATCTGTACTTTCCGTATCTCCATATCACCCGACTCTCCGGACAGCGATCAACCATTTCTCTATATACCATATATATACATAGAGTTTACATCGGAAATTGACTTAAAAATACGTTTAAATGTATATGCAATGCCAGTACATCCACACAGATGTTCCTTCTGCACGCTTGGACTCGTCGCAGTCATGGTTATTGCACTGCTCGCCGCCGGCTGTACGCAGACCGGCGAGGAGGGGGCATCCCCCACGGCCCCCCCTGTAACTACCCTGAAAGTAACCGGATCCACAACAGTCCTTCCCATCGCTCAGGCCGCAGCCGATTCCTGCATGAACGATAACACCACTGTCGACATCCAGGTTACCGGAGGCGGTTCCGGCGTGGGCGTCCAGTCCATCGGAGAGGGCACTGCCGATATCGGCATGTCATCCCGTGACCTCAAGTCAGACGAGAAGACAAGGTATCCGGACCTGGTGACCACCACCATTGCCAATGACGGCATCGCGGTCATCGTCCATCCGTCGAATACCGTTTCCGGCCTCACCATGGCCCAGATCAAGGCCATCTACGAGGGCGAGATTACCAACTGGAACGAGGTTGGTGGTCCTGACCGGATCATCGTGGTGATCGGCCGCGACAGTGCATCCGGCACCCGCGAGTTCTTCTCAGAGAAGGTCATGAACAGGGAAGACTTCGTCGCCACCCGGCTCGAGAAAAACTCAAATGGCGCGGTAAAGCAGACAGTCGCCCAGACTCCGGGAGCCATCGGGTATGTCAGTCTCGGCTACATCGATCCTGAGATCACGGCGGTTCCGGTCATCGTTGACGGAAAACCGGTCGAGCCGACTGTGGAGAACGTGGTCTCCAAGAGATATCCCATTGCGAGATCCCTCCTGATGATCACTCATGGCGCACCGTCGGGACTGGCAAAGGAGTACATTGACTTTATCGTGAGCCCTGCCGGACAAAAGATCGTCAGTGACGAAGGCTTTGTTCCCATCTGACGGAGAGAATGAAGCCGGACAGCGACCACCCCGTGGAGGAGGAAACCTCCGCGGAACTTTATTCCAGCGCCCGGGATAAACCGGATACCGCAGTGAACACAGGCGGCGACATGCTTGCACACCGTCACCGGCGCGAGCAGGTGATCCGGGCGGCATGGTTTTTCTGCGCTCTCTTTGCCGTTGTCACCATCTTCTTCATTCTTGCCTTCCTTTTCTTCGATGCCTATCCCATCTTCCTTGACGTCGGCGTCTGGAATTTCATTTCGGGGATGGTATGGGACCCCACCAGCATCAATCCCCAGTATGGGATCTTTCCGCTCATCGTGGGAACCCTCCTGGTGACCCTGGGTGCGATGGCTATCTCGATCCCGCTCGGGATCGGGACGGCCATCTACATCGCCGAACTGGCCCCCTGCCGGGTCAAGGCCATCGCCAAGCCGGCTGTGGAGCTCCTCGCCGGCATCCCATCGGTGGTTTTCGGGTTCTTCGGGCTCATCATGCTCACCGATTGGATCCGGGTCACCTTCGATGTCCCGAGCGGGGAGACCTGGCTTGCAGGCTCGATCCTCCTCGGGGTCATGGCACTGCCTACCATCATCAGCATCTCCGAGGATGCCATCGCTTCGGCTCCCCTGGAGTGTAAAGAGGGGTCCCTCGCCCTCGGCGCCACCCACTGGCAGACAATCAGCAGGGTGGTGACCCCCGCTGCGCTGTCAGGGATTACCGCCGCCGTGATCCTGGGAATCGGGAGGGCGGTCGGGGAGACCATGGCCGTCCTGATGGTGACCGGGAATGCGGCGATCATCCCTGATCCCATCTGGAATGTTCTCTCCCCGATACGCACCCTGACCGGGACGCTCGGTATCGAGATGGGCGAGGTGCCGATCGGAAGCACCCACTACCATGCCCTGTTCGGCGTCGCCGTGGTGCTGCTGGTCATCACCCTGATCATCAACATTGCGGCGACTATCATCCTGGCACGGATCAAGGAGCGGAGCATGCCCTCCGGCACCACCTGCAGCGTGAAGAGAATGGAGAAACCGCAGGAGGGCTCAGGAGAACGGCTTATGGGGATGATTCGGCACTACCGGCTTCCCCTGGTTGCGATCGCCCTCGCCCTGCTGCTCTTCATCATATTCGGAATCTTCGGAGCGGTTGCGGCAGGGAGTCTCTATCTGGTCGTCCACGTCGCAGGAACCCGCCTGTCTCCGCGGTGGACCCAGCGGGTGGCGTTCTCCCTGGTATTCATCTGTGTCCTCGGCGTACTTTTCGCACTGGGGGTGATCCTCTTTGACATCATCGTCAACGGGGCTCCCTACATCACCTGGGAGTTCCTGACCCTGCCGCCGTCAAATCTTGGCAGATCGGGCGGGATCTTCCCCGCCATCGTGGGGACCCTGTACCTGGTTGCCGGTGCAATTGGAATCGCACTTCCCATCGGGATCGGAGCCGCAGTGTACCTCACCGAATACACCCGGGAGGGGAAGACCACGAAGATCATCCGGACCGGGACAGACCTGCTGAACGGAACCCCTTCCATCGTCTTCGGCCTGTTCGGGTTCGCCTTCCTGGTGATCTACCTGAAATTCGGGATCTCCCTGATCGCCGGGCAGGTGACGCTCGCCCTGATCGTGCTCCCCACCATCATCAGGACCACCGAGGAGGCGCTCAGGACCGTTCCCACCTTCATACGGGAGGGAAGCCTGGCGCTCGGGGCGACGAAGTGGCAGACCATCAGGAGGGTGGTGCTTCCACCGTCAGTTCCTGGAATCGTCACCGGGACCATCCTCTCCATCGGAAGGGCTGCAGGGGAAACGGCGCCGATTCTGTTCACCGCCGTGGTATTCTCTACCCGGTTCCTTCCGGACTCCCTTTTTGAGCCGGTCATGGCCCTGCCCTACCACCTCTACATCCTTGCCACCAACGTCCCGGGAGCTGAAGGTCAGAAGTACGCGACTGCACTCGTGCTACTCGGGCTGGTCGTCGTCTTCTATGCGCTCGCTATCTGGATACGCCACCGCTACACCCTACAACGCATGTGGTGACCTTATGTCTGAAACAACTATTATACAAACCTCGAACCTGAACCTCTGGTACGGGGAGAATAATGCCCTGATCGACATCTCTGTGACTGTTCCTGACCGCAGGGTGACCGCCCTGATCGGACCGTCCGGATGTGGAAAATCCACCCTGATCCGCTGCTTCAACCGCATGAACGACCTGGTCGGTTCCTGCCGGATGAGCGGGCGGATCGATTTCCATGGGACCAATATCTATGCAAAAGACGCGGACCCGGTGGAGATCCGGAGGAAGATCGGGATGGTTTTCCAGAAACCGAACCCGTTCCCCAAGTCCATCTATGAAAATGTCGCCTACGGTCCGAGGGTCCACGGGATCAATGACAAGAAACGCATCGACACGATCGTAGAGCAGAGCCTGAAGAATGCCGCCCTCTGGGAGGAGGTCAAAGACCGTCTCCAGGATTCGGCAATGGGGCTCTCCGGCGGCCAGCAGCAGCGACTCTGTATTGCCCGTACCCTCGCTGTAGAACCGGAGGTCATCCTGATGGACGAGCCCTGTTCTGCACTCGATCCCATCGCCACCTCGAAGATCGAGGCCCTCAT
>DANP01000002.1:0-2597 GCA_002499905.1 Methanolinea sp. UBA277
CCTACAGCAGCCGAACCGATTGCTATTATTCCGTCTGGAATGTTTGCGCTAGGATTTTTTCCAAGAATAATTCCACTGACAGCAATAACTAATAACACAATTACTCCCAAAAAGGCGATAACCCAACGATACAAGTCAGTAGCCGAATTGATTTTCAATTCTTTGATCTTATCACTATCCTTATCCCCCGGCGCAAAGATTTTTGGGTCAAGACCCTCTATCACGAGCTTTCCTGTTGACCCTGAAGGAGTTTGAGAAGTTCCAGGAGTTTGACCAGTTTCTGGATCGGGCATAATTTTACCAAGAAAATATAGATTTTATATAAGTATATAAATTTTAAGTCGTATATTCAGGCCTTTATGTTCAGTTCCTTCAATAATTCATAAAAAATTGACTGAGCTTTTGGATTATCAACAAACAAAACCTGAATCTGCTGGGATGTTTTTTCCACTTTAATTTTTGCCTCCTCCGTAAGTGGTTGCATACATTCAGAACAGTATTTCGATCCCAACAGGTTCACCTTGTGACATATCGGGCAAACGGGCGGTTCAAGCCGGTACTGTTTCTTCTCCTTCAGCTGTTCGTTCCGGTCCATGCCAGCATGCCTGAGCGCAACCTCGTCAAGATACCCGGCGTCCAGATTGATATAGACATCAATCATCTTTGTTCGGAGCGACCCCCAGTTTTTCTTCATGATATAGGGAAGTTCCACACCTGATGCAACGTCGTGGGTAATCCTTGTGGACCTGAAGATAGAGGCCTTGAGTTACCTGATCCCGGTCTTATTTTTGATGAGCTTAATCATTCTCTGAACGTTATCAATGGTCATCGGCCGGATTCCCTTTTCAGTCGCATTGATGTTACAGAAAACGTATTGGCTGGGAGTCGGGTCCGGGTGTTCCGCTCGCCATAAATCAAGATAGGGAATGCTCTGGTTTGTCAGCCGGATACGACGTTCTTTTTTCGTCTTGCCATCGGTGACAGAAAATAAAAATCCGGCTTCAATCCGTGCTTAATTTTTTTTGGTATTGTATACAATTTTAGGACAATGCCAAAACCGAGCGCGTCAAAATGCAGGATAAAAATCTGCCAGAGCCGGATGGTCAGGGTATACATGCGGCGGGGGTCCGGGTTTAGGGCTACATTCCCTCATTTTTCAGAAAATGGGATACAAACACCCGCGACCAAGTGAAAATCACAAATAGAATGAGAATATGGGCTTTCCTCTCGAGCCTTTGTCGGTTCGAGGTGCATAAAATTATATATTCCCTTTTCGAATAGCGGTTTACTTTATTTTTCCCATACGGTATCGCTGCTTTTAATGAGAACCAATCGGCGTTGCGACAAGGAGGTGAACGCAATGAACCCAAAAATGATAGTAGTATGCGTTATTGTGGGGCTATGTTTCTGTTGTCTCTCGGTAGAGGCAACCGTTCCAGGAGTATCAACCGGCACTCAAAATGCCAGCAGTCTGGCAACCTTACAGCCAACAGCAACGGTTACAACGTATTCAGCTGCGCAAAAGGACTTTGTCGTCAATACCACCTCGGTGCCCTATATCCCCATTGTAAAAAAACGACTGATCATACAGACCTGTGAAGGAAATCCTGCTATCGGGGCAAAATTCCAAGTCCAGATGATAAAAATGGGAGAATTTCATACAATGGCGCTCGATTACGATGCTGTATTCTCTGACCCGCTTGACTACGATGGCGTATTTGAATATCCTTCTGACGAGATTATCACGGGTATAAAAATTTCTTATCCCGGGTATCCCGACATGAGCATTTCAGGGCCTTTATTAGAAAATGTAACTTCTATAGGTCTATGTCGTCCAGTTAATGGAAAGATAACGCTCTCTCCAGAAACATTCGTATCAATCATGAATTCGGTGGATATTGGGACACTTTATCTCCACACTAAAGAGATTAAAGATCTAAACCAGGCTGTTTTATCGGGAAACTATGATAGAGCAAATCAGGTAGCAACGAACCTTGCCACATCAATCAGTTCCTCGATAGTAATAATGGGTACTGATGGTGGCAGAACATATGGCGAGGGAGACTTGAAATTCCGAGATTGTGGTCCTGTACTATGTCTCTATTGTGAGGATGTTGGCGGGATACTCGTGGGCAGCGTTTGTGTTGATCCCGGTGGATACTATGGTGGATATGGGTGGACGGGGACATGTGCCATAAACCAAAAAATGCAGACGGGTTTTTGCGCAATGGACATCACCTTGCCAAATGGTACGACGTATAAAGCAAGTTCATCTGAAATTTTTCAAACTGGAATTCCTTTCCCGACAGGTCCGGTAAGTGTGACAAGTCCAAAACCAACCAGTTCTGCCCTTACAGCTGGATTAGGAAATATCACACCAACTACAACTACTGTCACAACAACCCGAGAGGGCCAAATTATTACATCACCATCCCTAACCCCGATTCCCACCTCACCACCAAGTTCAGTCACACCAGGTGAAACACAGGCTGGAGAAACACAGGCTGAAGAAACTCAAGAACCAACCCCAACATCGATCCCGCTGGGATTTGTCAGTATCATTGGTGCCCTGGTGTTGATCACGAGTCGGTCGATTC
>DANP01000002.1:2613-13929 GCA_002499905.1 Methanolinea sp. UBA277
GATCCCTGGTTGTCCTCCCGTTGTTGTGCGGACGGGGGACAGCATGGAATAAACCGGAGGACAATATGAGCTCAGGTTGTATGCAGGGCGAAAGTGCGCCTCTGATATATTGGGTTCCAATCGCGCTGGCCGGCATCGGGCTGAACCTGTGGATCCTCGGGTATCTCCTGGTGAAATGGCCGGGGAGCTACCGGGCAATCTCTCCCGCTGCTCGGGTACGCGTTCAGCACGATAAGTGCGGTTCTCCTAGTGGGTCTATTATACAACATCCTGAACGCGATGTTTAGATCCTCACCCCGGGAGATCGGAGGAAATCATACCACCCCGCCGATCCATTGCCGATAGAAACGCATGGCGAGGCTCTAGAAGCGTTCTTTTAATTATGACGCCGTGGGCGGGTAATATGGGGAGGTATGGGGTGATCGCCCTCTCCTTCCTTGAAGGTGATCGATCTACCTCTACCCTGTTACAGGAGCTGCGACAGCCTATTGGAGATGAGCGACGACCTGTCGACTACGAAGGTCAGGCTATTCATACCAGATGTGATCGATGTCTGGTTTATCCAATCAGTTCTGACAGGCCGTTCCCACCTCACACCAGGGTCGTATTCGGTCGGGGTTGGGATTACTATGTTATAAGGCCCAAACGGATTCAAGCCGGGTAACCAGGTCGGTGCTGTCACATTGGGCCATGCGTTAAAACCTTCGGGAACATTAAACGGATTCAAGCCGGGTAGCCGGGTCGGTGCTGTCACATTGGGCCATGCGTTAAAACCTTCGGGAACATTAAACGGATTCACACTGGCGGTAGCTATACCGATGACGGCGCCAATAACCAGGAGCAGAGACATTACGAACATTCCGATTTTCATACGGGCACCTCGCGAACGCATTTATTCAAACAACTTTAAATGTTTTTTGAGCTCCGAAGGAAAAAGGGGTGGGGGCTGGCCATATGCGAGGGGGAGCCTGATAGTGGGACAAGACATGATGTCACTTTACACCACACTTAGCCAAATCATTTGTCACAATTAAAAAATCAGATAGAGGAAATAATAAAGTTTTTAAAGGCAACTTCACTGAATGAGTTCGGGGACATAGCATTTACCGACAAATCCAATGTGCCCTCTCTGAAGGAGCTATCAGTTACGGTACTTAAATGATGACCGTTCACGAAGAGGCTTAATGTATTTTTATTAGCTTCACCGTGGACGTGATTGGTTTCACCAACACCTGTTTTAATATAACTTGAGCGGATTGGTCCTGTTCCGCTGAGACAATAACGGATTCCGTTCTGCCATTTAATGATGGCGTAGTAGCCGTCTGCGGAAATCGACAGGTGATAATAATTATCCAAATCCTTGCACCGTACCCCCACAGATTGCCAGTTGTCTATCGTGCCGTCAACCATTGTCATGTCTACATCAACAGTGAAATCGCTATATTTTTTGTTTAATTCCTGATACAGCATCCCATCAGGGGGGTTAATATCACGGATATGGAGGGCGCCCCCCGAATAAAATATCTTCCCGCTCGGTCCATTATATTCTGAATCCCAGTCACTCCGCCACCTGCTGAGATCATCGGAGAACAATACGGTTTTTTGTATCGGTGTAGGAGTGGGAGTTATGGTTGGCGTGGGTGTTTTGGTTGGAGTATGAGTAAACGTTTTTGTGGGAGTGCCAGGGGGTTGCGACGGGGTAGATGTACATCCACTGGCTAAAATAAGCACGATTACAAGAATGGAAATGAAAACGATTGTTTTAACATTCTTTTTATACATAATGGCATTTGATTAATTTATTATATATAAATTATTATTCAATCGAATATGGAAGACCGGTTGTCAACGGCGGAATAAAATTCCCTCACTTTGCGAACCCTCCATTACGCCCGGGCAGTGTTTAACAGGTCGTGTACAGAATAACAATGTACTCAATTCGTCAAATGCGGAATACGATGATTGTGACCATCTTCCGCCTATTGAATAAAACAATCTCTCACGCCATTCTTTCTTGAAATACCCGCTTTTCGGACCTGTTCCAACACCGGGCTTAATAAAACATTAATAGGATCAGATAGTATTTCTGACTGCTATGCAAGAATCAGTAACACTTAAGGTGAAAGTGCGTTCGTTCCCGAGTCACGGGCGGGCCCGGGTGCATGAGACCGTCCTGCCCTTGCTTGCGGCAGAAGAGGGAGAACCACTCCTCCTCGCCAAATATCCGGCCGTCTGGGACGAAAAGACAAAAGCGGTCACCGTGTCCGGGTACGCCGACACGATGGTTGATAAATCGGTCATTATGCTCAGCCCCGAGGACATCGCGGCTCTCGGTGTTGCCGAGGGCGACATGATCTCCGTGATGAGAAAAGTCACCTGGACAGAGAAGTTCATGAAGGGTGCATCCAAGGCCGGGGAAACGGTCAAAGAAGGTGCAGTCAAGGCTGGACATACGGTCAAGGAAGGTGCGGTGAAGGCAGGGCACACGGTTGAGAAAGGGGCAAAGGACGTCGCCGGAAAAGTCACTCCCAGGAAAGAAGAGAAGGAACTCTGACGGGGGCTGTGGTGTATGGCGAACGAAACCGTTGTCGTGGGGGTAGTATCTCCTTACTGGGCGTGGTTCCAGTCGGTATTCTGGATCATCATCCTGGTCATCATCCTCCTCATCGTCTACTTCATCATCAAGGAAGTCAGGCTGATGAGGAACACAAGCAAGCTGGCCGAGATCGATCTCGAGAAGGAGAAGCTCTCCCTGCTCAAGACCGAGATGGCTCAGCGCGGGCAGCCGTTCTTCCGCATTCCTTCTGATAAGATGGAGGAGATCAAAACGCTTGCCGATGAGAACATCGTGCTCGAGACCGATATCTATGCCCAGCATAACGCAGTCGACAAGAGGATTCAGCGGCTCGAGAACAAGGTCAAACTCACCAAGCTGGACCGGCTGGTTGAGCGGATCAAAGACGAGGAAAAGAAACTGAAGTGATGCGTATGGAGGAGACTGCGGAACCAACCAAAACCTCCAGGCTGACCGGGTTCAAGGAGTCCCTGGTAAGCCTGCCACATACCATCGATGAGCGGCTTCCCACGATGGACAAGAGCCTGGACCGGTACTTCGATTCCCACATATCGGCCATCATCGATGAGTGGGGGCTTATCACCCAGCATACCCTCGATGATCTGGAACACCGGCTGAACAGTGTCGGGACCGAGATCCGGGATCTTGAAAAGGGCCAGACCCGGCTCGAGAAGCGGGCTGCCGATCTTGCTGCAGAACTCACCCGGCTGGAGGGGTCCTGATGGTGGGCATCGACAGCTACATGAACACCTACCTCGACAGGCGGATGAAGTTCCTGATACAGGACTGGGACCTCGCCACCCGGCAGGATCTCGGAACGTTCGAGGCCCGGCTCAAGGCAGTCGAGGAGACCACCAGTGAGATCGATATTTTCGAGGCTGAGGCTGAAGACAAACTCGGGGCGCTTGAAGCGCGTCTGAAGAACCTGAAGGAGGCAAAGAAATGACCATTATTGAAGCGCTCCTGGTCATCATCATCATTGCACTCATCGCCTTCCTCATTTACTACTACTTCCGGGGCACCGCCGGGAAAGTCAGCATCACCAAGCCGATGGAGAGCAGGGTCGATGAATACCTTGACCGCAGATTTGAGCTCATGATCGATGAGTGGTCCCTGATCAACCGGACCCGGCTCCAGTCATTCAGGGAAGCTAAGGAGGAAATTCTCTCCAAGGATGAGACCAGGGTTGCTGCCCTGAAAGACTTCAGGGAGCAGATGAGTGAGAACCTGGTCCGGTTGGAGGAACGGCTGAATGCTCTGGAAAAACAGATCGGTCCGAAATAAGAAATCCGCACCAGGGGGGGAGCGCGATCTCCTCTCCCGGATCAGGGCAGATATCCCGGTCATGCGCCCGCAGGGAGCACCGCCTGAAAAGGACCCGGCAACTTTCTCCCGCTACCAGTGCGACCTCTGCAACAGTTCCTTTCCCCTGAATGAACTGCGGCAGTGCACCCTGTGCGGGAGATGGGTATGCCCCTCCTGCTGGACCGAAGAGTACTATATCTGCAATTCATGCAACGGCATCCTCCGGCTCCACCTCATTCAATATCAGCAGAAGAGCGGATCGCGGAGATAATCCCCGTTTTCTTTTCCGGATAGATTTCACAAGATTCAAATCAGCTGATCTCCACTCCTTTTCCATGAGTCCCCAGAACCACCCTGCCTCCCCGGTCTGCCGCGTCTGCGGCCGGTCCGAACCCGAGAGCGGGCATGAGCACCAGGCAGGGATCTGCAGAGGGTGCCTCTCCAAAATCGGCATAATCCTCATCATCGTCATGGTCATCACCAGCTACGTTGCCTGGTTCGGCCTTCTCTGAACTCTCCCCTCTTTTCCATCAACGTGGGAGAGGAGACTCATGGAATAGCGATCGTCTCTCCCGGTTCGAGGATCTTTACGCGGATATCCGTTGTCCTCTCAAGGGCAGCCCTGAACTGCTCCGGGTCCTGCCGGATCACCGGCCAGGTGTTGTAGTGGATCGGGATGACCAGCGGGGCACCGACGAACCGGGCGGCGATCATCGCCTCCTCGGGGGCCATGGTGAACCGTCCACCGATGGGAAGCAGGGCGACATCCGGATGGTAGAGTTCCCCTATCAGTTTCATGTCGGAGAAGAGCGCCGTGTCCCCGGCATGGTAGACGTTTATGTCCTCCATCCCGATCACGAACCCGGCACATCCGCCGCCGTTATACCCGGGCCCTGCCTCCTCGATCCAGGATGAGTGGATGGCGGGGGTCATCCGGAAGACGACCCCGTCGAGGGTGATCGCTCCCCCGTGATTCATACCCTCCGCAGGAACACCCTGCTCCTTCAGGTACTTTGCCACTTCGTTGATCGCCACCGTCGGTCGCCCGAGCCTGACCGTCTCCCCAAGGTGGTCAGCATGGCCGTGGGTGACCGCGACCATATCAGGATTCTCCGGGAGATCCCCGTCGGGAATGAACGGATCGATCAGGACTGATTTTGTCCCCGTGAGGAGCACGCAGGCGTGCCCGAGAAATGTGAGCTCCATGATAGGGTACCATACCCTGTCAGGGCAGAAAAAAGTTCGGAGAGGTGCCGCTGCACAATCAGGTTACGTCGATAAGTTCTGCTTCCGTGGTATCGATCGAATCGCCGAGCCCGTCATTGGTAGCGCTCCGGGTCATCTGCTCGGACAGGTCGCGATCCTCCATCACGTCCTTGATCCGTTCCAGGTAAGGATCGATACTCTCGTCGTCACGCTGCTCAATGACATGACGGTACTCCCTGAGCGTGGAAGGGCTCACCCCCAGTTCATCGCTGATCTCTTTCATGGTCTTCCCGGAATCCAGGAGTTCTTCCATTTTCTCCCGGTCAAACGGCATTCTGAAATCAAGATCCCTGAAGAGTTTGAGCCTGACCCGCGCCCGGGCAACGGTCTTTGAGAGTTTCTCGTCCCCAAGTTCGCGGGCAATCTCGGTATCGTTCTTCCCTGCATAGTATGCCGAGACCAGCTTGGCCAGTTGGATCGGTCTCAATTTTGTCTTGAAAAGCCCCTGTTCCAGAATTTCACGCATGACAAGGGCGATTTCCCGCTCTACTGCTTCACGGTCACGCAGGGTTCCGTGAATTTTTTTCATCGGCTCAACAATCTTTGTTTTTCCCGAAATATTGGTGAAGAGCTGGAATAACTGTGATTTTCTGTTGTCGTCCTGCATGGTTGAATTACCGAAATACATACAGGGCATCGTATTTAAGACTATCTTTCTCAACCGCACTGTGCGGAAATCCGGATAAAAAGGATTTTAAATCAGGAATGCCTTTGAATTATAGCTCTCATGAATACAGTGAAGAGCGGAATTGATTATAAAGAAGCATCCGTCTTCCTGAAGGTCCGCGTCCTCTCCACACAGCTTTTTGTCTCCGGTGTCCAATATAAATAGAACACCGTGATCGCCATGAGTGATATCTACGATAATATAATGGACCTGGCAAAACGGCGGGGTTTCATCTGGCCGACATCAGAGTGTTACGGTTCAGTGGCCGGTTTTATCGACTACGGGCCGCTCGGATCGATGATGAAGCGGAATATCGAGAACGTGTGGAGGAGGTTCTATGTCATCCAGGAAGGGTACTACGAGATCGAGTGTCCGACCATCGGGCAGGAGGACATTTTTATCGCCTCCGGTCACGTGAAGGGATTCTCCGACAAGATGTGCCAGTGCCCCAGCTGCCGGGAGTACCTGCGGGCAGATCATATCGCCGAGGCACACGGATTGACCGGGGCATCAGTGCTCGGGACAGAAGATCTGGCACGGCTGATCTGCACGCTCCCCTGCCCGGCATGCGAAGAGGTGCTCGGGCCGGTGGAGGTCTTCAATTTCAACCTGATGTTCCAGACCGCGATCGGGCCCGGATCGCAGCGGAGGGGATACCTCCGGCCGGAGACTGCACAGGGAATGTTCACAGATTTCCAGCGCCTGCTCCGGTTCTACCGCGACAAGCTCCCCTTCGGTGCAGTTCAGATCGGGAAGTCCTTCAGAAATGAGATATCACCACGGCAGGGGATGATACGGCTTCGGGAATTCACGCAGGCCGAGGCAGAGATCTTTGTCCATCCCGCCGGGAAGGTCCACCCGGCGTTCTCACGGTATGCAGCGTACAAGGTGCCGCTCCTCGGCATCGCCCAGCAGGAGGCGAATCAGCCGCCGGTGGTCTTCCGGATGGACGAAGCCGTCCGGGCTGGAACGGTCGCCAACCAGTACGTCGCCTACTACCTCGCCCTCACCAACGAACTCCTGGTCTCCATCGGGGTGAACCCGGAGAAGCTCCGGTTCAGGCAGCACCTGCCCGATGAACGGGCTCACTACGCCGAGGACTGCTGGGATGCGGAGATCTTCTCGGAGCGCTTCGGGTGGGTGGAGACCGTCGGCATCGCAGACCGCACCGACTATGACCTCCGTGCCCATGAACGGCAGAGCGGAGAGCGGTTTTTGGTCTTTATTCCCTACGAAACACCGGAAAAAGAGAGCCGGATACGGGTTGTCCCCAATATGGGAGCGCTTGGGCCGAGGTTCAGGGGCAATGCACGGGCGGTTGCAGAGGCGATCTGCGCCTGTGTGCCAGGGCCTGAAGGGCTGACCGTGACCATTGACGGGGAGGACGTGCATATCACCCCGGACCTCTATACCGTCAGAGAGGAGGTCGTTGAAGTACCGGGAACCGAAGTTGTCCCCCATGTCATCGAACCATCCTACGGGATTGACCGGATGATCTATGCGGTGCTCGAACACAGTTACCACGAGGAGATGGTTGACGATGAGGAGCGCCGGGTGCTCAGGCTTCCCGCGAACGTTGCACCGATCCAGGTCGCGGTCTTTCCCCTCATGAACCGTGACGGGCTCCCGGAGATTGCCATGGAGATTGCGGGCGCAATCAGGGGGCAGGGAATCCTTGCCGAGTACGACGACTCAGGGGCGATCGGGCGCCGCTACCGGAGACAGGACGAGGTTGGCACCCCCTTCGCCATCACCGTGGACTATGATACCAGGGATGATCGGACGGTCACCCTCCGTGACCGGGACAGCATGCGCCAGGTCAGGGTTCCGATCGAGGGAATCGCCGACCTCATCGGGTCTCTGATCGAGGGCCACAGGAGTTTCGACGGGCTCTGATATGGCCTGGATCACCCACCCCCTGGTCCGTCCCGGGAGCCTTGAATCGAGAGCCTACCAGCTCTCGATTGCCATGCGGGCGCTGGACGGCCATACCATGGTGGTGCTGCCCACCGGGCTTGGCAAGACTGCAGTTGCGCTCCTGGTGGCGGCATCGCGGCTCTACAACGAAGGCGGGCGGGTGATGATGCTTGCCCCCACAAAACCACTGGTCGAACAGCACTACCGTTTTTTCAAAAAGTACCTCCTCACCGGAGAGAACGAGGGTGCCTGTGTCATCTTCACCGGTGAGAGCCCCCCGGACGAACGACGGAGGGAATTTTCGGGAGCCACCGTGATCTTCGCCACCCCGCAGGTGATCAAGAACGACCTCCTGTCCGGCGCCTATACGCTGGAGGATGTCAGCCTGCTGATCGTGGATGAATGCCACCGTGCGGTCGGTAACTACGCATATGTCTTCATTGCCGGCCGGTACCGGGAGACCGCCCGCTCGCCCCTGATCCTCGCCATGACCGCCTCTCCGGGCGGCAGGGAGGAGAAGGTGCAGGAGGTCTGCCGCAACCTCGGAATCGGGATCATCGAGACCCGGTCAGAACACGACAGTGATGTCGCCCCTTACATCCATGAACGGGAGATCGAGGTGATCGAAGTCCCCCTCCCGGTGCCGCTCAGGGCAGCGGTTGATGACCTGAACGATCTGCTGGAGAGCAGGCTCGCCAGGCTCCGGGAGCTCGGCTACACCGTCCCCCGGCGCCAGCAGGTCTCGATGAAGAGTCTCCATTTCCTCAATGCACAGATCCAGGAACGGATCCACGAGCGGGATGCAGCCGGATATACCGCAGCTTCAATCTACGCCGAGGTGATGAAGCTCCGGCACGCCGTGTCCCTTGCCGAATCCCAGGGGAGCCTGGTTCTTGCCGGCTATGTCCACCGTCTCTTTTCCGAGGGATCTTCCGGAGGGGGTTCAAAGGCTGCCGGACGGCTGGCCAGGGATCCGGTCTTCATCCGCCTCCTTGAACGCTGCATGTCATGGACGGAAGAACTCCATCCCAAGATGGAGGTCATGGCCGACGTGACACGGAAACAACTCTCGCGGTCTCCGGAGAGCAGGATCATCATCTTTGCCAGTTTCAGGGACATGGTGCAGCAGATTGTCGATTACCTGACCAAACAGGGCATCCCTGCCGAGCGCTTCGTAGGCCAGGCGACAAAAGATACCGAACGCGGTCTCTCCCAGAAGAAGCAGATCGAGGCGCTCGACCGGTTCCGTGCCGGGCAGTTCAGGGTGCTCGTCGCCACCTCTGTCGGCGAGGAGGGGCTCGATGTCCCGTCGACCGACATGGTCATCTTCTACGAGGCTGTCCCCTCCGAGATCCGGAGTATCCAGCGGAAGGGGAGGACCGGAAGGAGCGGGAGCGGGCGTGTCGTAGTGCTGGTCACCAGGGGAACCTCTGACGAGACCTTCCGGTACGTGAGCCAGTCGCGGGAGAAAGCCATGGCGAGCGGGATACGGCGGCTCGGGTTGCAGATGGAGACCGCTCCGGCAGAAACCGGAACAGGGGAGGTGGGGCTGCAGAAGAAGATCGATGAGTTCATCGTCAACGGGCCGGAGATCGTGGTGGACGACCGGGAGACCTCCTCCCCGGTGGTCGAACGGCTGAGCGATCTCGGGGTCAGGCTCACCATCCGGCGGCTTGAATCCGGCGACTACGCTGTCGGTGACCGGGTCCTTGTCGAGCGAAAGAGGGCACGGGACTTCGTGGACACGCTCGTTGAACGGGATCTCTTCGGACAATTAAAGGAGCTGGCTGCCCAGGCAATGCGCCCGGTGCTCATAATCGAGGGGGGGGACCTGTATGCCCAGCGCGATATCCACCCGAACGCCCTGCGTGGAACCCTGGCGGCAATTGCCATCGATCTCGGCATCGCCGTGTTTTACTCCCGTGACGAGGAGGATACCGCACAGCTGCTCACTATTCTTGCCCGGCGGGAGGGGGAGCGGGGTGACAGGACTCCCAGGCTCCCGCTCCGCAAGACCTACCAGTCCTCACAGGAAGAGATGGAGATGGTCATCGCCTCGTTCCCCGAGATCGGGTTGAAGAACGCGAGGCTGCTTCTCGGGGAATTCGGGTCGATCGGGGCAATTATTGATGCGACCGAAGAAGAACTGGCACAGGTACGGGGCATCGGGGAGAAGAAAGCACACCGGATCTTTGAACTCTCCCGGAAGAACTACCGTTAGCCGAGAAGCCTGAGAGCTTCTATCCCCCGCTTCAGCGAGTTCATCAGGATCATCACCCGCTCGGGGTCGGGCTCCTCCCGGATGCGGAGGGAGAGCACGATCAGGGTCTCTTCGAGCGTCCCGGCGAGGGGCCGGATCTCTGTCCCGGCTGGTTCTTCCTGAACCGGTATCGCTTCTCCGGCTGGTGCAGGCTGCTCCCGTCCCTCCCTGCCCCGCATCTCCCTGCAGACGACACACAGGGTCTCACCCTTATATTCAAAGAGCGGGCATCCGCACGACGGGCAACTGGTGGAGAGCATCTTTCCCCCTTTCAGGAGGCAGTCTGCCATGATCTCGTCTTCACCTTTCATGGGCACTTCCCGAGCTGATATGTTTTATCAAACTATATAAATGGGAATAGTCGTATTAATAAGAGAAGAGGGGTCACATGCCGAATCCCGAGAAAACCATCGATAAATGCATCCAGATGCTGCAGCACATCATGGATGACAGCACCATCCCGCGGAACATCCGCCGCGTCGCTGATGAGACCAGACAGCTGCTGATGAACCAGAACAAGGGGATCGGGCTTCGTGCCGCCGAAGCCATCTCGAAGATCGACGAGATCAGTAACGACCCGAACATGCCCGTCCATGCACGGACACGGATCTGGGAACTCGTATCCACGCTGGAAACCATCCCGCTCGATTAAACAGGAGCTCTTTTTCCAGGCCGGGTCCTTGTCCCGGCTCCCTTGACCATCCTTACTCCGTCACGGTGATGATAACCGTCCGGGTCCTTCCCCGTCGGACATCAAGTTCGAGGAACACCACCTGCTGCCAGGTGCCGAGGAGCGGTTCACCTCCGCCAACCGGAATGGTGAGCGAGGGGCCGATGATCGAGGCCTTGACATGGGATCTGCCGTTCCCGTCACCCCACCTGCTGTCGTGCGCATAGGGGATGCCATCAGGGGCGACGACCGAGAGTGCCCGGTTCAGGTCCGAGAGCACCCCGGGCTCGTACTCGATGGTGGTCACGGCCGCGGTTGAACCGGTGATGAAGATATGGACCATTCCCTCCGCAATTCCACTCTCCCCAACGACGGCCCGTATCTCGGGGGTGAGATCGATAATGTCGCCTTCTTCTCTGGTCGTGATCTGGAGCTTCTTCCGGTACATAGCAGGTACTCATAGACGGTGATCCTGTGATATTTTTTCCTGTCCTGCAGCCGGATTATTCCGGAGTGATGGAGCGGCAGATATGCTCCGGAAAATCCAATTCTTACCCGAACGCGGGGTTATCCCCGCACCGGCGTAAGAGAGAAAAGAGAAACGGGTGGAACGATCATGAACCCGACTGTTCCGGTTGCCCTCGCTATCGCTTCGC
>DANP01000017.1 GCA_002499905.1 Methanolinea sp. UBA277
CGGCAACATACCGGGTGTACTGGTCCTTGTCCTTCGGGACAACCTTCCAGTAGTACTCCTCGAGCCAGTCATATTTTTTCAGGGCTTCACTGATGGCGAGCACCTCGACCCCCTTCTCGAGCGACGCCACCTGCCTGATCTCCTGGTCCACCTGGAAAAAACTCCCGGACCGGTTCTTCAGCTCAACCTCAAGCCCGGTCTGTGCGAGTCGCTCCTGGTCTTTCTGGGAGAGATCCGACATCCGGTCTATATCTTCTGACATGCAATGCACTCCTTGTATCCCGAGGTCTTGATCACCTTCAGGATTTCCCGTGGATTTCCGTGGCACCGGAATACCCCGTCGCACATCACATGCCCGAAATCGGCATCGAGGTAATCCAGGATGTAGCCGGTATGGGTGATCACGAGGCCGCTCTTTTTCCGGTTCACAATGTGGACATCCTTATCGAGCAGCCTGGCGATGGCATTCCCGATCAGGGAGATATTCTCGAGATCCACCCCGCTCTCAGGCTCATCCAGCATCACGAAGTCCGGTTTCTGGATCATCAGCTGGAGCACCTCGCTCCGCTTGATCTCTCCGCCAGAGAACCCCTGGTTGATAGCCCGGTCGAGGAAGGCATCCATGTGGAGGTAGGTGGCAGTATCGCTCACCACCTCATCGTTGCCTCCGGATGTGACTGCCAGGAGCTTCCCGAGCTTCAGGCCGGCAATGGTGGGCGGCCGCTGGAACTGCATCCCCATCCCGAGCTGCGCCCGCTCATGGATGGGCAGGCGGGTGATATCCTTTCCCTTGAAGAGGATTCTTCCTTCGGTCACGTCGAGACCTGCAAACCCCATGATGGTCCGCAGAAGGGTTGTCTTCCCGGAACCATTCGGCCCCATCAGCACATGGGTCTCGCCCTCCCCGATATGGAGATTGATATCGTGGAGCACCTCCCGGTCTCCTATCTTTACGTGGAGATCTTCAATATCCAGCATCGGCATCGTCCCTACAATATAGGGACCAGGGGATTAAACGGTTTTCACCTTCCCATAGGGTTCGTCCCTGGTTCCCCGCCTCCACGAAGTATTAATGATGACGGTGGGCCAATACCTCATGAAATGCCGAAGCAGGCGCGGATTGAGAAGATACCGGACAAAGCCGGAAAAGCACGCATCCGGGGGGGGACGAAGGGTGCCCGATCGGCAATCCTCACCCGTGAACCTGCAGGGGTGCAGGAGTATGTCAACCGGATCCTCTGCGGGGATGCCGGACTGGTCCTGAACCTCATCCCCGACGACAGCATCGACATCATCGTGACCTCTCCCCCCTATAACTTCGGCCACACCTATGCCAGCGACCCGCACGATGACACCCAGGAGTGGAATGCCTACTTCTCAACACTCACTGCGATCTGGAAGGAGTGTGTCCGTGTCCTGAAACCGGGTGGCAGGATGGCGGTGAACATCCAGCCCCTCTTCTCCGATTATATTCCCACCCACCACCTCATCTCCTCCCAGCTCCTGAAACTCGGCCTCCTCTGGAAGGCAGAGATCCTCTGGGAGAAGAACAACTACAATGCCAAGTACACCGCATGGGGGAGCTGGAAGTCCCCCTCCATGCCCTACCTCAAGTATACCTGGGAGTTCATCGAGGTCTTTGACAAGGAGACCCATAAAAAAGCAGGGAACCGGGAGGATATCGATATAACTGACAAGGAGTTCAAGGAGTGGGTCTTTGGCCGGTGGTCTGTCCCTCCCGAGACCCGGATGAAAGACCACGGCCATCCGGCAATGTTCCCCGAGGAAATCCCGCGACGACTCCTCAAACTCTTCTCTTATAGAAACGATCTTGTCCTCGATCCCTTCAACGGGGCCGGGACCACCACTCTGGCCGCCTGGAAGAATGACCGGCGGTTCATCGGGATCGATATTTCACCGGATTACTGCCGGGAGGCATTGGAACGGATCCGGCGATCCGGCATTCCTGCCGCGGGGAGGCGCGATCCGGACCTTCTCCCCATCGGGGACTGACCCCGTCAGGACCCGAAGATTGTACGGTACGTTCCCTGGCGATCATACTGGTGGGTGATAATGTAGTTGTGCCGGTCAGCGAGCATCGCATATTCGGCTGAAACTGGCCGGTATTCCGCAAGGAGGGTGTTGTAGGCCCGGGCTTTCTCGTTATAAACGGAGACCATCCGGTTATACTCCCGTACCTGCCCGAGAGCCTTCACGTGGTCCATTGCCGCCTCCAGTTCATTGAGATCTGTCCGGATGCGCTCAAGCTCCGCTTCCCTGGGCTTCAGCTCCTCTTCGAGAAGATTCGTCCCTGCCCTGAGCCGCTCCACCTCCTCCCAGAGAGCCCGTGTTTCATCGCAGCTCAGGTATCCTGTTGTCCCGTTCCCGATGGGAATGACCAGGGGCACTGAATCAAGGGTCACATTCCCGTCAAGCGATCCTTCAGACACCCCGACAAGGGTGACATTCGTCGACTCGAGGAACGCATACCCGGTGCCCCGATAGGAATATCCGGAACAGGCAACCCCCACCGCCATGTGATTCTCGGGCTCGAAATAGAGGAGGGCAACCGCGTAGCCCTCCCTGGCGAGGAGGCCGGCAAGCAGCATGCTCTTGTCATCGCAGTCGCCATCACCATCCACGAAAGTCTCGATCGGGTACTTGGGATCGTTCTCCTTCACGGTGTTATACGCGATTGACTGGACAGAAACGGCTATCAGCTCAAGATACGAGTCTGAATCCAGGTTCTGTTCCTTTTTCACCGTTCTCAGTGCCGAAAGGAAGGTCGTATAGAATTGTTCCTGGGCGGGATCATCGATCATAGTCCGGTACAACCCGGCCTTCCATTCCGCATCAGGAATGGCATCGTCATAGATGGTGGCCGTTTTTCCTGCCTCTTTTGCCCCTCTGTAGACGGATTGATCAACGGGCATGGTGAGAGTGACCTGGCCGTCCCCGAACAGGAAGGTATGGGTGAGGACGAGGTCGGGGAATTGCCCCTCAGCGGGAACAATGCGGGGATAGGTGATCGGGGGGGACAGGCCGGGCAGGTATGCCACGCACCCGGCAAGGACAATCCCGGCAGCGAGCAGGAGGGCCCAGAAGAGCGCGAGTACGGGGTTCCGCATCCTGCTCTTCACCCCCGCAGCGACTGGAGGTGGCGGGGGAGATCCGCGATGGAATCGAGAATCGCTGCCGGCGGATGGGGGGCACGGGCAAGCATCTCCTCCCTGAACTTGCCGGTCCTCACCAGGATACCCGACAGCCCGCAGGAGACGGCCCCGCCCACATCGGTCACCACATCATCCCCGATCATGACCGCTGTGGCGGGTTCAGCACCCATGGACGCGAGGGCCTGGAGGAAGAATGCCGGGGATGGTTTGCCCATCACCAGAGCCTCTCCCCCGGTTGCGTATTCAAGGGCGGCCACGAACGGTCCGGCAGAGAGCATCATGCCGTCCGTCCCCATCCAGTAACGGTCCTTCTCGAGAGCAATCAGTTCGGCCCCTTCAAGAAGCCGGCGGAAAGCGTCGTTCAGTTCACCGTAGGTGAAGCGGTCGCCGGCATCTCCCACCACCACCGATTCTGCTGTATCCGGATGCTGCACGATGCCCGCTGATGCCATGATCTCCACGGCCACTTCCGCGGTGGTCAGGAGCATCGCGGATTTCCGGTGGTTCCGGGACAGGTATGCTGCCGCTGCGGCTGCAGGCGTGAAAATATGTGTTTCGGGAATGCTGAAACCCATGCCTTCCAGCTGGCCGGCAAGGGTTTCCCGTGATTTCCGGGTAGTATTGGAGACGAACCGGAAGGGATACCCCTGCTCTTCGAGAAACCGGATGGCACCGCGGGCGCCGGGAATGGCGGTTCCCCCGACATACATGACCCCGTCAAGA
Organism: Methanolinea sp. UBA277; assembly: GCA_002499905.1. GTDB lineage: Archaea > Halobacteriota > Methanomicrobia > Methanomicrobiales > Methanospirillaceae > UBA9949. The sequence goes on from DANP01000017.1 coordinate 3,897, forward strand.
TCGATCAGGAACGCCTCAGCGTGCACTGATGGAGGTCCCCCTGATGAATGCCTCTGCGATACGGCTGCAGAGCTGCCTGCTTCCCTGGATATAGCGTGACGTATCACGGGCAATGGATCCCCGGTCATCACGGTCAGCGGTCCATTTCCTGATCATCTCTTCGGTCACCTCAATGTGGAACTGAACCCCCAGTGCTGATTTCCAGAAAAAGGCCTGGTTTTTCACCCTGTCCCCCTGGCAGACGAGGGATGCGCCGTCCGGGAGATCGAAGGTCTCCCCGTGCCACTGGAACACGGTTGTCTCCCGCGGGATGCCCGGCAGCGGTTCGATCCACGTGACCGGTGACCAGCCGACCTCCTTTTCACCGGGATACACCCGGGCGCCGAGGGCTGAAGCGATCATCTGGGCCCCAAGGCAGATCCCGAGCACCGGGTCGGAGCGCGTCACCATCTCCCGGATGACCCGCTTCTCCTCTTCCAGGAACGGGTATTCGCGTTCATCGTTCACGCTCATTTTGCCACCGAGGATGAGGAGCCGGGATAGCTCACCGGAAGGGATCTCCCCGTCCTCCCAGAGATTATAAATATGGAAGGGTCTCCCGGATGCTTCCAGCAGGCCCTCCAGGTACCCGGCAGACTCATCGATCCCGTGCCTGAAGACGCCGATCATAGCTCCTGGTTAGGATTCGGTCACCCGTACACATGGGTCTTTCGCGTCCGGCGCTTCACTTTCACCATGCACGCCGGGATGATAAATAGGTACGAGAGGAGAGAGCAGATCAGCGCGCATGGAATCAGGTCCTGCCTTTTCTGCCATCAGCCGGGCGTGGCGTTCACGGATCGACGATACCCATGATTACGCCATTATCAGGAATGATACGGTATCCCGGACCAGTTTCCACGACTCCTGGGTCTATGAATCGCAGCATGATGCTGCCCGGGACCAGCTGTCCGCCCTCCTGTCCGCTCACGAAGGGGTGACTATTGATGAAGCCTTCCGGGGGTCCGAGCATGAGACCTATGAGGGAGCCTGTTATTGTATCCGTTCAGAAGAGCGCCTGGATCTCTGCGACATCGACCTGCAGAAGGTCCGGGAAACGCTCTTTTCGGACCTGCAGCTGGTCCACGGGATTGGCCCGAAGACCGAGCGGCGTCTGAAAGCACGGGGCTACCAGACCATATCCGACCTGGTCCGCCACCAGCGGTTCGGGAAAGCAGCAACCGGGACGCTCCGGATCCTGTCCTGTACCGAACCTCCCGCCATCGCAGACCTGGTGGCGCGATGGTATTCATCGTCCCACCAGCGATCGTTCCTGACCTCCGGCCTCTATCCCTCCCGCGACCTTCTGTTCATCGATCTTGAAACACTCGGATTCTTCTCGCGGCCCATCATCCTCTTCGGGCTCGCTGAAATGTCGGGCAGTACCCTGCGGATCACCCAGTTCCTGCTCCGCGGTATTGACGAGGAACTCCCCGCTCTCTCTGCGGTCCATGACCTTCTCGGGGAGAACCGGGTCATCGTCTCTTTCAACGGTAAAGCATTTGACGTCCCCTACCTGCTGGAGCGTTCCGCGTTCTACGGCCGCCCGGCCGGGATCGCCAACCCGCACTACGATCTGCTGCATGTTGCCCGGAGGAGGTGGCGGGACCGGTTCCCGGACTGCAGGCTGGGAACCCTGGAGCGGCAGCTGTTCGGGGTCCGGAGGACCGATGACATCCCGGGCGCCATGGTACCAGAATTCTACGAGACCTACCTGACGAGCGGGAACCCGGGGCCGCTGGTCCCGATCGTGACGCACAACCGGCAGGATCTCGTCTCGCTGGCCCGGCTCTTTGCGCTGCTCAGGGGGGAGGGCGGATGACGGTCGATTCTCTCCTGGCCGCCCTGGAGACGCATCACCGTCATGCCGGATGCCTTGCCCATATCCGCTCGTTTCCGGAACAGGGAGGGGTCTGTCGTGAACCGGATCACCCGCTCCCGCCGCCTCTGCAAAACTACCTTGATCGGAGCCGCATCTGTCTCTATTCGCACCAGGGTGAGGCACTGGATGCGTTCCGGAAAAGAGAGAACATCATCCTGACCACCCGGACGGCTTCGGGAAAGACCCTTGGGTTCCTCCTCCCGGTCCTTGAACTACTTTTTCTCGATCCCGCCGCTACCGCGCTCTTCCTCTACCCGACCAAGGCACTCGCGTACGACCAGCTCAAGACAGTCAGCCATCTCTGCAGCGAGACCGGGATACCTGCCCGCCCCGCAGTGTATGACGGAGATACTCCCCGTGACCGGCGGCCCCGGATCCGGCAGGTCTCCCGGGTGGTGCTGTCAAACCCCCATGAGCTTCACCAGATCCTTCCCTGGCACCACCAGTGGTCACGGTTCCTCTCCGGCCTCTCCTGCGTGGTGATCGATGAAGGTCACCGCTACCGGGGAGTCTTCGGGTCGCACATGGCCTTTCTCCTGCGCCGGCTGTACCGTCTCTGCGCCCGGTACGGGTCAGACCCCCGGTTCATTGTCTCCAGCGCCACACTCGCCAATCCCGCGGAGTTTGCCGGGAAGCTCTGCGGGGTCCCGTTCCGGACCGTCAGCGTGGATGGCGCCCCACAGGGATCACGCCGGTTCGTTCTCTATAACCCGTTCAGGGACGGGGTGATGGACGGGTCATTCCATCGCGACGCGGCATCGGTGCTGGTCGAGTGCATGCGTCACCGGATCCAGACCCTCACCTTTACCGGATCCCGGAAGATGACCGAGCTCGTTGCCCTCTGGGCACGGGAAGGGGCGGTCCGGGAGCGTATCGGCACAGCTGATGAGATTGCCGCGTACCGGGCAGGGTATCTTCCGGAGGACCGCCGGAAGATTGAGGACCGGCTGAAATCAGGAGCCCTCGCAGGAGTGGTCTCCACCAACGCTCTCGAACTGGGGATCGACATCGGCTCCCTTGACGGGGTGATCCTCGCCGGGTATCCGGGAACCATGATGGCAACGTGGCAGCAGGCCGGGCGGGCGGGGAGGAATGGTTCGGATTCGGTGACCTTTCTCGTGGCCAGCGCAAACCCGCTCGACCAGTACTTCGTGCGGCATCCGGACCTCTTCTTCGGCGCCCCGCATGAGAGCGCCATCGTGGATCTCGGGAACCCGTACATCCTCTCCGGCCAGATCCTCTGTGCCGCCGCTGAACTTCCCCTGACCGCCGGAGATTCTGCCTATTTCGGGCCGGGTTTCGGGGAGATTGCAGCTGCACTGCAGAAGGAGCGCCTGATCGCGGAGACTCCCCGGGGGCTCGTCTACTCGGGCAGCAGGCGGCCACAGGAGCTGGTGGGACTCTCCGGCATTTCCCGCGACTCGTCCCGGGTGATCTCGAACGGGACCACGCTCGAGACCATGGACCGGGGACAGGCCTTCCGGGAGGCACATGAGGGAGCGGTGCTCCTCCACCAGGGAGAGCAGTATCTCGTTGACTCCATGGACCTTTCCCACGGGATCATCAGGGTGAGCTCTTCAGACGTGGATTACCACACCCGTCCCCTGAAGTCCGTGGATATCACGGTCCGGCAGGTCCGGACCTCGCGTCCGGTCGGCGAATTCACCCTCTCCTTCGGCGATGTCGAAGTGAGCGAGCAGTACTACGCTTACAAGATCATCCGCAACGACGCCATCCTGGGCGTCGAACCTCTCGACCTGCCCCCGCTGCAGTTTTCGACAAAGGCCGTCTGGTTCACACCTCCCGGATCTCTCGAGGACGACATCCGGTCGGCCGGAGCGGATCCCGATGGGGGGCTGCACGGGACAGAACATGCCCTGATCGCCATGATGCCGTTCAGGGTGCTGTGCGACCGGTGGGACCTCGGAGGACTCTCGGTCCCTGCTCACCCGGCAACCGGCGGCCCCGCGGTCTTTGTGTACGACGGGCATGAGGGAGGGATGGGGCTTGCCGAGAAAGCATACGGCATCTTCGACGAGCTCGTCCGGCATACCGCGGCCCTGGTCCGGGAATGCCCCTGCGAGGAAGGGTGCCCGGCCTGCATCTACTCGCCGAAGTGCGGGAACGACAACCAGCCCCTCGACAAGAAGGGAACGATCCTCATCCTTGAGGCGCTGTGCCGGGCATGCGGTGAGGGAATCACAGGAGAGGAATCTGAACGTCTGTGAGTGTATTTAAGGGGAAAGTCATACCCTGCGATTTTCCCGTATCGTGCATGATGCCTCCGCTGAAATTCCCAGAGGGTATGGGGTACTGGCTGTCTGGAGCGGGCACCCCCCGATCCCGGGTGAAATAAGCCCTGTATGCCCTCCGTTTGGCCTCAGGGTACCTCTTCCATAGGAAGTAGTGTTCACACTTTTGGAAAAGTCTGATAAAATTGGTAATTTTTGAAAAATACACCCAATATTTGCGTGAAAAAATTGCTTTTTATTCTTTGTACACCAAGGGGCTGAGACCCGACGGATGAATGGTCGAGGTGCGGGATCGAAGCTTGTTGGAAGGCTTCAATGGGCTTTTATGTAGAAAAGGGTTAATCGTCTTTTTCTTAATTGGTGTTAAATGTCGTTTTTTATGACAGGCAATGTCCAGATAGGCTGGATTGCAAATAATACGATGGGTTACATGAAGAGAGCCCCGTAAAACTGTCCTTTTTCACTACACGGCAAACAACTGCCCGAACGGGGACTCCCGGGGGGCAAATCCCCAAGAACTTCCACGGAAGAATATGCTGCCTTCAAACAAACCGTCTATTTTTAATACAAAAAATGGGGTGCTTTCATGAAAAATCCGGAGAAGTCGCTCACGCCTTCTCTTTCAGGACACAGATCGAGGCCGGCTCACGGACCAGCAGCGCGAGGCTCTCAGTGATGGAGAACTCCAGGCTGTCGCCCACCGGTCCTACGAACCCGGTAGTCATGTCCTGGCCGATCACGATAGAAGCGTACTGCTTCCCGGTGGCGATCAGGACGCCGCCGGTCTTCAGCACCGGGGCCTTGAAGATCCCGTCGGTCACGATGGTCCTGAGGTGCTCGAGCTCGGTTCCGATTCCCTGTATGTAGCGGCGGTAGAGGAGGTTGAACCGGGCAGGAGCAAGCGCGAGGGCATAGGGGCCGTGGTAGCCTGCTTCATCCAGGGTGATCATGGCCTGGATAATGTCATCGGCAGCCTTGCCGACCGTGCTCCATGAGGCGAGCTTCTGGCTGTTTGCCCCTGCCACGTTAAGAAGGCCCGGTGTTCCCGGTGCACCCTCGAACACGATGGCATCCTCCATCCGGGCGACCTTGATCGCCGCGTCCGAAACCTGCGATGCCGAGAAGGGGAGCCCGTTCTGTTCATACGAGAGCAGGTCCCGCACGCCGAGCGGGAAGGTGGTGCTGATCATGTGGACCGGCACGAACTGGCTGACCAGCATGCATTCTGATACCGAACAGTCCTCGAGCGGCACGGCCTTGAGGCCCAGGCCGTACGGCCCTTCAATGTGCAGCAGACGGCGGCCGGTGAGCACCGTCTTTGCCGCCTCCACCATAGTGGAGTCCAGGAGCTTCCAGGTTTCCGGCTTTATGGGGGCTTCTTCCCGTCCCAGGTACTTCGTCTCCATGACATGCTCACTCCTTCAGCGACCCGATGGTCGCAGGTTTTTCTCCTCCAGCCGGGGCTTCCGCAGCTGCCGGTGCACCGGCCATCTTGGCGATCTCAGCCTCGACTTCAGCGGCCCCCTGTGCATACCACTGCTCCTCGTCCGGCGCCAGTTCCTTTAACAACCGGAGGAATTCCCCGGCGTGCACCCGTTCTTCATCGGCAATATCGAGGAGCACCTCTTTTGCCAGTGCGTTGTCGGTTGACTCGGCGAGCTGGGTATAGATTGAGATCGCCTCGTACTCATCGACGATCATGAGCCGGATGGCCCGGATGAGCTCGCTTTCCGTGAGCTTCCGGGGGCTGGCGTTTCCGTAAAATGCATGGGCAAATTCAGCCATTGTCAGTAACACTCTCCCAAGGGTTTCCACGGGAGAACCCTTCAAGCGGTAATTCTCCCTTCTCTCTATTTATAAATGTGGGAGGGAGTTGATCGTGTACGTTTCGAAACCGACATTTCCGGTGCAATATCCCCCGGAAACGCTTACAGGAGACGGGACACCCTCAGTGTATAAGAAGAGTTTTTTTCAGGAAGGTCCTGATAATCTGACCTTCCCCCTCCGGCTGCTCCGCAACGGTTTATTCGAGGAGCACCAGACCGATGGAAACAAGGTCGCTGTGAATGATTTTGCCATACTCGAGGTCTTTGCAGGGAATGGTCGACAGTTCCCATCCCACTTTCTTCGCAGTGGCAAAGACGTCCATTCCGGCCGCTTCCATGCTTGGCCTGACCCTGTCCATGAACCGGCACTTCCTCCGGATACTCTCATCAACTATGCCCTCGCACTGCTCTGCAACACATTCCTCGCAGAAGATGCAGGGGTAGCCACCGAAGCCAAAGGCCTTGTAGAAACCATCATAGAATGCTGTCTTCTCGATGAGGTGAACCGTGGTGTTCACCCAGATTATCAGGTCTTTGTAGAAGTGATGGAAGTCCTCCGGAATATCGTCCGGACCGAAGGACGGGTGGCCGGGGACGCCGTCGAACCGGAGGAGGAGCCCTGTCTCGTACTCCCCGACCATTGCCCTCGTTTCAGCCGGTGACGGGGCATAGGGCGGGCAGCCGAAGTGCTTGGCGTACCCCTTGCACCCGAACCGGCACTTGAAACGGACCCAGTCTGCGATGACGATGTCAGATGCGGGGATCCTGCAGGTTTTTACCCCGTTTTCGGTGGCAATTGCGGTGAGTTTCTCCAGTTCCTTCTCAACCGGGATGTTCACACTCTCTTCTCCTGTGAGGAGATGGGGGTGAGGGGTAATAGGCTTTTCCGGAGGACGTGGCGGGCTAGAGACAGTCCGGCCAGTAGATCCCTGTTTGTCCGAAGATTTCTCTCATTTCATCACGGATGCCCCGGTCAATTTTGAGGAGGAGAACGAAATAGACGACCGCCCCGATGACGATCATCCCGATGAGATAGCCGAGATGTAGAACCGGAACTATCAGGCGTATTCCCCCGACGACCAGGGCCATTACCGCTGAGGCCGCCAGGATGTGGAAGAGCGCCCGTTTTTCCATCTTCACCGTGATGTATTTTCCGAGTATAACGTACCCGAGGACCGCATTCACCAGAATGGAGACCAGAGTGGCGACTGCCGCCCCGTTGATCCCGATCAAGGGTATCAGGAGAATATTCAGGGCGATATTCACCAGCACTGCAACTGCTGTTGTCCAGAATGAGTCCTTCGGGTGGTTGAGGGCATTCAGGGTCATCATCTGCAGGTACAGGAAAATATAGACGACATAGAGGGGCAGGAGAATGAACAGCGCCACGGTCCCGCTGCTGAATGCCGCCCCATAGAGATAGTACAGCAGCTTGTCCCCGAGGAGCCAGCCGCCGACACAGAAGGGAACGGCCAGGACCAGCGAATACGTGTATGCCCTTGACAGGCTGGATGCCATCAGCTCCTGCTTCCCTTCCTCGTTCCAGCGGCTGAACCTCGGATACAGCACATTCTGGAGTGCAAGGGCAATGAACACCCCGAGGGAAGCCAGCTGGAGGGCGACCCGGTAGATTCCCACATCAGCGTTACCCAGGAAGTAGCCGATGAGAACCACATCAGCGGTGGTGAAGACCAGGAGCCCGCTCATGGCGAGAAATATCCAGAACGAGAAGGTGAACAGGCTCTTCAGATGTACCAGGGTGAACCGGCGAAACTGAAGTTCTAGGTAGCGGTAGTTAAACAGGCATCCGATGACAATCCCAAAAATGAACCCTCCGGCCAGGCCTGCCAGCTGGAAACCAAGAAACACGGCAACGACCTGGATGATGATCCTCAAGAGATTGTTCAGGAGGATGCTGCCCTGGACAACCCCTGCCTTTCCCAAACCGTAATTGCCGCCCGATGTTATTCCGAACGGCAGATTCACCACCAGGGCGAGAACCAGCCACCAGAACAGGTCTGCCGAGTTCAGATCGACCAGAAACGGCCGGAACACGAACAAGAGGATCAGGGAAATGGCAAGAAGGCCCAGCCTTAGCGCTGCAGATGCCGAAAAAAATTCTTCCTGCTCTTTTCCTTCACTGATTCTCTTTGCGGTCGCATTGCCGAATCCGCCGTCCACGATAAGGTTGAAAATGCCGAAATATGCCAGGAACAGGAAATATGCCCCGAGAATGGACGGTCCGAGGACATGTGCAAAATACACCGTCGAGAGAAAACCGATGGCGGTGATGGCGATATTGGTACCGATATGAATGATGCTCTGGCGCCTGACCGGTTCGATATTCATCAGCTGATGAAAAAATGCCGGCTTCTGAATCACAGGAATACCATTGCCTTCACAGGAGATTATTCCTTGTGAGGGCATCTATGTTTCTTATCTGAGTGGCAAGCGCAACTGTTTATTATTATTCAATCAAGCTAATATTATCAGTCATTTTTATTATGGTTTCTGAGCGCTACCTAGTACATATACGAGTCGCGTGACTCAGGGACCACCAGGTGGCAAAATGACCTCTCACGACCCTCTGAATCTGAAAATACTATCGATAATTCTGTGCTTTTTCGTATTCTTTGCAATAGTTACCTCTTCCGGTGCGGAACCCTTCACGGCAGGTGGGCAGGAATCCGGAGACCCGGTTCTTATATCTGCCGAAGACCTTCCTGGCCCTTCGCTCTCCGCGGAGAACTTCGTGAAAAAAAATGATAAAAACTACGTTGAAACTGAAATCCTGGTGAAATTCAGGCCGGAAGAAGGTCTTTCCAAGAAGGAAAAAGACGACAAGCGGGACAAGGTCCACAAGAAGACCAACGCGAAGGTTAAGAAAAATTTCGGGGATTTCGGAATTGACGGACTCCACCTGGTTGAGATCCCGGCTGATGCAACCATCGATGAAATCATCCAGGAATACCAGTCTGATCCTTCTGTGGAATACGCAGAGCCCAATTATATCCTCTCCCTCTCACCCCCCGTCATCGATGATTCGTCCCTCCCGGGTGAGACAGGACAGGGGATCTACCCTGATGACCCGCTCTTTTCCCTCCAGTGGGGTCTTTCGAATACCGGCCAGGAGGTGAACGGGGTATCCGGGACTGCCGGTGCAGATATCAGTATGGGTGAAGCGTGGGAGGTGAGCACCGGCAGCAATACTGTACTTATCGCGCTCCCCGATACCGGGGTCGATCCTGCCCACCCTGATCTTTCCGGAACTATCTGGACAAATACCGGCGAGATCCCGGGCAACTCGATCGATGACGACAATAACGGCTATATCGACGATTACCAGGGGTTTGATTTTACCGCGATGCAGGGTGAACCGCTCGATGACCATGGCCATGGCACCCACTGTGCAGGAATCATCGGTGCCACCGGCAACAATGGAGCGGGCATATCCGGTATTGCCTGGAATGCCCGGATCCTTCCGCTGAAGATCCTCGACAGGAACGGGTATGGCACCACCGCTGCGGCTATCGAGGCAATTGGATACGCCGACCTGATGGGTGCGGATATTGTATCCGTATCCTGGGGCTCAGACACCTATGATCCGGCACTTGCCGAGGCGATATCGCGATCGCCGGCTCTCTTTGTCTGTGCCGCCGGCAACTCGGGGCGGGATATCGATTCCTCCCCCGTCTATCCCGCATGCTATGATAGTCCTAATATTATCACCATCGCTGCGACAGACCAGGATGATGACCTGGCCTCGTTCTCAAACCGGGGGAGCATATCTGTTGATCTTGCTGCCCCGGGTGTGAATATCTGGAGCACTACCCCGGGAAGCACATATTCCCTGATGTCAGGAACCTCGATGGCTGCTCCCCATGTTACGGGAGTCGCGGCGCTTGTGGCATCCGCTGAACCAGGGATGTCACCGCAGGAAATAAGGGGGCGGCTCCTCGGGACCTGTGATTCGGTTGCTGCACTGGACGGCCTGACCGCGACCGGCGGGCGGCTGAATGCCGCACGTGCTCTGGATCCGGACGAGACCATCCCGGTACCGACCACGGAACCCACCCCGGAAGAGACGCCTGCGCCACCGGCCGGTTCCGGCAGCCTCGCACCAATCAACCCGGCATTCCTGAACGCGATTTCCAGTGTCCCCGATGAGAGCGGGAACCTCGGGTACCTGCCGTCGCCATTCGACACCTCCTACCTGAAAGGGAGGGATATCGCCTTTTCCGAGACAGAGGCGTTCGCCCTGCCCTCCTCATACGACCTCCGGGCACTCGGCAAAATCACCCCGGTGAGGAACCAGGGTTTGTGTGGGAGCTGCTGGGCATTCGCCACCTACGGGTCGCTCGAATCGGTCCTCCTGACTGGTGAGAGCTGGGATTTCTCGGAAAACAATCTGAAGAATACTCATGGATTTGATTATTCGTCGTGCTCGGGAGGGAACTACCTGATGTCAACCGCATACCTCACCCGCTGGAGCGGCCCCATCAGGGAGATCGAGGATCCCTACTCAGCCTATTCCTGGTCATCTCCGACGAATCTGCCTCCGTCAAAGCATGTTCAGAAGGTGCTGATGATCCCCCCGAGGGGCGGACCTCTCGACAATGACAACCTCAAGCAGGCGGTCATGACTTACGGAGGCGTCTCTACCGTTTTTTGTTATCTAGAACCTTACTACAATTCCCTGACGAAGACCTACTACTATTCCGGCACTACAGAGGCGAATCACGCCGTTACCATTGTCGGGTGGGATGATGCCAAGAATGTCCCTTCAGCACCGGGTCCGGGTGCATTCATCATCAAAAACAGCTGGGGATCCAGCTGGGGCGAGGGGGGTTATTTCTACCTCTCCTACTACGATTCGAAGCTTGCCGAGGAAAACTCCGTTTTCACCGCCGAATCTCCCATCAATTACGATACCAATTACCAGTATGATTCCCTGGGAAATACGGCCGCATTCGGTTACCTCTCTGAAACCGCCTGGGCGGCCAACGTGTTCACCGCGGGAAACCAGGAGGCCCTGACCGCCTTCGGGTTCTATGCCCTCACTCCCGGTACCGAGTACCAGGCATACATCTACAGGAACCCGACGAGCGGGCCCATCAACCCCTCCGGCCCCGTTTCCCAGATAAGTGGGACCATCGCCATTCCCGGGTATCATACCATCCCCCTCACCACTCCCGTGGATCTTGAAACCGGCGATCGCTTCTCAATCGTGATCCGGGTCAGGACGCCCGGTTACGGGTTCCCGATTGCCGTCGAGAAACCGGTCTCCGGATATTCGAGCGCTGCCCGGGCTTCATCCGGACAGAGCTATGCCAGCCGGTTGGGGACGAGCTGGTCCGACCTTACCGGGGAGTACTCCAACACCAACGCCTGCATCAAGGGTTATTCCCGCGTTGGGGGAGTACCTGATGCCGATTTCACCGCAACGCCCGAATCCGGCGTGAGGCCGCTCGAGGTCCGGTTCACCGACCAGTCCACCGGAGTTCCAACCTCATGGCAGTGGGACTTCGGCGACAGTGGCAGTTCTACTGAACAGAACCCCATCCACATCTACGATGACGAAGGTACTTACGATGTCTCGTTGACCGTCACTAACACGCACGGCGACGACTCCATCACCAAAACCGACTACATCACCGTCACCCTGCCTCCCCCGCCACCGCCCTTCCTGGACGGCTGGTCGTATAGGAAACTGCACACAGTCGCCGGATCATCTTCCGGTCCCCTCACCAATTACCCGGTCCGGTTCACGGTCTGGCGGACTACCGGCACCGATAATGGTGAGAACGTCTACCTCTGTTCAGCCGTCAACCTCGACTTCTCCGACCTCCGGTTCACCCTGCCGGACAACACCCTCATCCCCTACTGGATCCAGGAGACTACATCCGACCGTGCCGTCGTCTGGGTGAACGTTCCCTCCATCCCCACCACCGGGACCGATCTCTACCTGTACTACGGCAACACTGGTGCTGCATCCCTCAGTAACGGCGACGACACATTTGACTTCTTTGATGACTTCTCCGGGTCTACCTTGGACACCTCAAAGTGGTCGTCAATCGGATCGCCATCAATCGGCAGCTCATTAGTCACAATGACCAATTCCGCAGGCATTTACTCCTCGGACACCTTCGGTGTCGGCCATACTGCCGTGTTCAGGGCTAAATTAAACCACAATGCCGTCGCCAACGGCCTGTTCGGCGGATTCTATTCCAATTCTCCAATACTCGAGCGGGCTGCATTCGTCGGCGGACTGTCCGGCCACAACTACTTCGAGACTTATCTCTTCTACAATTATGCGACGTCCACCTCAAATGTCGGCAACACTTTCACGGGCGATT
>DANP01000007.1:0-212 GCA_002499905.1 Methanolinea sp. UBA277
AAGAGGGTCCGGTACACGAAGTTGCCGAGCGTGTTGACCAGCTCGTTGTTCACCCGTTCCTGGAAGACCTTCCAGGAGAAGTTGAGCTCCTTGGTATGGTTGGTATACGAGAGGAGGTAGTACCGGAGGTAGTCGGCCGGGAGCCCCTTATCGAGGTAGTCATCATTGGTCCAGACCACGTAGCCGCGGGACTTGGAGAACTTGTGGTCATC
>DANP01000007.1:226-99886 GCA_002499905.1 Methanolinea sp. UBA277
TTCAGGAGCGCCGGCCAGAAGATGCAGTGGTGGTAGATGATATCCCCGCCGATGAAATGGGTAATCCCGGTCGGCTCGCCGCACCAGTAGTCCTTCCATGATGTCCCCGCCAGATCTGCCCATTCCTCGGTGAACGAGATGTACCCGATCGGGGCATCCACCCAGACGTAGACGACGAGATCGTCGCGTCCCGGGAACTTCACCCCCCAGTCCAGCGTCCTCGTGATGCACCAGTCACGGAGTTCGTCCCTGACCCACCCCAGCGCATAGTTCCGTGCGTTCAGGGTGCCGGAGAGGGTATCAAGGTAGCCAAGCAGGAACTCCTTGAACTCGCTCAGCCGGAAGAAGTAGTGCTCCTGGTCCCGGGACTCGGCCTTTGTCCCGCAGACCATGCAGGTCGGCTCTTTTATCTCTCCGGGCTCGAGGTGACGTCCGCATCCCTGGTCGCATTCGTCGCCCCGGGCCGGCATCCCGCAGTGGGGGCAGATCCCCTCCACGTACCGGTCGGGCAGGAACCGCTTGCACTTCGTACAGTAGCTCTGCTGGATTACTTTGGAGTAGACGTGCCCGTTCCCGATGAGCCGTTGTACCATGGAGCGGGTCCTCTGGTGATTGGTCTGGTCATCGGTCATCCCGAAGTGGTCAAAGCAGACCTGCATCCTCTTGAAGGTCTGATCAAAGTGGGCGTGATACTTTTCAGAGAGCGCCCGCGGCGACACACCGTCTTTCTCGGCACTCACCACGATAGGGGTCCCATGGTTGTCGGAACCGCAGATGAACACCACCTTCTCGCCACTCCGCCGCAGGTAGCGGACATAGAAATCGGCCGGCACATAGGTCCGGAGGTGTCCCAGGTGGCAGGGGCCGTTGGTATAGGGAAGGCCGCAGGTCACGAGGACGGGGCTGTCGCGCATCATTATCTTTTTTGACGATGATGCTATAAATAACGTGATTACCATGGGAAAACGGCTCTCCTTCCCTACCAGATCTTTCGGATCTGACCATTTCCTGCCTGATCCATCCATCCTCCCGGGCTGGGTTGCGGAGCGGAGAGGCAGCGAAGGAGACCTTATCTCCTTCTTCCTTGAACAGGGAATCCATCCCCAAATCGACGCGGAGGTAACGTCCCCCTGCGCCGGGGGAACGTTCTATACCGGCCGGTGGAGGGAAGCTATCGCAGGTGTTGAGGATGGGATCATAACCGGTGAACTGGGAGGCCGGATGGGGGATGTCGTCCGGGATGCGGAGGACCTGACCCGGATCCGGAAGGGCCTCTTCCTTACCGTTCCTGCCCCGCACATGCTCGGTCTGCACGACCGATACTACATGGATGAGGAAGATGCAGATGAGGCTCTCTTCTCGGTCTACAGGGCTCTGATGCGGGAGCAGCGGGACGCCGGCCTGGACGGCCATATACTCCTCTGTGAAACTGTCCATCGGGCGGAGCTCGAGGCTCTTTCCCGGCGGAAGGTCTTCTTCCTCCCGTCCTCCCTGAACCGGAAGTCGCTCTCCCTGCTGCTGGAGTACCAGCAGATCGTTGCGCTGACTCCGTCCCTGCTGCCGCTCCTTTCCGATCTCATGGGTGAATACGAAGTTCACCGGATTGTACTGCTCGACCCTGAGGAACAGGACCTCCGGCAGGCACTGCAGATAAGGGATCCCGACCAGATCCTCTGCGGTGGCTACTGCAAGAAGTCCTGTGGGGAGTACTGGAAGAATCTGGTAAAAAAAGCGGAAATTCTCAAATAGATTCGGCGATCTCCACGAACCGGGAGAACTTCGGAACGGTGCCGAAGATTCGGAACCGTATCCGGTCCCAGAAGGAGAAGTTAAAATTCCCGCCGGCTGCATTGGGGTGGCCGCCGCCCCCGTATTCCCGGGCGATGAGGTGGCTGATCGGGGGAACCGACCTGAGCGAGAACCGGCCCTCCCGGGAGATCAGGACCTCGATATCCGTGGAGAGCTCCTTCCGCATCCGGGCCGCCGTCTCGCTCGGATACCCGAAGAGGGGGGCAAACGCGATCCGGTACCGTGTCCCGAGGATGGCCGCCTTCCGGATGCTCTGTGCAATCTTTGCCTCCATGTCAGAGACGATATCCTGGTATTCCTCCTCGATACGCCGGTCGGTGAACACCCCTTCCGCTAACCGGTCACGGACGTAGTCCCGGTTCTTCCAGCGCTGGAGGACCACGCCGAGAACGGCCGAGCGGGGGTCTTCGTGTTTCCAGAGGTCATAGTCGCAGACCACCCGGGCAACCTCATGAGCCACGGGATTATCGGGGAGGAGATCACGGGCACAGATCCCGCAGGCGCAGGTTGAGGTATCGATCCTGAGGAGACTGCAGTATCCCTGAACCGATGCAATATCCTGGTCCGACCAGCGGTGGTGGTCCCGCCACTCGATCTGCCAGCCCGCCTCCGTAACCTTCCGGATCCTGTTCTCAATGCCGGGCTGGTAGCCGAGGTCGCTGATAGAAAGCGTGGTGCCGGTTCCGTCAACCGCAGCCACCGCGTCGAGCGCCTGGGGGAAGCTCCCGACCGAGCAGAAGATGGTGGTGACCGTACCGTACCGCATCCGGTGGATGGCATCCCCGCCCACGGCATCGAGGTCATTGTGGGTGAGGTGTACCAGGGAATTTTTCCGCGAGTTCAACAGGGAGATGAGACGCTCTTCGAACGCTGATACCGTTCCGGATCCTGTCAAACCCACCTATTCCACCGCCGAATGAAAAAAAGGTGCATTATTTTGGGGATGCAACCTTAAACATCATAATTTATTAGTTTAAAGGGTGAATAATGTATTCCCTCGCCTCAGTAGCTCAGTTCGGGAGAGCGCCAGACTGAAGATCTGGTTGTCCCCGGTTCAAATCCGGGCTGAGGCACTCCTGGAAAAATCTCACTACTTCATGCTTATATTTTAATTTAAAGCTTAATCTGTTGTTTTCATTTGCCATACCATCCTTTTTGGATTCAATTCTTCGAATTATTCCAATCGAATCAAGTGCAAGAAAAACCTGGCATAGAAATCCAGATATCGTTGATGGAGGATAGATGGTCATTTCTGGAACATTCAACCCTTTTTAGTATTTTATCCGATAATCCGGCGCTTTCCCGCTTCGAAACAAAATCGGTGGAGCTAGTCCGTTACAAGGGCCGTCTCTATTGCTGGGTTACCTTTCACCATGGACTGCTGATACTGCCGGATAAGACCATGGAGACTTTCGGCGTCCGGCAAAAAAATGGTCAGCCACCCCGTGTTTCGGTGTGACCGGAAAGAAACGCTCCTCCTTCTTCAGAATGAACTCGACAGAGGATCAATCGATCCTCCAATACCCTGCTTGGGAAGCCTGCCAATAGAAGAAACCGCGGGATTAAGAGACTATATCAGGCTAAAGCTCGACACCTGGATTTTTCTGGCGATACATTCGGCCTTTTGCCATCACCCCTAAATTAATTATCCGTGAGTTCTCTTTCCCAGATTGTGAACAGACCATGGCCAAGAAAACCCTTACTCCTGAACAGGGAGTCCCGATTACCGACAATCAGAAATCCCTTATGGTAGGGCAGCGTGGGCCCGGCCGACGCACGTCCAACCGGGACTGGTGGCCGAACCAGTTGAACCTGAAGGTTCTTCACCAGCACTCTCCCCTGTCCAATCCGATGGGCAAGGAGTTCAACTACGCTGAGGAATTCAAAAAACTCGACCTGGCGGCCGTGAAGAAGGATCTGCAGGCGCTGATGACCGACTCGCAGGACTGGTGGCCGGCGGACTTCGGCCACTACGGGCCCTTGTTCATTCGCATGGCATGGCACAGCGCCGGCACGTACCGCACCGGTGACGGTCGCGGCGGCGCCGGTGCCGGCCAGCAGCGCTTCGCGCCCCTCAACAGCTGGCCCGACAACGCGAACCTCGACAAGGCGCGCCGGCTGCTTTGGCCAATCAAGCAGAAGTATGGCAGGAAAATCTCATGGGCCGACCTCATGATTCTTGCTGGCAACGTTGCCCTGGAGTCGATGGGATTCAAGACCTTCGGCTTCGCTGGCGGTCGTGAGGATGTCTGGGAGCCGGAAGAAGACGTCTACTGGGGTTCTGAGAACAAGTGGCTGGATGACAAACGCTACTCCGGCGACCGGAACCTCGAAAATCCGCTCGCTGCCGTGCAGATGGGGCTTATCTACGTCAATCCGGAAGGCCCGAACGGCAACCCGGATCCGATCGCGGCGGCCAGGGATATCCGCGAGACGTTCGCCCGCATGGCCATGAACGACGAAGAGACGGTTGCGCTCATCGCTGGTGGTCACAGCTTCGGTAAAACCCACGGCGCCGGCCCTGCGTCCCATGTGGGGCCTGAGCCCGAAGCGGCGGGCATCGAGGAGCAGGGCCTCGGCTGGAAGAGCAGATTCGGCACCGGCAAAGGCGGGGACACGATCACCAGCGGCCTGGAGGTCACCTGGACCCCCACGCCAACGAGGTGGAGCAATAATTTCTTCAGGACTCTATTCCGCTACGAATGGGAACTGACGAAGAGCCCGGCCGGAGCGCACCAGTGGAAGCCGAAGGGTGACGCAGGCGCCGGCACGGTGCCGGATGCCCACGACACGTCGAAGCGTCACGCACCATCCATGCTGACCACAGACCTCTCTCTGCGGTTCGACCCTGTCTACGAAAAGATTTCACGGCGCTTCTACGAGAACCCGGACCAGTTCGCAGACGCATTCGCCCGGGCGTGGTTCAAACTGACGCACCGCGACATGGGTCCGCGCTCACGTTATCTCGGCCCGGAGGTTCCTCTGGAAGAGCTCATCTGGCAGGACCCTATCCCTGCCGTCAATCACACACTGATTGATGCAAAGGACATCGCCTCCCTCAAGGGCAAGATTATGGCTTCTGGCCTGTCAGTGTCAGAGCTGGTCTCGACCGCCTGGGCGTCGGCGTCCACCTTCCGTGGCTCCGACAAACGCGGCGGTGCGAACGGTGCCCGCATCCGTCTGGCCCCGCAGAAGGATTGGGAAGTCAACCAGCCTGCCCAGCTGGCGAAGGTGCTCAAGACCTTGGAGGGCATCCAGAGCGCGTTCAACAAAGGGCAGTCCGGCGGCAAGAAGGTCTCGCTCGCCGACCTGATCGTTCTGGCCGGTTGTGCAGGCGTCGAGCAGGCTGCGAAGAATGCTGGTCACAAGGTGACGGTTCCCTTCACGCCGGGACGCATGGACGCCTTGCAGGAGCAGACCGATGTGGTCTCCTTCGCCGTGCTCGAGCCGAAGGCGGACGGCTTCCGCAACTACCAGAAGACCCGCTATGCCGTATCGGCCGATGAGTTGCTGATTGACAAGGCGCAATTGCTGACCCTGACCGCGCCCGAGATGACGGTGCTCCTGGGCGGCATGCGTGTCCTGAAAACCAACTTCGGCGGATCACAGCACGGCGTCTTCACCAAGCGGCTTGAGGCGCTCACCAATGACTTCTTCGTGAACCTGCTCGACATGGGCACGGAGTGGAAGGTGATCTCGAAAGACGCCGACGTTTTCGAGGGCCGCGATCGCAAAACGGGCGAGCTCAAGTGGACCGGTACCCGTGTCGATCTCATCTTCGGTTCGAACTCCCAGCTCCGGGCTCTGGCCGAGGTCTACGGAAGCGCGGACGCGCAGAAGAAGTTTGTCCAGGACTTCGTGGCGGCCTGGACTAAAGTGATGAACCTTGATCGCTTCGATCTCGCCAGATCGTAGCATAAACGTCTTCAATGGTGGAGAACCTCACGAAGGCGGATAAGGAACTCGGGCAGTGTTTGGCAAAAGGGCTGAAGTTGTGAAGGGTATATCCGGTGGGGCGCCACGAATCATCTCGTGGAACATTACCCTGCGGTGTCCGCTGAAATGTGCCCACTGCTACGTGGACGCCGGGTGTAGCGGCGGGTGCCGGGTGCGGGCGTATGCCCAAAGCGGGGATTTTGCAGGGGAGGATCCGTTCTGCTATGTGGATAACTCTGATGATGATCGATTTGGTGATGGTCTATGAGAATGGGCCTTTCCTCAATTTTTATTAATTGTATCCCTCATCTGCGCGGTTACAAATCAGACCGAATTTTACGCTCCGTCCGGACGCCGGGCTGAGGCATAAATTCGAAAAATAACAATAATTCTCTCTTATTTTGGTAAATAAAGCGTAAATAAAAGAAATACCAGGGGGATAGTCCTGGTTTGTTCCCTCTTACACGACCCCGCTTATTCCCTGGCCGGAACCGGTGTACACCGATTCGTAGTGCATCAGTTTTTCGAAGAGGGTGATAGCACCGTCAGCGGTGGTTTCCTCGGAGAACTCGATGCGTTCCATCAGCGGATCAATGATATGGTTGTTCTGCCCGATTAAGTCCTGTCCTGAATTCCTGATTATGATACCCCGGCCTTCCTGTATCAGAACATCCATGTATGCCGAGGCCATGCCCCTGGAGGGGACATCTGAGACGAACTCACTGACACGGATGTCGTGGTTCAGTTCCACCGGGTGGTCGCCCGACGGAGTCACGAACCGGTCGGTTGAGGTGGTCCGCACGTTGGCCACGGTCATGTCAATAGAGCTTCCCGCTTCAGCCCTGTTGCAGAAAGCCGGAATAAGTGACGGGGGCGCTTGCGCAAAAGGACAGATGAGTGCATTCAGGGTTATATCGGGCCAGCCAGCCCCATCCACCATGATGGTGTCGCTGGACACAACAGAGGCGCCATCGATGCCGACAAAGGCGATCTGCTTGGTTGCCTCGACGTTCCACTGGCCGCTGAGCTGACCGCTGGTCTCTACATCAAGCTCCTTGTCATAGAGCATCAGACCGACGCCATGGGTCTGGGTGTCCTCAGTATACACTGATTCATATATCCCGGTCTCCAGCGGGGGAATATCGGTCAGGTCTTCGGCAGCAATCCTCCATTGCAGCTCGGTTGCAGAGGCAAAATTCCCGACAGCATTGACGCTGGTCGATGTGACGATCCCCTGCGTCTCAGGAACCGGCGGTATGGTGTGATCAGCGATGACAACCCCGGTCAGGAGTATAAGTGCGATTGCTAGAATTGCGAGTTTCTTCATTCCATCCCTCCTACATTCAATGCTGACCTTCTCAGCACAAATTAACCTGAATGAAATTGGATTATATAATTGTATTCGTAAAGAACCTCTTTCGTTTGGTAATAGAAAAAAGGAAATTTCTGGTTTTTACCTGACAAATCCGGACTCGTAGTGCATCAGCTTCTCGAAGAGGGTGATGGCACCGTCAGCGGTGGTCTCCTCGGAGAACTCGATGCGTTCATCAAGTGTAATTTCCTCTCCATTATTGTCTTCCTGAATCAGGACATCCAGGTACGCCGATGCCATGCCGATCGACGGAACATCAGAGACGAG
The DNA here is from genome assembly GCA_002499905.1 of Methanolinea sp. UBA277. Taxonomy (GTDB): domain Archaea; phylum Halobacteriota; class Methanomicrobia; order Methanomicrobiales; family Methanospirillaceae; genus UBA9949. The sequence continues at coordinate 7,611 of DANP01000007.1, forward strand.
CTCGCTCACCCGGATATCGTGGTTCAATTCGACCGGGTGGTCGGCAGACGGCATGACGAACCGGTCAGTTGTGGTGGTCCGGAGGTTGGCCACGGTCATGTCAACCGTGGACCCCGCTTCAGCCCGGTTGCAGAATGAGGGAGCGACTTCGGTTATTTCTTCTGCAAACGGGCAGATAAGTACCTCACTTGCAGTATGGAATGTCGCTGCACCGTCAACCATGATACTGTCGCTGGAGACAACAGCGGCGCCGTCAATACCTATGAATGCGATCTGCTTGGTGGCCTCGACGTTCCACTGGCCGGAGATTTGGCCGGAAGTCTCGATGTCGGTCTCCTTGTCATAGAGCATCAAGCCCACGCCGTGGGTCTGGGTGTCTTCTGTGTAGGTCGACTCATAGATGGCATCGTGGACAACTAGGGGCGGAACATCCGGCAGACCTCCGATGGCATCAGTGATCCTCCACTGGAGTTCGGAAGTAGATGCAAAATTGCCTACCAAGTTTACACTTGTCGATGTGAAAATTCCCTGGGTCTCAGGGACAGGAGTAATTCCCCGATCTGCGATAGCATATCCGGTCAGGAGTGCGAGTGCGATAATCAGAATTACGAGTTTCTTCATTACATTCCTCCTACATTTCAATGCCGATATCTCGGCATAAATCCTAATGCTATCCAAGAAGAATAAAAATCTATCCAAAAAAAGAAACTTAACGGTGAATGATCCCTAAAGCCAGTATACTTAGGACTCGTAAGGAGCAGATTGGATTTGTATTTGAGAAGAGGCATTGAACCATACTTTCCTAAACTCCGGGCTGAGGCATGCTGCAAAAATAACAATAATTCTCTCTTATTTTTGGAATTGAAGTGATTATAAAAGAAATACCGGGATGTTATTCTGGTTGTTCGATTTATCTGACCACCCCGGACTCATAGTGCATCAGCTTCTCGAAGAGGGTGATGGCGCCGTCAGCGGTGCTCTCTTCGGTGAACTCAATCCGCTCCATCAGAACCCGGCCGGTCTGCAGTGCGCCCCCTCCTTCCTGGATCAGGATATCCAGATTGGCAGATGCCATGCCCACCGACGGGACATCAGTGATGAGCTCGGTGACACGGAGGTCGTGGTTCAATTCGACCGGATGGTCACCGGATCCCATAATGAACCGGTCGGTGGAGGTGGTGCGGACGTTGGCAACGGTCATGTCGATGGTGCTACCTGCTTCAGCGCGGTTGCAGTATGTGGGTATCGGACCTGCGTCCGTATCTACAAACGGACAAATGAACTCGTCACTATACCTGATACAGTTTCTCGCTCCATCAACAAAGATTGAATCCGATGAGACAACGTGTGCACCATCGATACCGATGAAGGCGATCTGCTTGGTGGCCTCGATATTCCACTGCCCGCTGATCTGGTTGCTGGTCTCTGTATCGAGTTCCTTGTCATACTGTACCAGCCCGACTCCATCGGACTGGGTGTCCTCGGTATATACAGATTCATAGATACCCGAACCAGTGCCATTACCTTCAAGTGGCGGTACTGAGGGAAGTCCGCCATTCACCGTTGTAATCCTCCACTGGATCTCAGACATTGAGGCCAGGTTGCCCACGGCATTCACCGATGTCGATGTAACAATGCCTTGGGTCTCCGGTACCTGGGGTATACCCGTGTCTGCGAATGAGTAGCCGGAAAGGAGAACAATAGCTACCATGAGCAATAAAAATTTTTTCACTTAATTCCTCCTGCAATTCATGCCGATACGTTCAGCACAAAATAAACTGAATGAAATCGGTTATATTAAAATTATCTGCATATTATTTTCGCAGGGTAGAATAAAAAAGGAAATTTTCGGATTTACCTGACCATTCCCGATTCGTAGTGCATCAGCTTCTCGAAGAGCGTGATAGCACCGTCAGCAGAGGTCTCCTCGGTGAATTCGATACGCTCAACCAGGTCATTGCTGAGATCAAAGGCACCTCCTTCCTGGATGAGGACATCCAGATACGCGGAAGCCATGCCGATGGAGGGAACATCGGTCACCAGTTCGCTCACCCTGATATCGTGGTTGAGCTCGACCGGGTGGTCACTGGAGGGCATCACGAACCGGTCGGTGGTGGTGGTCCTGACGTTGGCCACGGTCATGTCGATGGTGCTTCCCGCCTCGGCACGGTTGCAGAATGCCGGAAAGTCCTTTGAGACCATGGGGGCAAACGGGCAGATGACGTGTTCAGCTGTTTCCTGTACATCCTCATACGCTGCACCGTCAACCATGATGCTGTCGCTAGAGACGACAGAGGCTCCGTCGATTCCAATGAAGGCGATCTGCTTGGTAGCCTCGATGTTCCACTGGCCGCTGATCTGGCCGCTGGTCTCGACATCCATTTCCTTATCGTAGAGCATCAGGCCGACACCATCGGACTGGGTGTCCTCCGTATAGGTTGATTCGTAGATAGCCCCCGGCGGAGTGAGGGGCGGGATGTCAGGGAGTCCGCTGGTATCATCAGTAATCCTCCACTGTATCTTGGTAGCAGAGGCAAAATTGCCCACAGCATTGATTGATGTGGATGTGACAATCCCCTGGGTTTCCGGGACAGGCGGCATTCCCCGGTCGGCCAGGGCATATCCGGTGAGAATAACCATGAACAGGAAAAGTATTGTGATTTTTTTCATTACATTCCTCCTGCATACGTGCTGATACCCAGATCAGCATCAATCCCAGATGATATCCTTAGGCCTATTAAATTATTGTAGTTCCCAAAACTGAGGGTGGTGAACTAAATCCGGAGAACAGAACTGTTCCCCTCTGTACAGAAGATGGAGTAACATTTGGGAAGGAATTCTCTTTAAAATTTCGAGAGCCTATCCTTCCACCCACCGCGACAGGCTCCCCATCCGCTTGAAGGCCTCGAGCATCGGGAGTCTGATACCGGACCGCCGGGCGTTGCGGTAGAACCGCCACCGGTCACGGAGCCGTGGTCCGGTCTCCCGGCCCTGTGAAAGCAGGTAGTCCAGGGTTTCCCGTTCCTTCTTCATCCAGCCGAACCGGGAGAGAACATGGGAAACATACGTTTTCTCATCCAGCCAGGAACCGGCAAGGAGTTTTGCGCATTCAAGGGAATAGATGATACCTTCCCCGGTGAATGGAGAGACGGTCCCGATCGATTCTCCCACCCCGATGATTTGCTGCATGGTCCCGTCCTCCATTTTCCTGACACTCACCAGTGGTTGCGAATAGTGGGGTGATGCCACCCTGACCTCACCGGAACAGCTGCAGTGCCTGGTAACGGAATACCTGCCGGAGAGGTTATCGAAGAACTGATCCAGGATTTCCCCGTACCGGTCGAACGCCAGCCCTCCGGCCCCGATATGGTACTGGTTCCGGCCGAGGGGAAAGACCCAGATATAGCCGAGCCCCGGGATCTGGTTTCCATAGACACCCGGTTCGAGAACCCGGCTTCCGCGAGGCTTCACCGTCAGCCGGTACTGCAGTGTCGGCAGGGTGAGATCCGAGGAGCAGGGCGGCAGGAGGGCACGGGCTATCCCGGTGGCATCCACCACCATATCGTACTCTTCCGCCTCCCGGTCCGTGAACCGGCACTGTGTTATCCGGAGACCGGACCTGAGATCCCTGATGAGCCGTGGTTTGTCGAGGGTGTACAGGGGGGTCCTCGCAACCAGGCCGTCAAAATTCATGTTGACCATGGGTTCCAGGAGGTAGTTGTCGAGATCGAGGCCGGCACGATTCAGGAAGCTGCTTGTCGCATCCGGAGCCCCCCACCCGCATGAGCGGTACCCGCACGAGGTGTCATGTTCTCCACAATCGTAGACATCCGGGCTGATCCCCATCCCTTCCAGGAGGCGGGCCAGGTATCCCCCGGCGATTCCTGCCCCGACAACCGCAACCTTCACAGGATCCCTCCGAACACCAGCATCACAGCGGACAGTGCGATGGCGTGTACCATGGATGCTCCGACCTGCTGGAGCATCAACCTGTTGGCCTGTGCCTCGAAACCGGGAAAGACCGAGCATAGTGCCCGGGTGCAGAGCTGGTCGATCCTCGCCCCGAGCATGGTATTGACAGCTGCAATAGCCGCGGTGGTAAGGGCGAGCAGGTATGCCAGCCAGATACTGCCGAGTATGAGGGTGAGAGGATAGATCAGGATCACCGTGACCATCATGGTGACAATCCCGTACATGGTGGAATGAGGGAGTAAGGGATACTTCACCGATGATGTGACCTTCCCCCCGGCCAGGTCGGATGGGGCGTCCCGCCGCATCATTGCAACCCCGAAACAGGTCACGGTCATGCCGTGCATGAGAGCCAGGATTAACGCCAGCAGTGAGAGGATGCCTGTTGCAGCATACACGATGGTGACCGTAACCCCTACCACCAGCCACGGAAAAATGTACCATTCGGTGAACGGATGGTGTCCCAGGGCAATCCGGGGATGGTTGTACCCGTAATCGAAGGAGAAACCGATGAGAAACAGCACCGGGATAAAGATCCGGGAGAGGGTCAGGTACGCACTCAGGAGAATCGCCGTGGCGGCAACGACCGCTGACATCGTCCGGTACTCACCGACGGTTGCCCAGCCGTATACCAGTGGCCGGTCCCGGCCGGTCTCCCTGCTCTTCTCTCTCCTGTCAATGTCGAAGTCCATGATGTCGTTCCAGATATGGGCATCGATATGGACCAGGGATGCGGCGACAACGGCTACGGCGAAAAGCCCCCATTCTGCCAGGGCAAACCCTGTCTCCCACAGGGTCACTATAAACCCTATCAGGACAGCACACCCGGTGAAGGGGATCAACCCCTCGATTCGGAGGATATGCCGGAGCGTTCGCGGGTCCATGGAATTATCCCCCCGGTTCAGGTGCATCGGAATGGTCGCTCACCGGATCTGGATACTTCACAGGGAATAAACCGGGCTCATGGAAAAAGACCTCCCGAAGAGCAGAGAAAATATTCCTGTACACGAAGCGGGTCAGGTTCCCGGCAGGTTCCGGATGAACGGTCAAAAGGCAGTACAGTACCCTCCTGCGAGAGATACCAATTCCGTGACACTCCATCGGCAGGTTATTGCAGGGGGGATATTTAAAGAAGAGGGCTCATTCCTGTCGTCCGGGACAGACCCGGAGAGGGGACAATCCGGGATCCCGGAGGTACTCCAGCACCCTGCCCATGATCTCATCGTTGCGGGGCAGGTTGAAGTGGCAGTACTGGTAGGGAGTATCTCCAAGCCCCTCCGGACGGAGCGGAAGGATATCAAGGCCGGCACCGGGCAGAAACGAATCGGTGTGGGGAACGATGCCGTCACCATGACAGGTCATCTGCCATCCCCGGTCTCCACAGAACTGCCAGGTCCTGCCGGTGAAGGTGGGGAAGAATTCGGGAACGGCGGGACGGTTCTCCGTGAGGAGAAGGCGGTAGGAAATATCGTTCCGGAGCCCGGTCTCCCGGAGCCGTCCCATGGGACTGCTCCCCGGGCGGAACTCCCGGACGATGCGATCGCTCACCGGGTCATACCCGTCGGGAATGAACACTCCGGTGAGGCGCTCGATCATACCCTGGCCATGGTCGGGATCATGGAAGAGTTCGGCGATGGAAGAGCCGTTGTTCGGTGGCCCGAGGCCGATCAGCAGCCGGACCCGCTCGCGGTGGACCGCCCCGTCCATCACTTCCAGGAGATAGCGGGCAACGACGGTGCCCATGCAGTGGCACACGAAGTCGAGCGCCCCGTCATACCCTGTCTCGTCCCGCTTATCGCTGATGAATGACCGGAGCCCCGATGCGATATCAGCCAGGGATGGATCATCGAGGGTATCATACCCGTAGTTCCAGGCAGAGAAGGATTCCCCGCTAAGAAGAGGATTGAAACGATTCCAGATCCCCGGGTGGCTCTTCCACCCATGGACCAGCACAACCGGACACCCCTCTCCGTTCATAGCTGAAAACGTCAGCGGGAGAGACCATAGATTCTTCGGGGGTGAGGAGTGCGTGTCGGTCCGCGAGAAACAGGCTGAATGATTGGAGAAAAAGCCGGGCGGAACCGGGCGCTCCCGGTGGAACAGGACGGGATTCAGGGGTGCCGTATCCTGCTCCTTAATACCACTGATCTGCATAGTTTTCTGCTGGTATGGCGCAGTCACTTCCCGAACCCTTCCGAAGCCTGGTCGTGAGGTGCGGGCAGGAACTCAATGCGCTTCGCGGGTATCCGGAAGACCGTTTCGCGGATATTATCCAGGAGGTCGGATTTTCCTGCGATCTCTGTACAAGATGCTGCACCCGGGCATTCAACGGCCATGTCCACCTCCTCGATGACGATGCAGAACGGGTCTACAGCCATGATCCCGCGGCCCTGGAGCCTGCATTCCCCTACGCTTTCTGTGACCTGCACGGGACATTCTACGTATCCGGATACACCATCCGCTCCCGGCAGGATGCAGCAGGGTCCTGCCTTTTTCTGGAGGATGGACGGTGCCGGATCTACAATGACCGGCCGATGATCTGCAGGGTGTACCCATTCATGCTGCACCGTGAGCCTGACGGTGAGGGGGTTATCGACTGGCGCCAGATCAGCGGTCTTGACGAACACGGATACTACCATACGCACATCCCGCGGGACGAGGCCTTCCGGGTAGCCAGGAAGACCCGGGCGTTTGAGGAAGCGCTTCTCTGCCATGAGATGGCATTCCTCGAATTCATCGGGGACTATTTTTCCCGGAACGGTCTGCGCCATGTGCGGAAGGTCTACGATGACCGGATGAGGGAGTATGAACGGGGAGCGGCGGTCCGGGTGATGGTATATTTCCGCGGCCGGTTCGAACCCTGCGAGGTCTGTCCCGGTCAGGCCGTGAGAATGACGGGATAAAAAAAAGGTCAGGAGAAGACCGAGAAATCGTTCTTCAACGCGATGACATCGATGACCGGCTTGAGGGTCTGTTCGGAAATGCCGAACTTCTCCATGTACATCTGGAGGAGCTTCTGCTCATTTCCGGCGAGGATGCCATCGGCCATGGCCAGGTCGAGCAGGATGGCTATGGTCGTGAGGCGCTGCTTCTCGTTCAGCACACCAGCCACCTTCTCGACAGTCTCCGGGATCGGGGTCCCCTGGATGAATTTCATGGCAGTCTCGACAGTGTTCCGGTCTCCCCGGACGATCTTCTGGAGGTCGAAGAGCTCCTGTTCGTCGATAACGCCGTCTGAAGCAACGACGGTTATTGCGGCGGCCACCAGGGCCGATGCCGGGGTGAGCGTCACACTCCTGCTCCCGGTCAGTTTATCAAAGAGTCCCATTATGGTTCACCTGTTATCTGGTGTTCCTATAGATTGCTCCTGCTTCATTTTGAGGCTTTCTGATGCCAGGGTCTCAATCCCGAGAAGGATAGCCGTGTAGAGAATGACCGCGCTCCGGTGATGGTGAAAAGCCGCAAGAATGATATGCTGTGGATCCCCATGGCACCTGAGACCGGACAGCATGCCTGAACGACCGTTCCACGACCGAATACGGATGATTGAAGAGGTCACCGGCCCCCTCCCGGTGTTCCAGACCGTCCTCCTCCTCACGGACGGTTCGGTGACCACCCTCCTCGAGACCATCTCCGATTCAGATGTCTGCGTGAAGACCATCTTCCAGAACGTTGTGTCGGCCGGTAGGCAGGTCGCTGAACTCCTCGATATCGGGCCGGGGGATCCGGTGAACCACCGGATCGTGGAACTGGTGAACTGCGCAACCGGGGAAATCCTGATCTATGCCGTCTCCCACACCCCCCTTGAGCGGCTTGAGCCCGGGTTCAGGGAGGACCTGATGCGTGCCGACATTCCCATCGGAAAGATCCTGAAAAAGCACCGAATCGAGTCCCGCCGTGAAATTTCGGATATCCGGCTCGTTTCACCGGATCCTGATCTCCGACGCCGGTTCGGTGCCGGCCCGGAAACCCCGTTCCTGTCGAGAACCTACCGCATCATCAGGAATGACTTGCCGTTCATGGCCATCGAGGAGATGTTCCCGGCCGCGACACGTTGCCGGGAGCCGCGGATCCGGGTGCGGGCTCCATCCCGCCTTCACCTGGGGTTGATCGACCTCCACGGAGGGCTGGGCCGGGTGGACGGGGGGATAGGTATCACCCTTGAAATCCCCGACACCGTTCTCGAAGCAGAGCGGAGCCCTGTATGCAGGGTATCCGGGGGTGATGAGGGACAGATCGCACGGGTCAGGAAGGCAGCAGCGGCGGTCCTCACCCATTTCGGGATCGCGGAAAGTGCGGCATTCACCATCATCCGGACACCCCCGCAGCACTCCGGCCTTGGTGCCGGAACTGCCCTCTCCCTCGCTGCGGGAAAGGCGGTGTGCGAACTCTATGGAATCACCATTCCGGTGGAAGGACTGTCCGGGATTGTCGGTCGGGGAGGGACATCCGGTATCGGAACGGCTGCCTTCGGTTCCGGCGGGCTGATCATTGATGGCGGTCACAGTTTCGGGGGATACGGCGAAAAAACCGATTTTCGCCCCTCCTCTGCATCGCCGGGAATCCGGCCCCCTCCGGTCATCGCCCGGCATCCGTTTCCGGATGAATGGCAGGTCGTCCTGGTGGTCCCTACCATCGGAAACCGGGTGAGCGGAACCGGTGAGCAGCATATCTTCCGGGAGACCTGCCCGGTTCCCCGGGAGGAGGTGCAGGAGATCTGCCACGAAATCGTGATGCGGCTGCTTCCGGGCATCGTCCGCCACGACCTCGGACTCTTTGCCGCCGCTGTCAACCGGATCCAGGAGATCGGTTTCAAGAAGATCGAAATTTCCCGGCAGACGGCAGTTGTCCGCGAGCTCCTGCCGGGTCTGCGGGATGCCGGGGCAGCATGCATGGGGATGAGTTCCTTTGGCCCGGCGGTATACGCGATTACCGATAGTGATCCCGCGGGACTTGAGCAGGCTGCAGCCCGGATCCTTGGAGAGACCCCGCACCTGATGATCAGAACGAAGGGAAATAACCTCGGGGCTTCATGGACATGGCTCTGATCCGGCCAGGCCGCGGTGATTTCCGTTTTCCGGCACGTTGTTTGAAGGGTGAGAGAGAACGTACAGTGGTTCTGAACAGCAGTGATCCCTGAAATCATCGAGATGCTGACCCTCGGGTTCCTGATCGGGCTTACCGGGGCGCTCGCACCGGGCCCGACCCTGGTGGCTACCATCAATGCCTCCCTGAAAGGGGGGTGGAGCATGGGGCCGCGGGTGACGCTCGGCCATGCCGCAGTCGAGATCCTCATGGTCCTCCTCATCATGGCCGGGTTTGCCCTTGTTATCGGAGACCATGCCGTGCTCATAGGCGGGATTGGGGGACTGGCATTGATCATCTTTGGCATGCTCACCCTCCGGGATGCCCGCTCGGCAGTCCTCCCGCTTACCGGAGAACAGGCGGAAATCGTGCACCCCGTTCTTGCCGGGGCCGTGACCAGTATCTCCAATCCCTACTTCTGGATCTGGTGGTTTACCGTCGGAAGCGCTCTCATAATCGGGGCATATACCGGGGGGGTGGTTCTGGTTATCGCGTTCATCGCCGGACACTGGGCCGCGGACCTTGGCTGGTTCACCCTGGTCTCGGTAAGCGTCCATCGTGGCCGGTTCGTCCTGGGGGAGCGTACCTACCGCTGGATCCTCGGATCATGTGGTCTTTTCCTAATCGTGTTCGGCGGACACTACCTCGCCGGAGTTCTCTTCCCGGCAGGGGTCTGAGGATACCGGCACGTTCATCGACATCGCCGTCCTGAAAAGAATCAGGCATGGAAGACGAGCGGCCCGCACAAGTGAAGCTCCTTGGTGAAGCGCTTCCGGCAGCCCGGAGCATGGTCCGCTACCTTTCCGGTTCAGGCTACGCCACCCGCGTCAGCCCTGCCGGATCACTCCGGCGGATGAAGGAAACGGTAGAGACTCTCGATATGGTGGCTTCCTCATCCCGCCCGGCAAAACTGGTGCAGCATTTCTGCGCCCATATGGATGCCCATCGCATCCTCTCCCGGTCCGCTCACCGTGCAGCAGTGGTCCTGAAGGATGGGTTCAGGGTTGACCTGCGGGTGGTAAACGATGCACTGTACGCACCGGTCCTCCGGTATCAGACCGGATCGACACGCCATAACCATGCCCTCGAAGAATATGCCGCCGGGCAGGGAATGCTGGTACGGGAACCCGGCCTCATCGACCCGGGAACCGGTCGGCAGGTGTCTTTCGCTGAAGAGCACGAACTCTTTGAAGCGCTGGGACTCCCGTACATCGAACCGGAACTGAGGGAGGACCGGGGAGAGATCCAGGCTGCAGCGAGGGGAACCCTCCCGGATCTGGTCAGATACAGCGATATCAGGGGTGATCTCCACGTACACACCCGGTGGAGTGATGGAGCCCACTCGATTTCGGAGTGTGCGGCCACTGCTGCAGGAATGGGGTTTGACTACATCGTGATCTGCGACCACTCCCGGTCAGCGCAGTTTCCGCACGGACTGGACGCATCGGGAATCCGCGACCAGATCAGGGAGATAGAGCACCTGAACCGGGAGCGGAGTGGAATCAGGATTCTTTCCGGTATTGAGGCGGGGATCGATGCCGCAGGAAACCTGGATATTGCCGGTCCGGTCCTGCAGGATCTCGATGTGGTAATCGCCAGCGTGCACTCCTCGTTCAGAATGTCCCGTGAAGAGATGACCGGGAGAATTACCGGCGCTATGCACTGCGATGCAGTTGATATCATCGGGCACCCGACCGGCAGGATTCTTTTAAAGCGACCAGGATACCCCCTCGATTTCGGGCAGGTTCTGAAGACTGCCCGGGATATGGGGGTATGCCTGGAGATCAACGCCCATCCCCGCCGGCTTGACCTGCCCGACATCCTCTGCCAGGAGGCAAAGGGTTCCGGTGTGATCTTTGCCATCGGCTCTGACGCTCACCGAAAGGAAAACCTCTGGTTCACCGATCTCGGTGTGACTGTGGCACGGAGGGGATGGCTGGAGAGCCATGACGTGGCCAACACCCTGACCGGTGATGATCTGATCCGGTTGTTCAACCGTTAAATGCAGGATATCGGGAACAGGCAGGGCCTTGGTGCCGGGTCACGGCCGAAAATACCCGGATGGTTGATCTCACAGCCGGGATGTCTTTTATACAAGGGCCTTGTACCAGACATTCATACTCTCCAGTGATCCGCAGATGTGGGTGTTATTGACCAGCCGGCCGCCGAAACGGTAGCCGGAGTGGGCGAAGATGGCATTCACCGCAGGGGATCCTGCCCGGGCAATGGTATAGGCCATCCGCATCCCCTGCCCGGTCATGGCCCGCTCCATCATCGAGAGCAGGCGTCGTGCAAGCCCCCTGCCCCGGTGAGCGGGACTGGTTGCAAAATCGGTCATTTCCACGGTCCCGGTCGGAGGATCCATCTCGGCGGATGCCGCTGCTGCCAGGCCATGATCATGGAATACGGCATAAAACCGGGTGTCATGCTCCATCATGGTGCGAATGTGGGTGGGGTTGTCGATAGGGAAAGGATAGCTCGGAAATACACTGGCGTAGAGACGGGCAAGATCCTCTGCGTCACGGCTGTTGCAGGCACGGATGGCGTATCGCGGCGGAAGTGTGTCGTCTTCAGGATCCATTCCGAGAGCCAGGCAGTGCCCGATGATCTGTTCGTATGTGGGGAGATCCTGCTCTTCCATCCGTTTGAGGGAGAAGAAGCGGGAGAGAAAGAGACAGTCATCCGGTGCTGGAAAGAATCCCGGAATTCGTGCCTCTTCGATGAAACCCACATCCAGGAACTGTTTCCGTGCCCGTGATGGGGTTTTTATAACCACTTTGGAGTAGTGGTGCTCTCCTACCAGCGAGTCAAGAGAATGGATCGTCGTTGCAATATCCTGCGATCCAAGTTTGATCACGTACACCCGGTCATTACAGGGGCCGTGCTGGATAAGGCTCCCATTGAGCCGGCAGACCGTATCAGCCATTTCTCCGCTCGAAGCGTTCGGTATCTCCGGGAACGAGCGAGGTGGTCTCATCATAATCGGAGAGGAGCCGGGCGATTCCCACCAGGCGCGACTCATCAGGGTCGATATGGGGAAGCTGCAGCCGGCACTCCCTGCAATCACCGTTGCACGTGATGCGGTCGTAGGCATCCGGCTCCTGGTACGTTGATATCACCCCTTCATAGTTCCGGAGCACTACCTTGTGCACCGACCAGGATACGATATAGTTAGGCATGACCGGGATCTTTCCACCGCCGCCAGGTGCATCGATCACGTAGGTGGGAACGGCAAACCCGCTGGTATGGCCGATCAGGTTCTCCATGATCTCGATCCCTTTTGCGACCGGTGTCCGGAAGTGGCTGAGCCCTTCCGAGAGGTCGCACTGGTAGAGGTAGTACGGCCGGACCCGGTGCTTCACCAGTCGCTGGACCAGGGCTTTCATGACCCGGGGACAGTCGTTGACCCCTGCGAGAAGGACCGATTGGTTTCCGAGCGGGATCCCGGCATCTATGAGGCGGTCCAATGCCTGGACGGAAGCACTGGTCAGTTCCCGGGGGTGGTTGAACTGTACATTGATCCAGAGAGGGTGGTGCTTCCTGAGCATCCTGGCGAGTTCTTCGGTTACCCGGTAGGGAAGGACGACCGGCACCCTGGTCCCGATGCGGATAACCTCCACGTGTGGGATAGACCGGAGTTCCCCGAGAATCCAGTCAAGGAAGTCATCGGGGAGCATGAAGGGGTCACCTCCCGAGAGGAGGACGTCCCTGATCAAGGGATGGTCGCGGATATACTCAATACCCTCCAGAATCTCTTCTTCCCGCGGGACGGAATCAGCATCGCCGACCTTCCGCTTGCGGGTGCAGTGGCGGCAGTACATGGCACAGGTGTTGCTGACCAGGAAAAGCACCCGGTCAGGATAACGGTGAGTAATGCACGGGACCGGGCTGTCCAGTTCCTCGCTGAGAGGATCGGATCGGTCATGGGCTTCGATGATCAGCTCCGGGGGCTGGGGGATGGCCTGCAGGAAGACAGGGTCATGCCGGTAATCATCGGTCTGGATAAGGGAGAGGTAGTACGGGGTTACCGCCATGGGAAATTTTTCAATGGTCTGTTCCATCGCGTCCCGCTCCTCTTCCTCAAAGGAGATACCGAGCAGGTTCTCGACGGTCGAGAGATCACGGATGGTATGCCGGATCTGCCACCGCCAGTCCTTCCAGAATTCGGGTGTTATCTCACCCTCAAAATTCTTCGCCAGTCTTTTATATTGTGCTGAATGAATCGTCATGAATTATCGCCTGTCTGGGGATTAATTAAAAAATAATATTATATATAATGTTCGAATATTAATTTTAACAGCTCATTTTTCACTTTTTGTCATTTAAAATAGGATTTGTTCCGGCACTATGGTTCGCGGAAGCTACAATCGGGGATTCATGATCCACGATCTTCTTTCGGGCGCCCCGGGACCGGATCCCGGGATCCCATTTTCGGAATGTCCGGAAGGGTCCGGCAATATTGAAGAGCGCAGGAGTGCAATCTAGAGAGCATGCGCCCCGTTGTCCACGTCAATGTCGCCATGAGTGCTGATGGCAAGCTCTCCACCCGGGAACGGAGGCAGGTCAGGATATCCGGGCCTGCCGATTTCGCCCGGGTCGACCGAATCAAGGCTGAGAGTGATGCAGTGATGGTGGGCATCGGGACGGTCCTTGCCGACAATCCTTCCCTTACCGTCAAATCCGCTGATCTCAGAGCGATGCGGGTCGCACGGGGGCTGCCCGGGCACCCCGTGCGGATCGTGGTTGACAGCGGGGCCCGGACCCCTCCGGATGCCTCCATCCTGCACAAGGGGGAGGGCGAACGAATCATCGCCTGTTCAGAACGGGCTGATCAGGAAAAGAAGGCGTTACTTGGGCGCTCCGCCACGGTCCTGATTGCCGGTCGGGACCGGGTTGACCTTCCGCTCCTCCTCACCCTCCTGCATGAGCGGGGAATCCGGAGGCTGATGGTGGAGGGTGGCGGGACCCTCATTGCCGGGCTCTTCTCGGGCGGGCTGGTGGATGAGCTCACCTGCTTCGTGGGGAATATGATCATCGGCGGCAGAGATGCGCCGACCCTGGCAGACGGCCCGGGATTCATTGATGAGGACACCTTTGTCCGGCTCTCCCTATCAGGGATGGAGCGGATGGATGAGGGCGTTCTCCTCACCTGGCGCGTGACACGGGAAGGGTGAGGCTTCCGGGGAGGGATGGCAGCCATGATCCTTCCGCTGATCGTTCTTGTCCTTGTATTCCTGCTGATCGCCGTCCGGCAGGTGGGCGGCTTCCGGTTCCGGATATGGCAGATCATGCTTGCGGGAGCGGCAGCAGTCCTGCTGCTCGGGCAGATCTCCCCCGCCGATGCTTTCCGTTCGATCAATCCGGACGTGATGCTCTTTTTGTTCGGGATGTTCGTGGTGGGGGTGGCGGTGACCGAGAGCGGGTATCTCCGGGCGGTTTCATTCCGTATCTTCTCACGGGCTGCAACCCCGGATCATTTTATCCTCTTCCTGATCATTTCCATGGGACTCTTTTCAGCAGTCCTCATGAACGATACTATCGCCATCATCGGGACCCCCCTCGTCATCTGGTATGCTGTCCGGTTGGGCTACAACCCGAAAGGAGCACTGCTTGCCCTCTGCTTTGCCATCACCATCGGGAGCGTTGCCACGCCTATTGGAAACCCGCAAAACCTCCTCCTTGCAAACTACGCAGATCTCGGTGATGCATTCACCCCCTTCCTCATCCACCTTGCCATCCCGACTGCGATCAACCTCCTTATCACATGGGCAACCGTCCGGTTCTTCTACCCTCCACCGGAAGAGTATCTCATTGCTCCCGATCAGGAGGCGGTCAGGGACCCGTCGCTTGCCCGCCTCTCGAAGCTGTCACTCGCCATCATCCTCACTCTCGTGGGAGTACGGATCATTGCCGGGTTTACCACAGGGGATCCTTTCCCGCTCATGATCATCGCCCTCGCCGCTGCTGTCCCCGTTCTGATTGCGAGCCCGAAACGGATTGAGATCCTCAGAAAGGTCGACTGGTATACCCTGATCTTCTTTGCCGCCATGTTCGTGCTGATGCAGAGCGTCTATGACACCGGGTTCTTCCAGTCAGTTATCGATTATTCGACCGTGACCACGGTCCCGGTCATCATGACCGTATCCGTGGTGGTGAGCCAGTTCATTTCAAATGTGCCATTCGTGGCCCTCTTCCAGCCGCTCATCATTCAGGAGGGGATGTCAGTCCAGCAGATCCTGGCCCTGGCTGCGGGAAGCACTATTGCCGGAAACCTCACCATTCTCGGGGCTGCGAGTAATGTCATTGTCATCCAGCAGGCGGAGAAGGAAGGGTACGGTCTCAGTTTCTGGGAATTCTTCCGGATCGGCCTGCCCCTTACCGTGATCAATATCGTGGTCTATTCGGCCTTCCTCACGCTGTAATGCTTCAGAAGACCAGATGTGGA
The DNA here is from genome assembly GCA_002499905.1 of Methanolinea sp. UBA277. Lineage (GTDB taxonomy): Archaea > Halobacteriota > Methanomicrobia > Methanomicrobiales > Methanospirillaceae > UBA9949. The sequence continues at coordinate 23,110 of DANP01000007.1, forward strand.
AGCCAGGTCGGCAATCCGGATAAGAGAACGGAAGGGTGGCCGGACGATCCCACGTACGCACCTTACGAGGTATGCCAGATACATGGGCAGACCATACCAGCCCGCTGAAGGCAGGAATGACCGTGACCGTTGCCGGGTGAACGAGGAGTGAGGAGGAAATGTGAGGTGCAAAGACCCTTATCGTTTCAGGAGATCGAAAATTTCCTGCCTGCTGATCCGGCTGGCCGGGATGGATACGGGATCGCGTATATCAGATACCCTGAATGAGAGGGTAAATTCCCTCCCTCCGGTTCCTTCTGCTTCCCATGCGCGGGAGTAAACGGCGGATATGGTCTGGTCTCCGGACTGCATGACCCGTATCTGCCATTCGTGCGTTCCCGGTGCCCCAATCCTCCGGATTATGGAGGGGGAGTGCTGATCCCGGGTCACGATGAGGCCGGGGGTGACCGTGAGCGTCCAGGTATACCCGGTGCTCGGATTTTCCTGGAGCTTCAGCAGGATTGTATCGCCAACCCGTGCACTGATCGTTCTTCCGTTATCTTTCTCTGAAACGGGGAATACAGCAGCAGTGGCGAGGGCTGTGCAGCAGGCGGCTGCAAGCACCATGATAAACATGAACCGGTATCTTCGCATCACATCAGTCCCGATCATGCATGGGGACGAGGAACTCATGAAGGGTGCCCTTCCCGTGGAGTGTTACTCTCCGGATTGTTCCCGGGAAATGGCCGGGCACTCCTCTTCACCGGCCTCTGACGGCCGCTTCTTCTTCTGAACTTCGAGGTTTTTTGCCAGCGAGACCATGCCCGTCATGGCCCCGAGGTTCATGGTCTCGAGAATAGATGCAGGAACGATGACCAGCGTGGAATTATCCTTGATCTTGAGACCTTCATAGAGCATGTTCATGGCCCGCAGATGAAGAGCCGTAGGGTTTCCCTCATAGGTCCGTGCCGCCTCCTCGAATTTTTCTGCAATCTGCCGCTCGGAATCACCGAGAATAACTCGTGCCTGCCGCTCCCGCTCTGCCTGGGCCTGCATGGACATGGCATCCTGCAGCTCGGGGGGGATAATGACGTCCCGAATTTCAACGGAAGAGACATTGATTCCCCATTGTTCTGTCCGGTGATCAATGATCTTCTGGAGCACGGCATCCAGTTTCTCTCTCCCCTCGAGCATATCAGAGAGGAAGGATTTTCCAATGACCTCCCGCAGCGCCGTCTGTGAAGCCCAGGAAATCGCCGAACGGTAGTCTTCGACCTCGAGTGCCGCTTTCTCCGGATTGAGAACCTTCCAGAAGAGTACGGCCTCCACATCGACCGGCACCGTATCCTTGGTCAGGGTCTTTTCGGCCTTGAAGGACGTGGTAATGATCCGGAGATCGATCCAGTAGGCGACCCGCTCGGCGAAAGGGATGATGAAAAACGGTCCGGGTCCCTGCAGGCCAGTGTAGCGGCCGAGGCGGAGCACCACTGCTTTCTCCCACTGGTCGGCGATTTTGAACGAACCTGCTACCAGGATGGCGAGGATCGCAGCGACAATCCCGCCCCATAGGAATGCAACCTGACCCGGAGTACCCAGCCAGTGGTAGAGGAGGTATACTCCAGGTGCAGCGATGAGGAAGAACAGGATCACCTGGAGCGGATTGGGTTCTTTCATATCCGTGTCTGATTCCGGTGAACTGATATAGGTAGTGGAGCGGGAAGTGCCCCGGTTCCCATTTCTGCCCCTCTATGAAAGCATCTATCAGCCTTCATGATGTCATGTTGGATCAGGAGGAAGGAGCAGAGATGGGAGAGAGAATTACCGCCGACCTGAAGATCTCCGGGATGCACTGCGCCACCTGCAGCCTGACCATTGAGGATTCCATTGCCGGCATCGGGAAGGGCACGACTGCACAGGCGAACTTCGGGACCGATTCTGCCCGGGTGGAATTCGACCCGGCCGCGGTATCGCTGAAGGAGATCGAGAAGGTTGTACAAGCTGCCGGATACGAGGTCATCCACGATGAGGTGGTGCTGAAGGTCGGCGGGATGGTCTGTGCGACCTGTGTTGAGACCATCGAGAAGGCGCTCTCTGCCCTCTCCGGGGTGGTGCAGGCCCGGGTGAACCTCTCCACCGAGAAGGCCTACGTTGTGTACAATGCATCGGTCACGTCCCTCGATGATATGAAGGCCGCCATTGAAGAGGCAGGCTACCAGTACCTGGGAGTTGCCGAGGAACTCTCCCTCGAGGCTGAAGAGAAGGCACGCCAGAAGGACCTCTCCGGGAAGATGCGTCGGTTCTCCATCGGGTTTGCCGTAAGCATCCCGCTCTTTGTCCTGATGTTCCTCCCCCTCCCCGTCTCCATGGAGACCCTCTCGTGGGTCCTGCTGATCATCACCACCCCGGTCTTCGTCTATGTTGCCTATCCGATATTTCGCGCCGCCTTCAACGCCCTGCGCAACAGGACGCTCAACATGGACGTGATGTATGCCATGGGGACGGGCGTGGCATTCGGTGCCAGCGTTCTCGGCACGCTCGGCATCGTCCTCACCCTGGAGTTCATGTTCTATGACACCGCGATCATGCTGGCATCGTTCCTCATCCTCGGAAGGTACCTCGAGGCGCGGGCAAAGGGCAGGACATCGGAAGCCATCAGGACCCTGATCGGGCTGCGCCCTAAGACGGCCACCGTCATTCGCGAGGGCAGCGAGACAGAAGTGCCGGTCGAAGATGTGGGGGTGGGGGATATCCTGCTGGTGAAGCCCGGTGAGAAAATACCGGTCGACGGGGAGGTCACCGGTGGGGAGAGCTACGTGGATGAATCGATGATCACCGGGGAGCCGATTCCCGTGCTCAAGGCGAAGGGATCAATGGTAGTCGGGGGGACCCTGAACACCAACGGCGTCTTCACCTTCCGGGCTGACCGGATCGGGAAGGACACCGCACTGGCCCAGATCATTCGTCTCGTAGAAGAGGCGCAGGCATCAAAACTCCCGGTTCAGCGCATTGCCGATGTGGCGGTCAGCTACTTCATCCCTGCCGTGTTGATCATCGCGTTCTCTGCATTCTCGATCTGGTACTTTGCCCTCGATGCGACCCTGCTCTTTTCCCTGACCGCACTCATCTCCGTCCTGGTGGTGGCCTGCCCCTGTGCGCTGGGCCTTGCCACGCCGACCGCCATTACGGTGGGGGTGGGGAGGGGTGCTGAGCTCGGGATTCTGGTGAGGAATGGTGAGGCGCTGGAGGTGGCCGACCATCTCACCGCGGTGGTCTTCGACAAGACCGGGACGCTGACCCTGGGAAAACCGTCGGTCACGGACATTATATCCGCCGGAATTGACGAACGGACGCTGCTTGCTATCGCCGCCGGTGTGGAGAAGAACTCATCCCATCCTCTTGCCGAGGCCGTGGTGAGGAAAGCAGGGGAGGCAGGAGTCTCGCCCGAGCCGTCCGTTGAATTCACAACCTTTGGCGGAAAGGGAGTCTTTGCCCGGGTACTCGGAGAAGAGGTGCTCATCGGGAACCGGGTCCTCATGGCAGAGCAGGGGATAACGATACCGCCGGAGCTGGAAGAGCAGGTCACCGCTCTTGAGCGGGACGGGAAGACCGGGGTCATCATCGCGGTTGCCGGAACTCCCGCCGGGATCATCGCCATCGCCGACACCATCAAGGAGACCACCCCTGACGCCATCCGGGAGCTCGAGCGAATGGGCCTCTCTGTAGCCATGATCACCGGGGACAACAGGCGGACCGCCGAGGCGGTCGCCCGGCAGGTCGGGATCAGGACGGTCCTATCCGAGGTGCTGCCCGAGGACAAGGCCCGCAAGGTGGAGGAACTCCAGAAAGGTGGCGGGGTTGTGGCGTTCGTCGGTGACGGGATCAATGATGCTCCTGCCCTGGCCAAGGCCGATGTGGGGATCGCTATCGGCAGCGGGACCGATGTGGCCATCGAGTCGGGTGACATCGTCCTGATCAAGGACGACCTCCTCGACGCCGCCGCGGCAATCCAGCTCTCCCGGAAGGTGATGCAGCGGATCCGGCAGAACATCTTCTGGGCCTTCGCCTATAATACTGCCCTCATCCCGCTCGCTGCCGGCCTCCTGTACCCGTTCACCGGGTATACCTTCAGCCCGGAGCTCGCGGCGCTGGCCATGGCGGCAAGTTCGGTGACCGTGATCTCCCTTTCCCTGATGCTCAAAAGGTATATCCCTCCCGCCAAAAAAGAGAGAGTCCGAGGTGCCTGATCCATGGCAATCGATCCCATCTGCAAGATGACTGTTGACGAGAAGACCGCGAAATTCACGAGCGAGTACAAAGGAAAGACCTACTACTTCTGTGCTCCAGGCTGCAAGAAGAAATTTGATACCGATCCCGAAATGTACGCTACGGGGAGTTAAGCTACCGCTGTCCGGTACCAACGCTCATATAAGGAAAACTCCCCCCCTCCGCACATGAAAGACAAACCAGGCGTGGATATATCCCCGGGAAAACCCCCCCTGGGACAGAAGGAGTTCATGGAACGGCAGGAGCGGGATCTTGCCGCCCGGATCCCGGGAGTGCTGAAGGATCGGCGGGAGCAGGGACTCGAAGGGCTGGTCGGGGGCCTTGATGCGGTGATCATTTCCACGGAGCAGGACCGGCTTGACCCGGCGATAGCAGAGTTGCTCAGGTATACCGGCCTCTCTGTCCGGGTGCAGTTCGAGGATGATGCCTTCCGGACCTTCGTGCTCGGCACAGAGGGATCTGCAAACTTCCAGGTGCGGGCGCGAAAGCGGGGAAAAAATCCCTTCCTCACCGTAAATGCCGCCGAGAAGACCCTGGGCCTGCCCCATACCCGGCTCGAGACCTTCGTCTACCGGACCCGGGACCTGGAGCGGTACGTCGAGATCCAGGGCGCTCGGGGGGTGCGGTTCCTCACTCCCGGGATCATCGACTATCCCAACTTCCGGTTTATCCAGACCGATCCCTCCCCCTGCACCGGAAATTCAACCGGGTTTATCGAATGGACCGGGGAAGAGGGAAACTATGCCCCGGCCTCTGTACGGATCCATCCTGCCCTCCCGGAAAAACCCGGGTACCCCCACCTCTCCTGCATCCACGAGCTCGACCATACGGCAACCCGGGTCAGGGCCATGGAGCGGAACGATGCCATTCTCGAATTCATGAGCCTCACCTCGTACCGGTTCGACTTTGCGGTCTTCGTTCGTTCGCTCAACTCGATCACCAGCGTGGCACGGCTGGAGCATGAGGGCTACGCCCAGGTCTTCACCTCCGGGATCGAGCCGTTCCGGGATGCCCGGACCTCGGGACCGACCGAGCTGTTCATCCGGCACTACGGCACCCGCGTCCACCACATGGCCTTCCGGACCGAAGCTATTGAGCAGACCTTTGCGGCGCTAAAAAATGATGGCATGGAGTTCCTGGTGGAACTGGTCGGATCTCCGGCAGAAGGACTCCACCAGACCTTCACCATGCCCTCTCAAAACACCCTGCTCGTGAACGAGTATATCCACCGCTACGATGGCTTTGACGGCTTCTTCACCAGGAGTAACGTCGAGACGCTCACCCGGGCGACCGGGCGGCAGTAGCGGTTCCATAACCTTTTTTTTTCAGAATCGGGAGAACGCATCTGGTATGGAGAGTGTCATTCGGAGGTACAGCTGGCAGCTCAAACTCGGCATCGTGCTGGTCTGCATTTCCATCCACATCTTCACCATCAAGATCACCGTCCTTGCGAACACGCAGGATACGATGAACTACATCTTCAACTCGCTGGGATTTCTGCCCATCAGCGCGTTCCTCGTGACCCTCATCCTGAATGAGCTCTTCAGTATCCGTTCCCGGAAACAGCGGCTCGAAAAACTCAATATGGCGATCGAGACCTTCTATTCGGAAGTGGGAACTGAACTCCTGGCCTACCTCTCCGATTGCGATCCCGGACTTGATGAAGTCAGGAACCATCTGATGATTACCGGTGACTGGACAGACAACGACTTTTCCGGTCTGAACAGCTTCATGTCCGGGTATACTTATGACATCGATCCCCGGAAGGTGGACCTGAACCGGGTCTCGGGATTTCTCAAAGAGCGGAGAAATTTCCTGCTTCGGCTCCTTGAAAATCCGGTCCTTCTGGAACACCAGTCGTTCATCGAGACCCTTCGCACCGTATTCCACCTGACAGAAGAGCTCAATCGGCGCAGAGACCCCTCTTCTCTTCCGGACAGTGACCTCGACTACCTGAAAGGCGACCTGCTCAGGGTGTACCGGAACCTGGCCACGCAGTGGGTGGACTATATGCGCCACCTCAACGGCAATTACCCCTACCTCTTCTCGCCTGCCATTCGGACAAACCCGTTTGATCAGAACGCTTCTGTGATCGTCAGGGGATGAGTCCCGTTCTTTTTCTTTTCCCATTTTTCCGGCAGCAGTGGCCTGTTCGAAAGGATTAAAAGAAAATAAATCAACCCTTCGGATATCAGGAGGTTTCTCATGCTGAAGAAGTCTGTAGAAGATGCGCTGAACAAGCAGCTCAACGCCGAAATGTACTCATCGTACCTCTACCTCGCCATGTCTGCCTACATGGATTCCGTCTCCCTCAGGGGGTTTGGGAAGTGGCTCAGGATCCAGGCCAGGGAAGAGCTCGCACATGCCATGAAGTTTTATGACTACATCATCGAAGCGGGCGGCACGGTCAGGCTGACGGCCATCGAGGCGCCGAAGACGCCATGGAAATCGGCCGGGGCGGTCTTTGAGCAGGTTTTTGCCCATGAGCAGAAGGTCACCGGCCTCATCAACGGCATCATGGATATCGCCGTCAAGGAGAAGGATTACGCAACGCAGAACTTCCTTGGCTGGTTTGTGAAGGAGCAGGTCGAGGAAGAGGCCAACGCCAGCGAAATCATGGCCAAGATCTCGATGATCGGAGAGGTGCCCGGGCACCTCTTCTGGCTCGATCATGAACTCGGAAAGAGAGAATAATCCTATTTTTTCTCCCGGATGCTTCGGATACCCGGTGATTAACCTTATCGACTCACTGGTCGAATGGAAGAGTGTGGGGAGCATATCGTGACCTCTGATGTCTATTTTGCCGGTCTCCGGGCCCGGGATCCCGGGCAGAGCACCGCGGCGAAGGTGAGGATGCTATTTGACCGTGCCGGTTTCGGGGACTGCATCATTCCGGGAGCCCCAGCGGCCATCAAGATACACTTCGGAGAACAGGGGAACGACTCGTACATCAGTCCGGTCTTCGCCAGGCAGGTGGTTGACAGGATACGGGAGCTCGGGGGACGACCGTTCCTGACCGATTCAAATACCCTCTACCTGGGCAGCCGGTCAGATGCAGTGAACCATATCACCACCGCGCTTGAGCACGGGTTCAGTTACGCCACGGTGAGGGCTCCCGTTATCATTGCCGACGGACTGGCCGGGAACAACATGCGGGAGATCGGGATCGGGAAGAACCACTTCAACCGGGTCCTGATATCCGGTGATATTGCCGATGTCTCATCCCTTGTCGTGATATCCCACTTCAAGGGGCATGAAGTGGCCGGGTTCGGGGGAGCGATCAAGAATCTGGCCATGGGCTGCGCACCTCCGAAGGGAAAGCAGGAGCAGCACTCGGCCCGCCCCATGACGCTCGAGGGGAGGTGTATCGGCTGCGGGGAGTGCACCCTTGTCTGCCCCCGGTCGGCGATCCGCCTCGATGACCGACAATCATCCATCGACAAGGATCGCTGCATCGGGTGCTTCGAGTGCATGACCATCTGCCCTGAGCAGGCCATTGATATCGACTGGGAGACCGAGATCCCGGTCTTCATCGAGCGGATGGTCGAGTATGCATTCGGTGCAGCGATGGGAAAGAAGGCAGGATACTTCAATTTCCTCACCCACATCACCCCGGACTGCGACTGCGTGGGCTGGAGCGATACACCGGTAGTCCCGGACATCGGCATCCTTGCGTCGCGGGATCCGGTGGCTGCCGATGCAGCATCGTTTGACCTGGTCAACCGCCAGGTAGGGCTGAAGAATTCCTTCCTGAAGCGGAACTTCAGGGAGGGGGAAGACAAGTTCATGGGTATGCGCAGGAATACCGATGGCTACCGGCAGATACGGTATGCTGAGGAGATCGGACTCGGCTCGGCTTCGTACCGGCTGGTAGAAATCGTTTGAACAATTTTATTATCCCCTGAAGGATTCTACCCCCCAATCCGCACATTCTGCTGAAAATCAGGAGGGTTTTCATAGCCTCTCACACGAAAAGATTTATAATTGGGAGGAAGGCAAGCGCTTATAAGCGTTCAAAAATGAGATTAATGTTGCGTTTGGGAGGACAGGAGCCCAAACATACTTTGATAAATTTTTCAATGAAGAGCACGAGGAGAAACTATGAACCTCAGACAGCCCAACGGCAATGAAGCTACCAGCACGACAAACCGTTCACGCGACGTCGTGCCGATGTCTGGTATCTGCACCCGCTGTATTGACGGATGCAAGGGAAGCTGTGAGATCTGGCTTTCATCGTTCCGCGGCAGGGAAGTCCTCTATCCCGGTCCGTTCGGGGAGATCACAGCCGGTGCGGACAAGAACTATCCTATCGATTACTCCCACCTGAATATCCAGGGGTATGCTATGGGTGCCAAGGGGCTCCCGGAAGGTACCGAAATCGGCCCGGACACGGCAGTATTCTACAACGTCGACACCGAGACCGAGTACGGCTGGGACAAGAAAGTGAGAATGCGCCTCCCCATCTTCACCGGTGCACTCGGCTCGACCGATATTGCGCGGATCAACTGGGAGCACTTCGCCATCGGTGCAGCTATTTCCGGGATTACCATCGTGTGCGGTGAGAATGTCTGTGGAGTCGACCCCGAACTGCAGCTCGATAACAAGGGCAAAGTGAAGAAGTCCCCCGAGATGGACCGTCGCATCGACATCTACAAGAAGTTCTGGGAGGGCTACGGTGAGATGCTCGTCCAGCTCAATGTCGAGGACACCCGCCTCGGGACCGCTGAGTACGTGTCGTCCAGGCACAACCTGGACACTATCGAGCTCAAGTGGGGTCAGGGTGCAAAGTGCATCGGCGGAGAGATTAAAGTCAGGTCCCTTGAGCGGGCAATCGAGCTCAAGAAGCGGGGATACATCGTCGTGCCCGATCCCACCCGGTCGGATATGCAGGTCGCCTTCAAGCAGGGCGCGATCAAGGAGTTCGAGCGCCACTCCCGCCTCGGATTTGTCTCGAAGGAAGGATTCCTCGAGGAAGTCGACCGCCTCCGCGATATCGGGTTCTCCCGCGTCACCCTCAAGACCGGTGCCTATTCCGCCGTCGAACTGGCCATGGCCATCCGGTACAGTGCCGAAGCAAAGATCGATCTCCTCACCATTGACGGAGCCCCCGGTGGAACCGGCATGAGCCCCTGGCCGATGATGAATGAGTGGGGCATCCCGACCTTCTACATCCAGGCACTCGCCTTCGAGTACTGCGAACTCCTGAAGAAGCGCGGTATCCGGGTGCCCGATCTCGCCATGGCCGGTGGATTCTCGGATGAGCCAAATGTCTTCAAGGCCATCGCCATGGGGAGCCCGTACGTCAGGGCCGTCTGCATGGGCCGCGGCCTCATGATCCCGGGAATGGTCGGAAAGAACATCGCAAAATGGATCAAGGACGGCAACCTGCCAAAGACCGTCTCCAAGTACGGAACCGTGCCCGAAGAGATTTTTGTCACCTACGAGGAACTCAAGGAGAAGTACGGCACCAAGTTCAGGGAAATCCCGATGGGCGCCATCGGTATCTATACGTACGCCCAGAAGTTCAGGATCGGCCTCCAGCAGATCATGGCCGGAAACAGGAACTTCACCCTGAAGTCCCTCTCCCGGGACGACCTGATGGCCCTGACCGAAGAGGCGTCAAAGGTCTCCGGCATACCCTACGTCATGGATGCCTACGCAGACGAGGCGCTGACGGTTCTGCTCGACTGATATCCGGTGCGGATCACTCCGCCAGCTCTTTTTTTGAACCGTTCGGGGAAAAAGCGTCAACAAGGTTCCGGGTTATCCTGGCGCCGAGCGACGGGGGCAGGGACTCGAGCCAGAGGTAGAACCCCACCCGTGACGGAGTATAGCGTTCGAACTTGAAGTTACCGTCTCCATTCTGCACCATCTTGAGGTACTCCTGCTTGCGCCGCTGCCGCAGGTATACGATCGCCTCGTATCCAGGGAGGTCGGTGGCCAGGATCGCTTTCGAGTACCGTTTCATTATCTCGCTGTATTCGATCTCCTGGCCCCGGATCAGGAACTGGTGATTACGACAGAGTGAACGGACCGCAGAGGGGTAGAGGCCGCCATACAGGATCTTCTTCACCAGCCGGCTGGTGCCGTTGGAGATGTCCGGAAGGCCGCCATCGGGAGAGGAGACCCGGTCGAACACCCGTGCCCGCTCCTCTTCGTGGTAGGTCTCGTAGCTGAATTTTTTCCGGAGGGGGATCTCGTGGGCAAGCACCAAGCTCGGGTTCTGCGGGTACTGGTGAAACCGCTCCCTGAAACGGTCCGGACGGAGACAGGACTTGATCTCCTCACAGGAAGCGGTCTGGATGTTGACCGTTTTCGGGGTCTTCAGCAGCCTTCTTCCTACGACATAGTTGGTCACGTCAAAGGAGGAGACGAGGAGGAATGGCACCTGCGGCTGGTCGAACATGTAGCCGAGGAGTGCGCGCTTGTAGGCTATCTCCTTCTCAAACTCTTTCATGTCCGATGCAGAGGTGACCACTTCGGCAAAGGTCACCTGGTCATTACGATCGATGAGCAGAAGGTCGAACTCGGCGAGATCTTGCCCGTTTCCCCTGACAGTGATGTCTCCGCATCGGGAATAGAAGAGCCCGTTCTGCCCGAGCCTGATCTTCTGGCGTGCCTGCCGGGGCACATCCATCCCCTTCAGCGCAAGCTGCCGTATCTCATCTGTCTCGAGTGCCATCGAGCGGAACATTTCGTAGATGATGGCCTCGTACCAGCGGCCCTCGGCGGTCCTCATCTTCTCGATCTCGGGGGAGAAGAGCCGGGAGCGCTCCAGTCCCGAGAGGTGTCTCGTGGCACTGAGCGCCATGCGCTCATCAGGCTGGAATGAGGAGAGGTTCTTTTTAAGCCACGAGGTGATTGCCGCCATGAATATTGTTACAATTATTTATTCCTTTTGGTTAAATAAGTACCCTCTCCGGAAGGTTCAGGAGAAAGGCCCAGGGACGGTGCGAATCAGGGTACGGATCCCGGGAGCTGAACAGATACCGTTATAAAAATATATTTATATAGTTTTCTCGCATTGTAATAATGCTGTACGGCGCGTTAGGGTGGGCTTGTAGCTCAGTTAGGTAGAGCGCCTGGCTTTTAACCAGGTGGTCGGGGGTTCAAATCCCTCCGGGCCCGCTGCCGCGGTGCCAGTGATTTTTCGCGGTGAGGAATCTGAAAACGGTGAGGTATCAAAAAAGAATGAATTCTCTTGTGAAGGGGGGATGTGCGTGAGCACCAGACTGAATGTACTGGCCCATACCATGGTGCCCGATCACCAGATCATGAACGAGGAAGAGGTTGCCGGGTTACTCTCCCTCTATAACATCACCAATGAGCAACTGCCAAAAATGTATCATGATGATCCCGCGGTAAAGACTATCGGGGCAAAACCGGGAGATGTCATTCGGATTATCCGCGACAGTCACACCGCCGGGAGAGCAGAATCGTACCGGCTGGTCGTCAAGCGGCCGAAAAAGTAAGGCGGAGGCTGATCATTCTGATAGACCGGAGCGTATTATCAAGGGCATATTTTTCCCGTGAGCATGTTGCGCGCCACCAACTTGACTCATACAACAATTTTCTCCAATCAAATCTCCAGAAAGTGGTCAATGAGCAACGGATCATCGAGACCGATATCGAGATCCGGGGAAAGAGCAACGAGCCGGTGTGGGTCGAGCTCGGAAAGATCGAGGTCAAAAAACCGCTGGTGCGGGAGGCGGACGGATCACAGGGGGATCTCTTCCCCAGTGAGGCACGTCTGCGCAACCTGACCTACGCAGCGCCAATCATGCTTCAGCTGACCCTTATCCAGGGTGAGGACCGGCAGGATCCGGTGGTCACCACCATCGGGCAGCTCCCGATCATGGTCGGCTCGGCATCGTGCAACCTCTACGGGATGAACGACGAGGAGCGGGTCACCCACGGTGAAGACCCGTTCGATCCTGGCGGCTACTTCATCGTAAATGGCACCGAGCGCGTGCTGATGACCCTTGAGGACCTTGCCTCGAATAAGATCATGACCGAGTACACCGAGCGCTACAATGAGCGGATCTACGTGGCAAAGGTATTCTCCCAGTTCCGGGGATACCGCGCACTCGTGGTCGTGGAACGGAACCGCAAGAACCTCCTCGAGGTATCGTTCCCCTCTGTCGCAGGTCACCTCCGCTTCGTCGATCTTATGCGGGCGCTCGGGCTGGTGAGTGACCACGAGATCGTGAACGGGGTCTCCACTGATGAGGACATTCTCACCTTCATGATGCAGAACCTCGAAGAGAGCGAATGCGACAACCTGGAAGGGGGCATTATGTATGTCGGTAAGAAGCTTGCGCCCAACCAGACACGGGACTACCAGCGCAAGAGGGCAGAGTTCGTGCTCGACAACTACCTGCTGCCGCACCTCAACTACCTTATGCCCGCCACCCTGAAGGAGGGCGACGAGGGATTCCGTGAAGCGGTCGCGGAAGTACGGCTGGCCAAGGCCCACTTCCTCGGGCGCATGGCCGAAGCCTGCTTCGACCTTGTACTGACCAAGCGCCGGATCGATGACAAGGACCACTACTCAAACAAGCGGCTGAAACTTGCCGGCGACCTCATGGAGGATCTCTTCCGTATCTCGCTGAACAGACTGACCCGGGATATCAAGTACCAACTGGAGCGGGCGAGCATGCGTCATCGCGACCTCTCCATTGGGACCGCGGTGCGGGCTGACGTGCTGACCGAGCGGCTCCTGCACCCCCTGGCAACCGGCAACTGGGTCGGCGGGAGGACGGGGGTCTCCCAGCTTCTTGACCGTATCGATCACATGAGCGTCCTCTCCCACCTGCGGAGGGTTATCTCCCCGCTGTCCCGGTCACAGCCGCACTTCGAGGCCCGTGATCTGCACCCTACCCAGTGGGGCCGGATCTGCCCGAGCGAGACGCCGGAAGGGCCGAACTGTGGGCTGGTCAAGAACTTTGCACAGATGGTAGAGATCAGCCGGGGTGTCCCGGATGAAGAGGAAGTGGTGCGGATGCTGTATAACCTCGGCGTTGAGCACATCCGGGGTGATGCATAATGAAGAAAGCACGGGTTTTTGTTGACGGTGCCCTGATCGGGCTCGTTGACGACCCCCGGGCGTTTGTTGGCCAGCTCCGGAGCATGCGCCGGCAGGGAGCTCTCTCCATCGAGGTCAACATCTCCTACAAAGAGTTCAACAACGATGTGATCATCCACACCGACCGCGGCAGGGCGCGACGCCCGCTTATCGTCCTCCAGAGCGGGAAGCCGTTGATCTCCCCCGACGAAATCGAGAAACTGGCGAGAAAGGATATTGATTTCAACTACTTCGTCCGCCGGGGGATGATTGAATTAATCGACGCCGAAGAGGAGGAAGACCTCTTCATCGCCATCAACCCCGGGGATATCACCCCTGACCACACGCACCTGGAGATCGATCCGTCCCTGATCCTTGGTATCGGTGCCGCCCATGTCCCCTTCCCGGAGCACAATGCAAGTCCCCGTGTAACGATGGGGGCCGGGATGGTCAAACAGGCCCTCGGATTCGGAACCGCGAACATGAAGCTCCGCCCCGACACCCGCGGGCACCTGCTCCACTATGTCCAGCGCCCCCTCGTCCACACCCAGACCTCAGACCTGATCGGATCGGATGACCGGCCTGCCGGACAGAACTTCGTGGTGGCCATTCTCTCCTTTGAGGGGTACAATATCGAGGATGCCCTCATCTTCAACCAGGCATCCATCGACCGCGGACTCGGGCGGTCCCACTTCTTCAGGACCTACGAAGGCGAGGAGCGCCGGTATCCCGGAGGCCAGGTCGACCGGATCGAGATCCCGGACGAGGAAGTGACCGGCGCCCACGGTGCCGAGAGCTACAAGAACCTCGATGATGACGGGGTTATCAACCCGGAGACGGTGGTCAATGAGAAGGATGTGCTGATCGGCAAGACCTCGCCGCCCCGGTTCCTTGAGGAACCGACCAGTGACCTGATCACAGTCGAGAAGAGGCGGGACACCTCAGTAACCATGCGGAGCAACGAGCGGGGAATCGTGGACACGGTCATCATTACCGAGGGGGAGAACAGTTCCCGCCTGGTCAAGGTGCGGACTCGTGATCTCAGGATCCCGGAAGTGGGAGACAAGTTTGCCTCCCGCCACGGGCAGAAGGGGGTCATCGGTCTCATCGCAGCCCAGGAGGATCTGCCGTTCACCGAGTCGGGTATGACCCCCGACCTGGTGATCAATCCCCACGCCATCCCGAGCCGGATGACCATCGGGCACATGCTGGAGATGATCGGCGGAAAGGTCGGCTCGCTGGAGGCCCACCGGATCAACGCAACCGCATTCTCGGGCGCCCAGGAGGCGACACTCCGGAACTCGCTCAAGGATCTCGGCTTCTCCCATACCGGCCGCGAAGTGATGTATGACGGGATTACCGGGAAGCGGTTTTCCGCCGACATCTACGTCGGAGTCATCTACTATCAGAAGCTCTACCATATGGTCTCGAGCAAGATGCACGCCCGTTCGCGGGGTCCGGTACAGGTCCTGACCCGTCAGCCGACAGAAGGCAGGGCCCGTGAAGGAGGTCTCCGGTTCGGTGAAATGGAGCGTGATGTGATGATCGGTCATGGTGCGGCCATGGCCCTCAAGGAACGGCTCCTTGACGAGTCTGACAAGGTCCAGGAGTATGTCTGCGCCCACTGCGGCATGGTGGCAATGCTTGACCGGAAGGCCAACAGCACCCGCTGCCTCGCATGCGGCAGCGAGACTGATATCTACCCGGTCGAGATGTCCTACGCCTTCAAGCTCCTCCTCGATGAGATGAAGAGCATGGGGATAGCGCCGAGAATGAAACTTGAGGACGTGGTGTAGGAGGGACACGCGATATGCCAAGCCCAAAACGTATCGGAAAGATCGAATTCGGATTACTTTCCCCCAAAGAGATCCGTACCATGAGCGTGCGGAAGATCATCTGGGCTGACACCTATGATGACGACGGGTTCCCCTACCCCCAGGGTCTGATGGACCTCCATCTCGGGGTCATCGACCCGGGGCTGCGGTGCAAGACCTGCGACCAGAAGGCCAGCGAGTGCCCCGGACACTTCGGGCACATCGAGCTCGCAAAACCGGTCATCCATGTCGGCTACACCCGGCTCATCCGGAAACTCCTCCGCTCTACCTGCAGGAGCTGCAGCCGGCTCCTCCTTTCACCCGAAGAGATCGAGAAAGTGGTGGGGACCGAGGATGAGCTGACCGGGGATGTCCTCTCTGAAAAGGACATCAAGAAGGAGCGGCTCTGCCCGCACTGCGGTGAACAGCAACTCAAGATCAACTTCGAGAAGCCCACCACCTTCTCCGAGATCATAATGGAGGAGGGCCGGAAGATTGAGCATAAGCTTACGCCCGCCGATATCAGGGCCCGGCTCGAGAAAATACCGGATGAAGATCTCCGGCACCTGGGAATCAACCCCGATGTTGCCCGCCCCGAGTGGACCGTGCTCACCGTGCTGCCGGTCCCGCCGGTAACCATGCGGCCGTCGATCATCCTTGAGAACGGGCAGCGGTCCGAAGACGATCTCACCCACAAGCTGGTGGACATCATCCGTATCAACCAGCGGTTCAAGGAGAACCAGGACGCCGGCGCTCCCCAGCTCATCATAGAGGATCTCTGGGAGCTGCTCCAGTACCACGTGACTACATACCTCGACAACGAGGTGGCCGGGTGCCCGCCTGCCCGTCACCGGAGCGGCAGGCCGCTCAAGACGCTCTCCCAGCGTCTCAAGGGTAAGGATGGCCGGTTCAGGGGATCGCTCTCGGGCAAGCGTGTCAACTTCTCGGCCCGGACCGTGATCTCGCCCGACCCGAACCTGAGCGTCATCGAGGTCGGCATCCCGCTCGCCGTAGCAAACGAGATGTCCATCCCGGTGCAGGTCACATCCTACAATATAGAGGAGCTCCGCCAGATGGTCCTGAACGGGCCGTCACGGACTGCGCTGGACAGGCCCTGCGGGGCAAACTACGTGATCAGGCCGGACAAGCGGAGACTCCGGCTTGCAGAGGGCAACCTTGAGACCGTTGCCGAGCAGCTCGAACCCGGCTGGACGGTCGAGCGGCAGATCCGGGACTGGGATATTGTGCTCTTCAACCGGCAACCGTCCCTGCACCGGATGAGCATCATGGCCCACCGGGTCAGGGTGATGGATGGCCGGACCTTCCGGCTGAACCCGGCCGTCTGCCCGCCCTACAACGCTGATTTCGACGGGGACGAGATGAACCTGCACGTCCCCCAGACCGAGGAGGCTCGCGCCGAAGCCGCCATCCTCGTCGCGGTGGAAGAGAACATCCTCTCCCCGCGGTTCGGCGGCCCGATCATCGGCGGTATCCATGACCACGTCTCCGGTATCTTCCTCCTTACCAACCAGACCCGCTGGTTCACCAGGAGCGAGCTTCTCTACCTCCTCAAGAATATCGATGTGACGTCGCTCCCTGAACCGGGACTGGTCCAGGGAGAGGAGCAGAAATGGAGCAACAAGCAGGTCTTCTCCATGGTGCTCCCCAGGGAGCTCAACATGGTCTTCAAGGCCAGTTCCTGCCAGAACTGCGATACCTGCAAACGGCAGCTCTGCGAACGGGACGCCTACGTGCGGATCATCGACGGGAACCTGGAATCAGGAACAATCGACAAGAAGGCGATCGGGGCCTTCGACGGCCAGATCGTGCACCGCATCATCCGCCAGTACGGGATGAAGCGGGCCGCCGAGTTCATCGATGACATTACCCATCTCGCCATCCGTTCGATTATGTTCGACGGGTTCTCGTTCGGCATTGATGATGAAGACCTCTCCCGCACCGAGTACGGGCAGATCGATGATGTGCTGAAAACCGCGGTCCTCGATGTACAGCGCCGGATCAAAATCTACGAGGACGGGCAGCTCGAGCCCATGCCCGGCCGTACGCCGGAAGAGACCCTCGAGATGCAGATCATGCAGGTCCTCGGGAAAGCCCGTGACCGCACCGGTGAGATCGCCGGGCGGCACCTCGGTCTCGGCAATAGCGCCGTGGTGATGGCCGTCTCCGGTGCCAGGGGATCGATGCTCAACCTCACCCAGATGGCCGGCTGTGTCGGTCAGCAGTCGGTCCGTGGGGAGCGGATTATGCGAGGATACGATGAGCGGACGCTCCCACACTTCAGGAAGGGAGACCGGGGATCTGACGCCCACGGGTTCATCCAGCACAGCTACAAGGGGGGTCTCAACCCGACCGAATTCTTCTTCCACGCCATCGGCGGTCGTGAAGGTCTGGTGGACACAGCAGTCAGGACCTCCCAGAGCGGGTACCTGCAGCGGCGGATGATCAATGCCCTCCAGGACCTCAAGGTGGCCTATGACGGATCGGTCCGGACCACCGGAGGACGGATTATACAGTTCAGGTACGGAGAGGACGGGACGGATCCCATGAAGAGCAGTTTCGGCGATCCTGTCGACGTAAAAGGTATCGTCGAGAGCATTCTTAAGGAGGAGGTCTAGATGCGTTCCGAATATGAGCAGCAGATTGATGCTGCAGAGCTCCCGGTCAAGACCAAGGAGCAGCTCAAGAAGTACCTCTCTGAAAAGGAGGTCACCTCCGACCAGTTCGAGAGTATCCTCAATCGCGTCGTCAGCGAGTACCAGAATACGAGGATCGAGGCATGCGAAGCGGTAGGCATCATCGCTGCCCAGTCGATCGGGGAGCCCGGCACGCAGATGACCATGCGGACCTTCCACTATGCAGGTGTGGCGGAGATCAACGTCACGCTCGGGCTTCCGCGGCTCATCGAGATCATGGATGCCCGCAAGGAGCCAAGCACGCCTACGATGACCATCTACCTCGAACCCGAATACGCGGGCGACCGTGACCGGGCCCGGGAGGTCAGCTGGCAGATAGAGGCAGCCCCGCTCCACGAGTTCGGGGATATCACCATCGATATGGAGAACATGCAGATCGTGGTCCATTTGAACACCGCAGTGTGCGAGAAGCGGAAGATCCAGCCGGCAGCCATCCTCGAGATCGCATCCCGGAAGATCCGTGAGCGGCGCCACTACCGTGACTTTGAATTTGAGACCGATGAGAAATCGGCGGCCATCATCTTCACCCCCAAGAACCGGGAGAGCTACCAGAACCTCTTCCAGCTGGCAGAGCATGTGCGCAACGTGATCGTCCAGGGTATCGATGACATCGAACGGGTGGTGGTCCGGAAGGAGAGCGGAGAGTATATCCTTTATACTGAAGGCTCCAACCTAAAAGACGTGTTTGATGTCGAGGGCGTTGACACGACCAGAACCCGGACCAATAACATCAGCGAGTGTTCCCATGTTCTCGGGATAGAAGCAGCACGCAATGCTATCATCTACGAGGCACTTTCCACCCTCTCCGAACAGGGTATCCTCGTCGATGTGCGGCACATCATGCTGGTTGCTGACATGATGTGCATGGAAGGCGAGGTCAAGCAGATCGGACGTCACGGAATTGCCGGTGAGAAGGAAAGCGTTCTCTCGAGGGCAGCCTTCGAGGTGACCGTGAACCATCTGCTCGATGCCGCGGTTGCCAACGAAGTCGATGAACTGTCAGGTGTCACGGAGAACGTCATCGTGGGTCAGCCCATTCAGCTCGGAACCGGAGATGTCAAACTCATCGCGAAACCTTTGAACCTAGGAGAATCGTAATGGATTTTAATGTGTCTTTGAGAAGGGCCATCAAGACCGGTGAGGTCATTCTTGGCCAGAACAAAACCGAACAATGCATCAATGAGGGCAGGGCACAACTGGTCGTTCTGGCCAAAAACTGCCCGGAAAAATTCAGGGAATCGCTCGCATCACAGACCGACCTCTTCATGTACACCTTTGAGGGTTCGGGCGTCCAGCTCGGAAAGGCCTGTGGAAAACCGTTCATGGTCAGTGCACTTGCCGTGGTCAGTCCCGGTGAGTCGGACATTCTCAGTCTGAAGAGGGTGTGAAGTACATGTCTGAGATCGTGCTGACCGAGGACTGTATGCACCTCATCTCACAGTTCGAGCGGCTCACCGGGGCCGGCAGCAGGGACTGTGTCATCGATGACCGGAACAACCGGCTCATCTTTGTGGTGAATCCCGGAGAAATGGGTCTTGCCATCGGAAAGAAGGGGGCAAGCATCAAGAAGGCCATGGAGGTCATGGGCAAGAAGATCGAGGTGGTCGAGTACTCCACCAGCCCCGAACAGTTCCTGAAAAACTGTTTCCTCCCTGCCCAGGTGACCCATATCGAATTCGATGAGAGCGATGATGGCCAGATGGCTCATATTGAGGTCAGGCCTGAAGACCGGGGAATCGCGATAGGAAAAGAAGGCAAGAATATCTTCAAGGCCAAGAAACTGGCACTCCGCCAGCACAACATCGCCGACGTGATGCTCGTCACCGACGATGCGGCCTGAACATTTTTTTTAAATTAAACAGTAGTCACGCGCAGTGTAACTTTGCACTGGGCGAATCGTGATCGTCAAGGCCGGCAGGGGTGTTGGGGCCATGTTCCTTTCATCCAGGAGACTGGTATTTTCTCAACTCCTGCAATCATACCATTTTATATAACTGGTTAAACGAAAACCCGTTCGATTAGCATGAAAATCTGGGGTATTGTTCTAAGTATTATTGTTATCCTTACTATTTTCTGTTCACCTGGCCTGGCAGTTATCAGTAAAAGCGATCTGATTTCCCAGCTCCGGCCACAGGGAACCGGAACAGGAACACTCTCGGTGACTTCTTTCCCCATAGGGTCAGAGGTCTACCTTGATGGGGTATATAAAGGGACGACATCCGGAGAGTTTGCATACGGGACTATTATCATACGGGAACTCTTAACACCGGTCACCATCACCGGAGTCCCCACCGGCTTGCACAACCTTCGGGTGACCCTTTCAGGATACGAGGATTACTCGTCCTGGGTCATAATTCCGAACGATAAGACGGTTACAGTTCACGTAAGGCTGAAGGCCCAGTCCGGATCGACCACGATTCCCGCCACTGTTCCGACCACGATTCCCGCCACTGTTCCGACCACGATTCCCACCATCGTTCCGACACTAACTCCAATCACCGTCCCGACCACAGTCCCGGCAGGGCAGTTGCCACTCTCCAAGACCGGAACTGTCTCGGTATCCTCCACCCCACCGGGAGCCAGGGTTTTCCTTGATGACGTGGACAGAGGGACTACACCGATCACCATTACCGGGGTCTCCACCGGTTTCCACCTGCTCAAGGTGACTATATCCGGATACGAAGACTATTTGAAAGCGGTTTTGGTTAAGTCCGGTCAGACGGTAACCATTTCCATAACGTTGCAGCACCCGCAGGCTGAGCTCAACCACGGCCTCCGCGTCGCCGACCTCATCACTGATGTGCCCTCCGTAGGGAAGCCGAACATCTACCTGTACAGTGACCGGGACCTCACCGCCCGGGTGCGCCTTTTCCCGGAAACTGCCATCACGGCCTCCGACCCGCTCTACAGGCCCGGGATAGGATGGAAAGCGGAGATCAGAAACGGCAGTCTCAACGGGGCAGGCGATTTCCTCTTCTACGAAGCCCTGGGGACTGAGGTCGGGTGGCAAAAGCAGGAGGGCTACATCATCCGGGATGCTTATCGGGAGCAGGACATGGCGTCCATGCTTGGAGAGTACGGGTTTAATGAAAAGGAGACCGATGAATTCATCGAGTACTGGGCGTGTCACCTCTCCGGCGACAGGGACTATGTCCTCTACCCCCAGGAAACCGACGCGGTGAACAAGGCCATGCCGCTCTCCATCACCCCGAAACCTGATGCTGTCAGCCGCATCTGGTTCTACGCAGAACCACTGGTATCCGCCCCGGAACCGGTCACAGACCCGGAAAAGATCGTCCGTGAAGGGTTCTATGTCGTGGAATGGGGGGTTATTATCCGTGACGAATTCTGGGATACATGAAATGAATCAATTCTTTTTATTTCCCCATGGTCGATTGTTCATGAATAATAAAAGGAAACCTCCCAGCTGCACTTTTCAATCGTGATCCTATGCCGTCGTAAAACTCATCATCATATTTTTTCAACTTCTTCCATCATACCAATTTATATTATTGTTTAGATGAACACCCCGTTGGATTACCATGAAACCTCGCCCTCGTCTTGTCGGCGTTATCATAATTCTTGCTCTTCTATGCTCACCTGTTCTCGCAATCAGCCAGAGCGATCTGATTTCCCAGCTCCGGTCACAGGGAGCCGGAACGGGAACGCTCTCGGTGACCTCTTCACCCGTAGGGGCAGAAGTCTACCTCGATGGGGTATTAAAGGGGACGACATGCGGAGAGCAAAAATCCATTCTATTTCTGGGTATATATCCTTGGAATGAATGGCATTACCAACCGGTCACCATCACCGGGGTCCCCATCGGTCTGCACAACCTTCGGGTGACCCTGTCAGGATACGAGGATTATTCGTCCTGGGTCATAATCCCGAACGACAAGGAAGTTCACGTAAAGCTGAAGGTCCAGTCCGGATCGACCACGATTCCCACCACTGTTCCGACCACGATTCCCACCACCGTTCCGACCCTGACTCCAACCACCGTCCCGACCATAGTCCCGACAGGACAGGTGCCCCTCGTTGTCAAGACCGGAACCGTCTCGGTCTCCTCCACCCCGACGGGAGCCAGGGTCTCTCTTGACGGCGTGGACAGGGGGACCACCCCGGTCACCATCACCGGGGTCTCCACCGGTTTACACCTGCTCAAAGTTACCCTGTCAGGATACGAGGATTATTCGACAAGGTTTTTTTTGGTCTCCGGAAAAACCGTTTCTGTAACGCTGGAACGGGGGCGCATCGAGTTCCACGAAGAGACCACCATTGATGCAAAACCGAACATCTACCTGTACAGCGACCGGGACCTCACCGCCCGGGTGCGCCTTTTCCCGGAAGGAGCCATCACGGCCTCCGATCCGCCATACAGGCCCGGGATAGGGTGGATAGCGGAGATAAGAAACGGCAGTCTCAACGGGGCAGGCGATTTCCTCTTCTACGAAGCCCTGGGGCATGATTCCGGATGGCAGAAGCAGGAGGGTTACGTCATCCGGGGAGCTTATCGTGAACAGGACATGGCGTCCATGCTTGGAGAATACGGGTTTAATGAAAAGGAGACCGATGAATTCATCGAGTACTGGGCGTGTCACCTTGCCGGCGACAGCGACTATGTCCTCTATCCCCAGGAAACCAACGCAGTGAACCAAAACATGCCGCTCTCCGTCATCCCGGAACCGGACCATGTCAGCCGCATCAAGTTCTACGCGGAACCACTGGTATCCGCCCCTGAACCGGTCACCGACCCGGAACAGATCGTCCGTGAAGGGTTCTATGTCGTGGAATGGGGAGTTACCCTCCGCGAAGAATTCTTGGATACATGAAATAAATCCATTTTTTGGGAAAATATTGAGAATTCACCGTTCCTGCGGATTTTTCATCGGCCCCTCCAATAACCACGGGTGAGCTGATTTCCGACAATAAATAGGAAGGTTCCAGGGGCCGACGACTCCTATCCCGAAACGGACGATAACTCAGGAGTGGTCACTGCAGAAGGAAAGCACCGCATCCATCCGTACCGCACCCCCGTCCCGCCGCTCTTCCGCATGCACCCTGGCATGGCAGTACCCGCAGAGCGTGATCAGGTTTGCCGGATGGTCATTGGTCGGATCATGGTCACGGTGGTGCACATGGAGGTCATGGGACCATCCGCAGATCGTGCACCGGTTCCCGTCCCGCTCCCTGATCGTATCACGGGTCGCTCTCCAGGCCCGGAGGCCATACTTGGACCGGGCGCCGATGGTTCTCCGGAACTTTCTGCAGAAGAGGGTAGTGGTGCGCCGTTCCGAGAACGGGCAGGTGTGGCAGAGCGCCCGGAACCCGTTGGCGTCCGGCCGGTCCCCGCAGGGCGGACCTGCGGACCGGTCGAACGCTGAGAGCTGGAGCTGGATTTCAGGATTCATACCACACCGGAACGGAGAACGGGCCTGGAGGGATTCGAACCCCCGACATCCGGGTTAGAAGCCCGGCGCTCTATCCTGGCTAAGCCACAAGCCCTCGCAACCCATACTATGGGGGTTTCACCCATATTAACTATCGGAACAGGAGGAATGTTACAACCGGTGCCGGAAAAAAAGGAACGATGGAGTATTCAGAGTGCGTGGTAGCAGGCCGATTTCACCACTTCGACGGATACCGGCCGTATCAGGCTCTCCCGGGCTACGTTCTTGACCGTTGAGGACCCGATGCACCGGACCTTGATCCGCGCCGACATCCGTTCCCGCTCTTCGTAGTGGAGACCCTGGGTGAACTCCACCATCCGCTTCATGGTGATGCTGATGGAGAGGATCTCGACGATGATTCCGGAATCGCCCGGGGTGATATCCTCAAGGTCAACGGAGGTCATGAAGACTGCCGATCCCGGTTCAAGTCCGGCCAGGGTGATCACATTGGGAGTGCTCTGCAGTTCAAGTGTCCGCGCTTTCCCCCGCTGAAGCTCCCGGATGATTTCGGAGGCAATACTGGTCAGTGCATAGCAGTTCATGGTAACTCACCCATACATCGGGAGTTGCTCTTTCTTCGGCATGGTCTCGGCAGACTGCACCTGCTCGGAGAGCTTCTGCATGGTCGATTCGATCTCCTCCGCCTGTTCGAGCAGCGGCTTCACATCGAGGTTGAGGTCATACATCTTGTTCAGGACCTCAATCGAGGCTGCAGAGGCACGGGGATCAGGTGCATTGATGGTCTCCCCGAGCAGCCCGTAAGCGTGGATATTCCTGATTTTGCACTCGGTCAGGATGCTGCTGGCAATCCCGGAAATGCTGCCGATGGGAAGGATGATGGTGTTCTCCTGTATCCTCGGCAGGGCCTCATCTGATGTCGCCACACCAAAGACCCTTTTTTCCGGCTCGTTGGTGATGATACCGGCGATGGTGACCACTTCCCTGACCTTGAACGGCATCAGCCAGTCCATGATGCCGTTCGCCACTTCGTAGCAGATCATGGGATGGATTGGAATATCAGCAACGATGGCAGCGATGTTATTCTTCTCGTAGAAACGGACCGGGACATTAATCACTCCGCGGTTCATCATGGCCAGTGGGGGGAAGTACTTGCTGTTCATACTGCCGATCTGTGTGAATTCGAGCTGGTCGACCATGTACTGCAGGGCAATACTCCCAACGAGACCGCTCCCCGGAAAACCCATGAGCACTGAAGAGCCCTCATGGCTTAAAGGACGGGAGTAGATCCTGATATCCGAACTGGGATCCGGCGACATTAGCTTAACATACCCCCTCCATGTAAAAAAGTATTATGCAAGAATATCCGGTAAAGCGGGGAATGACCAAAGATCTCGGCACCCGCATGGTTGATGCGCTGCAGGAGTGTTTCGGCGCCGAGGTGCGCCAGGCCGGCGACCACTACCAGATCAGCTACGGGGCCCTGAAGCTCCTCGATGTGTCCATCGGGAAGACCGGCAAGACGATGATCGTGTATACGGAGTCACATACCGATGCCAGGGACGAGGTGATCCTCGACACGAACCGAAGATTCCGGCGCTACCTCGACATCGCCACCGGGTACTCCACCAAAGAGCGGGTGAAAAAAGCAAAGACGGTCGAGAAGGGGGACTAGCCCCTACTCGATAACGATCGCCGGTTTGAAGGGAAGGGCCAGGAAGGCCTTGGCATGCGAGCTCTCCCCTGCATCGCGGACAGAGACCGGAACCGAAAACTCTTTTGAGAGGAATCCGGCGGCCGCTGAGAAGATGGCCTCCTCATCAGGAAGCTCCCCGATGAGCTGGGCAACGATCTGGGGCGGCAGGCGGTGAATGAGGGTTGTGCACTGACGCACGGCATCGGTCACCTCCTTTCCCCTCTTCCTCATCTCCTCGTCCTTCATGATCTCCCTGACCACCGTGTTCTTGTTCTCAGCGGTAGCCACGGCGGAGAAGACCTGTTTTTTCCAGAACGGCGCCGTGTAGATGGTGATCGCGGAGGGTTCGAGCTGGATGATCTTCAGGATGGACTCGATGTCCTCCACGGTCCGCGCCAGGAGCTCCTCGGCGAGCTCGAGCCGGCTGTCGACCATTGCCGGTTCGGCGACCGGCCAGGGTGCGTAGGAGACGAGACCGTCACCCCCGAGTTCCTTCCAGAGGTACTCGCAGGTGAAGGGGATGACCGGTGCCAGGAGCCGCACCCATGCCGAGCAGAGCTCTCTCAGGTAGAGGCTGCCTGTCGATCCTTCGGTGATCCGGCGACGGTACCACTTGAGATCAGCCTCGATTCCGAAGAAGGCATCCTGGAGGGCCTGGCGGGTCTGAAACCGTTCGAGGGCTTCGGTAGTCCGGATGATGTGACCCTTAAGCCTGCTCTCCAGCCACCGGTCAAGGCTTCCGGGGTTCTCCTGTCCTGCCCGTCCCTCAAGCACCGTATTCATAAGCCGGTCAATCTGCTTCCGCGTCGAGGCAACCAGCTCGTTCCTCCAGTCAAAGTCCTGCCAGGGTTCGGCGCTCCCCACCAGAAACATCCGGACGGTATCGGCCCCGAACTCGTCAACCGCATCCTCGAGCAGGTAGACGTTGCCCTTGGACGAGGACATCTTTGCCCCGTTCAGGAGCCCCATACCGAAGACCACCATGCCTCTCGGCAGGCAGGGTTCGGGGAAGATTGCCACGTGGTGGAAGAGCTGGAAGGTCAGGTGGTTTGAGATCAGGTCTTTTGCCGAGAACCGGAAGTCGTAAGGGTACCAGAACAGGAACTCCTTCCTCATCAGGTCGAGATTCTCCCGCTCCGGGAGTCCCGGTGTCTCCTTTCCAAGGAAGATGAAGTCAAAGACCTCCGGGGTGAGCAGGTCGGGGGACATGGTGGCGAGATGGTGCGCGATGGTGTAGTAAGCCATGTACACCGTCGAATCAGAGAGGGGCTCGATCAGCCAGTCCGGGTCCCACGGCAGCCGGGTACCAAGACCCACCCGCCGGGTACATGCCCAGTCCTTGAGCCAGTCAACCGTCCGTTCGAACTCAGCCCTGACCTCGGGAGGCACGAGATCCATCCGCTCGATGAGGGTGGCAACCTGTGCCTTCCATGCCGGGTCGCTGTACTGGAGGAACCACTGGTCATGCAGGATTTTGACCACGACCTTTGAGCCGCACCGACAGACAACCGAGCGGGTATCAAACTCGTACATGGGCACGGACCCGTACTGGTCCATCATGAGCGAAGCGACCGAGTCCCGGGCTTCCCGCACGGAACTCCCGCCGTACCGGTCGAACAACCTGCCGTGGGCGAACTCGGCCCCGTATACCTCCTGGGTGAGGGCTTCCATCCGCGGGTCATCCTGGTTGGCAATCCCGGCCCGCTCGACAGCGTCCTTTGCAGGGAGGGTGCCGTATCCGGGGACGGTGATCAGGGGTACCGGCTCGATCCCGGTGTACTTCCCTTCGGCCTGGAGATCGCGGAGTGCAATATAGTCGAAGGGGGCATGGGCGGGAACGCTCATGACAATACCGGTCGCCATGTCCGGGTCCACGAACCGTGCCGGGAGGATGGGGACGTCCCCGCAGAGCGGGTGGGAGACGGTCTGGTCGATCAGGTCCGTTCCCGGGATTTCACCGGTGATCTCAACGGTATGATCCTGGAACGAGAGTTTCTCTGCCGCCTCTCTGCTGATGATCCAGGGCGCCCCGTCCAGGAGGATCCGGACGTAGGTCACTTCCGGGTTGACCCAGAGGTTGGTCACGCCGTAGATGGTCTCCGGCCGGAGAGTCGCCGTGGGGATGAAGGTGCCGTTCCACCGGAACATCACCAGGGTGAATTTGAGAATCTCGGCCTTGTCCCCTTCCAGCAGGTCATGGTCCCCGACCGGGTTGTCGCACTGCGGACAGTACCGCACCGGGTGTGCCCCTTTGAGTACGTGGTTTCCTTCCCGCAGGTGCTTCCACTGCCATTCGATAAATTTGCTATACGGGGGATCAACGGTGGTGAAGCGTCTCCTCCAGTCGATGGAGATACCGCAGGAACTCATGACCCGCCTGTATTCCTCCGAAAAATGCCGGACGATGGCCAGGGGATCGACGAACCGGGCGAGCACGTCTTCCGGAACCTTGTAGAGGTCACGGTACAGGTAGACGGCTTTTGGGTCTCCCCGGGCAATCCTTTTTGAGATCCCGATTACCGGTGCCCCGGTGACATGGAACGCCATGGGGTAGAGGACAGTCCTCCCCCGCATTCTCCAGAACCGGGCGATGACATCGGGGGCAATGTAGGTTCTCCCATGCCCGACATGCATCGCTCCGCTCGGGTAGGGATATGCAACGGTCAGGTAAAATTTTTCAGCACCGGTGGGTTCGGGCTCGAATGCATGCTCCCACAGCTGGAGGATTTCCTGTTCGATCTGGCGCATATCTGGGTTGCTCACACAAAGTCACCTCTCTCCTGCATACAACGAAAGGAACCGTTTTCAACGAGAAAAACCGGGGGACGGGCCTCACACCGGCCGGAGCCGGATGGTATCCCCGTCATTGTACCGCTTGATCATTTCCTGTGCAATACTGCTGTTCTTGGCCAGATGGATCTCACCGGAATCATTCACTGTGGCGGTGAAGAGGTATTCTTTCCCGGCAAAGACGTCCACGATCTTTCCGGCCTGTTCAGGGCAGATGATGGCCAGCTGCTTCTTGTCCATCCTGATCTTCACCCCGCCGCCCAGGTGGAGCTCCTCTTCGGGGGCAGGGGTGGAAGGCTGCCTCTCGAGTTCGCTCCGGGGGCGGATATCGATCCCGATGCCGACCTTGTTCACAATGCCGGCAATATTCTTTCCGCCCTTGCCGATGGCAGCCGGGACATCTTTGTCCTCGATGTAGACCACGGCCTTGGAATCGGATAGCATATGGACATCAACGTAGCCGTCGGTATACCGACCGATCTCCCGCTGAATGTCCCGCTCGACCATCTTCCAGGACGAGCTCTCTGCCGGCTCCTTCTGGATGACCGGGGGTTTCAACGGCGCCGCTGCCGTCAACGGCCGCATGACCGGCATGACGATGGTCTCCGAGTCGTACTTGAAGATCTCGAAGAGGAGCTCCCCGGTCTCGTAGTCGCAGAGGGTGGTGACCGGGCGGAGATTGATTTCGCTCGACATCCCTTCCGGCACCTTGATGGTGAACCCCAGATCATAGACATTGGTGATCTCACCTTTGTCAACGAAGATGATGGTGTTGACCACCTGGGGGAGGACCCCGAAATCGACCCGGTCGGAGAGGCGCTGGAGGGCATCGTGGATGCCAATCGCATGGATACCCCCGACCATACCGATCCCGGCCAGGCGCATGTCGGCAAATACCCGGAAGTCCTCGTTCTTCCGGAGTTCATCGAAGATGACAAAATCCGGCCTGACCAGCATCAGTACGTCGGCCGTGTTCTGCATACTCCCTTCCAGACCGGAGTACTGGGTAATGTGGTCAGGGACCTGGAGTTCCCTTGGTGCCTCCATGGTTTTAACGATGAACCCATTGTCGGCAAGGTAAGTCGCAATGCTCTGGGCGAGCGTGGTCTTTCCCGCACCCGGTGGTCCTGCGACGAGGAGCCCACGTTTTTCGCCCATGATCCGGTTTTTGATGATTTCGGCCTTGTTGAAACTCTCAAGGGTCACATCAGCAATCGGCCGGACAGCGGTAATCTCCATCCCGTCCGAAAACGGGCGCCGGGCAATGGCGATCCGCATGGATCCGATCTGGACCACGGTGATACCACGGCGTTCTATCTCGATGAAACCGTCGGGATCGCGCTTGGCCCGCTCGAGGATCTCCTGGGAGAGATTGCGGAGTTCGTAATCGGACATCGGCTGATCCCGCAACCTGATCAGCTGCATCTCCTTCACCGTTCCCTTCCGGGCCATGGGAGGAACCCGCTCTTTCAGGTACACAGTGATAGTATGCTCATCAAAGAACTGGTCGATGCCGAGAGGGGGAAACGCCTCCATCTGGGGCCGGAGATAGACAACGTCGAGTCCTTTGGCCCGGGCCACCTCAGCCTGGACGACATCGCTGGTTATGAACTGTGCCTCGTGCTCTATTGCGGCATTCCGTATCAGTGCGTCAATTTCTCCCCCGCTGGCCAGTTTCACCTGCTCCAGGCTCGGCCGGACTCCGGTGAAGGTGAGCGATATCACCCCTTCATCGGCCAGTTTGCAGAGGGCCTGAAGTTCGGTAAGGCCGGAAAAGCCGATCTCACGCCCCTGGTTTGCCTGTGCCTCGAGTTCCGCTACAACTGCCTCGGGTATGATTATTGTTGCACCCGTATATTCGCCGGTTTTTATCAGTGAGGTGATACGTCCGTCGATGACGACGCTGGTATCGGGTACTAATTTCAAAAAATATCACCGTATAGGTATATGATCATTGACCTTTATTAGCATATACCTTAGAAGGATCAAACACTTTTTCCGAGATGATATCTCCCTCTATTGTCCGGTAGAAACAGCTCCGGTAGCCGGTATGGCAGGCAGCACCCTCCTGGCTGACCAGATAGAGGAGGCAGTCTTCGTCACAGTCCACCCGGATCTCATGCACCCGCTGGACATGTCCGCTCTCCTCACCTTTCTTCCAGAGTTTCTTCCTGCTGCGGCTGAAATAGTGGGCAAACCCGGTCTCCCGGGTCTTTCGCACTGCTTCTGCATTTCCGTAGGCGACCATCAGCACTTCCCGGGTCCCGGCATCCTGAACCACGACCGGGATCAGTCCATCAATAAATTTCAACTCGATCATGTCACTACCCTGCAACAAATTTCATTACTATCAGGACCAGATCGCCAATAAAGATGGCACTAATAAACCCTGCCGTAATCGGCACAATAAATGGAACTCCGTATGAGATCCAGACGGTTCCTGCTTTTTTATAGATCTCCAGTTCCTTCGCGTACTTTTCCGGGTTTGTCCGGAGATCTTTGGTGTAAATACGCTGACTCCTCGATGAAATGCTTTTCATCATCTCCCGAATGGTCAAAAATCTCCGTTGAATCACCCCCCCTTCCTCTTCAATAACCTCCATCACGAATCCGTATGCATTCTGAATTTCTTCTCCTTTAACCGGAAATCCAAGAAACTGGTAGCGGAGTGGCGCCTGGCGGGAGTGATATCGGTTGAAGAAAAAAATTCCCGCAGGAGCGATAATATTCAGGATAAGAGCGTTGAGGAATGCCGACCAGGGAAAATAATTGATGAGAGGATATCCCGCCAGTGGTTCAACAGGGAACAAGGGAACACCTACTCCAATCACCAGCAACGCGATATAATCTGCCCCGCCAAAGAAGTATATTCCGAAAACGTAAACGATGATGCAGAATAACAGCGCTGCGATGCTGATAAGGACTATTTTGTTGGTCAGGAAGCCGAATATGACTGATGAAAGCGGAACAGAAAATATCAGCCAGACGATACCAGCGTCAATGAGGTCTCTCCTCGATGGTTTTTCCCTGTATATATAGTGGGTATAACTGTAATCACCAGCGACCAAACCGACGGTCACTGCAATAATTATGAAAACGAATGATAAGAATTGGAAAAAATCGAGTTGTAAAAGAAAAAACGCATAGAAAAGGATTGATACAGGGATAATTACCAGGAACACCGGGTACCAGGTCCGGAACGGCACCCGCCGCTCCCTGATATCGCGGTATGACGCATAGAGGAGCGTCAGTGCAATGGCCACGGCAGGGATAATCAGCGGGGAAACCACGGCGATCCTGTATAGTGTTGATCTCCTCGCTAATATGTCTCGCCATCAGTTGTGGAGGGAAGGATAACAAATATCAGGTCTCTGTCACTATCTCCATTAGAGAAGGCCGGATGGAGTCTCCATCCTTCCAGGAGGTGTTGTTCGTGAACAATGCAGGCATTATCGATGACCTTATCAGGGAAGTGCCGCCTGAGGGTATCTTTGCCTATTCCGATCTCCTGCGGACGGGCAGGGAGAAGAAGTTCCATGGAGTGGGGATGTCATCCAGCCGGGGCAAGAAGACCTACCTTCTCTTCCTTGAAGGCGAGCCGGAAGGGGCGCTGATTGCGGACAGCAAGGGCGAGCTCTACGGGAACAAGGCCGTATACCTGATCAATGGCGATGATCAGTTCGCCCTCTTTCCCCTGAATCCTGCGGTGGTCGAGCGCCTCATCTTCGGCTGCAGGATCTACGACAAGAGTCATTTCACCACATCCTATTCCCTCGGTCTCCCTGAGATAGGGAAGAAGGCGGAGGGTATCGGACGGCTGATCATCGCTGTCAAGAAAGGGGGAGTTCCGGCAGCCGGAGTCACGGTGAAAGTCCGCCGGAACGGGCAGATCGTGGGAAACGACATTTCCGACCAGGGCGGGCAGGTCTCGTTCCGGCTCCTCTACGGTCCCTATGAGGTCCTGATCGTCCGGAACGAGAATGACATCGATGTATACGAGTTCTCCTTTGCCTCTGATCACCAGGGAATACCGCTCGACCTTGAGATCGGATAACATTCATATATCAGGATAATATTCATTTTAAGACCTCATTTTCATCATGCGGTGCCTTTCCAGCCTTCAATTCCGCTTCTGACCACTATTATTTAAATACGTTCAGTCAGAGAAAGTACTGGTATGGAGCGAAAGAAGATCGAAAAAGGCGACTTTGAGGCGATCATCTCCGGAACCAAAGATATCCGGGACTATATGGAGATCGATCCTCTGCAGGGCATAGTGTCATATCTCGGCGTCCGCACCGCGAGCAACCCCGACTACCTGGTGAGAGCCATCTACGAAATGTACG
This sequence comes from Methanolinea sp. UBA277, assembly GCA_002499905.1. Lineage (GTDB taxonomy): Archaea > Halobacteriota > Methanomicrobia > Methanomicrobiales > Methanospirillaceae > UBA9949. Next base: position 55,205 of record DANP01000007.1, read on the forward strand.
AGGCCAATCTCAACCGGAAACTGGCCGTGAAGGCTACCGTGCAGTTCTTCCGGTCCGTCGGCCTGGGTTCGCTGGGGCTCAACAACTTCCTCCAGAAACTGGGTATGAACCTCTCTCCGGCTGAGTTCCTGATGCTGGTCTTCCGGCTCCAGCACCAGCAGGGATGGGGGGCGCCCTTCGAGCTCGTCCAGCAGAGCGAGAAGAAGGTGATTCTCCGGACGAACCAGACCTTCGAATCGCAGGTGATGAAGGACTGGAAGATGCCGGTCTGCGGGATTCACCGGGGCTGGATCGAGGGAGTACTGACCGCCGTCACCGGAAAGAACTGGTTCTGCATCGAGACAAAATGCCATGCAAACGGGGATGACTGCTGCGAGTTTGTTGCCGATCAGACGGAAGCCAGCTGGAAGTGGAAGGCCCAGGCGATCGTGAAGGGCGATTCTGCCATTACCGAATATATCGAGCACAAACCTCTCGAGGGAAAAATCAAGCTGATTGATGACCCGGTGGTCATGATGCCGCGGTTCATCTTCACCTCCATGACCACCTCGCTCATCAAGACCATGGGAGAGATCTCTGCTGGTGGTGTCAACTACCGGGCATACATGGATATGGGCAAGGAGAACGTCGAGCACTACAAGAAGATGGGAATCACCGATCCCAACACCCTTGCCGATATGGCGTTCACCTTTTACTCCCAGATGGGCTGGTTCAGGATCATCTCCATGGCATGGAACGAGGCGGAAAAGACAAAGACGATAACGCTCGAGCACACAGTCGAATCCGAATCATTCGGGAATGTCGGAAAGAAAGTCTGTTTCTGTACAGCAGGGCTCCTCGCAGGAATTGTTGAAGGGGCGTTCGGGATCAAGGTACGGGGCCGGGAGATCTCCTGTCGGTCGAAAGGCGATCCGAACTGCGTCTTTGAGATAAAGAACAGGGATAACGGAAACGGATCCTGAAACGTCCGAGGTTCAGGAAATGGCACGCTCCACAAGCCATTTCCAATCCGGGAAAAAACGGGAACGAAGAATCGGGAGCTGTCTCCTCTCCCGGCCCTGCGAATCTTTTCAGGGACTGCCGGTCAGGAGATCGAAGTGCTCGGAAAGACCCCTGATGCGGCGGTACATCAGGTAGGAGAGCACCAGAAGAGCACCATCGATACATCCCAGTGCTGCAATGGTGAACGGGGTGGGGGTCATTTCTTCCCCCTGAAGATGACCTTGGTAAACCGGTCGATGAAGGTATCTTTCGGCTCCATGACCTCTTTGTCATAGGTAATCCCTGCCAGACCTGCAGCGATCTTCCGGATGGCAACCGACGAGATGGAGGTCGGGTACTTGATGACCACGGGAACCTTCGCCGAAGCTGCCTTCCTCACCTGCGGGTCTTCAGGCACCATGCCGATGACCCGTGTCCCAAGCACCTTCTCCATCTTCTGGCTCACCGTCCCGGCACTCTCAGAAGTTGCCCGGTTGATGATCGCCCCCCGGACGTGCCCGCCGACCACCTCGGCAAGGATCTTGGTCTTCATGGCATCGACGATGGCAGAAAGTTCGGGATTGACCACCAGGATGACATCGTCGGCAACCGCGAGCGGGACGACTCCGTCCCTGCTGATACCGGCCGGAGCATCAATCAGGAGATAATCAAGGGTGTCAGTGAGATCCTTCAGCACATCCCGAAGGCGCTCAGGATCGGACTGCTGGAACCCCTGGAGTGAGATCCCGCTCGGTACGACCTGGACTCCGCCCGGCCCTTCATAGATGGCATCACGAATGGACGCCTTTCCGGCAAGGACTTCATGGAGTGTAACCGGAACATCCTCAAGCCCGATGGAGAGCCCGAGGTTTGCCATGCCGATATCTGCATCCATGATACAGGTCCGTTTTCCGAATTTCGCGAGGCTGGTCCCGAGATTGATCGTCATGGTTGTTTTTCCGGTTCCCCCTTTCCCGGAAGCAAAGGTGAATACCCTGACCATTCAACCCTCCTTATTTAGTGATTGTCTCATGTTTATAAAATCCTAATGGCGTAATGCATCTTTTCAGGCTCATAATTGGGTATCGAAGACCGTTTTGATATCTGCTTCCAGTTTTGGCACCATCTCTTCCGGTGGAGTTGTCTTGGCGCGGGCGATCACGATCAGGGGGGTTCCCCTAAAATCAAAGACAAACAGTCTCACCCCGGGATCAGGAGCACTGGTCCCTTCTGACAGGATATTGCTATAGTATGCCGCCTCATATTCGGGATTTCTGCTGCCGTAGGAAGTAACGATCAGTCCGTCGGAGGTCCCGATCACGAGTGATTCGAGGTGATATTTCCCCGCCGTGAGCCGGATACCGGATCCCAGGTCGTGGGGGTGTTCGGAAATCTTTCCGGCCATGGGTTCTGCCGTCATAACCGCCGGAGCCTGAGGTTTCTTCCCCAGATCCTGGAATCGTTTCCGCAATTCAAAGAGAAATAGCGCATTGAGAATGCAGAGAAAGAGGCATACCGCGGTGATGATGATCAGGACCAGCAGGAGCAAGGACTCGCCGTTGATCATGGTTCTCCTTTCCTGGTGTTCTGTTCGAGGAGGTGTTCGAGCTCGAGCTTCTCGATCATCTGCCGGCAGTTTGCCCGGAACTTGTCGGTCATGGTCTGGATATCGAGTGCATCGAGTGCATCGAGGTCCCGCATCAGAAGCGCCGCTTCATCATCAGCGGACGGGGAAGGGAATCCGTGTCCGGAGAATCCCCCGGGCTCCTTCCCGCGGGATGATACCATCCTGGAATCTGCCGGCGAGGATCCCCGGTGATGGGGAGGGATGTCATGCCCGGGCGCCGGAGCAGCGGAGTGCACACCCGCGGGCTGCATCCCCCGATCGACCCGGGCTGAAGGATTGAACTCGAGGGCGAGCTTGAGCTGTGCATCAGAGAGGTCGTGAAGCACCGCATCAACAGGCTGCCCGCCGGCGCGGGATAGCTCGTCCATGGCCGCACGGGCGGTCAGCGTTCCATATTCGGCAAGAATGATCCTTCCGTTGCTGAAAACAAGCAGGATAGAGGTCTCACCCGATATGATCTTGCAGTATCCCGAAAGGCTTGTCCTTTCCATCTCCCGGATCAGGGAATGGAGGTCCGAACCTCTCTTCAATCCCCTGAATGTCCCCCTGGGAAGCTGCATCAGTAGTCAATACTCTCTCATTCGTTCATAATACTACTGATCTCCGGACTTCCCCGGAGCGGTTTGAAACAAACAATTTTTTAGGCAAACATTTTTATTTCCAGATATCCAGAGGATGTTTTTATACAATAGGTGGCATGGAATGTTAAAACAAATTTTAGGAGAGTTCCTGAACCTTGACGGAGTTTCCGCCGCAGTGGTGGTGGGCCGTGACGGGTTCGTGATAGAGAGTGCCATGTCTGGCAAGATGGACATCGACGCTCTCGGGGCCATGGCGTCCACAGGGATAGGTACATCAGAGGCCATGGGACGAGAGCTTGGAAAGGGGGAGCTCACCCAGATGCTTGTGGAGCTCGACAGGGGTCCGATCATCATCTCGCCGCTCTCGAAGGACGAACTGATTGCAATCGTGGCAGAAAATTCGTCGAACCTGGGAAGGATACGGTACGAGCTCAAGAAGAACAAGGAACGCCTGGTTGCGGCACTCTGAAGGCCGGGTATCGATACCTGATATTCCAGAGAGATGACACAATCCGGTAGATCCCGGGTGGCAGGGCGGATGCCGGCAGAGACACGAAAATCCCGGGTAGCGGAGGTATCTCACCTCCTCGATGATAACAGGCTTCAGGTCATCCAGCGGCAGCCCGGTGTCCTCGCGGTCCTCGCATTCTACGAAGGGTTCCCGGTTAAATCGGTAGGAAACGGTGATTTCGAACAGGTGGCAGCGATTGCGGAGGATTTTCTCCGGGCAGGGGAGCGGATAACGACCGATATGCGGATAGGAGTCCTCGACCAGATAACCCTGGAAGCAGGGGAGAAGAAATGCATTATCGTCCCCTACGGAGATCTCTCTTTGTGTATCATCACCCGGGCAGGTGCAAACCTGGGTCTGATCAGGCTCGCGATACGGCATCTCCAGGCAATGGCACTATAGAGAATACTATGGTGGGAAAAGAGGCAAGGTGGTAACAATGGCGGAAAAAGAAAAGAAGGAATCATCACTCAGGAAATTGTTCTCCCGCGGGAAAAAAGAGGAGAAACCTGAACAGAGGACTCTTTCGGAACTTGACAAAGCGGAAAGTAGGGACTTTGAATTTGAATTTTCTGAAGAGATCAAGCGGGCGGTCGGCCCTCCGCCCGCGTCCGGTGAAATACAGCCCGGAGGAAAGGGCGTAACAGGGAAAAAGACCGGGGAACCGGCCGGTATGGCCTTCGATGCACAGGGATCGTACGAGAGCGAAGATGGAGAGGTGGTGAGCCAGGCTCCAGTGGCACCCCGGTTTGTTCCGGCGAAGAAGAGTGTCTGGTCCGAAGAGAAACCTGCCCAGGATGAAGCCGTCATCTCCATCGATGAGATCAATGACCTCTCCGGCCTGGTCATCCCCAAGAGCGCCACGTTTGAGGTGGACGAACTCAAGATAAAGGCCCGCACCCAGGTCTTTGACCTCAAGAGCAAGGGAGGCATCCCGTCCCAGAAGGAGAGCGTGCTCAGTGGGGAAGGATTCAAGAGCATCACCGAAGCGGCAACGGCCATCGAGGCCGAGCCGCCCCGGGCCGGCCTCCTGAAGAAACTGAGCCCGCTGTCGGTCATCCGCCATGAAGTGGCGCACTATGATCAGAGGATCCACGGCCCCCTCGTGAATCTCACCTTTCGGCCGCGGCCCGGTGTCGAAGAAATCGAGATCTATCCGGTCAATGAGCCGTATGCCTATATCAGGATCACCTACGACCATGCCACCCATGAAAATACGTACGAGATCCTGGAACCCATACTTACACCGGCAGAGAACGAACTCTTCAGGGAGATCAAGGAACGCATCTTCGAGCGCCTCGATGTAAACACCCAGAACCTTCCCGATGAACAGGCCCGGACCACCCTCCGGGAGGTGACCGATGACGTCATCGCCGATTTCGGCCTCTCGCTCACCCCTGTCCAGCGGGAGAAAATCCTCTACAACATGTACAAAGAGTTCCTGGGCAACGGGATGATTGACCCCATCATGCATGATCGGTACATCGAGGATATCTCCTGCGACGGGGTGAATGTGAACCTCTTTGTCTACCACACCCGGTATGAATCGATGAGGACCAATCTCCGCTATAAGAATTCCGAGGAACTCGACTCCTTTGTGACCAAGCTCGCCCAGAGGTCGGGGAAATACATCTCCATCGCCGAACCGATGCTCGATTCGACCATGCATGACGGGTCACGGATTCAGATGACCCTCGGGACTGAGGTGACCGCCCATGGATCCACTTACACGATCCGTAAGTTCAAACTCGAACCAATCACCCCTACCGACCTGATCGAATGGTCCACGTTCTCCCCCCTGTCCATCGCGTTTCTCTGGCTCGCGGTGGAGAGCGGAAAATCCTGTATTTTTGCCGGGGGAACGGCTTCGGGCAAGACCACCTCGTTGAACGCCATCTCGCTCTTCATTCCTCCGCTGGCAAAGATCGTTACCCTCGAGGATACCCGGGAACTGAAACTGCCGCACCCGAACTGGATTCCCAGTGTTACCCGGACCTCCTTTGATACCGCGGGCAAGGGAGAGATCGACATGTACGAGCTCCTCCGTGCTGCACTTCGGCAGCGGCCGGAGTATCTGATCGTGGGTGAAGTGAGGGGCAGGGAAGCCCTGACCCTGTTCCAGGCCATGAGCACCGGCCACGTGACCTACTCGACTATGCACGCCGATTCGGTGGCCAGTATCGTCCACCGTCTGGAAAACCCCCCGCTCGATGTCCCGCGGAACATGCTCTCCGCGCTGGACCTGGTATCGGTCCAGGTGCAGGCCCGTATCGGCGGCCAGCGCATCAGGCGGACCAAACAGATCATGGAGATTCTCGACCTGGACCCGCGGACAAACGAGCTGATCACCAACGAGGTCTTCCGGTGGCACCCGGTTACCGATGAGATCACATACTCCGGTAAATCCTTCGTCCTCGAAGAGATCATGGAGGCACGGGGCTGGTCGGAGGACCGGATGCGGGAGGAACTGAAGATGCGGCAGGAGGTTCTCGAATGGATGCGGGTCAAGAAGATCCGCGAATACCGTGATGTGAGCAACATCCTGATCCAGTACTACCGCGATCCGTCGAAGATGATGGAGACCGTGCGAGCCGATCTCTACCCGACGGACTGACCCTGATGAACAGTATCCAGCGACTGGCCTTCAGGCTGTTTGGGATTTACGCGGGAAAGAAGCGGAATAAGTACGCGGAACTCCGGAACGCGCTCCTGACCGCACGGATGAAGGTGCCGTTCGAGGTCTACCTCGCCACCGCCTACCTCGGGGCCGTCCTCATCGGGATCCTCGCCGCAGTCTCCCTCGGGTTCTTCACCTGGGTCTTCAACATCCCCGGGATGATCACCTACCGGGGGGCAGCTCCGGACTTCATCATTACCCTCTCCGAGCACGCCCTGATTCTCGGCACCATCCTTGCCACCATCATATCCTTCGCCGTAATCGGGGGAATCACCTTCGTGGTATTTCTCATCTACCCGTCCTACGTGGCCGGGAACCGGAAGAGAAATATCGATGCCACCCTGCCGTATGCCATCAACTATGTCACCGCCATGTCGACGGCAGGAATTCCGCCGGCAGAGATCTTCCGCCAGCTCGGGAGCAGCACTATCTACGGTGAGAGCGCAACCGAGGCGCGATTCGTTTCCCTTGAGATCGACCTGTACGGGCGCGATTTGATCGACGCCCTCAGGCTGGTCTCCTCCACCACCCCGAGCTACCGGATGAAGGAATTTCTTCAGGGGGCGATGGGGTGTATCTCGAGCGGGAGCAACCTGACTGAGTACTTCCGGACCAAGGCCGAGCAGTACGCCCTCGAGAACCGGCAGACCCAGAAAATGTTCCTCGAGACCCTCGGGCTCATTGCCGAATCCTACGTCACGGCTATGGTGGCCGGACCCCTCTTCCTCATTATCCTCCAGTCGATAATGTCCATCCTCTCGAGACAGTCGCAGCCCGTCTTCCTCTACATCATCATCTACCTGATCATCCCGTTCGGGAGCCTCGGCTTCGTGATCCTCATCAGTTCGATGACACCGGAGAGCTGACCATGGCACTCAAAGACCTCTTCCCAGGAACATCAAATACAAAAAAGGCAGAAGAAGCAGCGCCGCCGTACTCCCCCCCGGATCAGACTGAGCCGGCCGGAGAGAAGGCGGGAAGGGTTGAAACCTTCTCCCGGCTCCTGAAGAAGGAGAAACCGCCAAAAGTCGAGCTCGGGGAGCGGGAAAAGTCGGAGTTTGAGCACGAACAGGACGTGATCACAAAGAAGATCGAGAAGTACCGGGCATCCCAGCACGGGTTCGGCCGTCTCATGAAACACCCGGTCAAAGTCCTGACCGAACAGCCGATCCATACCCTCTACGTGACGATACCGGCTGCCCTCCTCTTCTTCCTGATCGCTACAGCCTTCGTCATCAGGGATAGCGGAATCTCTGCTCTCTACCAGTCGACCATGATCGATGATATTCTCATCTTTTCCTTCCTCATCGCTTCCGTCCCCCTCGCTATTCTCGACTTCCGGGAGATGTCCCGGAGGCGGCACATTGAGGAGGCTCTCCCGAACTTCTACCGTGACCTTGCCGGGATGAACGATTCGGGCATGACCCTGCCGAATGCCGTTCACCTCGTCTCGCAGAGCGATTACTCCACCCTCACGCCCTACGTCAAGAGGCTCGACAACGAGATGTCCTGGAATGTCACCTTCATCGATGCAATCCAGCGGTTCCGGGCACGGCTCGCAACCCCGCTCACCGACCGGAGCATCGACCTGATCGCCAAGGCCAGCAAGGCCGGTGGCGATGTGAGCGAAGTTCTCAGGGCAGCGGCAAACGACAGCTATGAGTACATCATGCTCAGGACCGATCGCCGGAACAACATGCTGATCTACATCGTGATCGTGTTCATCGCCTTCCTGGTGTTCGTCTTTGTGATCTACATCCTGGTGACCACGTTCCTCTCGGTCATGGCTACCGCCGGTGCTGCAGCGTCAAAGACCTCCGCGGCGGCAGCATCATTCGGTGCGAATGTCGATCTTCCCCTCTACACCCGGCTTTTCACCCATGCAGCCATCCTGCAGGGGCTCTTCTCGGGGTTCGTGGCCGGCCAGATGGGCGAAGGGAGGGCCGTCGCCGGGCTGAAGTACTCGATCATCATGGTCATTATCGCCTGGATGATGTTCCGGTTCTTTGTATGAGCAGGGAGGAGACGTGCTCCTCCCCTGGAAACACCCGTTCAGCCGGAGATTCGATACGGGGGGGCCTTTATGATGTTGCAGTACACCCGGGACCGTGGAGATGCTTTCCACTGGAACCAAAAAAAAGGGAGCGAGAGAGGGCTGGGGTGGTCACAGCACTCCCATATCCGAGAGCCGTGCCGGGAGGTACTCCCGGGTCACGAAGTCGAGCCCCTTGGCCGCAAAGGCCTGCTGTTCGGACTTGAGGTTGAGTTTGAGCTGGAGCTCAATCTGCTCCCGCCAGTAGTCGGATGCGAACCGGGGATCGGAGAGCTCGCTCTTCAGCGCGGCGATGTCCTTCTCGTTCAGGTGGTCGGAGGGGAGGTTGTAGTCCCGGATATCGCTCGGCTGGACGCCGATGAACTGGGCTTTCGGAGTGGCCAGGAGCTCGGAGATGTGGGCACTCTTGATGGCCCCGTAGGCAACGCTTGCGTAGATGCGGTAGGACCAGGGGTCGCCATCGGTAAAGACCACCACCGGTATGCCGAACTGGTCATTGATGCGGTTGAGGATGCGGCGGGTGGAGCGTGCTGGCTGGCCTTTGAGGTGGACGAGGATGGCCCGGTGGTCGCTGTCAAAGCCGTTCTCGATCAGCCGTGCGAACATACCGCCAGTCTCGATCGCAATCACGAACTGTGCGTCGTGGTCGAGGAGCTCGATATTCTCCACATTGGTCGGTATCTGGTAGCCAGCCTCCCCCACATCGTCCTGGCAGTGGATGTCCCGGGCGCCCCGCCGGGTCAGCTCCCGGAGTTTCAGGGGCCCGAAGACGGTCGCCCCGTCCTCTTCAGGCCGGAGGTGGAAAGCCTCGCGCTGCATATCGGTCAGGATCTCGAGATCCTCGATGAGGAAGTTGCTCTCGTCCTGGGCCTGGAACTTCGCCTTCTTCCACCCCTCGGATATGTAGTAGAGCTCTCTCAGGGTCGAGGACCGGTTCTCCCCGATCTGTTTCTTCAGAAACCAGATGACCCAGGCCATCTTCAGGAGATGGAGTGCGCTCTTGGCGGTCCCGGCCGACCGCGTGCTCTCGCGGTCCCCGTACTTCCAGACCTCGGCCGCATCATCGTACTCGATGTTCTGCTTTGTCCGGGTCGGAAGCGAGATCGAGGGGATCACCCCACCTGCCATCTGGCTGTACCATTTCCTGGCAATCCCGACCAGCCGATCGGTCGCCAGTGCATCGAGGTCGGATTTAGACATCCTGATCCACCACCACAATCTGTCGCGCATCGACACCGCGGATCTCCAGGGTTCCTCCCCCTGCCCCGGTGAACCTGGTCTGCCAGGATTCACCCGGTGCCACCGTGATCTGCCATACCTTGGTGTACTCCTCATCGAGCCGGGTTACGAAGTCCGGGGGAGGCCGGGCGTCATCTGCCGGATTACCTGAGATGCTGTACAGGGAAATGGTAGCCGGGTGTGCGGTATAGTTGGAGAGCTCGATGACCACCCCGGTGTCATCGGTTCTCTTCCGGGCGACCAGTTTCTTCATGACTTTTCCCTCGATGGATGAGATGTCGGGGAGCGGCTGGTCGACGATCTCAGCCACCTTGGCCGCCAGGTCGGGGAGGATGGCGCAGACCGCCCGGGCCCGGTCCTCCTGGAGCCGGTTCCGATCCCGGCGGGAGAGGAAGAGTTTCAGGTCCCTGCCCAGGTCCTGCAGGGCAAGCACAATCTCCCGCTCGATCTCCGGGATCGCGGCAATGGCATCCTTGCTCTCGCTCGTGAAGGGGACACTGGTAGAGGCGACGTGCACGAGGATGAGGAGGGGTCCGGTGGGCAGGCCCGCCTGCGGGATGGAATAGTTCTTCCAGTTCATCCCGGCAATGGCCTGGGTGATGGCGCAGGCTCCCTGCTGGTACATGAGGGGCACGCGGTTGGCAAACCGCATGATCTGAGCACCTCCCTCGGGAGCGAGCTTCCCCCCGTACCCGATTGCCGCCTCGATGATGAACGGATGGCCGGAGAAGACCGATCCCGGCCGGGTCCGTGCCCGGACAAAGTCCATCTGGAACTCCTTCTCGAGGCTCTGCGTGATCAGGTCTTCCCCGATCGGGGAGAGGCATTGGGTGACAGGGGGTGCAGGGACTTTCACCTCCTGCATGGCATCGATGAGCCGTTTCTGCTCTTCCGGCGAGAGCGACACTGCATCCCGGGTACAGGTGAGCCCGGCTCTGGTGCAGATCTCGTGGGCGGTCTTGCTCCCCACCCGGGAGAAGTTTGCGGAGAGGAAGTCCTCAAGCTTCCCGCTGCCGGGAGAGACCATCCTCCGGAGCTGTCCGATTTCGATCCCGTGCGGGTGGGGTTTGATGGCCTGGGCACAGGCGATCACGTCATCGCTCACCCGGTCGAAGAGGATGGTCTCATCATCGAGCTCGAGCCGCAACCGGGCATGGGGATTGACCACGGAGGTATACTTGAGGTACTCTATGAGGCGCTTCTTTGCTGCAAGGGTGCTCCGGAACTCGATCTGGATGCGGGTGCCGTGGGTCCGGTCCCAGTCGATCTCCCGCTGCGAGACAATATCGGGCTCGTTGCTCCCGACATCGATCTGCACTTCGAACCGGAAAGCAGGATGGTCCGGCCCGGTCCGGGAGATCACCACCGTGGGAAGTCCGGTGGTGAGCTGGGCATACAGGACCGCGGCGGAAATCCCGATCCCCTGCTGCCCCCGGCTCTGTTTTATCTGGTGGAACCGTGAGCCGTACAGCAGCTTCCCGAAGACGTAGGGGACCTGCCGGGGGACAATCCCCGGCCCGTTGTCCTCGACGATGATGCGGAAGACGTCCCCGGGCTGCTTCCGGATCGCGATGTAGATGTCGGGAAGGACCATGGCTTCCTCGCAGGCATCGAGGGAATTGTCCACCGCCTCCTTGATGGTGGTGATGATCCCCCGGGTCGGGGAATCGAAACCGAGCAGGTGCTTGTTTCTCTCGAAGAACTCCGCGACGCTGATGCTCCGCTGCTGCTTGGCAAGCTCCTCAGCGAGGCTCACTCCCGCTCACCTCTCTGATCGCATCAGCAAGCGACAGCACCTTCTGCCCTCCAGTCCGGAGGTTTTTGACGGTGACCTGCTGTAGCTCGCTCTCCTGCTTCCCGATGATCAGGGCGAAATCAGCCGACCGGGCGATCTGGGAGAGCTGGTTCCCGATCGATTTCCCCGAGAGACTGAGTTCAGTCCTGATCCCGGCGCTCCGGAAGGCTCCCGCCACGGTGAAAGCCCAGCCACGTCCCTCGGAAGTCAAAGCGACCCCGGCCACGATTCCTGGAGCGGGCACCCTCTCGCCCCGGGCAACCATTACCCGGTCAAACCCGATGGCAAACCCACAGGAGGGGGTTTCCTCGCCCCCGAAGAGGTGGGCGAGGCGGTAGGTCCCGCCCCCGAGCACCTGGTTCTCGGCACCCAGGTTCTCGGCAAAGATCTCAAAGACCATGCCGGTATAGTAATCGAGCCCGCGGGCGATGCCCGGGTTCAGGGTATACTCCAGTCCCAGGCTGTCGAGGATCGAGAACAGGTCTTCAATCCGGTCCCGGTCCGGGAGGTCCCCGGTTATGGCGAATACCTCCTCCAGGTCCCGGCTTCCCGCCAATGCAGTGAGCCGGATGCAGAGCTCTTCCCTGCCATGAGAAGAGAGATACGCGGCAAGGCCGTCAGTATCCTTTTTATCGAGGAATGTCCGGATCTTTTTCTGGTCATCCGGATCGAGCCCGGCAAGGAGGCTCCGCATGAGGGAGAGGTGCCCGACATGGATGGAGAAGGAGATACCGCTTGCGGCAAGGATGTCGCGGGCGAGCAGGATGACCTCGGCCTCGGCAAGTGCTGAATCGGCCCCGATCAGCTCGACGCCGAACTGCCAGAACTGGCGGTACCGCCCCTTCTGGGGCCGCTCGTACCGGAAACAGTCGGCAAAGTAGAACCAGCGGAGCGGTTTTGGCAGGGTCTTTCCCTCGTTGACATACATCCTGAGCACCGGCGCGGTGAGTTCCGGCCGGAGCGCCAGCTTCCGCCCGCCCTTGTCCTCGAATACGTACATCTCCTGGATGATCCCTTCGCCGGACCGGATGGTGAAGAGTTCGAGCTCCTCGAATTCCGGGGTGCAGACCTCCCGGTACCCCCAGGTCCGGGCGATCCGGCGCATGGTCCCTTCCACTTCACGCCGCTGGTCCATCTCATCGGGGAGGAAGTCCCGGGTCCCCCGTGGTTTCTGGAGCACGGTCAGGCCCCCTTCGTTCCCGGTGAGTTCAGGGGAGCTTTCCCGAGCACCCGGTCGAGTGTTCCCTCCCCGGTCCAGACCCGTTCCCGGGTCTCCCGTCCCTGGAGGTAGAGTGCGGCAAGGATCAGGCCGAGCCCGAGCAGTTCAAGAGAAAAGACGGTGACCGCAACACCGAGCAGGGCCAGCGCCCCGTAGAGAACCCCCCGGTAGGCAGCCTTCCGGTATCCCGGAAGCGCGGTCCGGAAGAATATCCGGGCATCCCGCAGCCAGAGGAAAAAAACCACCGCTGCCCCGAAAAGGGCGACATACACGAGATAACTCATCAGTATGAACATGTTTCCCTGTACGGCCAATAACTTAACGGGGCGGAGCACATCACTGATTTCCGCGGTGCATCCCATTCTGCCCCCGGGAAGGGCTCCCCCCTCTGCATCACGCGGCCGGCCTGACCGGCATCGGCCCGCTTCGTCCTGACCTTGAACGTATTATTATAGGCGAACCCATATCGTTATGAGTGAGGCATGCCGGCCAACAGAAGGCTCCATGAGGTGCTGGAACGGCTCCGGAGCGGGATGATCACCGCTGAGGAAGCGGAACGGGATATCGACGGCCTGCGTATCGAGGCGGTCGGGGATATCGCCAACCTGGACGTGGGGAGGTGCCTGCGGTGCGGGATTCCCGAGGTGGTGCTGGCCGAGGGCAAGGAGACCGGGCAGCTCGCCGACATAGCCCTGGCCCATGTCCGCACGTCAGGCCGCTGTCTCGTGTCCCGGCTCTCCCGGGCCCAGTATGCCGGCCTCGCGGACCGGGCGGCTGCTGCCGGGGTTGAGGTGACCTGTCATGAGCGGGCCCGGATGGCGGCTCTCTCTACTGGCGCACCGGCTGAACCCACCGGCGGCGTGGTCGCGATCATTACCGCTGGAACGTCTGACATCAGGGTGGCCGAGGAGGCCAGGGTTATTGCAGAGGAGATGGGGTGCCGGGTATGCACGGCCTATGACGTCGGTGCCGCCGGGATTCACCGCCTCTTCCCGGCCATCAAAAAATGTCTCGAAGCCCATGTCTTCATCGTTGCCGCCGGCAGAGAGGGGACGCTCCCTGCGGTGGTGGCCGGGCTGGTTGACCGGCCGGTGATCGGGGTCCCGGTCAGCACCGGGTACGGGTACATGGGGCACGGGAGGGCGGCGCTTGCCAGCATGCTCCAGTCCTGCTCGGTTCTTGCGGTTGTCAACATCGATGCCGGGTTCACGGCAGGGGCGTTTGCGGCCCGGATTGCAAATATGGTGGCGGTCAGATGACACGGGCATTCTACATCGGGAGGTTCCAGCCCTACCACAACGGGCACCAGTACATGCTGGAACGGATAGCAGAGACGGCAGAAGAGATCATCATCGGAGTCGGGAGTGCGCAGCTCTCCCATGAGCCTGGAAACCCGTTCACGGCAGGGGAGCGGATCCTGATGATCACCGGGTCACTGAAGGATATCGGGATCCCCCTCTACGTGATCCCGATTGAGGATATCAAGCGGAATGCCCTCTGGGTTTCCCATGTCCGCTCAATGGCCCCGCCCTTCGACCTCGTCTACTCCAGCAACCCGCTGGTGATGCAGCTCTTTGCCGAAGCAGGTGTGCGGGTGGAATCGCCGGCGATGTATGCCCGCAAGCTCCATTCCGGCACCGAAATCCGGAGGAGGATGCTGAAGGGTGAAGACTGGGAGCAGCTCGTTCCGCCGTTCGTGGTCAGGGTGATCCAGGAGATCGATGGGGTTGCCCGGCTGCGGAAGATCTTGCAGAACGACGGTGCCGATGAGTCCGGGCAGGAAGATCGCAGCCTGTAGGGGATTTCTCATGTTCAAATTCCTGAAAGACCGGTTTTCGAAGGAGAGAGAGGAGAAGCCGATCACCATACAGATCGGGGAGGTCCCCACCCTGCTCGATGTCCTGGATGCTGAGATCACCGCCGATATCGCCGCCCGGACAGAGGGACACCGGAACGCGGTTACCGCTGCACGGACCGAACTCAGGGAGCTGGTGCGGGATCTCCGGTCAAAGGAGCGGGAGGAGGCCTACCACCCGAAACTCGAGAAGATCGCCAGGAACACCCTCCCCCTCTTCGAGAAGTCCATGCTCTCATCGCTCGTAAAAGATCTTCCCCTCGAGCCTGAGGAGTTCTACACGGCAGCGAGCGAATGTCTCAAGGGATGCGTCAAAGGGCTCGCCGGGCCCGGGAGGTACCTCCGGAGCGTCTTTCCCGATGAGATGAAAGAGATCCGGGTGACCGTGGACCGGATCGGCCGTGAGGTGAATGCCATGACCCCGCATTTTGCCGGGGCACGCAGGAAGCGGGACCAGATCGCGGGGCTACGAAAGACCGCTGCATCACTCTCCGGAACAGTCGCAGACCATGAGAAGATGGTGGCGGACCTCGCCCGGACCCGGGACGAGATCGCCCTGGAAGAGCATGCGATCGAAGACCTTTCAAAAGTACTTGCGCAGGCAGGGGATGCCGCCGCGTCCGCGGAGATTGCCGGGCTTAAAACCGTCATATCCGGTCTCCACGAGGAGGTTTCCGCGGCTGACCGTGCGCTCAGGAGCGACCTCTCGGTGATATCCCATCTCCTCAGGAAAGGAGAGAAGGTGCTCCAGCGGAGGGAGGGTGCTTCTGCTGCGCGGGAGATCGAACCGGTAGTCGACGTGCTCGCCGGATCCGGTCTCCCGGCCGAGGAGCAGATGGTGCCCGGACTTGCCCGCGCCCTGCCGCTGATCCGGAGCATGATCGGGAGTGGGGAGATCGTCCTCAAGAACAAGGAAGAGCGGGAGCTCTTTTCAGAAGACACCGATATCATGGCCCGGATCAGGGCTCTCTACGCACAGCGGAGGGATGCCGAATCGCGGCTGAAAGCGTCAGAGCGCGCCTACGCGGTGATCCCGGTTATTGAGCAGGCACGGAAGGCAGAGCGTGAGATGCAAAAGAGGGAAGCCCGGCTGGCTTCGCTCCGGGAGAGGATGACCACGATCGGTGAGCGGAAACAGGCCCTGGAAGCGGAGATCCCCGCACTCATGGCCGGGATAGAGCAGGAGATCTCCACCCTCGAGGGAAAGCCGGTCACCCTGATCGGAAACGAGGGTATATAATCGGTGCTGCCCGGAGCAGTGAGTCTTTATCCCCCGCCCTAATAACCTTCATGCAGGGATCCATTTGCATGCCTGAAGAAGAGTACCGGATTCTCGAGGTAAGGTCCGGCAAAGTCCGCTGCCGTCCCGACAAGGAAGAGACCATCGAGCACTGCAGGTTCTGTGTGTTTTCCCGCTCGTTTCTGGTCAGGGGACGCCAGGTGACCTCGCCGGCACTCGCCTACTGCCTGCGGCACCGGGCGACAGAAGAGGTGAACCTGAAGGAAGTACAGGCCGTGACCTGTGCTGACCGGAGGGGGGAAGGATACCGGAGCATGATGAATATCATCGGGTAGTCGGTCGTAACTCAGGGAGTCTTCCAGAACTCCCACCATCGTTTGGTCTGGAAGGGGACCGGCCGCATCTCCCTGCCCCATTCGACATCGACGATGTGGTGGATGAGCTGGACCTCTTCGGAAAGGTTCTTCAGCGAGCTCTTCATCTCGTCAAGGCCCGCCAGGAGCTCCTGGTACTCCTCGAATGAACGTTTCTGGTTCAGGCTGACCGGGTGCCCGCCCGTGACGTGGGTGAAGCCGCTGTCGATGAGATCAAGGATTGCCCGGTTCCGGTCCAACCCGTGCTCCTTTGCAAACTTGTCGATGAGATCCATCATCTCCGAATCAATGGTAAAGGATACCCTTATCGCCATGTGCGCCTCCCCGGAAACATGCTCATCGATCTCATGGGACGTCCGCTCCTAAAAACCCCACTCACGGTCAATTTTCAAACAGGGCGAGGATGGGATCCAGCTGCACGTGTCGTTCGAATTCTGCGGCAAGCTGGTCATAGGGGTCCTGCCCCCCGCCCTCCTCCGGCGGGGCATACTCCAGGCCTTTCTGTGCATGTAGCCAGGAGAGCAGGGCATTCCGGGCCGCAACGTTCTCAAAGAGCCCGTGGAGGTAGGTGCCGATCACCAGGCCGTCCTCAGAAACAGCACCTTCTCCGGAGAATGCCTCGCTGTCTCCTGTCCGTTCGGTCTCTCCCATATGAATCTCGTATCCCTGAACCGTCCCGAAAGCGGACAGGATGGGGCCGGTGGCCGATGCTGTCCGTATCACCTGCTCGGTGGTCTTTTCGTATCTCGAAAACCGGGTGACGACCCTGAGCAGGCCGATCCCCTCGTAGCGTCCCCGGCATGACTCCATACCGTCATCGATCAATTCCAGGCCGAGCATCTGGTAGCCGCCGCAGATACCGATGATCGGAACCCCCCGTTCCCGGGCGGCACGGATCTCTTCCGCACACCCGCTCTCCTGCACCGCCCTGAGATCGTCAACGGTGTTTTTTGTCCCGGGAATGATGATGCAGTCATACCCGGTGAGGGGAAACCCGGGACTGACGTACACGACTGTGGCGGCGCATTCAAGGCACTCGAAATCAGTGAAGTTCGAGATCCGGGGCAGCCGGATCACCGCGATCCTGACCGGGTGGTCATGCGCCTTCTTGTCGCCGATCGAGAGGGAATCTTCACTGGGGAGTGGCAGGGAAAGGTGGGGGAGCACTCCGAGAACCGGGATGCCGCACAGCTCCTCGATGATCCGCACCCCGTCTTCGAAGAGGGCGGGATCACCACGGAACTTGTTGATGATGATTCCCTTCACCAGCGGCCTGATATCCCGGGGCAGGAGCTCGAGGGTTCCGTAGACCTGGGCAAAGACCCCGCCCCGTTCGATATCGGCAACAAGGATGATGGGGAGTCGGAGTTCCCGTTCGATCCGGATGTTGGCGATATCCCGTGCATACAGGTTCAGCTCTGCCGCTCCGCCTGCTCCTTCGGCAACGATATGCCCGTGCTGGTCGATGAGGCGGCGGGCCGCCCTGACGGCGCAGGAGAGCAGGTCATCGGTCTCCTGGTAGTAGGAGGAGATGGGGAGATCCTTATACGGCCGCCCCATCAGCACCACCTGGGAGACCTGGTCCCCCTTGGGTTTGAGGAGGATGGGGTTCATCTCCGCTGCGGGTTCGAGTCGGGCGGCAAAAGCCTGCATGGCCTGGGCGATCCCGATCTCCGCCCCGTCCCGGGTGACGTAGGAATTCAGGCTCATGTTCTGCGCCTTAAACGGGGCAACGCTGATTCCCCGGTTGGAAAGCACCCTGCAGACTGCCGCCACCACGGTGCTCTTCCCGACATGCGATGCGGTGCCGAGAACAAAAAGTGACATTCCTGAGAGAAAGGTTAGCGTGGATTTTAAATAAAAGGCATTCCTTGAGGATTCTATGGGTCTTACCGAGGCCGGGCGCATCCTCCTCCGGGGCCGGTATCTCCTCCCCGGAGAAACCCCGCGGGAAATGTTCCGGAGAGTGGCCAGGGCGGTGGGGACCGCTGAGGAGCATCTCTTCTTCCGGATGATGGACGACATGCTCTTCCTCCCCAACTCGCCGACCCTGATGAACGCGGGAGTTGCGGGGGGCCAGCTCTCGGCCTGTTTTGTGCTGCCGGTGGGCGATTCGATCAAGAGCATCTTCCGTGCGCTCAACTACATGGCCCTCATCCACAAGAGCGGCGGGGGGACCGGCTTTTCCTTCTCCGACATCAGGCCGGCCGGAGACAGCGTGGGGCAGACCGCCGGTATCGCGAGTGGCCCGATCCCGTTCATTCATGTCTTTGACGAGGCCACGGGCGCCCTCAAGCAGGGAGGGAAACGCCGGGGGGCGAACATGGGGGTGCTGGCCAGTTCCCATCCCGACATTACCAGGTTCATCCGCGCCAAGCAGGGGGGTGACCTCCAGAATTTCAACCTCTCAGTCGGCTTTGACCAGGTCTTCTTCACCGCCCTCTCCCGGGATCGCGACTACGATCTGGTCAATCCCCGGAACGGCGAGGTCTGGGCCACGGTTGCCGCACGAACCATCTGGGACGACCTCTCCACTGCCGCCTGGCATTGCGGGGACCCGGGAGTCCTCTTCCTTGACCGGATCAACGAGATGAACACCGTCCCGGGCCTGGGACACATCGACGCGACCAATCCCTGCGGAGAGCAGCCCCTCCTGCCCTACGAGTCCTGCAACCTCGGAAGCATCAACCTCTCGGCATGCGTGTCCGGAACCGGGATTGATTACGACCTGCTCGGCGACGTGGTCGGACGGGCGGTTCGCTTCCTCGACCGCGTAATTGACATCAACGTCTACCCGGTCCCCGAGATCCGGGAGGCGACCCTCCGCACCCGGAAGATCGGCCTCGGTGTGATGGGCCTTGCCGATGCCCTCATCCTGATGGGGATTCCCTACCAGTCTGATGAGGGGCTGTCCGCCACCGGCACAGTGATGCGGTTTATCCAGGAAGAGGCTCATACCGCTTCAGAAGAGCTTGCCGGGGTGAAGGGATCGTTTCCGGCCATCGACCTGAGCAGCTGCCAGGGGCCCCTGCGGAACGCCACGGTCACCACCATCGCACCCACAGGGTCGCTTCACATCATCGCCGGGACAAGCAGCGGGATTGAGCCCCTGTTCTCCCTCGCCTCCACCCGCAGCATCAACGGGCAGGTCATCCGCTCGGTCCACCCCGCGGTTGAGCGGTTCATTGCTCCGCTCCCGGGAGGCCTGTCGATGGTGGCTGAGGTCAGGAAGACCGGGAGCGTGCAGCAGCTCCCGATCAGCGATGATCTCCGGGAACTCCTCCGCACCGCTGCAGAGATCGAGCCCGGGTTCCATGTCCGGGTTCAGGCGGAGGTCCAGAAACATGTCGATAACGCAGTCTCAAAGACCGTCAACCTCCCCGAAGATGCAATACCCGCCGACATATCCCGCACCTTCCTGCTCGCCCGCGAACTCGGCTGCAAGGGAATCACCGTGTACCGGTACAACAGCCGGACCGATCAGGTCCTCTCCCGGGGGTGCGATACCTGCCGGGTGGACAGTTTCAGCGGGTGACCGGTAGCATGAGCGGCTGTTGGGCGCTATCCGGGATTCCGGACCACGAAAAACCGTGGCAGGATGCCCGGAGGATGCCAACAAATATATAAGCAGAACTTGAACGTACTTGTAATGAATGGTGGGATTTGTCCGACGTGTGGACTACCGAAGGAACTATGTATCTGTGAGGAAGTAGCAAAAGAGCAGCAACGTATCAATGTCAAGGTTAACAGGCGCCGGTATGGCAAAGAGGTCACGGTCATAGAGGGCCTCGACCCCACGGATATCGATCTTGAAGATCTCTCCAAATACCTGAAAGCAAAGCTGGCCTGCGGGGGAACGGTCAAGGGGAACTCAATCGAGCTCCAGGGCAACCACAAGGACCGGGTAAAAGATCTCCTCGCGAAGAAAGGGTACAGTGTGGAAAATATCAGTTAATCCTTTTTTTCTCAGATGCTCCGGGGATAAGGCGATGGGGCTCCCCGGGAGAACCGGTCATCGCATGCTAACGCCTGATCTTTTTTTTCTTCTTTGAACCGGCCATGGAGAGGAGGTCGAGGGCATAGCTCCCCTCCTGGCCGAGCCCGACAACCCGTTCGTCGGACCGGGCCATCTTCTCGATGTTGAGCTCGTACGTGCCGGGAGCGATAATCCGGACACTCTCCACCCGGTCAAAGCGATCGTTCTCATCAGCCCCTGCCTCTTCCGGTACGTGTTCGGGTTCCGGCTCCGGTGCAGGGGAGGTTGGTGCGGCCCGCTTCCGCTGTGCAGCCGGCCGTTCAAAATAGAATTTTTTTCCCCCGCAGGTACATCCTTTCAGGATCTCTTCGGAGGAATCCGGGTAAACTCTGCCGCACGCTGCACAAATATGGACCATTCTCTCACCGCGATGAAATCCAGGCGCTGATCACGTCCTTGTCCTTCCGGATCATGCGCAGCTGGTTTGCCGGGCCGATGACCGTGAGGCGCGACTCCTGGGTGCTCTTTCCCAGGAGACGCTGCAGGAACCCCGGTGCCTGGTCGCGGGACGGGTAGCTCTCTATCTCGATCCCGTTGAATCCGTCCGGGAGGATCTCCCGCATAGTCATCTCGATCAATGTGCTCTGCTCTTCAGGGTCGAGCCCCTTTTCCAGAATCACGATCGTTCCCTCCCTGACATCATCGAGGATCATATGGATCTTTTCCATGGAGGTCAGTGTAGAGAGCCGTTCTTCGGAGATGAGATCTATCTGGACACCCTGCTGCATGCGTCACCCGAAATGGTATACCATCTGTTCATACAGTTCCTCGATATTCTTCCCGTCGGTACATGATATGGAGATGACCGGATGCTGGGGAAAGGCGCTCCTGATCCGCTGCGGGCTTGCATCAGGGAGATCGATCTTGTTTGCAGCGATGATGACCGGAAGTTTCCTGCTCTCGATGATGCCGATCATCATGATATTGACCTGCAGGAAGGGGTCTTCCGTGCTGTCGAGCATGTAGATGACCCCGTCGATATCCTCACGCAGCCAGTGCATCGCCTCGGCAACCCCCTCTGTCGCCTCCCGTGCCCTGAGCACGGCCTCATCCTTTCCGACCCCGTACTCTAGGAACTCCTTGTAATCGATCTTGGTAGTCACACCCGGAGTGTCCACAATATCGATGGTGATACTGCTCCCGTTGTTTCCGGTGATGGTGACATCCTGCTTCCGGGTGGCCCGCCGGGTTTCATGGGGGATCACGCTCACCGGACCGACCGTCTCCCCTGTCCAGTCACGCGCAATCCGGTTGGCAAGGGTGGTCTTCCCCGCGTTCGGAGGTCCGTAAATCCCGATACGCGTACGTCGCTTCCGGAAGAAGGCCGCCAGAAATTTCGAGACACGGCTTTTCGCCTGGACAAAAATACTCATACCTTCCCTCAACGCGGAATGAATGCCTGGAAATGCTCCCGGTTTTCCCCGTTCATTACATATACTCTTTTGGGAAGAGATGTTATTAGGTTTTGTATACGCCGGAATGAAAGAGCGAAGAAGGTATTATATAGACAGGTTATTTTAATAATGATGGCTCGCAGTAGTGGTTACTGCGTATACAATTCTTTCCGGGACGCTCTTTGGGGGTAATTGAGTGAAAAATCCATCAGATTCGATACGGTTCGAAACGCGGGTGCAGCTGAAGGAGGTGATGCGGAGGAATCCCACCACCATCCAGATCGACGAGTCGGTAGCACGGGCAGCGATGGCCATGTGCCGCGATGAGGTGGGGAGCTGTATCGTGCTCCGGGACAACCTCCCCGTCGGAATTGTGACCGAAGAGGACATCAACTGCAAGGTGGTTGCCAAGGACCTGAAACCGGGAGCAGTCCGGGTCAGCGAGGTGATGAGCACCCCGCTCATCACCGTCCGGTCGGATAAGACCGTGCGGGATGCAGCCTACATGATGATCAAGAACCATGTGCGGCGCCTTCCGGTCGTGGACGAGAAGAACCTGGTCATCGGCATCGTGACGGTACGCGATATCCTCACGGTATCGACGGAGATCAATGAGCTCATGACCGATCTCATCGAGATCAACCGCATGGAGGAGGTCGATGTGGGCATGTGCAGCAGGTGCGGTACGATGTCAGACGACCTGCGACGTACCGATAACGTGATGCTCTGCCCGTCCTGCCGCGAGGAGGAACTGCTCCAATGAAAACGGCATCGAATTTTCTCTCAGATATCCCCCTCCTGCACGTTGATGACCCGGTCACCCGGGCACGGAAGATCCTGAGGGAGGATATCTTCCGCGAACTGTACGTGCATGACGGCCAGCGGAAGCTGCTCGGGTATATCGATATCACCGATGTACTCCGTGTAACAGCGACCAAATCAAATGTCACCATTAAGGGATACATCAGGGAAATCACCCCCGTATCCCCCGATGCTCCAGTCCATGCCGTGCTGTCCGCCATCAGGGAGAATGCGACCGACAGTGTGCCGGTGGTAGACGAGCAGAACACCATCCTTGGGGGCGTTCTCCTCTCTGAGCTCTTCCCGGTCGCCATAAGCATGCAGAAAGTGAAGGGATGTGTCAGGGACTGCATGTCAACGGACGTGATCACCTGCAGTGCCGAGGATACCGGACAGAAGATCCATAACCTAATGACGGATAGCGGTTTTACCGCATTCCCGGTAGTCAAGAAACGGAGGCTTGTAGGGATGATTTCACGTCGTGATCTCCTTAAGGACGGTCGGTGGCGCACCGCGTCCGAGAGCAGCACCCCTATCGAGGGCATCATGACCACCCCGGTGATGACCGTCTCTCCGGACGAAACGACAGCAGCCGCTGCCGCACTGATGGTAAAGTACGATATCAGCAGGCTTCCGGTCGTTGACGGTGACCGCATTGTCGGCATTATCGACCGGCACGACATCCTGAAGGTTCTCGCCTGAGCGGGGCCGGGATGTCCCAGAATCGCTTCTCAGATACGAATAGAATGGAGGTTGGATGATGCATACCAATGACCGAAATTTCAAGCAGGGGGATAAACTCCTGAAGATGCCGGGTAAGCTCGACAGGGGCCCGGTCGAGTTCAAGTCCCACATTGTTTCCCGGGAAGGGGATATCATGGCGATCGCCACCCGCGATGTGGTCTCGATACCCCCCACCAGCACCATCATGGGTGCCGTCGAGAAGATGACCGGGTGCGGGTTCCGGAGGCTGCCGATCGTGGATCCCGGCAGCGGCAAACTCCGGGGAATCATCACGTCCGGTGATATCATCAATTTCATGGGCGGCGGGGATAAGTTCAACCTCGTCCAGGTCAGGCACGGCGGGAACCTTCTTGCAGCGATCAACGAGCCGGTCCGGACCCTCATGACCCAGCAGCTGACCACGCTCCCTGATACCGCCAGTATCGCCGATGCCGTGGAGATCATCATGAGCAGGAAGGTGGGCGGGATGCCCATCACTGACAGCGACGGCGTCCTGGTGGGAATGGTCACCGAGCGGGATGTCATGAAGGTGCTCGCCACCGAGAAGGTCGATCTCTCGGTCAATGATATCATGACCACCTCCCTCAGGGTGACCGATCCCGATTGTCCTATCGGGAAGGTCACCAGGGACATGACCACCCACCGGTTCCGGAGACTCCCGGTGGTGAGCGGCGATGTCCTCTACGGCATCATCACCACCAGTGACATCATGAAGTACCTGGGGACAAAGAAGGTCTTCGACCAGATGGTCACCGGCGATGTGGCGGAAGTGATGGGGCTTCCGGTCAGGAACCTGGTCTCCTCAAACCTCTTTACCACATCCCCGGACAAGGGGGTCAATGAAGCGGCCCGCGAGATGCTCGACAGGAACGTGGGAGGCCTCCCGGTCATCGAGGCTGCCCGGCTGGTCGGGCTGGTCACCGAGTTTGATATGGTAAGGGCGCTCGCCAGGACGTGATGGCTCATGAAAGCAGCTGATGTGATGACATCTCCCGTTTATGTGGTCGGGCCTGCCGAGAACGTGGCCCATGCACGGAACCTGATGCTGAAGCACCAGATATCCCGGATTCCGGTCATCGAGAATGGAACGCTGGTCGGGATCATCACCAAGAAGGACATCGGCTACCGGTTGCGCCAGACCGAACCGGTCTGGAGACGCCGGCCGATCGACAATATCCCGGTATCGGTACTGATGACCCCGGATCCGGCCACGGTCAGCCCCGAAACCGGCATCCGGGAGATTTCGTCCCTGATGATCAGGTGCGACATCAGCGGAATCCCGGTAGTGGAAAACGGCGAGGTGGCGGGAATTGTCACCAAGTCCGACCTTATGCGGTCTGCCTTTATCGGGAAAATCACAACCCGGGTCGAGGATGTCATGGAGGATGTGATCACTATCACCCGCTATCACTCCCTGACCCACATCATCGACCTGATGCAGGAGCGGAACGACATCGTGGTGGTGGTCAATAACGACGGGACTCTCGCCGGAATCATCACGGAAAGCAACCTCGCATTCTTTCTCTACGTAGACGAGAAATCGGACCTGCCGGTGAAAGACGTGACCATGCTTCGCAAGGAAGCTCACGCCGGACGGAAATCCTTCCGGCACGTAGTGGAGATGGCAGCAATTGCCGAAGACTTCATGTCCCGTCCGGTGATCACCATTCCCCCCGGAGCTATGGTGAGCGAGGCGGTTGCCCTCATGCGGGAGAAGAATATCAACAGCCTGGTCGTCATGCAGGATGACGAGATCAGGGGAATTATCAAGAGAGACGATATAATCAGGGAAGTGGCGCAATGAGCGATGAACTTTTTGTCAGGGATGTCATGTCCCGGCCGGTAACTATTTCAAAATCAGCAGTGATTACCGAAGCGCTCGACAAGATGCTCAATGAGGGGATCGACCCCCTCATCGTGCTGAACAATAATGCCGTGGTGGGAACGGTCTCCCGGAAGAGTGTGGCCGAGAAACTGGGTTCCCGGCGGAATTCGGCCATATCGCCGAACTCTATCCATGTCGCAAATACGGTCGAGGAGGACTTCACCACCGTCTACCCGGACCAGGACATCGAAATCCTGATCCCGCTCCTCCAGGCCTACAAGCTGGTTATGGTCTACGATGACGACCACCGCCTCATCGGGAAGGTCACCGCCCAGGACCTGCTCAGGCGGTACCGCCCGGCGGTCCCCCTGTCCGAGGTGATGGAGAAGGCCTGCACCATCGACACTGAAGAGCGGGTGGTGCACCTCCGGAGGAGAATGATCGATGACAACATCCTCCGGTTCATCGTGACCGACCGTGACCAGGTGGTCGGGATCGTGACCGAGACCGATGTTGCCGTCTCGATGCGGAACTTCCGGGAGGTTGTCGACGACAAGCACCAGGACCACCGGATCCGGAACCTGCTGGTGAAGGATATCATGAGCACCCCGGTGAAGACCGTGGATGCAGGCTGCAGCCTCGATGATGTGATCGACCTGATGATCGCGAAGAACATCAGCACCGTCCCGATCACTGCCGGCGATCTGCTGGCCGGAATCATTACCAGGGAATCCCTGATCAGGGCCCTCTGAAACCTTTTTTCGCCGGATTTCGTATCCGCTGCCGGGATTTTCCGGTGGGAATTATTATCTGGAAGCAATGGAAACGTGATTGAAGAACATGGCGCTTACACCGACTGATCCGGTACTACCCCAGGCGAACGTGGCCGATCTCCTTGATGGGATGAGCAGGACCGGCTTCCAGGGGCGGAGACTCGGGGAGTCGTTCCAGATCTGGCAGACGATGCTCGGTGATCCCGACTGCACCATCCTGCTCGGCCTGTCCGGGGCGATGGTCCCGGCCGGGATGCAGCGGTGCCTCATGACCCTGGCAGAGCGGCACTACATCGACGCCATCGTCTCTACCGGGGCAAACATCTTTCATGATCTCTGCGAGCACTTCGGCATCCGCCACTACCGGGGCCACCACCATGTGGACGACGGGGAGCTCTTCCGGCAGGGCATCGACCGGATATACGATGTCTTTGCCTACGAGGAGGAGTTCCGGGGGGTCGATGCACGGATCGCGGAGTTCGCCCGTGAGATCGCCCCGTTCTCGGGCTCATCGGCAGAATTCATCCGGAAGCTCGGTGGATACGCTGTCCGGGAACTCCCGGGAGGACAATCGCTGACAGCCACCTGCTTCAGGGAGGAGATTCCCGTCTTTGTTCCGGCCCTCGCTGACTCCTCGATCGGGATAGGTCTGGTGATGGCCAGGAGAAACGGGGTGGCCGTGGATGTGGACCAGCTGGCCGATGCCGATGAGATCACCCGGTTCGTGGAGCGCTCGCCGAAGACAGGTGTCATTTACATCGGCGGCGGGGTCCCCAAGAACTTTATCCAGCAGACCCAGGTCATCGCTTCCATCCACGATGCCGGTCTGCAGGGCCATGCCTACGCCATCCAGTACACCACTGATGCCCCCCACTGGGGCGGACTCTCAGGATGCACCTTTGAGGAGGCCATCTCCTGGGGCAAGGAGACCCCGACCTGCCCCCGCGTCCAGGTCTTCTGCGATGCAACCATCGCGTTGCCGATCGTGATCTCTGCACTCGTCGCCCGGGATGTCCGGCGGCGGCGATCCTGACTTTTTTCCCCGGGTCGGCCGGCGCACTGACCCAAAGGGTTAATACCCGTGCATTCCAATAAAGGTGCACCATTCATGGAGTGGCACCGTCCGGTGCTGCGAGTGTCGATACGACGCGAGTTTCTCTGTTGAGGTAGCCAAGCCTGGTATGGCGCAGGTTTGCTAAACCTGTGTCCCCTTGGGACTCGAGGGTTCAAATCCCTCCCTCAGCGTTCAAGAATCTCAGTCACGGAGGATTGGATGGCTCAGGAAGAAGATATCAAGTATTTCGTCCGGATCAGCAATACTGACCTCGACGGGACAAAACCGGTCCACATTGCGCTGACCGGAATTCCGGGTGTGGGAATGCACACCGCCCAGGTCATTGCAACGCTGGCGAAGGTGAACGAGAAGGAACTGATGGGGCGCATTTCAGATGAGGAAGTCGACCGTATTCGTGAGGTCGTCGACTCCTATACGTCAAAGGTCCCCCTCTGGATGATGAACAGGCCCAAAGATGTCTATACCGGCGAGCCGCGGCACATCTTCGGCACCGACGTGGTCATGGTGCGGGATGAGGATATCAACCTGATGAGGAAGATACGCTGCTACAAGGGCATCAGGCACGAGACCGGCCAGAAGGTCCGCGGCCAGCGGACAAAGTCCACCGGAAGAACCGGACTGACGGTCGGTGTGAAGAGGAAGAAGGACTAATCCAGGTGATTGCATGGGATACCCGGGAAAGAACCATAAACAGTACCAGACCCCCAAACGCCCCTTCGAGAAGACGCGGATTGAGGAGGAGAGCAAGATGGTCATCGAGTACGGGCTCCGGAACAAGCGTGAGGTGTGGAAGGCCCACAGCTACCTCCGGCGTTACCGGAAGGCTTCCCGTGACCTCCTCGCCCTGATGTCCACCGGGAAGGACCAGGAGCGGTTCGAGGCCAAGAAGAGCGAACTCATCGGCCACATGCAGCGGATGGGGCTGCTCGGCCCGGATGCCGACATCGATGACGTTCTCGCGCTCAAGACCCAGCAGGCGCTTGAACGGCGACTCCAGACGCTGGTACACCGGAAGGGGCTTGCCCGCTCACCGAAGCAGGCACGCCAGCTCATCACCCACGGACACGTCGCGATCAACGGCAAGCGGGTCAGCATCCCCGGTTACCGCGTGACCCGGGCCGAGGAGAGCCAGATCTCGTACTACGGACGGTCACCGTTCACCGGTGCCGACCATGCCGAGCGGGCACGGATTACCAGGACAGGGAGATAACTATGGCAGCAGAGAAGGAGAAATGGGGTATCGCCCACATTTACGCCTCATTCAACAACACCATCATCACCATCACCGACCTTTCCGGGGCCGAGACGGTCACCAAGAGCAGCGGCGGCATGGTGGTCAAGCAGGACCGGAATGAGAGCTCGCCCTATGCTGCGATGCAGATGGCCTCGAATGTTGCCCAGACAGCGAGAGAGAAAGGTATCGTGGGGGTCCATGTCAAAGTTCGGGCGCCTGGCCGCGGAAAGCAGCGGAGCCCGGGGCCGGGTGCCCAGGCAGCCATCCGTGCCCTGGCCCGGGCAGGCATGAGGATCGGGCGGATTGAGGATGTCACCCCGGTCCCCCATGATTCGATACGGGCCAAGGGCGGACGGCGGGGAAGGAGAGTCTGATGGAGATCGTATTTTCCAGACTCGATGACCAGATTGCCCAGTTCAGGCTGGGTGGGTGCAATCCGGCCTTTGCCAACTCCCTCCGGAGGGCAATGACCGGGGAGGTCCCCACCCTTGCCATCGAGGATGTGAAGATCTACGACAACACGAGCGCTCTCTTTGACGAGATGCTCGCCCACCGCATCGGCCTGATCCCGATCAGGACCGAAGAGGGGTGCTTCGTCCCGCGGAATGCCTGCACCTGCGGCGGGGAGGGTTGTCCGGCCTGCAGCGTCCTCCTCACCATGAGTGTGGAGGGCCCGGGTATGGTGACCTCAAAGGACCTGATCTCCCAGGACCCGCGGATCGGACCTGCCAGTCCCGATGTCCCTATCGTGAAGCTCATCAAGGACCAGAAGGTGGTGCTGGAAGCCCGTGCCGTTGTCTCCCGGGGAAGGGAGCATGCCAAGTGGCAGCCTACCACCGCGTGCGGGTATAAGAACTACCCGGTCATCACTATCAGCGACCGGTGTGACGCCTGCGGACAGTGCGTGGACGAGTGTCCGCGGGATATTCTCGAGATCCAGGGAGGACGCGTGGCTGTGAAAGAGGGGAGGCTCGAATCATGTTCCCTCTGCCGGCTCTGCGAACGGGCTTGCCTGAACACCGGGATCGGCGAGGAAGCCGGAATAACCGTCAGGACCGACGAGACCCGGTTTCTCTTCGTGGTTGAAGGGGATGGGTCGTTTCCGGCACAGAGCATCATCAGGCAGGCACTGGAATATATCAGGACGCAGTCTGAGGAACTTTCAGCACAGATAAACGAGATATCAGGAGAGACCCGGGATGAACACGATGAAGAGTAGGAAGACCAATCCCCGCCTCACCAGCCTCATCTCCCTCTTGAAGAACACATCACGGGAGAATGAGGTCAACATCTGGAGGGATATCGCCGACCGTCTCGAGGCCCCGGCCAGGAACTATGCCGAGGTCAACTTGAGCAAGATCAACCGGTACGCTGCAAACGGGGAGACCATCATCGTCCCTGGAAAAGTTCTCGGCAGCGGGATGCTCCAGACCTCGGTGAAGGTCGCAGCCCTGAACTTTTCCCAGTCAGCCTCGGACAAGATCAGGCAGGCAGACGGTGAGTGCATGAGCATCGAGGATCTGATCACGACCAACCCGAAGGGAAGCAGGGTCAGGATACTGAGGTGAGCATTCATGGTAACAGTTATTGATGGTGACGGACTGCTCCTCGGCCGGATGGCAAGCCTGGTGGCAAAACGGGCTCTCTCCGGAGAGGAGATCGCCATAGTCAATGCAGAAAAGATGGTCATCTCGGGGAGCAGGGCACGGGTCCTCGCCACCTACGACCAGAAGCGGCAGCGGGGATCCCGCGAGGGAGGACCGTTCTTCCCGCGGCGTCCCGACCATATCGTGAAGCGGACCATCCGCGGGATGCTTCCCTACAAGCGTCCGGCAGGACGGGATGCACTCTCACGGGTGAAGGTCTACGTCGGCGTACCGTACCAGCTGGAAGGTTCCGAGCGGGAAGTTCCTGAGGAAGCGCACATGGACCGGCTGAACACCCCGAAATTCGTGACTATCGGGGCAGTGAGCACGTTCCTGGGAGCAAAGTACTGAGAGGTGAGAGCATGGTAAAGATAGTCAATACAAGCGGAAAGAGAAAGACGGCCATCGCCCGTGCGACATTCCGGCCCGGAAGCGGTATAGTCAGGATCAACTCCGTTCCCCTCGAGGTCTACCCGAACGAGCTGGTGCGGATGAAGATCTCAGAGCCGCTCCTCCTGATCCCCAATGCTATCGACGAGGTCGATGTCGCCATTGATGTAAACGGCGGGGGCATCATGGGGCAGGCAGAGGCGATCCGCACGGCACTGGCACGGGGCATCCTCAAGTGGCACAATGATCCCCAGATGAAGGACGTCTACCTGTCCTACGATCGTACCCTTCTGGTCAATGATTCGCGGCAGAAAGAGTCGAAGAAGCCCCATGGACGGGGAGCACGAAAGAAGTTCCAAAAGTCTTATCGTTGAGATGACAAAATGAATTGGGAGATCGGACAGGTATGATACCAGTGCGGTGTTTCACCTGTGGAAAGGTAATATCGACGGCGTATAGCGAGTTCAAACGCCGCCGGGATGCAGGCGAGGATCTGAAACGGATCCTCGATGATCTCGGCATTGAGCGGTACTGCTGCCGCCGGATGTTCCTTACCCACAAGGAGATCATTGATGATCTCAATCCGTATCAGTGAGGGGTCGTGGGGTAGCCTGGTCTATCCTATGGCGTTCGGGACGCTGTGACCTGAGTTCGAATCTCAGCGACCCCATTTCAGTATCCATGGAACATTTTGAGGTTATATGACAGAGTCGTACACCCGATATGAAAGAGCCCGGATCATAGGCGCCCGCGCTCTACAAATATCGATGGGTGCCCCCTTACTTATCAGGACAACAAAGATCGATCCTCTGGAGATCGCGCTCGAAGAATTTCAGCACAACATCATTCCCATCACCGTGAAGAGGAAGTAGGATTCCATGACCACCATTTGTGAGATCCAATTGCGGAAGATACTGGACAGCAGGGGGAATCCCACTGTTGAAGCCGATATCTACACCGAGAATGGGTTCGGCCGGGCTGCCGCTCCGAGCGGGGCCAGCACCGGGCTCTACGAGGCAAAGGTCGTGGAACCGGATGCAGCCATCGGATGTGCCGGACAGAACCTCGTCCCCGCCCTCATCGGCGAGGACGCCCGCGACCAGATCGGAATCGATGGGAAGATCAGGGAGGTTGACGGGAGTGGGGATTTCTCCGTGCTCGGCGCCAATGTCGCCGTCGCCGTCTCGCTGGCCACGGCCAAGGCCGCAGCATCGTCCCTGGGACTGGAACTCTACGAGTACCTCGGCGGGGTATTCGTCCCCTCCCTCCCACTGCCCCTCGGCAACGTGATCGGTGGCGGTGCCCATGCCGAGAATGCAACCGAGATCCAGGAGTTCCTGGTAGTTGCCACCGGGGCATCCGGTCCGGCCGAGGCGGTTTTTGCCAATGCCGCCGTACACCGGGAGGTAAAGAACCTCCTGAAGCGGCGGGGCAAATCCTGCGGAAAGGGAGACGAAGGGGCCTGGGCTCCCCAGATCAGCGATGCCGAGGCCTTCGAGCTGCTGAGCGAAGCGGTCGGGACCATTTCCGATGAACTCGACATCACCATCAGGATAGGCCTTGACATTGCCGCAAGCCAGCTCTGGCAGGAGAATGGGACCTACCGCTACCGGGACCGGGCACG
Organism: Methanolinea sp. UBA277; assembly: GCA_002499905.1. Lineage (GTDB taxonomy): Archaea > Halobacteriota > Methanomicrobia > Methanomicrobiales > Methanospirillaceae > UBA9949. The sequence goes on from DANP01000007.1 coordinate 86,899, forward strand.
TTCTACCGATGAGCAGATCGCTTATGTCTGCGAGCTCGTGGACCGTTTCGACCTGGTCTACGTGGAAGACCCCATTCACGAGGAGGACTTCGCGGGCTTCGCCGATCTCACCGCCCAGGTGGGAGATCGCTGCCTGGTCTGCGGTGACGATCTCTTTGTCACCAATACATCCCGCATCCTGCAGGGAATCGAGCAGGGATCGGCGAACTGCGTCCTGATCAAGCCGAACCAGGTCGGCACACTCACCGACACCTTCGAGGCAGTCAACCTCGCGCACACGAGCGGGATGGACACGGTTATGAGCCACCGCTCCGGCGAGACCACAGACACGACCATTGCACACCTGGCCACCGCGTTCCGGTGCATTTTCCTGAAGACCGGAGTTGTCGGGGGCGAGAGGATCGCAAAACTGAACGAACTCATACGAATCGAGGAACAGATAGCATGACCGAAAACGAGATGGAAATCCAGCTGAACGAGCCGCTCGTCCCGGTGGAGGAGTACCTCGCCGCAGGGGTGCACATCGGAACCCAGCAGAAGAGCAAGGACATGAAACGGTTCATCTACCGTGTACGCGGCGACGGGCTTTACATTCTTGACATCAGAGAGACTGACGACCGCATCAAAACCACAGCACGGTTCCTGAGCCAGTTCGAACCGCCGAAGATCCTGGTGGTAACCTCCCGGCAGTACGGGCAGTACCCGGCAAAGAAGTTTGCCGAGTCTATCGGGGGAACGGCAGCGACCGGACGGTTCATCCCCGGAACGCTCACCAACCAGAACCTGAACGGCTACCTCGAACCCGAAGTCGTGGTGGTAACCGATCCCATCGGCGACTCCCAGGCCATCACCGAGGCGGTCCAGGCAGGTATTCCGATCGTCGCTCTCTGCGATACCAACAACATGACCAGCCACATCGACCTGGTCATCCCCACCAACAACAAGGGCAGAAAGGCCCTTTCCATGGTCTACTATCTCCTCACCCGGGAGGTGTTCCGCCTCCGCGGCATCAGCACTTCCCTCACCGTTGAGGATTTCGAGACTGAACTTTAAATATCAGCAGGAAGAGAGGGTGATTCGATGAAGATCCGCGCATGCGCCGTCGCAGGCATGTTCTATCCGAGGGATCCTGATCACCTGGAGCAGCTGCTGGAGAAGTTCTTCCGCGGAAAGGAACCCGGACTCGATGCTCGGGGTATCGTTGCCCCCCATGCCGGGTATCCCTACTCGGGAGAGGTTGCCGCATGGGCGTACAGTGCGATACCCGTATCATTTGCCGGAACATTCATCCTGATCGGGCCGAGCCACCGGGGATTCCGGACGAGCATCTCCCGCATTCCCTGGGAGACGCCACTCGGCATCGTGGACACCGATACTGAGATCGCATCCGCCCTCGATATAGAGGCTGATGAGATCTCGCACCAGGACGAGCATTCCCTCGAGGTACAGGTCCCGTTCATCAAGTACCGCTTCCCCCGGGCCCGGATCGTCCCCATCCTGATGGGCGACCAGGACTATGGGAGCGCCGGGCTCCTTGCCGAACGGGTGATCGATGCCGTCAGGAGGACGGACCGTGATGACGTACGGTACATCGCATCGAGCGATTTCTCCCACTACGTGCCGGCAGCGCAGGCCCGGGAGAACGACCGCTATGCCATCGGAGCCCTTGAGGCACTCGACATCCCGGAGTTCTACCAGAGGGTTGCCGGAAGGAAGGTCAGTGCCTGCGGGGTTGGCCCGATTGCCGCCGTCTGCCTGGCCTGTCATGCGCAGGGGGCACGGACAGGGCGGCTGCTCAGCTACGCCACGAGCGGGGATGTTACCGGCGATCCTACGGTGGTAGGATATGGAGCCATTGCGGTGATGTAACAGTGGCAACGTGGAGTGCGCCGGGCAAGGTCTTCCTGTTCGGCGAACATGCGGTTGTCTATGGCAAACCGGGCGTTGCCATGGCCATCAAACCCCGGGTCTTTGTGACCGTCCGGAAGAGCAAGGGGGCCCACCATGCCAAGTCGCCCTACATCGACAGCTGCTTCGACATGATGGGTGTGCGGGGGAGCGTGTACGTCAATTCCCAGCTCGCGAGCTCATCCGGGCTCGGATCGTCTGCGGCGGTCACCGTGGCCACGCTCGCGGCCATCAATGACGAGTTCGGGAAGAAGTACCGGCCGGAGGATATTGCAGACATGGCATTTGCCATCGAGAAGAAGGTGCAGAAAGGGCGGGCGAGTCCGACCGATACCACGGTCTCCACCTTCGGCGGGCTGGTCCTGATCACCGGGACAAAACGGCGGAGGCTCCCTCCCCAGAATTTTCAGCTGGTGGTGGGAAATTCCCTGGTTCAGCACAACACGGCGAAGATGGTGGAGCTGGTGGCCGGCCTTCGGCAGAAGAACCCGGACATCTGCAACCCGATCATCGATGCCATCGGGGCGATCACCCTCTCTGCGATGCGGTATCTGAATGATGCGAACAAGCTCGGGGAGTATATGAACATGAACCATGCCCTCCTCGATGCCCTGGGGGTCGGCCACCCGCAGCTCTCCCGGCTGGTGCTGGCTTCCCGCGCTGCGGGAGCATACGGGGCCAAGCTGACCGGTGCCGGTGGCGGAGGGTGCATGATCGCCATCTGCCCGAAGCACCTGAAGAGCAGGGTGGTGGGAGCGATCGAGGCCTGTGATGCCCGTGCGTTCTCCACCAGCATTGATACGGAAGGGGTTCGGAAGGAGAAGGATGCCTGAAACAGTTCTGCTGAAGCTGGGAGGAAGCGTCCTCACCAGGAAAGACCGCGAGGGGGAGATCCGGGAAGAGACCCTCGACCGGATCGGCCGGGAGATCGCGTCCCGGAAGAACCTGCCCCTCCTCATCATCCACGGGGCCGGTTCCTGCGGCCATCCGGAGGCCCGGAAGTACGGCCTCGCCGACGGCCTCTCTCCCGGGAACCTTGCAGGAGTCCCGGCGACCCACCGGGCAGTATCGCGGCTGAATGCCGGGCTCGTGGCATCGCTCCGCCGTCAGGGGTGCGAGGCAATCGGGATCCATCCCTTCCATGCCGCCTATGCCGAGAACGGCAGGCTGGTCTCCATGGAGACCCGGCAGATACGGGAGATGATTGCCCGGACCATGGTTCCGGTCCTGCACGGGGACGTTGTGATGGACGGCGTACGGGGAGTCTCTATCGTCTCCGGCGACCAGCTGGTGGTCTACCTGGCCCGCGCCCTCGGGATAAGAAGGATCGGTCTTGCCACCGATGTGGCCGGCGTCCTTGACGGCGACCGGGTCATCCCCGAGATCACGCCCGGTTCTGCCGGATCTCTCTCCATCGGGGTCTCCCGCCACACCGATGTGACTGGCGGGATGGAGGGCAAGGTCAGGGAGCTCCTTGACCTCGCCCGGGACGGGACGAGCCCGGCCATCTTCCATGCAGACCGGATCGGGGACTTCCTGGACGGGCGCCCGCATGGGGGAACCGTGGTGAGAGGCGGATAGCATGGAGCAGCGGGAACGGACCTCATCGAGGAAACTCGACCATCTCCGCATCTGCCTTGAGCGGAATATCGAACGGGGGGACCCCGGCTTTGGCGACGTCCGGCTGGTGCATAACGCCCTGCCCGAGTGTGACCTGGAGTTCATCGATACCGAAATCGAGTTCCTCGGGCACAGCTTCGCTGCCCCCCTCTTCATTGCCGCGATGACCGGCGGACATCCCGGGACAAAAGAGGTGAACCGGCGCCTGGCCCGTGCGGCGGATTTCGCCGGCATCGGGATCGGGGTCGGTTCGCAGCGGGCGGCCCTCGAGAAGCCGGACCTTGCGGACACATTCTCTGTGGTCCGCGAGGCGGCCCCGCGGGCATTCATCGCGGCAAACATCGGGGCGGTCCAGCTCCGTGATTACGGTCTGGAATGGGCCGACCGTGCCGTGGAGATGATCGATGCCGACGCTATCGCCGTGCACCTCAACTTCCTGCAGGAGGCCCTCCAGCCGGAAGGAGACCATGATGTACGGGGATGTCTGCCGGCAATCGAGGAGCTCTGCAGGAAGTCCCGGGTCCCGGTCATTGTGAAGGAAACCGGGAGCGGGATCTCTGCGGCGACAGCGCGGGTATGCTGGGCAGCCGGCGCCAGTGCCATCGACATCGGCGGATGGGGCGGCACCAACTGGGCGGCGGTTGAAGGTCTCCGCAGAGCGAAAACGAACAGTCCGCAGGGGGAGGGGAGAACCCCGCTCTCACTGCTCTTTGAGGACTGGGGTATTCCCACCGTGGTAAGCCTCTGTGAGGTTGCCGGAACGGGTGGTCCGGTGATTGCCACCGGAGGAATCAGGAGCGGTCTTGACATGGCCAAGGCCTTTTGTCTCGGGGCCGACCTCTGCGGGGTCGCCCTGCCGCTCCTGGCCCCTGCGATGCAGGGGGAGGATGATGTATCAGCGATCATTGCAGCATATGTGGAAGAACTACGGATTGCGATGTTCCTTTCCGGGGCCAGGAATCTGAAGGCACTGAAGGAGAGGCAGCCGTACATAACCGGAAAGACACGCCAGATGCTGCAATCAATGGAGGAAAATAATGGATATTGAGATAATTGCCGTTGGCGGATATGATGAGGTCGGGAGGAATATGACCGCCGTCCGCTGCGGAAAGGAGATTGTTATTTTTGATATGGGCCTCCGCCTGGATCAGGTGATGATCCACGAGGAAGCCGAAGTCGAGAATCTGCATTCACTGGACCTCATCCAGATGAAGGCAATCCCTGATGACACGATGATGAATACCGTGGAAGGCAGTGTAAAAGCGATCGTCTGTACCCACGGGCACCTGGACCATATCGGGGCCATCCCGAAGCTCGCCCACCGCTACAATGCCCCGATCATCTCCACGCCGTACACCACGGAGCTGATCCGGCAGCAGATCGCCGGTGAGCAGAAGTTCGGGGTCAACAACAAGCTCTTCGCCCTGAAACCGGGGCAGAAGTACACCCTCTCGCAACAGCTCACGCTCGAGTTCGTCAGGATGCAGCACAGCATCATCGATACGGTAACCGCCGTGCTGCACACCCCCAAGGGAGCGATTGTGTACGCCTGCGATTACAAGCTTGACCGGACCCCGGTGATCGGGGAGCCGCCGGACTTCGCCCGGTTGCGGCAGATCGGAAAGGAGGGAGTGCTCGGTCTGATCGTGGAGAGTACCTACATCGACAACCGGGGACGGGCACCGAGCGAGCGGATTGCCCGCGACCTGGTGCGGGACACCATCACCAGCTACGAGGACGATAAGAATGCTATCCTCGTGAGCACGTTCTCGTCCCACATCGCCCGGGTCAAGACCATCGCCGAATGTGCGGAACAGATTGGCAGAAAGCCGCTCCTCCTGGGGAGATCGATGGAGCGGTACAGCTCCACGGCCGAGCAGATGAAGCTCGTTGGCTTCCCGAAGGAGATGAGCATGTTCGGGAACCGCCGGACCGTGGACCGGACGCTCCGCCGGATGATGAAGGCAGGGAAGGAAAAGTTCCTGCCCATCGTCACCGGCCACCAGGGCGAGCCGGGCTCCATCATGACCCGGGTCGCGACCGGAGACACCCCATACAAGATCGAGAAGGGGGACAAGGTGATCTTCTCGGCCAAGGTCATCCCGAATCCCATGAACGTCGGGCAGCGCTACATGGTGGAGGCCCATCTCAGGATGGCCGGGGCCCGGATCTTCCCGGACCTCCACGTGAGCGGCCACGCCTACCAGGAAGACCACTACGAGTTCATCCACCTCCTGAACCCCCAGCATATCATCCCGGCCCACGGGAACATCCGCATGACCTCCGGCTATGCCGAGTTTGCCGAGGGAATCGGGTATACCCTCCACAATGATGTGCACGTGGTGACGAACGGCCACCGTATCAAACTGACATGAAAACACGATGAGGTGAATGGAATGGATCTGAAGGAATATCTCGAGAGCACCGCCCTCCAGGTTGACCGGCTTATCAACCGCTACTTCGGGCATGCATCCGGCGAGCTCGGCAAGGCCAGCGCTCACCTCCTCCTGGCAGGGGGCAAACGCCTCCGTCCGGCGCTGCTCCTCCTCTCCGCCGATTCCGTGAGAAAGGGGAGCTCGATTGACGTGATGCCAGCAGCCCTTGCGCTGGAACTGACCCACAGTTTCACCCTCATCCACGACGATATCATGGATGCGGATGCCGTCCGACGGGGTGTTCCGACGGTTCATACCAGGTGGGACGAGCCCACGGCCATCCTTGCCGGCGACGTTCTCTTTGCCAGTGCGTTCGAGTTCATCGCGCTGGCAGACGCACCGGACAATGTCAAGGTGCGTGCCGTCTCCATGCTCGCCCGGACCTGCGTGGAGATCTGCGAGGGCCAGCACATGGACATCTCGTTTGAGTCCCGCGACGATGTCCTCGAGGGTGAGTACCTCAAGATGGTGGAGAGGAAGACCGGGGTCCTGTACGCGGCAGCCGCCGGGATCGGTGCTATCCTTGCCGGCGGGAACCCTGCCCATGTCGAGGCCCTCTACAACTACGGCAGGGGGATCGGGATGGCCTTCCAGATCCAGGACGACATCATCGACCTGGTGGCGCCGGCTGACGTGAGCGGCAAGGATCGGGCCTCCGACCTCAGGGAAGGGAAGAAGACCCTTATCTCCATCAAGGCCCTGGAGAAAGGTTTTGACCTCTCGGAGTACCGGCGGGAGCTCTCGAACGCCGAGATCGATGCCGTGATCGGGAAGCTCGAGGGTCTGGGGGTCATCGACGAGGTCCGCGACACCGCCCGGGAGCTGATCAGCACCGGGAAGAAGCGGATCAGTATCCTCCCTGAATCTGAGGAGAAGCAGCTTCTCGGGGATATCGCCGACCATTTCCTCGCCCGGAGCTCCTGATATGAGCGACGAGCTCAGGGAAGCCCTGTTCATCTTCGCCCTCCAGAACGCGGTCAAGCACAGGAACCTCCCCAAGGCCGGCACGGTCATCGGCATGGTCATGGGGAAGCACCCGGAATTCCGGTCTCGCGCAAAGGAAGTGTCGGCGGTGATGAACGAGGTGCTCAGGGAAGTCGCCGCTCTGTCCCCGGAAGAACGGGAGGAGCGGCTCGCTGCCCTTGCTCCTGAGCTCATCGAGGATATTACAAAACCCCGGGTCCACGTCAAAGAGCTTCCTGCCCTCGAAAAGGCAGAGTCCGGGGTGGTGATGCGGTTTGCCCCGAACCCGAGCGGCCCGTTGCACCTGGGCCATGCCCGGGCGGCGGTGCTCAATGATGCCTATGTGCAGCGCTACGGGGGGAAGTACATCCTCCGGATCGAGGACACCGATCCCAAGCGGGTTGACCCGGATGCCTATGCCATGGTCCGGGAAGATATCGCCTGGCTCAATCTTTCCATTCACGAAGTGGTCTACCAGAGCGACCGCTTCGACCTCTACTACCAGTATGGACGCGACCTGACCGAACGGGGCGGGGCCTATGTCTGCACCTGCGAGAATGAGCAGTTCAGGGAGCTCAAGATGGCCCGGAAGGCCTGCCCCTGCCGGGGGCTCACGGTCGAGGAGAACCTGGCCCTGTGGGAGCGGATGCTCGCCGGGGAGTTCTACGAGGGCGAGGCCTCGGTGCGGGTCCGGACCGACCTCGAACATCCCGACCCTGCCATGCGGGACTTCCCGGCGTTCCGGATCCTGCATGCCCCCCTCCACCCCCGGATCGAGGCCCACGTCTACCCGCTGATGAACTTCTCGGTGGCCGTGGACGACCACCTGCTGGGGGTGACCCACGTGATCCGCGGTAAGGACCATATCGCCAATACCCGCCGGCAGCGCTATATCTATGACTACTTCGGGTGGCCGGTCCCTGTTTACCGCCACTACGGCAGGATGGGGATCGAAGGGGTCATCCTCTCCACCTCGCAGATGCGGGAGGGGATACGGTCCGGGGCCTACCAGGGCTGGGATGATATCCGGCTCGGGACCCTGCGGGCGCTGGCGAGGAGGGGGATCGAGCCAGCGGCGGTCCGGTCGGCAATGATCGATATCGGGACCGGTGACACCGATATCTCGTTCTCCTGGGACAACCTCTATGCCCACAACCGGGCCATCGTGGACCCGGTGGCGGACCGCTACTTCTTCGTCCCCGATCCGGTCCCCCTGAAGGTCCGGGATGCCCCGGTCCAGACCGCCCGGGCCCTCCTCCACCCGAACGATCCCGGGCGGGGAACCCGGACACTGCCGTTCCTGGGAGAGGTGCTCATCCCGCGGGAGGAGCTCGGCAGGGCCCCGGAGATGATCCGGCTCAAGGATCTTTTCAACGTTCGGGTGACCGAATCGGACGAGGGATACGTCCTCACTTACGCTGGCGAGGACCTGGCGGATGCCCGGGCGGGGAAAGCCCCGATCATCCAGTGGCTGCCGGCCGAATCGTATCTCCCTGCTGTCCTGGTGACCCCGGAGGGGCCGGTAGCCGGCGCCTGCGAACCGGCGGCGGGGACGGTGCAGGGGAAGGTGGTCCAGTTCGAGCGCGTGGGATTTGCGCGGATCGATCGCGTGGAACCACAAGAATTAATTGCTTATTTCTGCCACAGGTAACTATTTAAGCCGAAATGGAGGCCGGGACGACCGGCCCGGGTGTATTTTCATGGTTACAAAGTACCGGCGATACTGGCAGATTGGCGATGTCCTGATAAAATACGAGTTTGGTTCGATTGTCCAGAGACTCTTTCCCGGCACCTACCGATTCCGCCGGTGCAAGGAATGCGAGGTGGAAACGGTCGCCTCGGTCTATGAACGGATGCGTCTCGCCATCGAGGAGCTTGGTCCCACCTTTGTCAAGTTCGGCCAGATCATGAGCACCCGGCAGGACCTGCTGCCGCCCGAGCTGATCCAGGAGCTGAAGAAGCTCCAGGACCAGGTCGCCCCCCTCCCATTCAGCGAGATCAGAAAGGTCATCGAAGCGGCGTGTCCGGACCACGATGCATGCTTCCTCTCCATCGAAGAGACGCCGCTCGCGTCCGCCTCAATCGCCCAGGTGCACCGGGCCACACTGAAAGACGGCACTCCTGTTGCCCTGAAAGTCCAGCGTCCCGGAATAAAGGACATCATCGAGACTGATATTCTCATCCTCGAGTCGTTTGCCGAGCGGGTTGAGCGCTACTACCCCGAATATGCGGTATACAATCCCACGGGCATCGTGGCAGACTTTGCCAGCCAGATCCGGAAAGAGCTTGATTTCGTGCATGACGGGAGGAACGCCGACCGTCTCCGGCAGAACATGCAGAACCTGGAGAAGATCCGGGTCCCGAAGATCTCCTGGGAGTACAGCTCCCGCCACCTCCTGGTCATGGAGTTCATCGACGGGGTCCGTATCGACCATGTCGGGGAGATAAAAGCCTTCGGCATCGATCCGAAAGAGATCGCGGACCGGGGGTTCTACGCTTACATGCAGCAGATCTTCGAGGACGGGTTCTTCCACGGAGACCCGCACCCCGGCAACCTCCTGGTCTCAAAGGACGGGACGCTGAGTTTCCTCGATTTCGGCATCGTCGGCGTCATCTACCCCGAGCGACGGTTCTACTTCATCCACCTCCTCACCGCGATGATCTACCGTGATCCGGAACTGATGATCAAGGCGCTTGAGCACCTCGGCATAACCATCGATGAGAGCGACCGAGATGAGCTGCGTGAGGAGATCTACCGGGCAATGCTTGATGCCGAAGGGGCGGCGATTGGGCAGTTCAGCTTCAGGAACATGAGCGAGGGGCTGACTGAAACCCTCCGGAACTACCGGATCACCATGCCCCAGAGCATGATGCTGATGCTCAAGGTGATGGTGATGGTGCTCGATGTCGGGGTCACCCTGGATCCCTCCTTCAATTTCGGGGAGAAGGTGGAGCCCTACGTCCGGAAACTGGGACACCGCGAGAACGTCCTCAACCAGGTCCTGTACCGGGCGAGCCACTCCCTCCTCGAGACAATCGACGGCATTTTCGAGATGCCGCGGACGGTGAACCGGACGCTCCGGGCTCTCTCAACGGGGACGATCAAGATCGATATCGTTGATTCCGATATCCTGAAGCTGCAGCAGTCCCTGGACAAGACCAGCGACAAGCTCCTGATCGGCCTGATCGTTGCCGGTGTGGTGGTGGGCTCCTCCCTGGTCCTGAATGTCTCTGATGTCAAGATCCCCCCCTTTGTCTTCTACCTCGCCGCCCTCGCCTACGTGGTGGCCATCGTCATCGGCCTGTACACCATCTGGCATGTCATGGCGGTTGCCAGAAAGCGGTAGAAAGGAATTACTGGTTTCTCCATTTCCAGAGAATAAGATTCCGGCCGGAACCACCTTTACCAGCCATCCCGTGCACCAGAAAAAGCGTCTATTTTCTCTCTCCCGCATCGGTGCGGAAGTAGAGGCTGCAGTGGCAGCTCCCCTGGTTTGCGACCTCGTCCTTGTGGTACACGCAGGGGCAGATGATCAGGGCATCCTTCTCCGCATCCCCGGTGCGGAGACGGCAGGGGCAGTAGGCCTCGCCGAACTTTTTCCGGTTGCGGGCCAGGCCCCGGATCACAACATCCAGTTTCTTCTCATCCGGGTTCAGGGTCCACCCGTGCTCCCGTGCGTATTTCTTTGCCCATTCCAGAATTTCTTTCTCCAGTTCGTCTTCGGCCATATTCTCCCTCCGTTATTACGTACTTCCTGAACTCTCGATATGTCCGATCATGGATAAAAAGACCTTCTTTCCGTCCTCGGAACCGAGGATCACTTCAGATGCCCGCTCCGGGTGAGGCATCATGGCAAGGATGTTCTTCTCCCGGTTGAGGATTCCGGTGATACTGCCCATGGCCCCGTTCGGGTTGCTCTCCGGTGTCAGGTCTCCCTCCATTGAGCAGAACCGAAACGCGATCCTGCCCTCCTCCTCCAGCTCCCTGATAACCGCATCGGGAGCGACGTACCTCCCCTCCTTATGGGCGATTGGGATCCGGATGACCTCACCGGGCCGGTAGAGGGAAGTGAACGGGGATGCTGTCTGGTCGACCCGGAGGTATACCTCCCGGCAGATGAACGCCGGATAGGCGTTGATGGAAAAGACCCCGGGGACAAGGCCGCTCTCGGCAAGGATCTGCGCCCCGTTGCAGATGCCGAGCACCAGCCCCCCTCTGCCGGCATGGGCGGTGATATCCTTCATGGCCGGGGTGCGGGCGGCGATGGCCCCGGCCCGGAGGTAGTCCCCGTAGCTGAATCCTCCGGGGATGATCACCGCATCGTATGTCCGGGGGAGTCCTTCCTTGTACCAGAGGAGGTCGGTATCCACGCCGCAGATCTCGGAGAGGACGTAGTGGGCATCCCGGTCGCAGTTGCTCCCGCCGAACTGGATGACCGCAAACCTCATCGGTGGACCTCGATCTCGTAGTGGTGGATCACCGGGTTGGCGAGCAGGCGCTCGCACATCCCCCGCGCCTTCTCCTCGGCATCACGGTGATCTGCGGCATCGAACCGGATCAGGAACACCCGCTCTGTCCTGATATCGTCGGTCGGGAATCCCAGGTTGCCGAGTGCATGGGAGATGGCCATGGCTTCCGGATTGAGCATCCCCTCTTTTAACCCTATGGTGATCTTTGCAAGAAATATCATTTCTGTTCACCTCCGGAGAGCGCCCGGCCGGCGACCTCCCGGTACACTGCGAGCACGTCTCCCTTCTCGAAGCGGTACACATCCTTGTCGAGGGACTTGCCGGTGGCCGTGTCCCATAGGCGCATCGAGTCCATGCTGATCTCGTCCCCGACCACGATCCTCTCCCCGTCCCAGCCGAACTCGAGCTTGAAGTCGACCAGGGTGATGCCGAGATCATCGAAGAATCGTATCAGCACGGCATTGACCCGGTGGGCGAGGATTTTGACCCCGGCCAGTTCATCACGGGTGAGGAGCCGGAGGGCGATCACGATGATGTCGTCGTTGAGCATGGGGTCATGCCGGGCATCGTCCTTGTAGTCGATCACGATGACCGGGGGGTCGAGGGCCGTCCCCTCGGTGACCGGGTAGTTCCGGACCAGGGATCCGGCGGCTATGTTCCGCACGATCACCTCGAGGGGGATCATCCGGAGGTCCCGCACGATCATGGCCGAGTCCCCGCACATCCGCACGAAATGGGTCGGGATCCCGTGCTCTTCAAGGATCGAGAAGATCTTTGCCGAGACCCTGGCGTTCAGGCTCCCTTTCCGGGAGAGGATGTCCTTTTTCCCGCCGTCAAAGGCGGTGATGTCATCCCTGAACTGGACGTAGAGTTGTCCCGGAGTATCGGTTCGGTAGAGGGACTTTGCCTTCCCCTCATAGACGAGCTCACCCTGTTTCACGCGCTCTCCTCTCTCTTCATATGTTGGTCCAGTCTCCTAATAAGGGGTTCCAGCCGGGGGTGGAACCAGCCATTCCTGATATAGCGGGGGTAGATGCAGAGCCGCTCCCTGAGGATCCGATCGCCGACGATCTCCTTCAGCCGGTCCAGCTCCGGCCAGGGGTGTTCGGGGTTGACGTAGTCGATGGTCAGGGGGGAGACTCCGCCGAGGTCGTCGACCCCGCAGGGGATCAGTTGCCGGGCGTCTGCAAGGTTGGGGGGGATCTGGACGGCAATCTCATCAGGGAGGATGTCCTTTGCCATCATGATCACCGTGCACATCTCGTCCGGATCGACCCCTTTCCCGGCGGCCATGGGGGTGCCGGCCTTTGGGCAGAAGTTCTGGATGATGACCTCCTGGATGTGGCCGTAGCGGCGGTGGAGGTCGCGGATCACCGCAAGCGACTCTTCACGGTCCTCCATGGTCTCCCCGATCCCGAGGAGGAGACCGGTGGTGAAGGGGATCTTCAGCCGGCCGGCATCCTCGATCATCGCGATCCGAACGGCCGGGTCCTTGCCCGGGGAGAACCGGTGGGCTTCGAGTTCGGCGACACTCTCGAGCATGAGGCCCATGCTCGCATTGACCTCCCGGAGCCGCGCCAGCTCTTCTGCGG
>DANP01000007.1:99963-111753 GCA_002499905.1 Methanolinea sp. UBA277
GCCTCGGTGCAGCCGAGCGACGCACCGGTTGCGAGGATGGCGTCTGCTTCAGCCGGGCTCATGATACAGCCTTCCTGTACCGGGGTCCGGAAGATGCAGTACCCGCACCGGTTGTGGCAGACGGTGGTGAGGGGGAGGAAGATGTTCTTTGCGTAGGTGATGACCTGCCTGTCCATGGATTCAGTATAGAGTTCTCTGCTGCTCTCTTATAAGGGCGCGGGATCGTCCGCCGGTCCTGAACAGAGGATTTTAATTTCACCTGCACCAACCCGGTATGTACGTGGCAGTCCCTGCGGTCATCCCCTTCAAACCGAAGAACCCGAAGACCCGGCTCTCCTGCGTGCTCGACCAGGACGAGCGGGAGAAGTTTGCCCAGCTGATGCTCTGCGATGTGGTGGTGGCCGCCCGGGAATCCGGGTGCGAACCGTTCATCCTTGCCACCGAACCGTTCTCGTTCGGCGATACCCGCGTAGTGCAGGACGTCCGGGGCCTCAACGAGGCGTTGAACGACCTTCTTTCCCGGACGCCCGGGCCGCTCCTTATCCTGATGGCCGACCTGCCGCTCACGACCCCTGACGCGATCCGGAGAGTGATCTCCACCATGGCTGATATGGCGGTGGTGCCGGGGAGGGGCGGGGGCACGAACGCTATCTTCCTCTGCCGTGCCGACCGGTTCCGGGTCAGCTACTACGGGGCCAGCTTCCGGAAGCACCTGAAGATCGCCGAAGAGGCCGGGCTCTCCTGCGAGATCATCGATTCGTTCCGCATCCACACCGATGTTGACGAGAAGGAGGACCTGGTGGAGCTCCTCATCCACGGTGAAGGCCTTTCAAGAGCGTACCTGGAGGAACTCGGTTTCTCCATCACCATCGAGAAAGGGCGGGTCGGGGTGGAGCGGAAGCAGGACAAGGAAAGGTCTGCCGGATCGCCCTGAATTCCCACGAAGTTCCTCGTTCTTTCTGCAATGATCGCCTTACTCCGCGACGCGGAGGCTTTAACCACCGGGCGGCGGATATTTCCCCATGGACGATCTGCCGCAGAGAATCATACAGCCCGGCGATCATGCGCCGAATTTCTCGCTCAAGGACCAGAGCGACCGGACCTTTGACCTCCTGGAGCACATGGGAGAACGGATCCTGCTCTCCTTCCACCCGCTGGCCTGGACCGGGCACTGTGCCGCCCAGATGGTCTCGCTCGAGAAGAACCGGGAGGTGCTGAAATCGCTGAACACCGTTGCAGTCGGGATCAGCGTGGATTCAATGCCCTGCAAGCGGGAGTGGGCCCGCCAGCTCGGCATCTCCCAGACGCAGCTCCTCTGTGATTTCTGGCCCCACGGGAGGGTGGCGCAGCGCTACGGCCTCTTCCGGGAGGCCAACGGCTTCTCGGAACGGGCGAATGTCATCGTGGACGAGAAGATGGCCGTTGCCTTCGTGAAGGTCTACCCGGTCCACAGCGTCCCGGACATCACGGAGATCATCAGGTTTCTGCAGGGGAGCAAGGAAGGATAAGCCGGGGGAGGTCGGAAAGGGGTGCCACGGGAAGGTCATCGGGGTTGTGCAGAGCAGAGAGAGATTGTGTATTGAAGATGGATCCCGGGAATCAGCCGACCTGCGTCGGACATAGGCGGATAAAGTCGGCACCCTGATTCTGCCCTGATTCCGGCTCATTTCGGGCATATTTGTCCGGGCATCTGCATTTCCATCGGAAACCATGTCCACGCTCATGGAATTTATCTTTCATATCACGTATTTTTAGAAAATACGAATAATTCTCGGGTTAAAAACGTGCTCTTTATCACCGTTCCTCTGGAGGGTGATGTGCAGGTGTAGTTTCTATCGACCCCCCGGGAGATTTTCCCTGAAAAAGCCTCTGTGGAGGTCTTTAACGAGCCCGGGGTGAAGGAAAAAGAAAACGATAAATTTTGGTTATTTTAGGATCTGGGTATAAAAGAAGGTTTAATGTGACAAAATTAACCTTTCACCTGCTTTCGCGGCATACCCTCACTACGACAGATGAAACAACATAGGGGCTCAGTCCCGCTGTTTCAGCAGTCCCATGAACAGGCACTCATCGGCATCGATGGCCTCGATGCCTTCGTAGTCACCGACCGGGATGCCGAGCCCCCGCAGGACCGCTGCCGGGGTGCACTCGTCCGCCTCACCCATCACGATCTCTGCGGCGGAGGCGATGTTGTCGGCCAGGGCCTGCTTGGTGACCTCCAGGGTGCGGCCGAAGAGGTCGGACCTCCCCCGGATGTCGATGACCGCTGGAATCCCGGAGCACCCGATGGCCACCCCGCTGCACCCGGCCCGCATGGCATGGGTGCGGGAGTCGGCGATGATCACCCCGATCCGTGCGCCGGTCCGTTTTCGCACCACCTCCCGGATCTGCCGGGCGCTCGCATCAGGATCTTTGGGGAGGAGCACCACGGTTCCCGGCGGTGCGTTGGAGGCATCGATCCCGGCATTGGGCAGCAGGGTGCCGCCTTTCATGCAGAGCAGGAAGCCGGGGATGCCGCCGACGACGGTATCGCTCTCACCGGTTACCACTTCCACCAGCCGGGGGTCCATCCCGTACCGCTCTCCGGTCCGGACCGCCTCCTCACCGGGGACTACTGATGCCAGCTCCACCACCGCCCCCTCGGCCGTCGCCACCGCGGTCTCTGCGATGACCAGGATATCGCCATCCCTGAAGGACTGTGCGTCTGATCCGGCAATCCCCGCGATGAAGGCTTCTGCCAGGTCGTCCCCGGGCATAATGATCCTGGTCCGGATCCCGACGGTCAGGAAGGAGCTCATGGCCGGTCCACCACCCGCGATGCCGTCCGGATAACCTCGGCGGTATCGTGTACGTCATGGGTGCGGACCACGTCCGCCCCCTTCCCGATGAGGAGAGCGGTCATGGCGAGCGAGGCGGCCAGCCGCTCTTCTGGAGGCTGGTTCCCGGGTTCGCCGAGGAAGGTCTTCCGGGAGACAGCTGCGAGCAGGGGGCGTCCGAAGCGGGAAAACTCCCCGAAGTGCCGGCAGAGCTCCCAGTCGAGGACCGTGGTCCGCTCCGGTGCCCAGAGGCCGATGGCCGGGTCGAGGACGTAGCTGTCGATCCCGGCATCGGCGCACCGTGAGACGACGAGATCGAGGGCGGCGAAGGTCCCGGCGAGCGTGGTCGAGTCTCCCGGCTGCCGGTCCGATGCCATCAGGAATGCCGGCAGGCCGGCATCGGCGACCAGGCGGGCGTAGGCAGGGTCCCGGAGGCCCGAGATGTCATTTACCGCATGGATGTCGTGGGAGCAGCAGCGCTCAAGGACCGAGGCATGCATGGTGTCCACGGAAACGGGGATGCCGGAGCCGTCGAGTTCACCGAGCGCCTGTTCCATCCGTTCAGCCTCCACCTGCTCTGAGATCGGGGGAGAGCCGGGTGCGGTGCTCCGTGCCCCGAGGTCGATGATATCGGCCCCGGACGCGACCATGTCCGCGGCACGGCAGAGGATGGTCCCGGAACAGACGTAGGAGCCCTTGTAGAAGGACTCGGGGCTGCAGTTGATCACTCCCATCAGCCGGACCGGCTCATCCCTCCCTATCGGGATCCCCTTTACCCGGCATCGGGACATAGCGACCGCTTCGCAGCGAGGAAGGTGTTCTCCATCAGGGTGGCGATGGTCATGGGGCCGACACCGCCCGGGACCGGGGTGATGGCCGATGCCCGGTCTTTCACCCGGTCGAAATCGACATCTCCGCAGAGCACTCCGTCAACCCGGTTTGTGCCCACATCGATGACCACCGCACCCGCCTTCACCATGGACGGACCGACGAACCGGGCCCTCCCGATGGCTACCACCAGGAGGTCGGCCTGCGAGGTGACGGCCGCAAGGTCGCGGGTCTTCGAGTGGCAGGTGGTGACCGTGGCGTCCCGCGAGAGGAGCAGGGCTCCCATGGGCCGGCCAACCTCGATGCTCCGTCCCACCACCACGGCATGCATACCGGCCGGGTCGAAGCCGTACTCGTCAAGGAGGTTCATGATGCCGAGCGGGGTGCAGGGGGCAAAGACCGGGTGCCCGGAGAAGAGCCGGCCGAGGTTCTCGGGGTGGAACCCGTCCACGTCTTTGGCCGGGGAGACCGATTCGATCACCTGCAGGGTGTCGATCTGCGGAGGGAGGGGGAGCTGGACCAGGATCCCCGAGATGTCCGGGTCATGGTTGAGGGCGGTTACTTCCCGGACCACCTCCGCGGTCGTGGCGCTGCCGGGCAGGGTGATTCCCACCGAGCCGATGTGCACCTGTTCACAGGCCGCATGCTTCATCCGGACGTAGAGCTCGGATGCCGGGTCATTGCCGACGATGACCGTAGCGAGGCGGGGGGCAAGATCGGATTCGTCGATCTCTTCCCGGAGGAGTTCGATCCGCTTTTCCCGGACCCTGGTTCCGTCGAGGATCATGTCACTCAGGGTAGAGGGGATAGGTCTGCGCCATCGCCGTCACTTCGGTGCCGACCTTCCGCACCAGCGCCTCGTTCGAGGTGTCCTTCAGGATCGCTGCGATCCAGCGCCCGATCTGTCGCATCTCCGCTTCTTTCATGCCCCGGGAGGTCACCGCCGGGGTCCCGATCCGGAGTCCGCTGGTCACGAAGGGGCTCCGGTTCTCGTTCGGGATGGTGTTCTTGTTGACCGTGATGTGGGCCTTCCCGAGCACCGTCTCGGCCTCAAGGCCGGTGATGGAAAGATTGGTCAGATCCAGGAGGATCAGGTGGTTGTCCGTCCCTCCCGAGACCAGGCGGAGGTCCGCCTCTTCCAGGACTTCTGCCATTGCCCGGGAGTTCTTCACGATCTGGCGGCTGTAATCGGTGAATGACGGCTGCAGGGCCTCCCTGAAACAGACCGCCTTGGCGGTGATGGTATGCATCAGGGGACCGCCCTGCATCCCCGGGAAGACCGCTTTGTCGATGGCCTGCCCGAATTCTGTGTCGCACATGATCGCTCCTCCCCGGGGTCCGCGGAGGGTCTTGTGGGTGGTGGTGGTGGTGAAATTGGTCACCCCGACCGAGGTGGGGTGCACCCCGGTCGCACAGAGGCCGGCGATGTGGGCGATGTCGGCCATGCAGTATGCGTCCACCCCGTCGGCGATCTCCTGGAAGGCTGCAAAGTCGATGGTCCGGGGATAGGCGGAAGCCCCGCAGATCAGGATCTTCGGCTTCTCCTTCCGGGCGATCTCCTCAACGACACCGTAATCGATAGTCTCTGACTCCGGGTCCACCCCGTACTGCACCACCCGGTAGAACTGGCCGGTGAAGCTGACCGGTGACCCGTGCGAGAGGTGGCCTCCCTGGGTGAGCTTCATGCTCATCAGGGTCTCCCCCAGCTTCATGAACCCGAAATACACCGCCATGTTGGCCTGGGTGCCGGAGTGCGGCTGCACGTTGGCATGACCGGCGCCGAACAGCTCCTTCAACCGGTCGCGGGCGAGGTTCTCGGCCATGTCATGGAACTCGCATCCCCCGTAGTAGCGCTTCCCCGGGTAGCCTTCGGCATATTTGTTGGTCATGATCGACCCCATCGCCTCAAGGACGGCCCTGCTGACCAGGTTCTCGGAGGCGATGAGCTCGAGCCCGTTCACCTGGCGTTGTCGTTCTTTCTCTATGATATCGGCAATCTCACGATCAGTCGAAGCCAGATAGGACATGTAAAAAAAGGTCGTCCCTGATCAGGTAATACTCTTTTTGCTTCCCGGAGGAAAAACGCCGGGATCGGGCGGGATTTCAGCGGTTGCGGAAGGCCCCCGCGGGGGATCTTCCGGACAGGGAGGGATCGATCAGGAAAAACGGGTGTTTCTTGACAATCTGACCGAGAAATGGGAGCATAATTATTATAGGGTAATAATCCATGACTATCATTGAGGGTTCTGATGATGCCAGATGATTTCCGGAAGTCACTGCTGAAGAACATCCCCGCAGAGAAGGAGAAAAATATGGAGATAATAAAAAACCCGCCGCCCGCCACCCCTGCCACCCCTGAAGAGAGGATATCTGCCCTGGAGAAGAAGTTCAAGGAAATGGAAGCCCTGGTCAAGGGGCTCACCGAGGAGATGCTCGATCTCAAGTCCATCGCCATGCGCCTGAACAAGGTCGCCGAGGAGCGTGGCCGGGCCGAGCTGAAGATGACCCGGACCGCCGGATCGGCCGGAGCAAGCACGGTCGTGGTCCCGAAACGGCAGATCCAGCCCCAGGCCGCCCGGACCCCGCCGCCACCCCCCGAGCCGGAGAAGATGGATATGATCATGCAGCCGGACGGGATGCTCAAGCCCGAGAAGAGGAAATCGGGCGATTATATCGTGGCCTCGGCCTCCTACTCCAAGAAAGCGAAGCAGCAGGCATCGGGTGCAGGCAAGAAGGCCGACCTCATCGTGGCCGAAGATGAGGAAAAAGAAGAGAAGAAGTAACTGAAGCGAAACCGTGATGGGAGACCCGATATTTGCACATCACTGAGCTCGAGATAGATAACTTCAAATCTTTTGTGAAAAAGACAAAAATACCCTTCTTTGGGGGTTTTACGGTCATTTCCGGCCCGAACGGGTCGGGGAAGAGCAATATCATCGACAGCATCCTCTTCGTGCTGGCCCTCTCTTCCTCGCGGATCCTCCGGGCCGAGAAGCTGACCGACCTGATCAACCTCAACTCGGGGAAGCAGACCGCCGAGGTCTCCATCTCCTTTTCGGACGGTACGAAGATCAGGCGGAGGATCAAGCGGACGGCGAGCGGGTACTACAGCTACAACTACCTGAACGAGAAGCTCTGCAAGCAGGGCGATGTCACCGATTTCCTCTCCCGGCACGGGATCATCCCCCACGGCTACAACGTGGTCATGCAGGGGGATATCACCCGGATAATCGAGATGAGCGATTTTGAGCGGCGCAAGATCATCGATGAGATCGCGGGAGTGGCCGAGTTTGATGCCAAGAAGGACCAGGCCATCCAGGAGCTCGAAGTGGTCAGGGAGCGGATCGAGCGGGAGGAGATGCTCCTCCACGAGCTCGGCCAGCGGCTTGACGAACTTGCCAGGGAAAGGGAGCAGGCTCTGAAGTACAGGGAGTGGCAGGAGCAGCTCCGGGGCTTTGAGAGCTGCCGGGCGGCTGCGTTCCTGAACGCGAAGGAGAAGGATCTCGCCTCCCTGGTCCGGGTGATCGAGGACCAGGATCTGGCCCTGCAGCGAGTGGCGTCGGACCGGAGCCTCGAGGAGAACGAGCGTTCCTACCTGATGGCCGATCTCGATGATGTGGCCCGCCAGATCAACCAGAAGAGCGGGAGCGAGTACCTGAAGCTGATCGCGGACCTCGAGGAGGCGAAGGGGACCATACGCCTCTCCGAGCAGGCCATCGCCCGGGCACGGAAAGAGAAGGAGGCCAGCCTCGAGGGGATGAACCGGGCCTTCGTGGACCAGAAACGGGCGGAAGGGCGGATCACCGAGTGCACCACCGCTATCCGGGAGATGACCATCGACCGGACCAACCTGGCCATGGAGACGGCGGCGGCAAAAGGCCAGATCGAGAAGCTCGAGGCCGAGATCCAGAACCAGAGCCGGAACGCTGAAGGGGCACGGGACGAGCTCTTCTCCCTGATGCAGGCTATCGAGGCAAAGAAGGCGGACCGATCGGGCATCCTCCACCAGAAAGATCTCCTCCTCGAGAAGAGCCGGATGCGGACCTCGGAGCGGGAGCGGCTGGAGGAGCGTCTCCGGGCGATTGAGGCGGAGACAGCGTCCCGGTCACAGCAGCGGGGCGAGGAAGAGGAGAAGGTCACCGCGCTGCAGGAGGACAAGACGGCGCTCGAACGGGAGATCTCAGCGCTCGAGGCGGCGGTCTTTGCCAGGCGGTCCACGGTGGAGCGGCTGCGCGAGGAGCACCGGGGTGTCGACCAGGAAATCGTGCGGCTCGAGGCCCAGCAGCAGGCCCGGGGCGAGCCAGGTTCCCGGGCGCTCGAAGCGGTGCTGGCCATGGACGGGGTGTTCGGGACCATTGCCCAGCTGGCACGAGCCCCGCCCGAGTACACCACGGCCCTGAATGTAGCGGCAGGGGGCAAGCTCCACTATGTGGTGGTGGAGGACGACGAGGTGGCGGCAGCGGCAATCCGTTACCTGAAGGACCAGAAACTCGGCCGGCTCACCTTCCTCCCGCTCTCGAAGCTCCGGCCGGCCCCGCTCCCCGATCTCCCTGAGAAGGGGATTATCGGCCTTGCGGTGCGGATGCTCGAGTACAAGCCGCAGTTCGAGCCGGCCTTCCGGGTGGTGTTCGGATCCACGGTGGTCGTGGAGTCGCTCGACCGCGGACGCCAGATGCTCGGGAAGTACCGCATGGTCACCCGGGAGGGAGAGCTCCTGGAGCGGAGCGGGGCCATGACCGGGGGGTCGTTCAAGAAGCCGGTCCGCGGGTTCGGAGCAGCAGTGGAGGACGAGATCGGGCGGCTGCGGCAGCATGCCGAGGAGCTCCGGGCCGAGATTGCGGACCTGGAGAGCGGTGTAAAACGGGGCAGCGGCGAGATCGAAGAGCAGCGGGCCCGGCGGTCGGAGATCGATTCCCAGCTGCAGCGGTTCTCGATCGCTGCCGAGGAGATCGGCAGGCAGGCCGACCTCTTCTCCCAGGAGAAAGAGCGGCTTGAGGGAGCGCTCGCAGAGCTCGCTGAGGAGGTGAGGGGCGGGACCTCGGACCTTGCGGCGCTCGAGGCATCGCTCGACACCGCTACCGAAGAGATCGCCCAGCTCGGCAGGCGAATGGAGCAGTTCAAGAAGAAGATGGACGATACCGCCATCCCGGCCCTGACCGAGGCGCTCGAGAAGAAGCGGCGCGAACTCGATGATGGCGACCGAAGGCTCCGGAACAAGGAGTCGGACATCAACGACCTCTCCCGGGAGCGGCAGCACTTCGCGGCCCGGGTGGAAGAGCTGAAAGGGGAGACCGAACGGCTGGCGGAAGCCAACCGGCAGGTTGACAGCGACATCGCGGCGGCCGAGCGGGAGATCGAGGAGAGCCGGGCAACCATCCGGGAGATCGAGGAGCGGCAGAAGGAATTCTCCGGGGAGCTCGATGCGCTGCGTGCCCGGCACACCGGTATCGCCGATGCTATCCGCGAGTCGGAGAAGAAACTCCTCGGGTTCGATGCCGCAAAGGAGCGGATCACCATCCAGCTCGATGCCCTGAAGGAACGGGAGGCCGCACTCTCGGGCGAGATCGAAGGGCTCCGGGCCGAGGTGGGGGATGTCACCACCGATCTTTCCCTCTCCGAGATCGAGGACGGTATCGCCGGGGCATCGGCGGCCATGCGCAAGATCGGGGCGGTCAACATGCTGGCCATTGAGGAGTACGACAGGGTCGAGTCCCGGGTAACCGAGCGGACGGAGAAGAAGGAGACCCTCTCCCGGGAACGGACCACGCTGCTTGAGCGGATCGAGCGGTTCGAGACCATGAAGTACGAGGCCTTCATGTCCGCCTACCGGTCGATCGATGCCAATTTCAGGGATGTCTTTGCCCGCCTCACCAGCGGGAGCGGACGGCTGATCCTCGAGAATGAAGATGATCCGTTCAGGGGCGGCCTCTCCTTTGCCGTGCAGCCGAGGGACAAGGCGGTCCACCTCCTCTCCGCGCTCTCCGGCGGTGAGAAGTCGCTCACCACGCTGGCCTTCATCTTCTCCATCCAGCAGCACCTCCCGGCCCCCTTCTATGCCTTCGACGAAGTGGACATGTCGCTCGACGGGTCCAACGTGGAGCGTATCGGGGAGATGATCCAGGAGCTCTCCGGGACCTCGCA
Source organism: Methanolinea sp. UBA277 (assembly GCA_002499905.1). Classification (GTDB taxonomy): domain Archaea; phylum Halobacteriota; class Methanomicrobia; order Methanomicrobiales; family Methanospirillaceae; genus UBA9949. The sequence goes on from DANP01000007.1 coordinate 109,749, forward strand.
GTTCATCATCGTCTCGCTCCGGAAGCCGATGATCGAGGGGGCCGACCGGGTCCTCGGGGTTACCCTGCTCCCGGACAAGAGTTCGTTTGTGACCGGAGTCAGGGCCGATGTCTGAGGAGCCGGTCGAGATCCTGGTCCAGATGGCGGAGCGGGGGGAGATCGACCCCTGGAATATCGACATCGTGGAGGTGACCGACCGGTTTCTCTCCGAGCTCGAGCGGCGCAAGGAGCTCGACCTCCGCATTTCGGGCCGGACGCTCTTCTATGCCGCGCTCCTCCTGCGGATGAAGTCCGAGTACCTCGATATAGCGGAAGATGATGGCGTGCTCGAGGAGTTCCTGGAGGAAGGGGCCGGCGAGTTCGATCTTTCGGGCGAGTTCCCGGAAGGCGCAGGCGGCCCGATCGAGCAGCTCGAGCGGGAGATCCGCCGGAGGCTCGACCGCAAGAATATGCGAAAGCGGCCGGTCACCCTCTTTGAACTGATCCTCGAACTGAAGAATGCCGAAAAAGAGCAGCGGCGGCAGCAGCGGTTCCGTGAACCATTCTCCATGGGCCTCATGGACGTGGAGGAGGTGGTAGGGATTGCCCACGAGGAGAATTACCGCGAGGCGGCCATGGCCGTGCTCTGCCAGTGCGAGGCGACGATTGCCGCCGAGGGGGTGATGACCCTGCACGAGCTGGCCGCGCTCCTCGGGAAGGGCGTGCTCGATGTGTACATCCCGCTCCTCTACCTGATGTTCGAAGGGAAACTGGTGCTCTGGCAGGAGGAGTTCTTCGGCGAGATCCTGGTTCAGGCCTGCCGCGCGGGCGGGTAACCCCCGACATCAGCGCAGGAACCGGTCCCGGGAAGCGAATCACCACCCTCCTTTGAACAATTTCCAGGAATTCCGGGGTTTCTTGTGAGAGTCACAGAGGGTGATTTGGATCAGTTTTTATATCAGTGAGAACCACATGGTATGGTTCACCTGCACTGACACAGCGGCGTTCCTGCTGCTGACGGTCGCAGGATATCACGATCGCCCCGGTGAGGATGCGGGCGATGGGTTGATATATGATTGTGGACAACATGTATATCCTCACATTACGATGATGAACCGGACGCTGCTGCGAGGGAATGTCTGGTTCTGATGCCGGAAGATCCCACCACAAGGCCGGACTCACAGCGGCCGTGTGATCGTGCCCGGCAGACAGGTTCTGATCGACCAGGGCTGTCAGCCCATTCCGCTTCACCGTGAAGTCCGGAATGGTTAAATACCAACAATGCGTACGGTAATACCCTCTGTGATGGAGAGCCAACTACCCCGGCACCGCCGGAATTGGTTCTGACGTTGGTACTGGCAATGCGGAAATCTGCAATGGTAACCGCTAATTCCTCGAAATTTTCATCCGATAGTGTGCATTACTTGAATTCTGGTTGATCCTGCCAGAGGCCACTGCTATCGGGGTTCGATTAAGCCATGCGAGTCGAGAGGTGCAAGACCTCGGCGCACTGCTCAGTAACACGTGGACAACCTACCCTGAGGAGGGGGATAACCCCGGAAAACTGGGGATAATACCCCATAGATTAGGGATGCTGGAATGCCCCTTAGTCCAAAGGTCCGCCGCCTCAGGATGGGTCTGCGGCCGATTAGGTTGTTGTTGGGGTAACGGCCCAACAAGCCTTTGATCGGTACGGGTTGTGGGAGCAAGAGCCCGGAGATGGATTCTGAGACACGAATCCAGGCCCTACGGGGCGCAGCAGGCGCGAAAACTTTACAATGCGAGAAATCGTGATAAGGGAACCCCGAGTGCCCGTAAATTCGGGCTGTCCATCAGTGTAAATAACTGGTGAAGAAAGGGCCGGGCAAGACCGGTGCCAGCCGCCGCGGTAATACCGGCGGCTCGAGTGGTGGCCACTATTACTGGGCTTAAAGCGTCCGTAGCTTGGTTGTTAAGTCTCCTGGGAAATCCACCGGCTCAACCGATGGGCGTTCAGGAGATACTGGCAACCTAGGGACCGGGAGAG
>DANP01000026.1 GCA_002499905.1 Methanolinea sp. UBA277
GTTATGCTGATCTTAGTGAGGACTAACCTAAAAATTATAGAAGTACTGAGGATGGTATAGAGAAGACCGGCCAGAAGCAGGGCGGCCATCCCGCAGAACAGGTACCCTATCAACGGCAATGGCTGACTCCATGCCGCGGGCCACTTCACCAGGAGATACCACAGGATCCACAGGTTCAACCCGATGCCGGCCAGCGTGATCGGGACCCATGTGAGCAGGGGGGGCACTCTCACTCTGCATGATACGTGAGCTCATATCAGCTCCCCGTTATTTGTCAACTTCTACCATAGGTGAAACGAAACGGGCTTGGGGTTGACATGAAAAATTTACGTCTCGTTATAGGTATCGTCGTTATCCTTGCCGTTGTATGTTCACCTGCTCTCGCGATCAGCATGAGCGATTTGATTTCGCAACATCAGGGGCAATCCACTATATTGTGTTTATTCGAGCGGCATCGCGCCCTCAATGTATATGAAAGCGATGTATTTCTAGTCAATGAAAGGCTAAATGTATATGCTGATCGTCGGGAATGGCGTTTGTATTTCAATCCAGTTATCGTAACAGAAAGACCAGTTTGGAGGTGGTACGAGGGGCCTGCTATCGAATATGAGCCTGGTATGGTCCGCTGATCCGGCGATGGCTGGAAGAGCGAACTTTGGATTTGTATCAAAATATCAGAAAGGCGCAAATGTGCCGACCGTTCAGACGCAGTTTGAGTTCCAGGCTGCCGATTTCACGTTCCATTCGACCAGCTACGATTGGCTCGTTATAGCCGGGACTAGGGCGCAGTTCAAGGGTAGTGGTATCGTAAATGGTCAGGGCGACTACGGTTTCATGTTGACCGCAGTTGATGGCACGCCCGACTTATTCCGCCTCAAGGTCTGGGATAAGGGAACTAATGCAATCGTCTACGACAATAAAATGGGTGCAGAAGATAATGCGGTTCCGACTGCTATTAGTCGCGGGTCGATCGTGGTTCACAAGAAGTGAACCCTTTTTTTAGTTGGTTTAAATCAGATAACTAGAACCTATATATATCCAATTTGCAGCATCAACTGGAACCTTGTTTTTATCGCAGAATAGATACTGGTGTATGGCAGGGCCTTATTGCATCATAGGGGATGCCACAGCAGCATGGGTTAATACGTGGATTCCTGCCTGATTGAAAAATAGAACAGAAAAAAATAAGGAGATAATTTTCACTCTTATTTTGCGCTCTTTACCGTCTTTGCTCCCCGGAGCATGGCGATCTTGCCGGTCCGGATCAGCTCTTTAACGCCGTATTGGCGCAGCAGCTTCTCCAGGGCATCGATCTTCTCCGTGTCCCCGGCGACCGAGAGGGTGACCGTTCTTGTCCCCACGTCGATGATCTGGGCCCGGAAGATGGTGGCCAGCTGCATGACCTCGGCCCGGCCGCTCCCCGGGTCGGCGGAGACCTTGATCAGGGCAAGCTCCCGCTCCACCCGCTCATTTTCAGTGATGTCCGAGACCTTGATCACGTCGATCAGCTTGTTCAGCTGCTTCATCACCTGCTCGATCTGTGCATCGTCCCCGATGCAGACGATAGTGATCCGGCTTGTGCCCGGCTCCTCACAGGTCCCCACGGCAAGGCTCTCGATGTTGAATCCCCGCCGGGAGAAGAGGCCGGATACCCTGGAGAGGACCCCGGCCTTGTTCTCGACGAGCACGCTCAGGGTGTGGGCCTTCATTCGTAGTTCCCCCCGATCATCTCGTTGATGGCTGCCCCTGCCGGGACCATGGGGAAGACATTCTCCTCCCGCTCAACCCGGAAGTCGAGGACGAACGGGCCGTCCGTCTCGATCGCCGCTTTCAGGGCCGGCACCACGTCGTCTACTGACTCCACCTTGATCCCGTCCACCCCGTAGGCGTTGGCGACCTTGACGAAGTCGACCGGCGGGAGCTCGGTGAAGGAGTAGCGCCGGTCATGGAAGAGCTCCTGCCACTGCCGGACCATCCCCAGGAACCGGTTGTTCAGGATGGCCACCTTGACCGGGATGTTGTTGGTCGCCACCGTGGAGAGCTCCTGGATGTTCATCTGGAAGCTCCCGTCGCCGGCGATATCGAAGACCACCTGGTCCGGGCGGGCGAAGTGGGCCCCCATGGCAGCCGGGAACCCGTAGCCCATGGTGCCGAGTCCGCCGGAGGTGATCCAGGTCCGCGGTTTGCGGAAGCAGAAGTACTGGGCGGTCCACATCTGGTTCTGCCCGACCTCGCTCACGATGATCCCTTCCCCCTTGAGGAGCTCCGAGAGCTGTTCCACGATGAACTGAGGGCGCAGCACCCCGTCCCGCCGGTAGGAGAGGGGGTGCTTCTCCTTCCACCCCCGGATCCGGGAAAGCCACATATCATAGGCTTTCTTTTTCTGGATTTTTACCAGCATATCCTGGAGGACCGATTTCGTATCGCCGACAATCGGGATATCGACCTTCTTGTTCTTGCCGATCTCAGCGGGGTCGATATCGATATGGATGATCTTTGCCTGGGAGGCGAAGGTGTCCAGTTTTCCGGTTACGCGGTCATCGAAGCGGGCACCGATGGCGATCAGGAGATCGGACTCGGTCACCGCGTAGTTGGCTGACCGGGTCCCGTGCATCCCGAGCATCCCGAGGTTCAGGGGGTGGTCGCAGGGGACAGCCCCAAGGCCCATCAGGGTGGTGGTGACGGGGATCCCGAGCGTCTCGACGAGCGCCAGCAGTTCGGCTGAAGCATCCGATGAGATCACCCCGCCACCGGCATAGATCAGCGGCCGCTCGGACTCGAAGATCAGCTCGATGGCCTTGTCGATCTGTTTGGCGTGTCCCCTGATGGTCGGCTGGTAGCCGCGGAGGGTAACCGGCTCGGCTTCCGGAAACTCATACTCGATCGGTTTCGTGGACACATCTTTCGGGAGGTCGATCAGGACAGGGCCTTTCCGCCCGGTCCCGGCGATGTAGAATGCTTCCCGCAGCACGTGGCCGAGGTCCTCGGTCCGCTTCACCAGGTAGTTGTGCTTGGTGATCGGGAGGGTGATGCCGGTAATATCCGACTCCTGGAATGCATCGTTCCCGAGCAGGCTGGTCGGGACCTGTCCGGTAATGGCCACGATGGGGACAGAATCCATGTAGGCCGTCGCAATCCCGGTCACCAGGTTGCAGGCTCCCGGTCCGGAAGTGGCCAGGCATACACCGACGCGGCCGCTGGCACGGGCAAACCCGTCAGCAGCGTGCGCGGCCGCCTGTTCATGCCGTACAAGGATATGCCGCAATGACGAGTCGTAGAGTTCATCATAGATCGGCAACACTACACCGCCGGGGTACCCGAAAATGGTCTCGACCCCTTCGCGCTGCAGCCCTTCAACCAGGATTCTTGCTCCGGTCTTCATATTCTTCCCTCAAAAGTCTGTTCATACCGGCGATCACCGCTTCGACACTTGCCATGATGATGTCCGTGCGGGCGCCTCGAGAGGTAATTATCTTTCCGTCTTTACTTAATCTTACCGTCACGTCCACGAGGGCATCGGTTCCGCCGTGGATGGCATCCACGTGGTACTCCTCAAGGGCGATGTCGGCAACCGCAGCCACCGACTTGCGGAGGGCCTCCATGGCCGCGTCCACCGGCCCGGTCCCGGTCGCTGCACTGGTGATCTCCTCGCCGAGCACGTCCAGGGTCACCGATGCCGTGGGAATGACGTTGCTCCCGCTCACCACCGTGAACTGCTTCATCTTCAGCACTGGTTTGCACTCGATGGCCATCACCGCCTCGGCAACGGCCATCAGGTCGGCATCCGTGACCCGCATCCCCCGGTCACCAAGATCCTTGATCCTCCTGACGATCTCCTTCAGCTGCTGCTGATCCGCGTGGTAGTGGAGCTCGGTCAGCGCCGCCTCCACCGATGCCGATCCGGAATGCTTTCCGAGCAGGATCCGGCGCTTCCTCCCGATTATCTCAGGCGGGACCGGCTCGTAGGTGCTCGGTTCCCGGAGCACCCCGTGGGCATGGATCCCGCTCTCGTGGGTGAAGGCCATCTCCCCCACGATGGCCTTGTTGGTCGGGAGGTCAACGCCGGTCAGCCGCGATACCATCACCGAAAGGGGGTAGAGATCCCTGGTCTTGATCCCGGTCCGGTGGTCGTACAGGATCTCGAGCGCCATCACCAGCTCCTCGAACGACACGTTGCCGGCCCGCTCACCAAGGCCGTTGACCGTGGTATGGGCACAGGTCGCCCCTGCCTTGAGGGCGGATACGGTGTTGGCCATCCCCATCCCAAGGTCATCATGGCAGTGGATGGAGAGCGGGGCGATGCACAGCGGAGGGATGATTTCCGCAACCCGCTCCGGGGTGAGCAGCCCGACCGTATCACAGAAGCAGAGCCGGTCAGCTCCATGATCGAGGCCCCCGGCATAGACCTTCAGGATGAACGCGGGATCGGCACGCGATGCATCCTCCCCCGAGAGCTCCACGATCAGACCCCGTTCTCTGGCATAGCTGACCGCGGACATGGCCATGTCATAGATCTCCGGACGGGTCTTCCGCATCTTCTTCTCAATGTGGAGGTCGCTCACCGGGATGACCAGGTGCACCGAGTCGGCACCAAAGTCCGCTGCATAATCGATGTCAAGCTGCACGGCCCGGACATAAGTGCAGATCTCTGCAGAGAGACCGGCCGATGAGATGAGCCTGAGTGCTTCACGTTCCCCTTCGGATGCTGCCGCTGAACCGACCTCGATGACGTGCACGCCGATATCGGAAAGGCGTGACGCAATCTCTAATTTTTCGTCGGGTTTCAGCGAGACGCCGGGTGTCTGTTCCCCGTCCCGTAAGGTAGTGTCAAAAAAGCGTACTCCGTTAGCAAATAAAACGATCTGTCATGGAAATTCCACCACAAATGTAAAGCTGGTGTCCGGGGATACTTAACAGTTTGGATAAAAAAAGGATTCAGGCCGTAACCGGCGCAGCCGGCTCACCGCTCTCGTAGAGCAACGTGATATACCGGGTGAAAAATACCGCGATGAACGGAGAAATGATCAGCTGGATTATTCCGCCAATGTAGGGGATCATGCCCAGAATGATCTGGACAATGACAATAATGGCGACTCCTATGATCAGGGCAAGGATATAGGTGCCCCATCCGATTTTGCCGATGGTGGCCATGATGGCGGAAAGATTGAATGCTTCCCCGATACGTCCCGTCCGGGCAAACCGTACAACGCCGATAATTGCAAAAAGTCCGATAATGAATGCAACGATAACTGCTACGAGAACACCGACTATGACACCGCCAATGACCGGGAGAATGGCATCGAAGTCTGTTCCTGCGGACATGGCAGCCATAATCGCCGCTCCTGCGGTGAATATGAGAATGATGATAACCGGGATCGAATAGATGATTTCAATCACGGTGTACTTGATACCGTCATTAAACAACGTGCCGAAGCCGGAGACTGCCGGTAATGGTTGTTCACCCCGGAAGATTTTCAGCATGTAGCCCATGTAGAATGCGCCAAGTGCAATTGCCACGATTATCGCGACGATGAAAACTGTGATCAGAGTCATCATGTCCGGCATCGTCCCTGTCATGAATGAAGGGATGAGGAATATTACCCCGAGAATGAAAGGAACTACGGGTAACAGGGCCAGGATGATCAACAGAATCCAAGTTGCCGGGTTTCCGAAAAGACCATCTTTCGTATACTCAAAAGAGTCGCCAATCAGCTTTCCATAATCCATGTGTATAACCTCTTTTTTACCTGAAAGATTGGATTTTCAGAAGAAAAAAGAGCTGCAGGGTGGGGGGTTGTTTCTCTCTAATGCCGGAAATAACGCACACCGGTGAAGATCATGGCCATGTTCAGGGTGTTTGCCGCTGCAATCACTTCGGCGTCCCGGATCGACCCGCCGGGCTGGATGAGAGCCGTGGCTCCGGCAGCGGCGGCGATCTCGAGGGTATCAGGGAACGGCAGGAAAGCATCGGATGCGACGACCGACCCGACAAGTGAGAAGAGGGATTTGTCGATGGCGATCTTTGCGGCGTCCACGCGGCTCATCTGCCCGGCTCCGATTCCGAGTGTCCGCTCCTGGTTGGCAAAGATGATGGTATTGCTCCTGGTGTGTTTGCAGACCTTCCATGCGAGGGTGAGCGCTGTAAGTTCCTGCGGGGTGGCGTCACGGTCGGTTATCGCCTCCCAGTGCTCGCGGTAGGGAGGAGTCTCCTGCAGGAGGAGGCCTCCGTCGATGGTCCGGAGCTCGGGTCCCGGCGAGGGGCCGGGGAGGATCAGGACCCGCATGTTCTCCTTCTTCTTCATGGCCGAAATAGCGTCGGGCGTAAAGGACGGTGCTGCGATGACCTCTACAAAGGTTTCGCAGATCTCCTCTGCAAGGGGAAGCCCGATCTCGCGGTTGATGGCGACGACCGATCCGTATGCCGAGATGGGATCGACATCGCGGGCATGGACATAGGCTTCGAGGGGATATTCGCCCACGGCAACCCCGCAGGGGTTGTTGTGCTTCACGATGATCGCGGCAGGTTCCTCAAACTCCCGCACCAGCCCTGCTGCAGCATGGAGGTCGAGATAGTTGTTGTAGGACATTTCCTTTCCCTGGAGTGGGACTGCTGCCGCGATACCTGTCTCGCCGAAGACCGCTCCTTTCTGGTGCGGATTCTCCCCGTACCGGAGCCTTCTGCCATTCCGTACCTGGATGGTGAGGATCCCCGGGAGATCCTGGCCAACGGTCTGGAAATGGTTGCTGATCGCTGCGTCATACGCTGCCGTCAGGGCAAAGGCTTTCTTTGCAAGGGAGAAGCGCTGCTCCGGAGAGAAGCCTCCGGATTCGAGCGCCCGGGAAACCAGGGGGTAATCGGCAGGATCGCTGATCACCGCAACGTCGCGGAAATTTTTGGCTGCCGCCCGGATCATGGCCGGGCCGCCGATATCGATATACTCGACCAGGTTACCAAGATCGGGAATGGTGGCCGCCATCTCCTCAAAGGGGTAGAGGTTTGCCACCAGCAGGTCGATGGGGTGGATGCCCTGTTCAGACATTGCCGGGTCGTCCACCCCCCGCCGTCCGAGCAGACCCCCATGCACCTTGGGGTGGAGGGTTTTGACCCGCCCGTTCATCATCTCCGGAGAACCGGTGTATGCCGAGACTTCGGTGAAATCGATGCCGGCTTCCCGCAACAGCGTTCCGGTGCCACCGGACGAGAGGATCCCGACCTTGTGTGCGGCGAGCGCCCGGGCCAGGTCGAGGATTCCCCGTTTGTCCCATACAGAGATCAGAGCCCACTTCATGAGAACTACTGTGCCATGATCTGTTATCAGGTTGATGCAGGGTTCAGGTTTCCCCACGGGGAGGGGCCGGGACAGGGTTCTCCTTTGTGAAGGGTTATCCCCTCCGGTGCACAACGTTTGAATACGATGAGAGAGCCGCCCGTCAAGAAGGTCCTGTACTGGTGCCCCCGCTGCAATGTGCCACTCCTCGGGCGGGGTTGTGCGTGCGGGGCGGAGGGAGAGCGGATGCCCCTCCTGCGCCCCTATGATGTCCGGCCCGCACTCGGTACTGACCGGAACCTCCTTGCCACCCTCCTTTCAGAACGGTTCGGGACAGGAGACCTCCCGGAAATTGTCCTCTTCAACAAGACTGGCGGGCTCGACCGGCACGACCTGGTGATCGCCAACGGCGCCCGGTTCGGGTGGCTCTCATTCCACCCCTGCGATAAGCGCTGGAGCTTTGTCCCGGAGCTGGAAGCGATGCCCTTCCTGCTCCCCCGGGCCAGGGCCGGGGTCATCGATCTCGAAGCCACATACCGGGGGAAAGAGGCGATCGCCGATCGGAGGATCGGAGGAAAACGCCTTCCGGTACGGACGAATATCCCGGATGGCCCGGTGATCGTGCGGTTCCGCGGCCAGGCCGGAACGGGAATCCTCTCCGGAGGGTACCTGAAGATCCGGAAGCTCGGCAAAGTTCCGGAGAGGGAATACCCCGATCCCGCGTGGGATGTGGCCGTAGAAAAAAACCGGTATCACCTGAAGAACCTCGAGCGGCATGCCGTGCGGTTCATCCGGCAGCATATGCACGACCGCCCGCGCGTGAATGTCTCCTTCTCGGGGGGGAAGGACAGCACCGTGGCGTTCGAGCTGGCCCGGAGGGCGGGAGTGACCGAGCACTACTTTGTCGACACCGGGATGGAGTTTCCCGAGACGCTCGCGTTCGTGGAGGAGATGGATATCCCGGTGCGGCTCAAAGGCGGGGGCCTCCTCAGCCACATCAGGGAGCGGGGCCTGCCGACCAAGGACAATCGCTGGTGCTGTGAAATGGTCAAGCTTCGCCCGGTAAAGCAGTGGCTGGCTGAACAGGGGGATTGCGTCACCATCCAGGGGAACCGCTGGTATGAGTCATTCTCCCGGGCCGGCCTGCCGTCGGTCTGCGAGAACCCGTACCACCCGGGCCAGCTGAACATCTCCCCTATCCGGAACTGGCGGGCGCTCGAGGTCTTCCTGTATATCTGGTGGCGGGGTCTCCGGGTCAACCCGCTCTACGAGATGGGATTCGAACGCGTCGGGTGCTGGATGTGTCCGGCAATGCTGGAGAGCGAGTTTGAACTGGTCAGGACCATTCACCCGGATCTCCACAGACGCTGGATATCTGTACTGAGAGAACACGCCAGAAAGAGAAGACTCCCACCTGAATACATTTCCTGCGGGTTGTGGCGCTGGGAGAACCCTCCCCCGAAAATGCGGGAGCTTATCCGGGAGAAGAGGGTACAGGCCGCCTGAGAATTGAAATCCTGCCAGCCGCCCGTAACAATTCTGCACATTTCTCCTCCAATATACTTCCTGAAGAGAAAAACTGCCACGTTCCGGCGGTTTTTCCGGCGTGTAAAGAAGAGAATGATTTTATAGAACTACAATGCAATAAATATCTGATCGACCTATGGCTCAGGATACAGGGGAGGAATTTAGTGAGTCAGTTCAGGTAAAGAACGATGAATCTTCCCCCGAACTGGCATCCCCCTCCCCTGGGGAGCTGCAGAGAGACTACCAGGAGCTGAACGACCGGTTCCTTCGTCTTGCTGCTGATTTTGAGAATTTCCGGAAACGGACTGAACGGGACCTCGAAGTCCGGGTCAGGTTTGCCATCGAGGAGTTCGCCATCGAGCTCCTCGAGGTGATTGACAATTTCGAACGGGCCCTGAAAGAAGAAGACGAAGCAGCAGGGGAAGGGCTGGTCCAGATCCACAAGCTCTTCAGGACCATCCTCGAACGGCATGGCATCCGGCCGCTGGAATCGGTGGGTAAACCGTTCAACCCTGCCGAACATGAGGCGGTTGTCTCCATCCCCTCCGACTGTGACGAGGGGATCATCGTTGAGGAGTTCTGTCAGGGATACTGCATGCATGATCGAGTAATACGCTGCGCGAAAGTGGCGGTTTCGAAAGGAAAAGAAGGTGAGTGATTTGGCAAAAGAAAAAGTGCTCGGCATCGACCTCGGTACCACGTTCTCCTGCATGGCAATCATGGAGGCAGGAAAACCCATTGTCATCCCGAACGCGGAAGGCGGGAGGACCACCCCGTCAGTTGTCGCATTTACCAGAGACGGGGAGCGGCTGGTGGGAAGCCTGGCCAAGCGGCAGGCGGTCACCAATCCCATCCGGACCATCCAGTCCATCAAGCGAAGGATGGGCACCTCTGAAAAGGTAACAATCGACGACAAGTCCTATACCCCCCAGGAGATCTCGGCGATGATCCTGCAGAAGATGAAGATCGATGCGGAAGCCTATCTCGGGGAGACGATCTCCAAGGCGGTGATTACGGTCCCCGCCTACTTCAACGATGCCCAGCGGACGGCAACCAAGGATGCCGGGAAGATTGCCGGGCTGGAAGTGCTCAGGATCATCAATGAACCCACCGCAAGCGCGCTGGCCTATGGTATTGACAAGGAGCATGATGTGACCGTTCTCGTGTACGACCTCGGTGGCGGGACCTTTGATGTTTCCATCCTGACCCTCGGAGACGGGGTCTTTGAGGTGAAGGCGACATCCGGGAACAATCACCTCGGGGGCGACGATTTCGACAGCCGTATCATGAAATGGCTGGTTGAGGAGTTCAAAAAGAAAGAAGGCGTGGATCTGAAATCCGATCCCATCGCCATGCAGCGGCTCCGGGATGCAGCTGAGAACGCCAAGATCGAGCTCTCCCAGAAGATGAAGACCACCATCAACCTGCCCTATATCACCTCCACTCCTTCCGGCCCCAAGTTTCTGGATATCGATCTTTCCCGGGCAAAACTCGAACAGCTCATCGGGGACCTCGTTGAATCCACGGTCCAGCCGGTCAGGCAGGCCCTGGCCGATTCCAAGATGAAACCCGAGCAGATCGATCATGTCCTGCTGGTCGGGGGATCGACCCGGGTGCCGCTGGTCCAGGAGACCATCAAGAAGATCCTGGGTAAAGATCCGGACAAGGGGATCAACCCCGACGAATGTGTTGCTCTCGGAGCCGCCATCCAGGGAGGGGTTCTCACCGGAGAGACAAAAGACATCGTCCTCCTCGATGTGACGCCGCTCACCCTGGGCATCGAGACGCTCGGCGGAATTGCCACCAAGCTCATCGAGCGGAACACGACTATCCCCACCCGGAAAAGCCAGATTTTCAGTACTGCCGCAGACAGCCAGACCAGTGTCGAGATCCACGTGGTCCAGGGAGAGCGTGCCCTTGCAAAGGACAATTTCACCCTCGGAAGGTTCCAGCTGACCGGTATTCCGCCGGCGCCCCGGGGAGTCCCCCAGATTGAGGTAACCTTCGATATCGATGCCAACGGCATCATCCATGTGTCGGCAAAGGATCTCGGCACCGGCAATGAGCAGGCTATCACCATCAAAGGAGACAAACGACTCTCCGAAGATGACATCAAGCGGATGGTAAACGAAGCAAAAAGTTTTGAGTCCGAGGACAAGGGGAAGCGCGAGGAGATCGAGCTTCGGAATATCGCTGACAGCGCGGTCTTCAATGCCGAGAAGATGCTGAAGGAGAGCAGCGAGAAGATGGAGCCTGCCGATCGGGAGAAGATCCAGAGCGGTATCGACGGGCTGAAAAAAGCGCTCGAGGCCGATAGTACCGAGGAGATCAAAAAGCAGATGGAGGTACTCACCGAGGCGGTATACGGAGTGACCACCAGGCTCTACCAGAAGGTGCAGGCAGAACAGCAGGCGAAAGCCGGGCAGGAGTCATCCACGGCTGCCGGGAAAGATGACACCGTCGTTGATGCCGATTACACCATGAAAGACGAGTGAGCCGATGGCCACGGGAGACTACTACGAGATCCTGGGGATCCCGAAGAATGCCGATGAGAAGGAGATAAAGAAGGCCTACCGCACCCTCGCCCGGAAATACCACCCGGACGTCTGCAAGGAGCCGGGTGCCGAGGAGCGGTTCAAGCAGATCAACGAGGCCTACAGCGTCCTCTCGGACTCCCAGAAGCGGGCCCAGTACGACCACCTCGGGCATGAGAGCTTTACCCATGCCTCGAAAGGCTCCTACGCGGGAGGAGGCGGTTTCGGGGGATTCTCCACGGATTTCAGCGGTTTCGGGGATATTTTCGATTTTTTCGGGGGGGGGTTCGGCGGCCAGCGCCAGACCGCTCCCCGTCCCGGAGCCGATCTCCTGATGCGGCTCCAGATCATTCTCGATGATGCGGTCTTTGGAACCGACCGGGAGATCGAGGTCTCCCACACCGAACCGTGCTCTGCCTGTGACGGGACCGGGAGTGAGACAAAAAAACGGGTCAGCTGTAAAACCTGCGGGGGCAGCGGACAGCTCCGCCAGATGAGCCAGACGATATTCGGCCAGTTCGTCAGGATGAGCACCTGCCCGGACTGCCGGGGGCTGGGGAAGGTCCCGGAGACGCGGTGCCCTGATTGCCGGGGAGCCGGAGTCACCCAGGTCAGGAGAAAAGTCCAGGTCCACATTCCGGCAGGCATAGATTCGGGGATGCGCCTGCGCATGGAAGGGTATGGAGAGGCGGGAGATTTCGGGGCGGAAAACGGGGACCTCTTCATCGAGATCCAGGTAAAACCCCATGACCTGTTCACCCGCCACGGCGACAACCTGGAGATGGTGGCCGAGATCACCCCTGCCCAGGCGGTGGCCGGATCGGTCATCACTGTCGAGACTATCGATAAAAAACACGTCGAGCTCACCATCCCTGCCGGAATCCAGCACGACACCGCCCTGAAGATTCAGGGCGAAGGGGTCAGGAGAAGGGGCAGGCCCGGGGACCTGCTGGTACGGATCAGGATACGGATCCCGAAACATCCCTCGCCCGAAGTCAGGGACCTCTACGAAAAGATACTCGAGATTGAGGGATCGCAGGCCGGCCATGAGAAGAAGGGATTCTTCTCCGGTATCATGGGCAAGAAATAACTTTTTTCCGTGACATTTCCCGGTATCCCGGTTTTTTGGACTCTCTCCCGAACCGAGGCACGGGCCCGGGAAACGAGCCCGCGGAAAACCGGGCAACTGTGGATTTTGAACACGATCATCCGCAGACCGCACCGGGCCGCAGCACGGGTGCGATCTCCCTGAGATGGATCGGGCGCTGCTCTCATGAAGACAACAAAACCGGGCTCACTGAACCGGTATCCTGCCGTTCCCGGTCCATGCTCCTCCTGCCTCCGTCACTAGCTATTTGGATAGCATCTCCCACTCTATATGGAATGAAGCTTATTGCCGAGCTCTCCGGCGAGCACCCCGGGCTGCCGTTCGCGGAACTGGAACTGATCGGTCGGGTTGTCGAGCGGAGACCCCAGGTCGCGGTGGTGGACTGCCGGTTCCCGGGAGAAATCGACCGGCTCTCCCTCACCCATGCCGTTCTGGAGTACCTCGGCGAATGCGAGGCCGATTACGGCTCTTTTACCGATCTGCTCAGGGATCTGGCAATGAGCGCCGATGGCACCTATGCCGCCCGGGTGAAGAAGATTGAGGGATCGGCCCTGGCCGCACCGGTCCCGGAGCTCGAACGCCTGATGGGCTCTCTGATCCTGGGGAAGGTGCGGCTGATTGACCCGGACAGCGAATACCGGGCGGTATGCTCGGGCGACCGGTGCTACCTCGGCAGGCTGGTGAGGCGGATCGACCGTGGATCCTATGAGATTCGCAGGCCGGGAAGCCGGGCGTTCTTCCATCCCGGGGTCATGATGCCCCGGATGGCCCGGGCGCTGGTCAACATCTCCCTCGTCCGCAGGGGGGAGGTCCTGCTCGATCCCTTCTGCGGGACCGGGGGAATGGTTCTCGAGGCAGAACTGGTCGGTGCACAGGGAATAGGGAGCGATATTGACCCGTTCATGGTGTCCGGGAGCAGGAGGAATGTACCGGAGGGATTTTTTTTCCGGGCCAATGCCACCGCACTCCCTCTCCGGAACTCAAGCATCCATGCAGTGGCAACCGACCTGCCCTACGGCCAGTCAGTCTCTATCGCCGCCGGAAGTCTTGATATCCTGTACACGGAGGCGCTGGAGGAGATACGGCGCGTGCTCATGCCCGGGAGGAGGGCGGTGGTGGTCACCCACCGGGATATCTCCCGGCATGCCGGTGACGTGATGGAGATCGTGGCCTCCTATTCGCAGCGGGTTCACCGGAGCCTGACCCGGAGAATGCTGGTGCTCGGGAAATGACCCGTCAGCCATGGATCCTCAAAAGAATAAAAGAGGAACAGTGCACAAACACTATGAGAGGATTAAATCATCCCGGAGCAGACACCGCATGGAAAGGCAGTTGTTCCATGCCTGCAGCCGGTCTGTTGCCGGCATCAGGCCAGTGAATGAGGATGCCTGCGGAGTGAGCCGGATCACCCACCCCTCGGAAACGATCCTGCTGCTCGCTGTCGCAGACGGACTTGGCGGGCACCCGGCAGGGGAGGTGGCAAGCAGGCTCGCGGTCCGGACACTCGGAGAGATCGTGCGCGAACAACTCCCGCTGCTCCGTGAACCCGACCGGGATTCCCTGACAGCCCTGATGGAGCTGGCCTTCCGGGAGACGAACCTGCGGGTCATCTCCGGCTCGGAACAGGAGGAAGCGTGGCGGGGAATGGGGACTACCCTCGTCGCAGCGCTGATCACCGGGGCAGACGACTGCATCATCGGGAATGTCGGCGACAGCCGGGCCTACCGCATCGGTGAGCAGCTGGAACGGCTGACCCGGGATCACTCACGGGTCCAGGAGCTCGTGGAGGAGGGTTTTCTCAACCCCCACGAGGCGGAACGCCACCCGCTCAAGAATATCGTGACCCGCATCATCGGGCGTGAAGGGGACCGGGCAGAAATTACCAGCTGCCGGCTCGGAAATGCCCGGATCCTGCTCTGCTCGGATGGCCTGCTCGACGGTCTGACGGAACAGGAAATCCTGGCCGTGGTCGCAGAACAGAAGTACCCTGCCTCCTGTGACGCGCTCATCGAGGCGGCGCGGGCGAGAAGCAGGGATAATATCACGGTGGTTGTTGCCGGGCGGTCCGGTACCTGAAAAGAGGAATTATTTTTTCGATCCTGGCGCCTGGGTTACGGTCTGTACCGCCTGGACCAGTTCAGTGAGGAGCTCGGCCGGGAACGCCATCACCATCTCATCGTCCCCGATGCCCGAGAACTTCCGGGAGCCGTCGCAGCCCAGGGAGTAGTTGGGCCTGCCGGAGAGGTAGGTCTGTGCGGTGGCGTCGGCACAGATCGACTGGATTCCGGAAAATTCGGAGTTGATCCTCCCTCCCAGCCGGAAGAGCGTCGCCTGGGCGAGCTTGAGCATCACCCGTGGGGGTGCGACGATGAGCACCACGTGGGGGACGAATGGCGCTTTCTCCAGCGGAGCATAGAGAGTTGCATAGGTGGACCCGGATTCAAGATGCGGAATCCTGTCGATGGTCCGCTTGCAGGCCGGGGCACTCTCGAATTTCCCGAGTTTGAAATAGAAGTCTCCGGTCTTCAGACTTTCCGTTATTTCCCGCAGACCGAGTGCCCAGGCACCACCGAAACATTCATGGTTTTCACTGGTTGCATAGAAGATCTTTCCTTCTTTGCGTGCCATGCTCACCATCTGGCAGTGCCGGACCGTCTTGTCCAGTTTTTCCATTCCGCCGGGTATATCATCTTTTGTATGGGCAAGCCGGAGAGCAACCGGGGAAGATTTCAGGCCAAGCGAGGTCCTGAGTTCTTCCGATGCCCCGGCATAATCAATTTTCTGTATCATGCTTTCCTGCACAGTACATCACCTCTGTTTGCACCGATCTTGTGCAGAGATCTGATAAAATCGCCCATCCTGTCAAAGCCGCCGGAGTTTCTGATCGACCTTTTCAAAGAAATTGCGTCCGATGTCCACGATGAGTGCAGGATCACGTGATTTTCTGACAACGATGGTTGCCTTCGTGCCAAGACCTATACTCTTCTGCCCGTCGATGACCATGGTTGCCGGTTTCGCACTCTCCAGCCGTATCTCGAGGCTGCGGTCGCTACTGATGACGTGGGGGCGGGAGGAGAGCATGTAGGGGGCGAGCGGCACAAGGAGTGCCCCCTCGATCCGGGGATCGACAATCGGGCCGCCGGCGCTCATCGCGTAGGCGGTTGAACCGGTCGGGGTGCTGATGAGGAGCCCGTCTGCCCTGAAGTGCTCGGAGAGGACGCCGTCGATGATAACTCCGAAGGAGAGCATCTTTGCCGGCCGGCTGGTCACCACCACCACCTCGTTCAGGGCATCGCCGGCGTGCCTTCCTTCGACCGAGAACGAGAGCCGCATTCTCCGCTCGACGGAAAATCCGTCCGAAATGGCAAGGAGGACATCGCCAGCCTCACCGGCTTCCACATCGGCGAGGAACCCGACCTCCCCCCAGTTGATGCCGATGACCGGGAGCTGCCGGGTCATCTTCTGCACGGTGAGCAGGATGGTGCCGTCGCCTCCGACAATGACCACCAGGTCGGGATCTGCACCCGCGAGGGCGATACCGGGAATGCCGAGGGCAGTCGCAGTCTCTTCTTCAAAGGAGACCCTGTGCCCCGCCTCCTTCAGCCTCGTCCCGAGGGACTCCGTAAAGGAGAGCGCATCCCGGTTGTCAATCCGCGAAACCATCATAAACTTCATGCCATTTCACCTCAGGTATTCGATGATTTTCCGGTGCATCACGCCGTTTGTTGCCACGATGCACTTCCCGATAGTCACCTCATCCGGAAAGACCAGGGGCCTTCCTTCAAGGTCGCTCACCGCTCCTCCTGCTTCCATACAGACCAGCATCCCGGCTGCGGCGTCGGTCACGCGCAGCGTTCCCCTGAGATCGATGAACCCGTCAATCCTCCCGCAGCCGATGTAGCAGAGTTCGAGTGCCGAGGCCCCGAGGAGCCGCCATCTCCGGATCTTCTGGCCGAGGTTGAGAACCCTCCCCGGGTCAAACTTCCTCCCGTAGATGGAAAGGGCGCTCTTCTCCAGGGATGAGGTCTTTGATACGGTGATCGGCTTTCCATCAAGAAATGCCTTCTTCCCTTTCTGTGCGCTGAACGTCTCCCCCCCTGCCAGGTCCCGGACATACGCATTCCGGATCACGCCGTTTTCGGCATAGGCAATGGAGAGGGCATAGAAGGGGATTCCTGCCACCGCATTGTAGGTGCCGTCAATGGGATCCAGGAAGAGGGTTCCCGCTTCCCCGTCCATCTCCACCCTCCCGGCCTCCTCGCTGATCAGCACTCTGGCCAGAGGGTGGTCTTCGAGGTAGGCAAGAATGCAGGACTCGGCCACCTGATCGATCCGCTGCGTCGGAGTTCCATCCGCACCCATACCAATCTTCTCTCCGGCCTCCGGGGTGCCTACGAGCGGGGTGATCGCCTCGGCAACCGTGTCAGCCAATTCATTGCAGCAAGTGAGGAAATCCATGGAAGCGTTCCGAATGACTATGAGGGTGTATTTATCTAATAATATAAAGATAAAATAAGTAGTCTATCGTACGAGTGTGAATCCATGAAAGAGCAGACAGAAGTAGGAAAGCTCAAAGAAGGCCGCTGGGTGGTGATCGATAACGAACCCTGTAAAATCCTCGGGATCTCGATATCAAAGCCAGGTAAGCACGGCGCTGCAAAAGCCCGGATTGATGCCGTCGGACTTTTTGACGGGGTAAAGCGATCGATCGTGCAGCCGGTTTCTGCAAAGACCTACGTTCCGGTCGTCGAACGGAAGAGCGGGCAGGTTATCACGGTCAGCGGATCCACGGCGACCCTCATGGACATGAAGGACTACACCAATTTCGAGGTGGAAATCCCCCCGGACAAGACCCAGCTCTTTGAAATCGGAAAGGAACTGCCCTATATCGAAGCACTGGGGAAGAAAAAGCTCGATATCGATTGATCATATCATCATACTTTTTTCCCTTCAGGTTCCGCGCCTGTCTTCCTGCCAGCCGGTTACCGTGAATACAGTGCCGTGGTATCGCCGAACTGGAGGACATGGCCATGCATCGCAGCAATGAGATCGGCTTTGGTCGCACCCGGAGCAAGGTCGAGAAGGGTATCGAGGCCATACACCTTGAAGGCGTAGCGGTGGGTCGATCCCGGCTGGGGGCAGGGGCCGTCATATCCGATGGTCCCGAAGTCATTTCTCCCCTGCACCGCGGAAACGGGAGCGGTCACGGTTCCGGTCCTGGGAATTCCGGGCGGAATCTCACCGGTGGGAGGGAGGTTCCAGATCAGCCAGGGGCAGAAGGAGCAGCAGGACGGCTGGAACGGATTGACGGCCATCACCGCAACCGATACGGCCGAGAGCCCTTTAATCCGTAATCGTGGTGACAGGTTCCCGCCGTCACAGGTATGGGTTGGCGGGAAGTTCAGGAAATCGAGCGAAACGACCAGTTTATCCATGGAGTGTTGTCTGCTGACGGCTATTTAGCCGTTGCTCTGGAGCGGGGAGGAAAAAACAATATTCCCTCCCCCGAAAGACTGGGAATTGAATGGAGAACCGGGAATTCAGAACACTTACCTGCTATACGGACGGGGCATCACGGGGCAACCCGGGGCCGTCGGCATGCGCCTATATCCTCATGACCAGGAGTGGCGATGTGCTTGAGGAGCGTGCTGTCTTCATCGGCAGGGGCACGAACAACGAGGCCGAGTACCGGGGGCTCCTCGAGGGACTTGCCGCGGCGGAACGACTGGGGGCGGTGCGCCTTGAAGTCTTCTCGGACAGCGAGCTGATGATCCGGCAGATGGCTGGCGCCTACCGCGTGTCGTCACCGCGTCTCCGGCCTCTCTATGAAGAGGCACAGGCCCTCATCAGGCACTTCCGGGAGGTCACCTTCCAGTCCGTCCCGAGGGAGCACCCGCTGATCGGGAGGGCGGATCAGCTCTGCAACAAGGTGCTCGATGCCGGGGGGGGTCGGGCAGACCGCCAGGGAGCATGAATGGGCGGTTGCTTTTGCCCGTATGTATATATCTTTATTTTTATTTCTCCCATAACGTATGACAGGCAGATAGTGAGACTTTTTTATGACTGACAAAGGTAAACCAACACCCGAAGAATGCGACCAGCAGTGCGAAGGCTGCCCGAGCGCTACGACCTGTGACACCGCAAAAAGCAAATCGGCAGGACTCCCCAGGAAAGCGGATATCGATGTGAAGCATGTCATCCTCGTGCTCTCCGGCAAAGGGGGCGTGGGGAAGTCCACGGTGTCCGTGAACCTCGCATTCTCTCTTGCAGCACATGGCTACAAGACCGGCCTGATGGACCTCGATATCCACGGCCCAAACCTCCCCAAGATGCTCGGGATCGAGAGCCAGCGTCTTACCACCCTCGGCAACATTATCGAGCCGATACAGGTGACCGGGAATCTGGCTGTGATCTCCATGGGATTCCTCCTCCCTGATATCAGCACGCCGGTCATCTGGCGGGGCCCGATGAAGATGAGCGCAATCTCGCAGTTCCTCTCGGAAGTGGACTGGGGGCCGCTGGATTTCCTCGTCGTTGATCTCCCGCCCGGTACCGGAGACGAGGCCCTCTCCATCATCCAGCTGGCGCCCAATGTCCGCGGTGCAGTGATCGTCACCACGCCGCAGGATGTTGCCACCATGGACGCCCTCAAGGCGGCAAAATTCGTAGAGAAGCTCGACCTGCCGGTTATCGGGATCGTCGAGAACATGAGCGGCATGGTCTGCCCCCACTGCCATGAGGAGATCGATCTCTTCGGCAGCGGTGGCGGAAAGAAGATTGCCGAGCAGTTGGGGGTCCCGTTCCTGGGATCGATCCCCCTTGACCCGGAAATGCGGAAGGCCGGCGATGAAGGCCGCCCGTTCGTCATCAGGAGTAAGGACAGCCCCACCTGGAAGAGCGTGGATGCGGTCATGGAAGAGCTCGTGAAGGCAGTTGAGGAGTAGATGAAGTACCGGGACGTGCTGGAGGGGGGGAAAGAACCCCTTGAAATCTATGATGACATCCTGGAGGTCCTTGCCGACATCCAGCTCTTCCCCGGCTCCATCGAGCAAATCTACCGGAAGGCGATGACGTTCTCCGAGGAAGACCTTGATCGCCTCCGGTTCGCCCTGCTGCGGCTTCAGGTATATTCTGATATCAACCGGACCCTGGACATGGAGAAGGCGCAGAAGATAAAATACGTCTCCCAGGTGCTCGAAAAGATCATTTTCGGATCCCTCCTCCTGGAGCACGAGGAAATCGATCACGCGTGAAGGGTGCTCCCTTCTCTTTCTCTCTCCGCACTCTCGTTCCCTGGTCCATTATCAGGAAAAAAGAGATGCCCTTTCGCGGCAGACTATTCTGGTACTTCGCGGTGGCACTATGGAGAAATACTCATTTATCGCGAAAATGCCCAATGATCCCGGTGCGCTTCACTCCGCTGCAGCGGTGATAACCCGGGAGCAGGGAAACATCAATCGCGTCCAGTTTGACCAGAGGATCGATCCCCGCACCGTCTTTTTCGAGGTCACCTGCCCGGTGGAATCCTATGCCCGGATCGAGGAGGGGCTTGCAGAACTTGGATACCTGCAGGACACACTCCGGCCCCTGCATGTCCTCAAGTTCTCTCTCCACCTCCCGCATCAACCCGGTTCTCTCTACGACTTCCTTAAGCACATCACCTCGTCGCGGGCCAACATCTCGTACATCGATTTTGATGACCGGGGACGGCACCCGGACCGGGTGACCCTCACCCTGAGTGTTGAAGAGAGTGCCGCGGCAGAACGACTGCTTGATATCCTGAAGTCACGCTACCGGATCGAGATCCTGGAATACGACACCACCGGGAAGAAACTCGATGATACCGTCTTCTATCTCCGCCTGGCCCAGCAGATCAGGGAGATCATCGGCGATTCCGAAGACCCGTTCCTCTTCTCATTCCTCGGTGACATCAACCATGCCGTCCAGGAACTGATGAACCTCGGTGAGGACCCGAAGAAGATCTTCGAGAGCTTCCTCCTCACCGGGAGGACGCTGACCGGTACGACCGGCAACCGTTTCTTTGCCGATATCCAGACGATACCGGTGGCCCCCGATCTCACGCTGCACTGTATCCAGCCGCCCTGCGGGGGGAGCATCTTCCTCATGGAATCCCCGGCGGACGGGTATACCATGATCGATACCGGCTACGGCATCTATACCCGGGACATTGCAACGCTCCTCGATGATCTCGTCCCTGGATGGGACCACCGGATTTCGGACCTGATCATCACCCATGCCGATGCCGATCACTGCGGTGCGGGCGGAGCGTACGATGTCCCGGCACGGCTCCATCCCGGGACCCTGGAGATTATCAGGGCGGCAAACCGTGCCTATGGATCGCGGAGCGAGGCCTCGGTCCTTGAGGAGATCTACACGACCATGATCAACCTCTTCTCCCGGTTCAACCCGCCCGGGCAGGTCGCTCCCTTCAGCACGGATCCCCTCGGTGAGCGGGCAGGATTCCCGGTTATCGGGATCGTGGATATCGGCAGGTACCGGTTCGAGGTGCTCGAGGGTCTCGGCGGGCACCTCCATGGCCAGGTGTACCTGTACTGCAGGGACATCGGAGTCCTCTTCCCGGCGGATACTGTCATCAACTTCGGGCACCTCACGTCTGACCGGGCGGCATACAATACGCTCGCCGTTATTCTTGTCACCTCAGTGAACGTGGACAGCGATGTGGCAAAACAGGAACGGCACAGGCTGCTTTCCCTGGCCAGAGAATCTCCCTGTTCCTACACCGGTGGCAGGGAATCCTGCCTCCTCTGCTGCGGGCACGGGCCGGTCTCGATCCTCTCAGGGAGTGACCTCGTCCCGTTCGGGGAGATCCGGCACTATTCTCCCCGCGGGTGAGGCTGTTGGCCGTCCATGGAAAGGTTCTCCAGGGCTGCCACCACCAGAGCATGGGAGGCATCCCTGATGATCGCCGGTTCGGGAGAAAACCTGCTGCTGTGCAGGAACCCGCGGGAGCCGTCACCGCATCCGATACGGAAGTAGCAGATCGGCACCGGGGGATCCACCTTCCCGAACATGCCGAAGTCCTCGCTTCCGGTGACCGGTTCGACCCTTCTCACCCTGTCCGGACTATATGCCCGGAGGAACGCCGCTGCCACCCGTCCGGTGAGCTCAGGGTCGTTTTCCACCGGTGGGACCGATTCCGGAAGGATGCTGATCCCCGGCAGGCGATCGGGGGGCAGCCCGGCACTCCGGGCGATCCCCTCAGCTACCCTGCGGATGGCGGTGAGGAGCTGATCACGGACCGATTCGCGGAAATAGCGGATATTGACCTGGAGGGTTACTTCATCAGGGATGGCATTATGCTTGGAGCCCCCGTGCACCGCGGCAACCGTCAGGATGGCCATCTCGGTTGCTGCAATCTCCCTGGAAACGATGGTCTGAAGGGCGAGGATGATCTGAGCAGCGAGCACCACCGGGTCGCGGGTCGTTTCCGGATGGGCTGCATGGCCCCCGACCCCGTAGACAACCACATCGAGCGATTCACCCCCAGCCGAGATCAGGCCTTCCCGGTATCCCAGACACCCGTCCGGGAGATCGGGTGCCACGTGCAGGGCAATGGCAGCGTCCGGCCGTGCGAAGCGGGCATAGAGCCCGTCCGCGATCATCCGGGCCGCCCCGGAGACCGACTCTTCGGACGGCTGGCCGATCAGCATGAGGGTTCCCCGCCAGGATGGGGTAAGGGCAATAAGGGTCCGTGCCGCACCGATCAGTGCCGTCATGTGGAGGTCATGGCCGCAGGCATGCATCACGTCTACCTCGCAGCCCCGGATGTCCCGCATCCGCACAAGGCTCTGGTAGGGAAGGCCGGTCTCCTCCCTGACCGGAAGGCCGTCCATATCAGCACGGATCATCAGCACCGGCCCCTCCCCGTTGTGGAGAAGAGCGACCACCCCGGTTCCCCCGACACCCCTGGTGACCGCGTATCCCGCATCCTGAAGCTCCTGTGCGAGGCGTCCGGAAGTCCACTGTTCCTGGCCGGAGAGTTCGGGATGGGAATGGAAGTCCCGGTACAGGAGTTCCAGGGACGGATATTCCTGGTCAATGATCCCGGATGCCAGCGCAACCGGGTCCGGGATGGATCCGGGCATGTCAGATCACCCCGTCATCAATGCAACCGTCACCCTCCCCTTCGCCGCGCACGATCCGGGACCGGAGGAGATCGCGGTACCGGGCAAGGGAGAGGTCGAGGAACTGCGGCTCCAGGTCAATGCCGATGAACCTCCGTCCTGTCGCACAGGCTGCAATCCCTGTCGTCGAACTCCCGGTGAAGGGGTCGAGCACGAGATCCTGTTCCCGGGAGCAGGCAAGGATGATCCGTTTCAGCAGTGCACAGGGTTTCTGGGTGGGATGGCTGCCGTATCTCTTCTCCATTCCCCGCGGTGAGGGAATGCTCCATACCGTCCTCATCTGCCTGCCTGCTTTCTTCAGGTCGTCCTCAGGCCAGTCTCCGGTCTTGAGGAGCTGGTAGTTGAACGTGTGGCGGGAGCCCCTCCCCTTCCGTGCCCAGATGAGGGTCTCGTGACTGGCGGTAAAGTACCGGATCGAGAGATTCGGGGGAGCGTTCGGTTTGAACCAGCAGATATCGTTCAGGATATGGAATCCGCTCTTCTGGAGGGCAAATCCGCAGGAGTAGATGGAATGGTACGTCCCGCTGATCCAGATCGAGCCGCTTTCTTTGAGGATCCTCCGGCATTCCCGGATCCAGCTCTCATGAAACCGGAAATCTTCATCAATTCCGGAACTTACGTCCCATGCTCCCTTGTCGACCGGGGCCCTCCGTCCGGCATGGCAGGTGAATCCGCCGTTGGAGAGGTTGTATGGCGGATCAGCGAAGATGAGGTCGAAAGACTCATCGGGGAACTCACTGAGTATCCGGAGGCAGTCTCCGCTGTACAGCGTAAACGAGCCATCCGTAAAGTACGGTTCACTGCTCATGGGATCATCATCACGTTCCGGGAGTGCGGCATCCAATGGTTCCGATCCCGGGCTCTCTTCAGAGAATGGTTACGCCCGGGCGCACATAAATCATTACCAGAACCCCCGGCATCTGCGAAATCGTCATGTAGTATGCAGGAACATCCTGATCGGACATGTTACACAAGCAGAGAGTGCAGGATATGATGCGGATGATGGCGTCAAAGATACGGGCGACTGCCAACCATCTCCAGGATGAAGAGATCAACGCTTTTGTCCAGGAAATCCTTGCGGCCGACCGGATCTACGTCATGGGAGCGGGACGGTCGGGTCTCGTGGCAAAGGCGTTCGCCATGCGGCTGATGCACATCGGCTTTACCGCCTTTGTGGTGGGCGAGACCATCACCCCTGCCATGCGCCAGAACGATCTCCTGGTCATCTTCTCAGGCTCAGGCCGCACCAAGACCATCGCTGATATCGCTGAAACGGCGAAAGAGATTGGGGGGAGGATCGCGCTGATCACATCGAATCGTGAGTCGCGGATCGGAGAAATTGCCGATGCCATGGTGATCATCGAGAACCAGCGGGACGAAATCAAAGACGAAACTGCCGAGTTCGAGGTTCGACAGATGACCGGTGAGCACAAGTCCTTTGCACCTCTGGGCACCCTGTTTGAAACTGCCGCCATGGTCTTTGCCGACGCCTGTATCTCACAGCTCATGGAGGTATCCATGGTGGACGAGAAAGAGCTGAAGAACCGGCACGCAAATATCGAGTAGGAGACGGGCATGAAGGAATACCACAGTGCAGAACGGTGCCTCGGAATCGAGATCTCGGGGATCCGGAAACTGTTCGACGCGGCGGGACCCGGTTCCATCAACATGGGACTCGGCCAGCCGGATTTCGATACTCCTGAACACATCAAGGAAGGCGCAATCAGGGCCATCCGCGAGGGAAAGACCGGCTACACCTCGAACATGGGCATCCCGGAACTCCGGGAAGCACTCTCCCACAAATTCAGGACCGAAAACGGGCTTGATTACCAGCCTGACCAGATCATCGTCACCGCCGGCGCGAGCGAAGCCCTGCACATTGTCATGCATGCGCTCGTCGAGAACGGCGACCGGGTGCTCTTCGCCGATCCAGGGTTCGTATCCTATGGATCGCTGGCCATTCTTGCCGGAGGGAAGCCGGAGGGGGTTCCGCTGGATAAGAATTTCCGGATCGACATCGAACGGGTAAAACCCCTGATCGATGGTGCACGGGTGTTTGTCCTGAATTCACCGGGAAACCCGACCGGTGCGGTCGAGACCAGGGAGTCTGTCCGGGCCCTTGTCGAATACGCGAACGATGCCGGGGTCACGGTGGTGAGCGACGAAGTGTACGAGCACTTCATCTACGAGGGGAAGCACTGGAGCGCTGCCCGTTTCGGCGAGGATGTCATCACGGTGAATGCCGCGAGCAAGACCTATGCCATGACCGGCTGGAGACTCGGGTACCTTGCCGGGCCGAAAGAGTATACCGAGCAGTGCCTGAAGGTCCACCAGTACTGCCAGGCCTGTGCCACCTCAATTTCCCAGTATGCGGCTCTCACTGCCTATACCGGACCCCAGGAATGTGTTCATGCCATGCGGGAGGAGTACCGGTGGCGGAGGGACTACCTGTACTCTGCACTGAGAGAGATGGGCTTTGAGTTTCCGCTGCCCGAGGGCGCATTCTATATCTTCGCCCCCCTGGGAAAGGATCTGGTTGGAAAGATCCTCGCGAAAGGAGTAATTATTGTTCCCGGGGAGGCCTTCGGCTGCAATGCCCCCGAGTATGCGAGAATGAACTATGCGATTTCAAGAAACAACCTGCAGACCGCCGTAGAGCGGATACGGGCTGCACAGGGTGAATGATATGGTGCGGGAACTACTCAGGAAACTCTCCAATGCCCACGGCCTCTCCGGCAGTGAGGGGAGCGTGATGGCCATCGTCAGGCGGGAGCTGAAGAAGCACGTCGACGAGCTGCATGAAGATCCTCTCGGGAATCTCATTGCGGTCAGGAAGGGGAATGACTTCAAGATCATGCTTGCAGCGCATACCGATGAAATCGGCCTGATGGTCAAATCCATCGACGAGAAGGGCTTCATCAGGTTCATCACCCTCGGCGGGTGGTACCCTCCCACGCTGTACAACCAGCGGGTCATCCTCCATGGAACGAATGGGCCGGTTCCGGGAGTCCTTGGGGGAAAGCCGCCCCATAAGATGGACGAGGAGGAGCGGAAGAAAGGGGTCAAGGTCGATGAGATGTTCATCGACATCGGAGTTACGAACCGGGAGGAAGCTGAATCGGCCGGCATCGAGATCGGCACTCCGGGGACGATGGACCGCCAGGTGACAGAGCTCGCCAACGGCCGCCTGACTGGCAAGGCATTTGACAACCGGGCGGGGGTGGCGGTGCTGATCAGGACCCTCCAGCAGGTCAGGTCGCCCTTCACTATCTACGGCGTCTTCACCGTACAGGAAGAGGTCGGGCTGAAGGGGGCACGGACGAGCGCCTATTCGATTGATCCGGACTGTGCGGTGGCAACCGATGTAACCTTCCCGGGCGATCACCCGGGCATCGACCAGAAGGATGTGCCAGTGGAGATGGGAAAGGGCCCCATCATCACCATCGCTGATGCCAGCGGACGGGGGCTGATTGCGAGCAGGGCCATGGTCGCATGGCTGAAGGACACGGCCAAAAAGAATGATATCCCTGTCCAGCTGGAGGTCGGGTCAGGGGGGACCACGGACGCTACTGCAATCCACCTTGAGCGGGGAGGGATTCCCAGCACCACGCTCAGCATTCCCACCCGTTATATTCACTCACCGGTAGAGGTTCTCGATCCCTCCGATATGGAGGCAGCGGTGGAGCTCCTGGTCCAGGCCCTGAAGGTAAAACCGAAACTATAGAGCCGCTCTCCGCCCGATCCGGAGAACTCCCTCCCGTTTTTTTTATTTTCTTCCAAAGAATAAGTACAAACGATTACCATATTTCCCTCCCCGGAACTATGAATCGGTTTCTCCCAGGTGCATAGGTGAAGTGAGGGATGGATTATGACTCTCTGCATTTGGTACACTATTTCCCCTTCTGAGTTAAGCTGATAGATCTATGCCGGGATCCCTCTCTGGTTCCGTTTTTACGAATCTCCATCTTTTCTCACCATTGAACCCTGAATTTGTTGATTTCAGATTAACCCAATTTTGGAGTTATTTTCTAAAAATATCGGTTAATATTCATTCTTTCTGCAATCGAGGTTGATATGAAGATATTTATCTTGTATATATTGTTAAGCTGATTTTTATTAAATTTGGGAATTGTACAGGTCGTGTCAATTGTTCAACGGTCTTCTGCATGGTCATGAAATCCGATGATGCCGCAGAGACTTTTTGTACATTCAGAATTCATCCCCCATTATGGCCTGTAATGAAGAAAAAAGGCCATATTTTCCCCGTTTTTAGGGGAAAGGTTTATATATATTACGAGAGACGATATGATGAATACATTTATATCATGGGTTTGAGGTTCAAATTGGCTCTCATTTCATGATTGGAGAATGTATACACACCACGCATGCTGAGGTGTTCATATGAACATGAAAGGGGTACTGCAGATAACAATACTGATGCTGGCGGCCACCCTGTTGGTGCTCCCGGTCTCCGGGGCATTCGCAGTGACCGGCATCACCCCTGACACCGGAATCAATACCGGGACGGTATTCGTCACCAACCTGTCAGGAACGGATCTTCCCCAGGACGCCAGTGTGAGGTGCACGCTGGCCGGACAGTCCAACATCACCGGACAGTTCATCACCTGGGTGGACCCGACCCGGATCACGTGTGTGCTTGACCTTGCGGGGAAGGCAGCAGGTGACTGGGATGTCGTCGTAGTGAATAATACTGACGAGGAGGAAGCGGTTCTTCCGGCCGGGTTCTCTGTCCGGAATCCCGCTCCGACCGTCACCGCGATCACCCCCGATGAGGGTGTCAACACCGGGACGGTTCAGATCACCAGTCTGACTGGCACCAACTTCCTCGCGAATGCCAGTGTTGTTCTCATGAAGACGGGCCAGACCAACATCACCGGCACCAGTGTGGTGGTTACCGGTCCGACCGAGCTCGAATGCGAGTTTGACCTGACCGGCGCCGCCACCGGCGCCTGGGATGTCGTGGTCACCAACAGTGACGGGCAGTATGCGACGCTGCCCGCAGGATTCACGGTCCGGTATCCGGCACCGGTGGTAACCGGCATCACCCCCGCATCAGGGAAGAACAACGAGGTCGTCGGTATCACCAACCTTGCCGGAAACAGTTTCAGGGAAGGTGCTTCCGTTGTCCTGGCCCGGGACGGTGAAGCGAACATCACTACCATCAACGGGCCCATCGTGGAACCATCCAAGATCCTCTGCTTCTTTGACCTCACCGGCAAAGCAGTCGGGGCATGGAATGTGATAGTGACCAATCCGGACGGGCAGTACAGTGTGCTCCCCGCCGGCTTCACCATCTTCTATCCTGCGGCTCCGACGGTTACCGGTATCACCCCGGCAACCGGGGAGAACAGCGGGACGGTCGCCATCACCGATCTTGCCGGAACCGGGTTCCAGCCCGGTGCTTCCGTGAAACTCACCAGATCCGGCCAGCCGGACATTCCGGGTACCCTGGTGGATGTCACCGGCTCTACGAAGATCACCTGCGAGTTTGACCTTTCCGGTGCACAGACCGGAACCTGGGATGTCGTTGTCACGAACAACGACGGTCAGGCAGCAACCCTTGCCGGGGCCTTCACCATCACCTACCCGGCACCGACACTTACCGGTGTCTCTCCTGACAGCGGCCTCAATTCCGGACCGATCCCCATCACCAACCTGTCGGGAACCGGGTTCCTTGACGGGGCCGCAGTCGCCCTCTTCCGCGGAGGGGAACCGGATATCGATGCATTTCCGGTGACCGTCGAATCGCCGGAACGCATCTCCTGCACGGTGGATCTCACCGGGGCAGAGCCGGGATTGTGGAGTATCCGGGTGACCAATCCCGATGCACAGGCTGCAGTGCTGCCGGATGCATTTACCATCGTCTATCCGCCTCCGGCTGTTAGCGGGATCTCGCCAACATCGGGAACGGTTGGGGAGATCATTCCTGCCAATGTGACCGGAAACTACTTCCTGCCCGGAGCCAGGGTCAACCTGACCAGGACCGGCGAGGCTAATGTAACGGCCGCAGTATCCGGGACAACCCCGGCCAAGATAACCTGCGAGATCGATCTTTCCGGTGTGAAAGCCGGGCTCTGGAGCCTAACGGTGACCAATCCCGACGGCCAGGAAGCCAGCCTTCCGGACACCTTCATCGTGTACAACGCTGCACCGGTTGTGATCGATGCGTCTCCGGACACGGGCATCAACAGCGGCAACACGGGTATCATCACCCTGACGGGAACCGGGTTCCTCGACGGGGCAATGGTGAAGCTTGCACGGAGTGGAGAACCAGACATCGCTGCCAAAGGGATCCCTGTCGTGGAGAATGATACCACGATCCTCTGTTTCTTTGACCTGAGCGGGGCCAGGGTGGGACTCTGGAATGTCGTCGTCACTAATACCGATACCCTGTCCGGAACCCTGCCCGACGGGTTCTTTATTTCCTACCCGGCAGCTCCGGCAGTCACCGGAATCACCCCTGATACCGGGGTCAATACCGGCCCGGTCGCGATTACCAACCTCTCCGGAACCGGTTTCAAGGAGGGTGCGACCGTGGTTCTCATGAAATCCGGGGAGACTAATATTCCGGGAACCGGTGTGTCGGTGGTGGCGCCGGGCCGGATCACCTGCAATTTCGACTTGACCAGTGTAAAAACCGGTGCGTGGGACGTGGTGGTTACCAATGACGACGGGCAGCAGGGCATGCTTGCCGGCGGGTTCACCGTCCGCTATCCGGCCCCGGTGGTCGGGAGCATCACCCCGGACACCGGCATCAATACCGGCCCGGTCACCATCACCAACCTCTCCGGCTCGGGATTCCGTCCCGGTGTCCAGGTGACCTTCACCAGGCTCGGGGAGCCTGATATCGATGCGACCGGTGTCACGGTGGTGCATCGCGGGAAGATCACCTGCACGGTGAATCTTGCCGGGGCGGCAGCCGGGCTCTGGAATATCGTGGTGGTCAACGATGACGGGCAGTACGGCATCCTCACCAATGCGTTCAGCGTTGAGTATCCTGCACCGACCGTGACCGGCATCACCCCTTCGAGGGGGGCCAATAACGGACCTGTCTCCATCAGTGCGCTGACCGGGACCGGATTCCGGAGCGGTGCAACGATCCAGCTCACCAGGAACGGCCAGAGTCCCATCCAGGCTACCGGCGTTACGGTGGTGAACCAGACCACCATCACCTGCACGTTCGACCTGACCGGAAAAGCAACCGGCAGCTGGAACGTGGTGGTCAGGAATACTGATGATAAGGCCGGGACCCTGGCATCAGGATTCATCATCACCCGGCCTCCCCCGGTGCCCGATTTCACGGCCACTCCGGTTCTCGGCACTGCACCGCTGACCGTCCAGTTCACGGATCTCTCGATCAATAATCCGACCATCTGGTCCTGGGACTTCGGAGACGGCGTGAAGGTCATCGGCATGAACCAGCAGAATCCGGTTCACACCTACCAGAAACCCGGTGTATATACCGTCGCACTCCTTGCCCAGAATGAGGGAGGAGAGGGACAGATCGTCAAGGAGAACTATATCTCTGTCGTGGAGACCCCTGTCGCCAGATTCACTGCTGAGCCGGTCGAGGGACCGGCGCCCCTGCTGGTACAGTTCACCGACACATCGGACGGGAAGCCTTCCAAGTGGTTGTGGAAGTTTGGTGACGGCGGATACTCGTTCCTCCAGAACCCCTACCACCTCTACAAGAAACCGGGTGTCTACACCGTGACCCTCACCGTAAACAACAAAGGCGGTGCCGACACGCTCACCAGGACCGGCCTGATTACGGTCACCTCACTGCCGGTCGCCGGATTTACGGCGAATATCACGTCGGGAACGAGCCCGCTCGCCGTCGGATTCAAAGATACATCGACAGGCGGCCCGACCAGCTGGTCCTGGGCATTTGGTGATGGCGGGACCTCTGGCGAGCAGAACCCGGTCCACGTCTTTGCTGATCCGGGAACCTACAGTGTCCAGCTGACGGTGGCGAACGATGCAGGAGAGGATACGGAGACCCGGGAAGGGTATATTACCGTTGAACAGGGCCTGAAGGCGGACTTCGTGTTCACCACCAGCAATCCGGGCAACACTGCGCCCCTCACCGTGGCCTTCAATGACCGATCGGTGGGAAGCCCGCTCCGCTGGAGCTGGCGGTTCGGGGACGGCTATGTCTCGACCGAACGGAACCCCATCCATAACTATCCGAAACCCGGCACCTACGACATCACCCTCTCGGTCACCGGCCTTGCGGGAAGCGATTCGATCACCAAGACCATCGAGGTGATCTCGCCGCTGGATGCCGAGTTCGTGGCAGATCCGGTCACCGGATCTGCACCACTCACGGTCCTCCTCTCCGATATATCGGTCGGGAAGGTCACCGAACGCCAGTGGATCATCCTGAAGAACGGGCAGAACCTGGCCATCATCTATCCGGGTGAGGCCAAGCAGATCTATACCCTCAATGAACCGGGCCTCTACACCGTGATTCTCAAGGTGATCGATGAGTTCGGAAAAGAAGATTACGAAACGAAGAATAACTACATCAACGTGCTGAATTTCCCGCCATAACGGGAGAAACGGCACCAATCTTTTTTTTTAAAAAATAATTCATCCCCTGATTGTGAATTAAATATGATGTACTCATGATGTACCGGCATAATCAGGATAATTTATAAAGGGTAGTACCAATCTTGCACAATAGATCGTATGAAAAATGGTAACCTTATGAGGGTTCTCGTTGCGGGGATGGTTGTGTTTTTTCTCCTGTCTGCACCCGCC
The DNA here is from genome assembly GCA_002499905.1 of Methanolinea sp. UBA277. Taxonomy (GTDB): domain Archaea; phylum Halobacteriota; class Methanomicrobia; order Methanomicrobiales; family Methanospirillaceae; genus UBA9949. Next base: position 31,388 of record DANP01000026.1, read on the forward strand.
CTGGCCCTCACCGAAGACGAGATCCTGTCAAAGTACCGATCACCATCCGGATCAACCTTCGTGAGCAGAAATATCTATGAAATATTGCCGCATCATGACTGTCCTGATTGTGGGGAGCCCATTGAATTCATCATGGACGATGAACCTTCCGGGGAAGGAGGAAGCTACATCTGCCCACCTGACACGCCCTTCGGCCCGCTGCATCATTGCCGGTGCACATTCATAGGACTTGTGAATATGGACACAGGAAAAGTTGTAGACAGTGAATGCGAACCGGGGGATCCCCCCATGGGAATTGATGATGCAGGGAGGATATTTATCGTCAAAGAAGACTGTCCCTGCATATGGGCTGATGATGAAACATCATATCATGGTATCCCGATCCCCCCGAGGTCTTCCTATGATACCTCCGACCCTGCCTCGAGAATCAAAGATACCCTGAACCGATTTGAAGACATCTCTCATTCGGATGAGGAAATAACTACACCTGTCGTATTGTTTGAGCCTCTGGTGGTATATGCAATTCAAAACAATTTGTTATATCCTCCGGAAGCGGGCTTATACCCCTCGGTAGAGAAGCTCTGGATATCCACAGCAGCAACACAGGATGATATCGGGCAGATCATACGTGGCTTGAAAGATAATAAACCACAAATACCGAATATTTCAGGATAGCGAGCAAATAATTCCCTAACAAGCGTCGATTTCATCATAGGATTTGATGCTGGCTCAATGGTTTGGAGAGAGTCACTCCGCCCCCCGTTCCTTCAGGCTCCGGATCCGGTCACGGATGCGGATGGCCTCCTCGAACTCGAGGTTCTCGGCGGCAACTTTCATCTTCGCCTCAAGATCCACGACGAGGTTCGGGATATCCTGCCGCGGGATATGCCGGGTATCTTTCAGGTCAACCTCCTTCTCCGGGATCGCCTTGATGATGGTCTCCGGCCGGATGTTATGGACCCGGTTGTACTCCTTCTGGAGGGCTCTCCTCCGTTCGGTCTCTGATACCGCCTCGCGGATGGAATCGGTGACCGAATCAGCGTAGAGGACGACCCTGGCATTGACATTCCGTGCCGCCCTCCCGATGATCTGGATGAGACTCCGGGCGTCGCGGAGGAACCCCTCCTTGTCGGCATCGAGGATCCCGATAAATCCCACCTCCGGGATATCAAGCCCTTCCCGCAGCAGGTTGATTCCCACCAGGACATCGAACTTTCCGAGCCGGAGCTGCCGGATGATCTCCGTACGCTCCAGGGTGTCGATCTCCGAATGGAGGTAGCGGGTCCTGATCCCCTTTCCGGCAAGGAATTCAGTCAGTTCCTCGGCAAGCCGCTTGGTCAGCGTGGTGAGCAGGATCCGGTCACCGCGGCCGATCGCGGTCCTGATCTCCTGCATCACATCATCGGTCTGGCCGGCAATCGGGCGGATCTCTACGACAGGGTCGACCAGTCCGGTCGGGCGGATGATCTGCTCGACCACCTGAGATGAGACCGAGAGTTCGTACGGTGCCGGGGTTGCCGAGACGAAGATGACATGGCGCATGTACTGCTCAAACTCGCGGAACATCAGGGGGCGGTTGTCAAAGGCGCTCGGCAGGCGGAACCCGTAGTCGACGAGGGCCTGCTTCCGTGACCGGTCACCCCGGTACATTCCGTGGAGCTGGGGGATCGTCTGGTGGCTCTCATCGATAAAGAGGAGGAAATCCTCAGGGAAGTAGTCGAGGAGACAGTAGGGCTTCTCTCCCGGTTTGCGGAAATCGAAGTGCCGGGAGTAGTTCTCGATCCCCTTGCAGGTTCCGGTCTCCTCGATCATCTCGAGGTCGTAGCGTGTCCGCTGCTCCAGGCGGTGTGATTCCAGCATCCCGAGCTCGGGGAGGCGCTGCTCCAGCTCCTCGCGGATCGAGCCGAGAGCCAGCTTCTGGAGCTCCGGAGGGATGACATAGTGCCGGGCCGGAAAGACGTAGAAGTATGACATCTTCTCCACCAGGGTTCCGGTGGTCCGGTCGATCTCCGAAATGCGGTCGATCTCGTCCCCGAAGAGCTCGATCCTGATGATGTTGTTGAAGTATCCGGGGACCAGATCGATGGTGTCCCCCTTCACCCGGAACCGTCCGGGAACCAGTTCGAGGTCGTTTCTCTCGTACAGGCTGGAGATCAGGCTGGTGAGCAGATCCTTCCGGCTGATCCGGTCCCCGACACTGAGCTCGAACCCCATGTTCCGGTAGTGCTCCGGCCGGCCAAGCCCGTAGATGCAGGATACCGAGGCGACAATGATGACGTCGCTCCGGGAGAGGACCGATGCGGTGGCCGACAGGCGGAGCTGCTCGATCCTGGGATTGATCTGGGCATCCTTCTCGATGTACTGGTCCTTCTGGGGGATGTAGGACTCGGGCTGGTAGTAATCGTAGTAGGAGACGAAGTACTCGACCCGGTTTTCGGGGAAGAACTCTTTGAATTCATTCCAGAGCTGGGCGGCGAGGGTCTTGTTGTGGGCGATGACCAGGGCCGGTTTCTGCACCCGGTCGATCACATTGGCCATGGTATAGGTCTTTCCCGACCCGGTCACCCCGAGCAGGGTCTGGAAGCGTTCATCGCGGTTCAGGCCTTCGACCAGCTTCCCGATGGCCTCCGGCTGGGAGCCGCGGGGGGGGAACGGTGCATGGAGCGAGAATTCGCTCATGCCAGCATCTCCTTTTTCCGGAGCAGCCGGTGGTAGGCGATGGCGAACCGGTGGGCCTCATCCCTGATCTCCTGGAGGTAGAGGGACCCCTTCTCCTTCCGGGAGAGCGGGAGGGGATGGGCCCGGCCCGGTGCGTAGATCGCCTCGTTCTTTTTTGCAAGAGCGATTACCGGAACCCCGAGCCCGAGTGCATTCAGTTCCTTCTGGGCGGCATGCATCTGGGTTTTCCCGCCGTCAATGAGGATGAGGTCAGGGAGATCGCCCCCTTCTCTCACCAGGCGGGTGTACCGTCTCCTGACAACCTCGGCGATGGATGCGGGGTCATCGATCCCTTCCACGGTTTTGATGCGGAACCGCCGGTAGTTTTTCTTTTCAGGCCGCCCGTCCCTGAACCGGACCATGGACCCCACCACCGACGATCCCGATATGTGGGAAATGTCAAAGCACTCGATGACCGCAGGAGGCGAATCGAGGGTCAGGGCTTCCTGGAGCTCGAGGATCTTTGCCTGGCCGCCGAGGTAAACGGCCTCGATATTCCGGGCGACCAGGTCCAGGAGCCGTTTCTTGGCCCCGATCTTCGGGACGGTGACCGTGACCTTTTTCCCCTTCTTCACCGAGAGAAACCCGGAGAGCGAGTCACCGGAATCTTCCGGGATGATGAGCTCCGAGGGGACCGGGTAGTCGGAGTAGTACTGGACCAGGAACTCTTCAAGGAAGTCGGGGTGCCAGTCAAAGGAGTACTCGCTCTTGTTCCCGAGCGTTCCCCGGTAGACATTGAAGAGCATGAGGTGCACGGTACCGGCATGGACGGCGAAATTGATGATGTCCTCGTCACCCTCCTTTCTCCGGGCGATGTCCTGACGCTCCGAGAGGCGTTCGAGCGCCCGGATCTGGTCGCGGAGCCGGAGGGCATGCTCGAACTGCTCTGACGCTGCCTCGGCACCCATTTCCTCCCGCAGCGAGGCGAGGAGTTCCCCGGTCTTTCCCTTCAGGACGAGCGAGGCTTTCCGCACCGCATCATCATACTGTTCCTGCGTCACTTCACCGATGCAGGGTGCACCGCAGGTGTGGATATGGTAGCGGAGACAGGCCCGCTTCGGGAGCTTCCTGCAGGTCCGCAGCCGGAAGGTCTTGCGCACCACATCGCGGACGTAGTCCCGTTCAGCGGCAGAGACGAAGGGGCCGAAGAAGAGCCCTTCACCGGTCGCCCTCCTGGCGATCCTGATGGCCGGAAAGGGTTCCGCGGTCAGCTGGATATAGGCGTACTGCTTTGCATCCCGGAGGTTGATGTTGAACCGCGGCTGGTGCTTCTTGATCAGGGAATTTTCCAGGATGAGGGCTTCGACTTCTGTGCCGGTGACGATGAAGTCGAGATCGGCTGCTGCCTCGAGCATCATCCGGGTCTTCTGATCGAGGCCACTCTGCCGGAAGTAGCTTGACACCCGTTTTTTCAGGTCTTTTGCCTTCCCTACATAGAGGATCCCGCCATCACCCCCGGTGAAGAGGTAGCAGCCGGGGTCATGGGGGAGGGGAGGCGGGGCAATCATGGTTTTTCCAGCATCTTCTTCAGGAAGAGTCCGGTATAACTCTTCCCGTTCGAAGCGACTTCTTCAGGGGTACCGGTGGCGACCACGAAACCGCCGTCATCACCCCCGTCCGGACCGAGATCGATGATGTGGTCTGCCGACTTGATGACATCGAGGTTGTGTTCGATGACCACCACGGTGTTTCCCTTGTCTACCAGCTGGTTCAGGACGGCGATCAGTTTTTTCACATCGTGGAAGTGGAGGCCGGTGGTCGGTTCGTCGAGGAGGTAGAGGGTCTTTCCGGTGGCTTTCTTTGAGAGCTCCCGGGTGAGCTTGATGCGCTGGGCCTCTCCGCCCGAGAGGGTAGTCGAGCTCTGGCCGAGCTTGATGTAGTCGAGTCCGACAGCAGAGAGTGTCTCGAGCTTATGGCGGATGGACGGGATATTGGCGAAGATCTGGAGGGCCTCCTCGACGGTCATGTCCAGCACATCGGCGATCGATTTGCCCTTGTACTTCACTTCGAGCGTCTCCCGGTTGTACCGTCTGCCTCGGCACTCCTCGCACTCGATGTACACATCGGGCAGGAAGTTCATCTCGATCTTGATCAGGCCGTCCCCCTCGCAGGCTTCGCAACGGCCGCCTTTCAGGTTGAAGGAGAACCGGCCCGGTTTGTAGCCCCTGAGCTTCGCCTCCTTTGTCTCGGCAAAGACCCGGCGGATCTCGTCGAAAACCTTGGTGTAGGTGGCCGGGTTGCTCCGCGGGGTCTTCCCGATCGGGCTCTGGTCGATCACGATCACCCTGTCGATTTCCGCATCGAACCCGAGTTCCCGGTAGACGCCGGGGGTGACCCGGGAATGGTAGAGCTTCTTCTGGAGGGCCTGGTACAGCGTATCGTAGATGAGGGTCGACTTCCCGCTTCCTGATACCCCGGTGACGACCGTGAAGACCCCGAGGGGGATCTCCGCCGTGATGTCTTTCAGGTTGTTCTCCCGGCAGCCGGAGATCCGCAGGCACCGGTCATGCGGCCGCCGGTGATCGGGTGTTTCGATGGAGAGCGTTCCGGCCAGGTACTGGCCGGTGAGGGAGGTTTTGTTCCTGGTAATCTGGGTCGGGGTCCCCTGGGCCACGACATGGCCGCCGTGCAGGCCGGCGCCCGGGCCCATGTCCACGACGTAATCGGCGCTCCGGATGGTGTCCTCATCGTGCTCCACCACCACGAGGGTGTTTCCCAGGTCCCGCAATCGCCGGAGAGTGTCGATCAGCTTCTGGTTGTCTTTCTGGTGGAGTCCGATGGAGGGTTCATCGAGGATGTAGAGAACGCCCATCAGGTTTGATCCGATCTGGGTGGCCAGGCGGATCCGCTGCGCCTCGCCGCCGGAGAGGCTGCCGGCGTTCCGGGAGAGGGTGAGGTAGCCGAGCCCGACCTTCTCGAGGAAGTCGAGCCGGCTGGTGATCTCCTTCAGGATCTGGCGGGCGATCTCCGCCTCCTTCTCGGTCAGTTCGAGATCGCGGAAGAAGCGGATGCATGCTGCGACCGACAGGTCGGTGATATCGATGATCGACCGGTCGTGAATCCTGACCGCCAGCACCTTCTCCTTCAGCCGCTTCCCCTGGCAGGTCGGGCAGGGCGAGATGCGCATGAACTTCTCGAGTTCCCGCTTCCGGTACTCGGACTGGGTCTGGTGGTAGAGCCGCTCGGACTGGGGGACGAGCCCCTCCCATTCTCCGGTGTGGGCCCAATGGGCCTCACCGTTCTTCATGCTCATCGAGAACCGGATCCGGGCGTCCGACCCGTACATGAGGGCATGATACTGCTCGGGCTTCAGGTCCTCAATCGCGGTGAAGATGGAGAACCCGTAGTGTTTTGCCACGGCGGCCAGGTACTGGCTCCGGTAACTGTCAAGGTAGTTCCGGTACAGGGCGACGGCGCCGTCGGCGATGGAGAGACTTTTATCCGGGATGATGAGGTCGGGGTCAAAGTCCATCCTGATGCCGAGCCCGTTGCAGTCTTCGCAGGCCCCGAACGGGCTGTTGAAGGAGAACATCCGCGGCTGGAGCTCCTCGAAGGTCATCCCGCAGACCGGGCAGGCCATGGTGGATGAGAAGAGTGACTCCTTCCCGCCTTCATCGACGGCGATGAGCAGCCCTCCCGATTTTGCCAGCGCGTTCTCGCAAGCCTCGACCAGCCGGGATCGGTCAGCGACGTCCAGCCGGTCGATCACCACCTCGATGTCATGCTTCCGGTACCGCTCGAGTGAGAACTCTTCATCAGTCCTCCGGATCTCCCCGTTGATCCTGACCCGCATGTAACCCTCCTGGTTCAGATCCTTCACCAGCTGCTGGTAGGTACCCTTCTTCTGCCGGACCACCGGGGCGAGGATGGTGATCATACCTTCCATGTCTGCGGCGATGAGGTCGGCGATCCGCTCCGGNNAGCCGGAGGTAATCGTAGATCTCGGTGACGGTCCCTACCGTGCTCCGTGGGTTCTTGCTCGTGCTCTTCTGCTCGATGGAGATGGCCGGAGAAAGCCCCTCGATGGCATCGACGTCGGGCTTGCTCATCAGCCCGAGGAACTGGCGGGCATAGGCCGAGAGGGACTCGACGTAGCGGCGCTGCCCCTCGGCGTAGATGGTGTCGAATGCCAGGGTGGACTTGCCTGACCCCGAGAGCCCGGTGATCACGATGAACTTGTCCCTGGGGAGTTCGACAGTGATATTCTTGAGGTTATGCTGCCGTGCTCCCCTGATGACGATCTTCTTCATCTTTCTGCGGGATCACGTTTCCTCTGGAAGCATAAAGAGATCAGTATCAGGGTAGATCACCCGGGTGCCCATGATGGCTGTTTTGGGGATGGGTCATACATCACAATATGAGATCCATCCGGCTGAACCGGATGCCGGATGCTCTTTTCGTGACTACACTTAGCGAAATTATCCATCCTCCTCACCGCTTAGATTGAACTCAGTCGACACTCCCGTCCAGTATGGGGGATCGGACCAGACCCATATTTCATATCGATTCGGGAGGAGCACTGTGGTGTTAACGGCGTAATACCAGTGGGATACGCCATTATGATACTCTACCGTCTGTATCCTGTCACTAATCGTGGTCTTCGGCCCGGGGTGGTCTTGCCATGGGGGTGGTTTGAAGTCTGCCGGAATGATTTCAATAAAAAGAAGGTTGCCGGCGGGAAGAGGGGAAGTTCCGTTGACCGTAAACACCTCCCCTACCAGATGGTTACCAACAGGGTTGATGATTGTGGCATTTGGAATCGGTTCGAGAGGAATTCGTTTCGGCTGGGGCCAGAGGGATATCACAGTGCAGTTCGGGATATCAACATAAACATGGACAAGATTGCCCGGGGTATCAATCATCACGTCAACAGTATCAATCGTTGAATACGTTTCATCCAGGGGCACTGTTGTTGTTGCGTTCGGATTCACTCCTGCGATGGAATACGGATCTGCCAGGTATGTCCTGACCTCTGAATCATTCAGGGCGATACCGATGGCGATGGCAACATCGTCACAGCAGTCCGGACAGGAAACCCCGGAAGCCAGACCGGAAACCCCGGAATCCTCTATGCATCCGGGCGTCATGACACCGATCACGAGCAATAAACAGAGGATTGGTCCTGGTTTCATGTCGTTCATGGATGTGTTTTCTCAACCAGAATAAAACTGCCCATGCCAGATACAGGCCGATGACCGGTATCCAGAAGAGCCGGTAGAGATGCGGCAGCTGCCGGTCACCCCTGGAAGGTCTCAGGTGCTGCAGGGGGCGGCGGTGGGGGAGGGGGATTCCGCACCACAGAACCGTAAGATATTTCCTTTCATAGCCGCCCCCCCCATCCCAATCATCACCGGTATCTATATCGGAGCCGGACCGGGAATATCCCTTCATGCGATGGATGGAGGTGGTGATCGTATCCGGATGCCTGATCGGACTTGTTCTGGCAGCAGGATGTATCTCTCCTGATGACACGACCGGTTCAGGAAACGGGACCCCGATGCCGGGGACCGTCCCGGTAACAACCGGCGAGGCCTTGCCGCGGACACTTATCGGTGTCCCCCATCCTGGACCCGGGGAGAGGACCTCTACGTTCTCGCTCCGGCTCGAGAAGGACGTTATTGATCCGGGTGAACCTGCAGTAGTGAATATTATCATCGATAATCTTGTCAACCGGCCCCTGACAATCCGTCCTTTTCCCCCGGGTGTCAGGGTGGTGGACAGCTGCCGTTCCGTTGTAAGAACCATCTCCTTCGGCCCGGGCGATCATGTCATCCCTCCCGGGGAGACCTTTGCCTACACACTCGAATGGGACATGACAGATGATCAGGGGGTGCCACTGCCGCCCGGCCGGTACCGCGTCGAACTCTTCTGGGAGGAGGAACTTCCTCCATTCGACAGGACAGTGCAGCCCCCGCCACCGATACCGACCCGGACCGGGGATATCTTTATTCCCGAATGGGACGTGGGGGCAGTCGTCATACGCTATCCCGAAGGAATGTTAGACCGTGTCATCGATGTCAACCGGACCCTGACCGTCGCCGGTCTCCCGGTGACCATGGAGAGGCTCGAATGCAGTGAGGAAAATGTCCTGGCATTCTTTCTCTACCCGATTCCGTCAGGAACGCTCCCGCCCGGCATAACATCGGCGGCCATTACGCCGCCGCCTCCCGATACCGGTCCGGGGCTATTCAGCATCGATGGGGAAGTGGAGTGCCCCTTCTCGACCATGCCGGTCACACCGGTAAGGGGCCTCTGGCGGGTGAAAGGAGATCTCCCGCCGGTATCGCAGAACGCCCGGAACCTGACGCTCACCATCCCCGAACTCGCCGGCCAGAGGGGGCCGTGGGTCTTTAAGGTCCCGCTGGATTGAGGTTACTTCAAAAAAACCCGCATTTTCGGAGATATTAAAATGCGAATGAACGAAAAGACTGCCAGGACTCGTGTTCAACCGTTTGACAATCGCGGTATCGGAAAATCTCTCATTGTTCCTGGTCGATGAGACCCGGTGGATTGGGTCCAAAGTCTATTTTAAAAGATATTACAGGGAATTCTGCCTCAAAAGTATAAAAAGGCTCAATTCCTCAATGTTTTTACCTTTAACATGTGGTCGCATGGAATTTAATATACGTACCCTTATACTCCCATATAGTATTCTGACGGATAGTGATAGTATTCACAAAATACTCTCTTTCCCATAACGGCATTCGATTTGTGGCATACCTCGGACCAAAAAAATTTCCCGGGATAAAATCTGTTAACGCGCCAATTGGAAGCATTATCCACTTTTCATCATCGAAAGCCTCTTTTAAATATTGACGTGAAACTAGTTCCTGATCTGTGACATGTACACCTGCTACCGGAACGGGCCCGGATGTGTCTGGAGTGAATATCTTTTCCACAGCGTATGCTGGGGGGCAACCACCGAAAAAACCCGCGAGTAATATGATGATGATATTCCATAGAAGAAAAACTACTAAGAGCAATATTCCAATAACTTTCAATTTTTTATTCATAGAATCAATCGAGTTTTTACTTCTTTTTTTTGAAGTATTATTCCCAATTAATTTATATAACACCAGGGTTGTGTTTTCTCAGCCTCATTAAAAAACCAGCACAGCAAGATGCAGACCGATGACCGGTATCGCAGGAAGGCAGGTAAAATAATTCACCAGGTTCTCCCGGAAGGTGAACATTAAACCCTTGTACTCCCCACACTTGTGAGACTATGACGGGGGGGAACCATATGCACCAGGTATACGTGATAGGGCACCGCCAGCCGGATACCGACAGCATCGGCAGCGTGATAGGATATGCCGCACTCCTCAACCGCCGTGAGCCCGGGAAGTACCTTCCGGCCTCCACCGGCGACCTGAACGCGGAGACCCGGTATGCTCTCTCTTTCTTTGACCTCGAAGCACCGCAGCCGGTCACCAGCGTCGAGCCGTGCGTCAGCGATATCCCCTTCTTCTATACCCAGCGGGCTCCCGATACCATGCCGACCATCGATGTTGCGGCCATGATGGACGAGTACGAGGTCCGGAACATCCCCATCATCGATGCAGAGGGCCGGTTCATGGGGATTGTCAGCGAATACGGCCTTGCCAAGGCCTACGTCACGCCCCGCAGGGAGGCGCAGCTTTCCATCGGCCCGATCCCGCTTGCCACCCTTGCCAGGATCCTCGATGCCGAGGTCTGCAACCGCGGAGAGGATGAGCTCTGCGGCAAGGTGGCCATCGTGATCGACGCCCTCCACGTGGCTCTCTCCCGGCTCACCCGGGATGATATCGCCGTGGTGGGGGACAACGAGCCGGTCCAGCTGGCCCTGATCTCCTCCGGGATCGCCGCGCTGGTAATCGCCGAGGGTGCCCCGGTCGGGACCCGGACGCTGGAGGCCGCCTTCGAGAAGGGAGTCTCCATCCTGGCAAGCCCGCTCGATGCCTTCTCTGTCGGCCGGATGATGCACCTCTCGCTCCCCGCCGGGCAGGTGCTGGCAACCGATGTCCCGGTGCTCAGGCCGGAGGACCCGCTCTCCTATGCCAAGAAGCTGGTGACCGATTCGAAGTACCGCACCGGGTGCGTGGTGGACAGGGAGGGAAACCTCCTCGGCATGATATCACGGAACACCTTCCTTGAGGAGATCCAGAAACAGGTGATCCTCCTTGACCACAACGAATATGTCCAGGCCGTGGACGGGATTGAGTCTGCGGAGATCCTGGAGGTTATCGACCACCACCGCCTGGGAGCGATCTCCACCCTCAAGCCGGTACGGTTCCAGAACGAGCCGGTGGGGTCCACCTCAACCATCATCGCCCGGAAGTGGAAGGAGGCCGGGATTGAACCCGACCGTCCGGTTGCGGGCATCCTGCTGGCCGGCATCCTCTCCGATACCCTGGTCCTGAAGATGTCAACCACTACCCCGGTCGATGAGGAAGCGGTCACATTCCTGGCAGCGATAACCGGTCTCGACCCGATCGCATTCGGGACAGAATTGATCCAGAAGGGGATGGACTTCGAGCATACCCCGCTCCCGGTCATCCTCTCCCGCGACACCAAGGACTACTCCCTCTTCGGGACCGAGGTGACCATCTCGCAGGTGATGATGGCCTCTGACGAGTATCTGAAGGGAAGAACCGGGAAGATCATTGCCGGACTCGAACGGCTCCGGAAAGAGGGCGGAGTGCACCTGTTCCTGGCCCTCTTCACCGATGTGATCGGGAACCGGAGCCACCTGTTTGCCGCCGGTGACGCGGCGGTGCTCTCTGCTCTCGGATACGCAGACCAGCCGGTCGTGCTCGAAGGGGTCATGTCCCGGAAGAAGGACTTCCTGCCAGTCTTCGGTCAGAAGCTCCGGAACCTGTGAGCTGGTGTTACGGGCGGAGCGCCGGAAGTAAAAATCTATGCCTCCATCCCGGCATCCTCATCAGCAACGATCCGGATCTCCCAGTCCTCGTCCTCAAATGCGATCATTCCTGCTCCGTCGCAGACCGGGCACTCGACATATTCCGGCACATTCCTGCAGGCGTCATGCTGCCGGTCCTCGTCTTCGCCGACCTGCTCTTCTGTCGGGATGTGGAAGTACCGCTTGGTCTCCGGTGAAGAGAGGGACTGGCAGATCTGGTACTGCTCGTTCTGAATCAGGCCGGTCCCCTTACACCGGCGGCATCGGAGGATGATCATGGTTGCTGTGGTACTTCTGTACGCAGGCGAATGATAAATTTCCCGATATGTTCCGCAGGGAACCGGGGGTTACTCTCCGGGTGAACGGGCCCATCTGTTTTATATATTTCTTTCTGCTATTCCCTACGCGTAGAAGTTGAGGTGAACAGAATGAGTCTGATTTCGGAATTTAAGGAGTTCCTCTATGAGTACAAGGTTATCGGCCTGGCCATAGCCTTCATCATCGGTGTCGCTGCCACCCAGCTGATCCAGTCGTTCGTCAATAACATCCTGATGCCGGTCATCACCTTCTTCATTCCCGGGGGCGACTGGCAGAATGCCCAGCTGATCCTCGGGCCGATCGTCATCACCTGGGGCAAGTTCCTCGCCGACCTTATCTACTTCATCATCGTCGCCTTCGTGGTGTTCATCGTCGCAAAGAAAGTGCTGAAGGAAGATAAAGTGGCAAAGAAATAATCAATTTCTTTTTTTCCACGGAAAATGCACACGTTTTTAACCGATGACATGCTACAAATATGGTCAGATCAGTGATGATCCTGTCCCGGTAGGGTAGTGGATATCCTAGAAGCCTGCGGAGCTTTTGACCCGGGTTCGAATCCCGGCCGGGGCGTCCTTATTTCGGATTTAACGTCTTTTTCCACTCTTTCCATACCAATTCAAAATCGTCATTCAGCGTCCTTCGAAAAAATGTGATCAATTTAACAGCTGGTCATCGATCTCCATGAGTTCAATGGTTAACAGTTGCATGTTCCCCTGTGACATGACCGGTCCGGCATGTCGTGCAACCGCTGCCCGATACCGTTCTGCAAGGAAGACCTTCTTCTGTTTTTCTTCATCGCTTTCTTTACTTTTCATATACCCCGTGAGTATGGCTTTCCCGCCGACTCCTGAGGTGACGCCAATCACAACGAATATCAGAGGTGATACCGGAGGATTCAGGGCGTACACCAAAGCAGCTGCCACACCTCCGATAATCAGATCTGCCAGAAACCCAAAATTGAGCATGGTCAATTTCTCATCATTATAGACCTTGAATGGAAATGTGAGCCCCTTTTCCATTAACAAGGCAAAAATAATCCCCCCTGCCGCACCAAGAATGAGAATCCCCACAAAATCCCTGATGAAACTTCCGAAGACTGGCACGAAATCTGTCATATTTTTCACGTTCCCTGTTTTCCACATGAGAAATCCGATTCCATAATCCTTTCTACTATGTTCCGACAGGGAAGGTCGAAATTTGAAACGTATCCTGTCGATTGAAATCAAACAGAATGCCAGCCGGTTTTCCCTGGCGCCCATGCCATTCCGGAAAAAACAAGATGGCCGGGCTCATACTCCGAAATAAGGCACCCTGCCCGGGCGTCCTTATTTTTGCTGTATCTCCTTTCGGTATTGGATCTCTCTCCGGAAATTATGGGTGACCGGGAGGTATTTTATCCTTTTTATGTATACATTACCGTATGAAAATTCCAATACCCCTGTGCCCTCACCCGCAGTGTGGTGCGAGGATGGTCCGTGCCTATGTCCGGGAACAGGGAACATTCATCCCGGTGGGATGGTGGTGCAGGGAATGCGGGGAGACGAGAACGAGCTGTCCCCGCTGAGGCATCGTTACCGGAAACCAGCGGTGTTCTCCCTGCATCACAAGGGAAAAAGGATTTAAGCATCCGGTCTGCACCAAAGATTGAATTAGACTGAGGCGATGAAACTCATGATGAACTTTATTGTGTTCGGGCACTTCACACAGACCGGCGTTGAAAAGGTCATGAACGTGAAGGAATGCGTTCTTAAAATGGATACCCTCGTGCGTTCTGTCGGTGGAAAGGTGCGTGACCTGTACTATACCCTCGGAACCTACGATTTCGTCGCGTTTATCGAAGCTCCCGATGAAAAAGGCATGCTGAAAGCCATGATGGAGGTGGCGAAATTCGGGATGATGAGGACGGAGACCTTGATCGCCGTTCCCGCCAAAGAAACGGCCCAGATAATTAAGACATAACAGGATTCAGATTCGCATCCTTCCTGCTGTCAGTACGGAACCGTTGTGCACCGGCACCATCAGTATATTTTATTATGGGGGGGGCGTATCCTGCACCAGTGAGCTCGTATGAAAAATATTCATCCCGCCAGGATACTGGTTACCGTGATCATTATTCTCGCTCTTCTCGGTGCACCTGCCCTGGCCCTCACCAAAGACGATATCCTTTCCAAGTATCACTCCTCATCGAGATCAACCGCCATCCAAAGTCTGATCGACCAGATCATCGCTCCTGCTGCCCCGGTTGATGACGGTATGTGGTTCACTCCGGCGAATGAATATCCCGACTGTCCTCCCGGTGAAGTGTGCATCGGGGAGAGAATCGAATTTATTGAGGATGAACCTTCCGGGAGCGAAGGGAGGTTCATCTGCCCTCCGGACAGACCGGTCGGGCAGCTGCACCACTGCTTCTGCATGTGCATTGAGTATGTGAACGTGGAGACCGGAGAGAAGTTCAACAGTGAATGCGTGAATCCGGAGACCGGCCATCCCTACCCCATGGGGATCGATGATTTAGGAAGGACCTTCATCGTGAAAGAGGACTGCCCGTGTACCTGGGCCGATGATGACAGAGAACCGGATTCACCCACCTATCATGATATCCCGATCCCCCCGAGGTCGAAATATTCCTATGATCACTCCCTCTTTGCCTCGAGAATTCAGGATATCCTGAACCGGCAGTGACCTCTGCAGGATAGGTCCATTTTTTTAAAATAACACACAGTCAATTGTTCAATTACTAAAAATTATCAAATCTCTTTAATAGCACCCCGCACTCTATTTACAGCCGCTTGATTTTCGATCTACGTGAGAGGCAGCAATCAGCCCGATACCCAGGATACCGATCACCGCGGCGACTCCGGACTCGATGATATTCAAAAACAGGAGTGCAGCAGCCGCCAATGCGATACATAACCCAACAATAAACAGGATTTTGTTCATGTGTGTACCTTCTCAAATTCATTAAACGGCTTTTATCATTTAAAGGCAACTGATTCCGCCAAAACAGTGAACATGTTTACGCCGGCTGGGATTTTCTCGTTCAACTATGTTTTTAAAAAAGAAAGACCCGGGGCTATCCCCACGCGGTGTTGTACCACGGGAACCAGCCGAGATAGGCCATCAGGTCGTACGAATCGGCCATCTCTTTCGAGGTCAGTGCATACTGCTGGAAGGAGATCAGGTTCATGACCGCTTCGTGGTTCCGGTTTAACGCTGTAAGGATGAGGGCCTCGTCATAGTAGATCCGGTAGTCCGATGGATCCAGTTCCAGGGCCACATCCAGCTGCTCGACGGCATGCTCGTTCAGGGACTTGTCCCAGCGTTTCCAGTCCGCAAGCGCCAGCGCGTAGTTCCGGTGGAACTCGGAGATGGACGGGTTGATCGCGATTGCCTGGTTGAAGTCCGAGAGCTCCCGTGTCCGGTCTTCGGCCATGAGCATGGCCTGGGTCATTCCGCGGATGTTGTAGGCCTGGGCGAACCCGGGATGCAGCGCGATCGCCATATTGTAGTCCTTGATGGCGGCGGCATACTTCCCGTCCCTGAACTTCTCGTAGCCCCTCCATTCGGGATACCAGGGTTCATAGGGATCAAGTTCCATGGCCTTGGTGAAGGCATCGACGGCGTGAGAGTAGAGGCCCTCGTGATCATAGTAGAGACCGAGGATGAAGTATGCCCGCGGGTTTTCGGGATTCAGCTGCAGCGAATGGTCTACATCCCTCTTTGCCGCTGCAATCAGTTCTCCATTTGCCTTCACCGCGGGATTGCCGGTCCCCCGCACCAGTTTTCCGTAAGCCCTCCCGTTCAGGGCATCGATGTTTCCGGGGTCGATCGCGAGTGCCCGGTTGAAGTCGGCAACGGCGGCATCATAGTACCCGAACACCGTGGCATTCCTGATGTACGCCCGCCAGCTGTAGTGCTCGCCGAGATAGATGAGCGACGCCCCCCTTCCGAGGAGTGCATTCACATCCTCCGGGTTCTGCCCGAGGACACGGCTGAAATCGTCAATAGCGAGCACGAATTCCGGGCCGCCGTCAAAGGCATAGTGGTCGAGGTATCCCTGCTGGAAGTGTGCCATGCCCCGTGCAAAGTACGCATCGGTGAAGCTGTCGTTCAGCGCGATTGATGCATCGAATGCCTGGATGGCTCCGGCCGGATCTCCCGTGCCCAGAAGGATCATCCCGTCCGCATACATCTGCTGCTCATCAGCATCAGGGGAGGGGTGGTACGGTTCCGGGACCTGAAGTCCAGGTCCCTGGAGATCACCCGGGGGTTTCGGGGAATAGTTTTCAACCGTCACTTCTCCATTTCCGGCGACGGTTATCTTCTTGGTGATGCTGTCGGACCCCGCGGCATTGGCCACCTTGAGCGTGACGAAGTCCACCGCCGGATTATCATAAAATTTCACCGGCGTGGGGGATGACACCGGGAACCCGTCGGCAAAACTCCACTGGTAACTCAGGTCTGTCCCCTGGGATATTCTCCCGTCAAAGAAGACGCTGTATTTCGTCACTGCACCCTTTTTTGCCGTAAAACCGGCAACCGGTTTTACCGGGAAGGATAATGCGGTTTCGTTCACTGGGACATCCGGAGACATCAGCACCTCCGGGGATGCGCCTGAATCAGGAGAACCAGTAGTTTCCGAAGCAGGAAGTGCATCAGGGAGGGTGGAGGCTGCGCAACCGAATCCAAGAATTGCACAGGAGAGGATGATCCCGAGGACAAGAGCGGCCGGAGGAATTGAGCGGATACATTTCACGGAGAACTACCTCAGTGATGAAAATATTTCTTTTTCGATCAATAAGAGTTTGTGTATTTGATCGGCGGAGAAGAGCCCGGCTCTGCACAACAGTACTCATCCTCGCAGGTGCGAATTTTTATCCGGCATACTCCGCTCCGCGGAACTCCATTCGTTCCATGAGGGAACGCTTCGTATCAACTGCTCATGGAAGGAAAAAATCTTTGAGCTGGTCAAAGAGCCAGTCAGACCAGCCCTCAAAACCAGCATTACCGATAGGGAACTGCCACATCGATCCTGAGCCTGATGGTGCAGTGGGTAGTGGGAATGGTAGTGGAGGTGTCGGAAGTGGAATGGGGGTTTGTGTCGGCGGAATCGTGACCGGGGTACCAGACGGGGATTGAGCGGTGGGGAACGGGGACGGAGCCTGTGTCGGCGGGATGCTGACCGGAGGATCGGTTGGAGCCGGTGCCGTGGGGAGAGGTACCGGTGTCTGGGTAGGCGGGATAGTGACCAGCGGATCTGCCGGGGATGGAACGGTGGGAAGGGTCTGGGGGTTCTGTGTCGGCGGAATCGTGACCGGAGTACCGGACGGGGATTGAGCGGTGGGGAACGGGAATGGAGCCTGTGTCGGCGGGATGCTGACCGGGAGCGGTGCCGTGGGGAGAGGTATCGGTGTCTGTGTCGGCGGAATCGTGACCGGAGTACCGGACGGGGATGAGGCAGTAGGGAACGGGAACGGAGCCTGTGTCGGAGGAATCGTGACGGGGGGCTGCGTGGGAGGGATCGTGACCGGGAGCGGAGCCGTGGGGAGAGGAACGGCAGAGGGCCCTCCCAGGAGGAAGATGGTCACCGAATCAAAGGGCGCATCAGCGATATCAGAGAAATTGACAGGCGCCGCGGAGGCGAACACCGTGTAGGAGCCTGCGGGGGTGCCCCCGGGAGCTGCAGATGCGGGATTCCATTCTGCAGAATACGTGTGATCAGGATCAACCGGCACTTCAAGGAATGCAGAGCTGTTCCCGGTCTCCGCAGGGATGGAAAGATCACTGAGCTTGGCACCATCCTCCGGAATACCCGGTCCCACCACGAAGAGATACGTCGCAGGTCCAACCGTATTGGTCCCGCTGAACAGAATGATCTCTCCTGTGGTATATACCAGGTCGCCACCTGCACCGAGTGTCACCATCGGCATCCCGGAATCAGCTGCTAGGGAAGGGACGATTATCAGCGCTACCAGTACCAAAATACCCACTATTTGTTTCACCATTAAAACCACCTTAGTATAAGATTACAATTTATAGAAGTGAATATAATATTTTCCATGATATATTCCGGGGCAACCAGCCGTTTCACGTGGCCGGATTGCACCGGGAGACCTTATAGGGACGGGAATCCCATAGAAGACAATACTCTCTCTCCCTGAACAGACCAGGATCCCTGTGAACCGGGTTCACGGATACCACGCGACGGGAGGCGCTATCGGTTCTTCCTGTTTGTCACGGCGAGGGGGGTTACTCAGTCTCTGCCCATTCAGGATTTTCCCCGAGAAATTTCCTCTCCTTCTCCTCCATCTCATCGGGTGACAGCGTGGCAGGCATACAGATGCACCGCTGTTCGATGAATTTTCCTTCCTCAAAGCATCCGAACCTGTCCGAACGTGAACATGCTCCGTATTCACCGGTATCAAAATTATGGAAAACGAGCTCCTTTCCTTCCTGGACAGCGATATCCTTCCCCTCTTCCCAGGATTTTGCAGCTGCCATAGGTCTCTTCAGCTGTCATCTTTTCTGGTGTCCGTATATATTCCCTCGTTTTACCGGTTGGCTGATTACGAATTCCTTACCGAATGTCACATCCGGCTTTCAGACCGCAGGCGAAGGAAGGTTGACGATACATTTAAGCATTGTCACAGAGATGGGAGTCCGAAAAGGGGGTAAGGACCATGAATCTGTCAGATGTATACACGATGAGAACACAGAGGAACCTCGACGGTCTTCTGAATGCACTCTGCGATGATGAAGCGTGTATCCGCAAGGGGGCTGCTGTAGCTCTCGGCGGATTTCAGGATACCAGGGCGAAGGATGCCCTGGGCAGGCTCAGATTTTATGATCCGATTCTGGATGTACGGCAGGCTGCAGGACGTTCCCATGAACTTATTGTGGCGGCCATGAGGGGACAGAAGGAGGAGGAAGAACGCTGAAGGGACCGCGACTGCAGGACTGTAACCATTTTTCCTCCAGTTCATTCTCACGGTGGTGAATGGCGGGGGAGGTCTCCCTCTCCTTCCTACTCCCGCTGTATCTCCACGCCGACCTCATTTCTCCTGAAGATACCCGGGATAAACGGAGGGTTGTACCGCATCAGAAATGGCGTGCCCGTCACGGGGATGCCATTCTCCCGGAGCGTCTCTACCAGGCGCCGGGTCATCCCGGATACCGATGCCTCGTCCGCATTTCCCCGGAACCTGATTACCGCAACGTCCCGGGGGGGGATCTCGCTGATCTGTACCTCGGTATCCAGCGGTTCGGGCAGATCATCCAGGAAATACGCTGAAGGCATTACAAAAGACATGGTCGTCTCGTCGGAAATGACAGGGGCGGTCATCGCGATCGTTTCAGAGGTGATTACCGGTGCAGTCATCGCAATCTTCTTTTTCGTGCGGTTCCGGCCGGATATATAGCGGAAGAGAAATCCGAATGCCTCATCTTCCGGAAACCCCCGGACACTGGCAACCCTCAGCGCAGGGTACTTCCGGAGCTCGACTTCACCGATCCTTCCTGATTCTTCGAAGGGAGCAGTCTCAACCATGATCACGCCTATTCAGGCTGGACAGTCGCGGATTAAATCTCTTTTGTTGCTGCCTGTTGTGCTCAGCCGGGTTCCCGGACAGGCCGGAGCAGGGCATGAGATCTTAGGGTGTGCCTGAACAGGAGAAAGCGTATTATCCACCGACCCTCCATAGTGAACAGGCGATTCCCATGCTCATCATGCCCGATTTCATTCATACCCTTGAGGAATGGATCATCTGGCTGCTTTCCGAAGAGTTCCACGGGTCTGCAACGGTAGAGATGGTTATCCAGAGAACCGGGTACAGGGAGCATGATATCCTGGACAGCATCGGCTCCCTTGAACGAATGAAGGCCATCAAGGTTGTCCGGAATCCCCGGAATGCGATGGTCATCGATTCCATCGGACTCGTCCCCCCCGGCAGGAAGATGGCTGACCAGCTGAAATCCAGGGGAGAAAACCGATAACCGGAAAATAGGCAATGGTTCCGGGAGCCCCAAGCTCCCGGCCTGCTACAAATCCTCCCGGGTATCACTCCGGAGGATATCATCAATATCTTTCTTAACCGCTGTCATGCATTTGCGGAGAAACGAATCGGCGCATCTTCCCGCATCATCGGGGTGGGAGCCGGAATATTTATCCGGCAGTGAATAAAGGAGGGTGAGTGCCGCCATATCCGTGTTTTCAAGTCTTTTCCGGAGCTTTTCAAGGTGCGAGAAATCAAGATCCGTCTCTTCTGCCGGAGAAATCCTGAACCCTTTTGCCATGAAGGAGGAACAGAACAAGGTCAGTCTGCGATATATATGAAATCGTCTCCTCACCTATTCCCCCTCCTTTGATGGTATCCGGAAACCTGTGGTCCCGGTTTCAGCCACCACGAATCATCTCATCTCTTGCGGTTTCAGCCTGGCAAGCTCTGATCAGAGAGTGAATCGGAAATATACCCAAAAATGATTTTTATGGATAAGATTTATCGGTCAGATTACTCTGAACCGAAGGGATGCTTATTCGCGTGCTATCTCTCCCCCCGCATCCCGGATGGTCCGTTCGATCGTCTCCTGCAATTCCGCATTCAGGAGGGCATGATCGAGCATGGGGAATCCTCCGACGAGGGGGATCGGCTTGAAAACTGCCAGCGGCGCTTTCCCATTCCGGGTTGCTTCGGTTCCCGGCCCGATTACTTCAGCCGTTCCGTCCTGCCATACGGCAACATTCCCGTATCCCTGGGCATCCCAGATTTTCCTGATGATCGCTTTTGTCGTGAGCATAGTCCTCAGATAAGAAAATGCCGGTGCCGGGCATCAAGGTGCCGGTCGGTGTAGAAAATGGAATCCGGGATTATGAGGGGTTTTTTCCGAAAGCTGCACGGTACAACGCCTTCCGGATGGACACCACTGCCTGCAGGGTATCGGGAATGTGCAGGGTCACTTCAGGTCAGGGAGTTGTCCGGTGCAGAACCGGAACCTGCCATCTCACTCCTCGATTCCGGGCTGCCTGAACCGCCAGTAGTAGCAGGCACCCCATTCTCTCTTTCCGCCTGGTTCGAGCTCCCGCAGTGCTGCTTCGGCATGCTCCTCACAGACCAGTGTGCTGCAGCACCCGTAGAAATGGATGCCGATCGCCGTTTTGCCACAGATATCACAGGTTTTTGTCATAGTACGCTTCCCTGTTCACCAGGACCGGCTTCCCGGGATGGGCAAATCTGACGAGAGGGAGAATCAGTGCTTACCATCAGAGAAAATTGAGGGAGAAAACATAAAAGATAATGCCTGGACCAGGACTGTCCATCGAACCACATCCCTGGTGATAAAAAGTGGGTTACGGTGTGTCTTTTCTCTCTTCCTGGCCTTCGATCCGTTCAGCCCTCTTGGTGAGAATCTCTATCAGCTTCTCTTCTTCCACGGCGTGTTTCTCATCCGGAGTGAGCTGTTCAGGGAGCCAGTCCGGGCGTTCTTTCCCGGTGAAATAGGTCCGTATGGCTCTCCGGAGGGCACCGACAGCGAGGATCCCGCAGTGGAATTTCACGGCGGGAAGACCGCCGAGCGCTTCCGAGATCTGCTTCCAGCTGATCTGCCAGGCCTCCTCAAGGCTCTTTCCCTTGATCAGTTCGGTCAGGACGCTTGAGGCGGCAATATTGGCTGCGCACCCGTAGCTCTCGAATGTGGCAGCCGAAATCGTCAGGGTCTTTTCGTCGATCTTCAGGTAGAATGCGATCATATCCCCGCAGGCGATACTGCCAGCAAGGGCTTCTGCATCGGCATCCTCCATCTTTCCAAGGTTCTTTGGATTCCGGAAGAGCTCCAGCACTTTCGGGTTGTATGCCAGGGGAATGCGGCTAGACATGTTTTCCACCTCCCGGTTTCAGGGGAGAAAGTGACCTGATCCGCTGTACTGCGTCAGGGAAGCTGGTCAGGACATACTCAATGTCAGATTCGGTATGGAACGGGGTGGTCTTCATGAGGATACTTCCGTGGGCTTCTTCGTATCTCCTCCTGATAGCAAGGAGAACGTGGCTCGGCTGGAGCACCCTGCTGGTGCAGGCGCTCCCGCTTGACACGTAGACCCCCTTCAGGCTCATCTCCACGGTGAGTGCCTCTCCTTCGCAGTTCAGGAAACTGATATTAACGTTGTCGGGTGCCCGTCGTTCTCCCCCTGGACCGTTGAGGAGCGTATCGCTGATGGTATCCGTTATCCCCGATATCAGGTTGTCCCGAAGCTGTGTCATGCCGGCGAGATACTGGTCCCGGTTGTTCTGCATCAGCTCCACGGCCTTTGCAAAGCCGGCGATGGCCGGGACATTCTCGACACCGGCCCAGAGTTTCTGGGTGCTGAGCTGACCCCGGATGATGGGATCGAGACTGGTGCCGTCCCTGACGAAGAGAGCCCCGGCCCCTTTCGGTCCGTAGATTTTATGACTGCTGATACTGGCGAGGTCTGCTCCGGTCTTCTCCAGGTCGAGCTCTGTCTTGCAGAACGCGTCGCAGGAATCGAGATGGACTGCCACCCCCGCATCCCGGTCTTTCACGAGCTCGGTCATTGCCCGGATGTCCTGCACGGTGCCAATCTCATGGTTGACGGGCGCGACACTGACAAGGAGCGTGTCGGTGTCGATCTGACCCGCGAGAAATTCATGGTCAACGAAACCCTCCCGGTCCACCGGGATGGTCACCACGCGGTAGCCCTCCTTCTGCAGCTGCTCGGCGGGAAAGGTAACGCTCAGGTGCTCGATGTCTGATATGATCAGTTTTTTCCGGGTCGTATGTGCCCGGGCCAGGCCGGTGATGGCAAGGTTGTTTGCTTCGGTGCCGCTGTGCGTGAATACCAGATCTTCAGGCTGGCAGCGGAGAGCGCCGGCAATGGTCCGGGTTGCCGAAAGAAGGGTCTCGTAGGCCTCCCATCCCTTCCGGTGGGTAATGGAGGGATGCCCCTGGCCCCCCGACGCATATGCCTGAACCATGGCCTGGAGCGCTTCCGGAAACACCAGCCCCGAATTCTCTGAATCGAGGTAGACCTCCCGTTCGGGAACCCCGTGTGATTCGAGGAGAGCCGCAACATCCGTTGACAGGTCGCTTATCTTCACCCTGACACCTCGATGTACATCTCGTAGACATCCCCATCCCGGGTGATCTCCAGCAGTTTGTGGCCGGTGCCGGCACTCCATTCCCTGACATCTGATGGGGCAGCGGGGTCAGTGGCGAGCAGTTTCACCACCTGGCCCGGTGCGGCCCGGGATACGGCCTCGGCGAGGGCGATGAGCGGCCCGGGGCAGGTCTGGAAGGTCGCATCAACGGTCACATCCGGTTCCATGCCCGGCACCTCCTACGAGACAAAAAGCGTGACCTCCGCATCCTTTGCCTTGCCAAGGAACGTGGCCGCACCGGCAACGCTGTCCACGTACTCCTCCAGGTCATCGGCGGTCATCCCGAACATGCCGAGGCTGGACGAACAGGCGTAGATCTTCACTCTCCCGGTAGCAACCCCCTGGTGAAGGACGGTTCTCCACCCGGGCATGGACCCGCTGGCAAGGGCTTCTTTCAGCAGGTCCTGGTATGCCTGGTAGTCCAGGCTTACTTCGGAGGGTTCGTATCCTTTCTTCAGGGCAAGGAGGCCCCAGAAGGTGAAGAAGAGTTCTGCCTCCCATCCGGAAATGGCGGCAGTCGTGGCCAGCGTTACTGCCGGGAATAATTTGTCGAGTCGTTCCGAGGCGACGATCAGGGCGATCTTTGGCATACCGTACTCACCATCCTCCCAGGTGCAGTCCCTGAGAGTGAACAGGTGATAATAATCAGGTTTTTATAAATATGTATTGACGAACGGGTTCTCCTGTAATCAGGGACATGGAAATCCGGCAGGAGTGGGGGATGACGAAACAGGAAAAATATGGAAAAGAACACACGCTCCCACAGGAACATGAATGTCTGAACTTGCCATTCACTCCGGCAGGGTGGTCACAATCCGCTCCCGGGAGAGGAACCGTGTCAGAAACGCGGTGACCAGAAGGATAAGCAGTGCCAGCCCGAAGGCGGCTCCCACCACCGCCCAGGTCACCGAGAATGCCGGGCCGATCACCTCACGGGTGAACGAGATCAGGAATATGATCCCGAAGATAATGACAAAATTGAGGATCTGGTTCTCTCTCATTCCCAGGATGAACTGGGCAAAACCCATCAGGCCGCTTGCCGCGGCAATAAAAGCCGGGACCACCACGATGATATGAAAGAGGACCGGGAGGGAGGGGATGAGGGTGTATCCGGTGAACACGGAGCCTGCGTTCATGATAAGGATTGCCGAGAAGTAGGTCAGTAACGCCCCCGGGATCGTGACTCCCAGCACTTTGCCGAGCCAGAGTTCCCGTAATGAAAGGGGGGCACAGAGCAGTGTCTCGATCACTCCCGCCTGTTTTTCCCGGAGAAAGACCTGTGCGGTGAAGAGATAGCCCATAAAGACTCCCATGGTGAGCACGAGGTAAAAGCCGAGGGTGTCCATCACCTGTTCAGGTTCTCCCGTGCCTGATAGTACCGCAGGACCGGTGAATATCCCGAATACCACCACAAAGATGAAAGCAGAGAGCATGACATTGCGTGATTTGATCAGTTGACGGACCTCTTTTCCTGCCACCACCATGACCCTGCTCATGTCACACCCCCTTCGGCCTGACGCATCACATCCAGGTAGATCTCCTCAAGAGACCTCTTCTGTATCCTTGCTTCTTCCAGCAGTATCCCGTTCTTCACCAGGGCCGCGATAACCTCATGGGCAGGGGTGGTCGCAAGCACCATTCCCAGAACGTTGTCATTCCGGGTGAGCTCCCCGATCCCTCCCAGCGAGGAGAGGATCCCCTCAGCCTCCCCGGCCTGGGCAGGATCAGCAAGCGTGATCGAAAAACCGGTCTTCCTGCCTGCAGAAGTGAGGTGCTGAATGCTGTCAAGGGCGCGAATGCGGCCCTGGTGAAGGATCGCCACCCGGGAACACACCCGTTGCACCTCGTCAAGGTTATGCGAGTTTAAAAAAACGGTCATTGACCCCTCATGCGAGAGCCGGAGGATGAGCTCCCTGACCATATGCTGGGCTTCGGGATCGAGCCCCGAAGTGGGTTCATCGAGAAAGACGATCTCCGGCTCGTGCAGGATTGCCCGGGCGATCCCCAGTTTTCGTTTCATCCCGGTGGAGAAATTTCCAAACATGTCGCTTCCCCGGTCGGTCAACCCCACAAAGTCCAGGAGCTCCGCCACCCGGTCCACCGGTCGGCTGACGTCGTAAAGGCGTGCGTAGTACTCCAGGTTCTCCCGGGCGGTGAGCCGGTCGTAGAGCCCGTTGTTCTCCATCAGGACCCCCACTCTTTTCCTCATCTCGTCATCCTTCGAGAGATCGGCATCAAGCACCGTTGCCGTCCCGGATGTGGGGGACAGCAGCCCCAGGAGTACTCGCATGGTGGTGGTCTTCCCGGACCCGTTCGGGCCAAGGTATCCGAATACCTCTCCCTCATCAACAGAGAAGGTCAGCCCGTCAAGCACCTTTCTGCCGGAAAAATCTTTCCGCAGCGATGATACCTCAATGACTGCCAGGGCGCCTCACCTCGGCATGTGGGAGAAAATTCAGGGTTGTCCGGGATCTTCCCGGCAGGTACGCATTGACAGATTCGCGGACAAGCTCCCCTGCGGGCAGTCCCCGCCCCGGGTGGAAATCTTTGAACCGGGTTTTCATGACACAGTCCTGCAGCGTGATCTCTCCCGTTCTCATTTCCATACGATTTGAATCGTTCACATAGAATCTTTTCCGAAAGATACCAGAACCGGATAATCTGGCCATCAGAAAAAAACGGCAATATTACCGGTCTGAATCCGCAGTTATTACCGGTTAACGCAGGCAACCCGGATGAATATCACAGCATTTCCGGCAGGGCTCATCAGAAAACGCTCATCACCCAGGAGCTTCTTTTCCACCGGCCCCGTTGCCGCCTGACTGCAACATTCAAGTGTATCCAGGGATTAATACGGGAATATGCCCGCCAGATCTCCGGATAATCCAGAGCAAGAGGACCGTTATTGTGACTTTTCCATTCAGGTGCCCGAATTCTATAACTTCGGATATGACGTCGTCGATTCGTGGGCGGTAAAAGAGCCGGACAAGACTGCACTGCTCTGGGTGAACCAGCAGGGGGAGGAGAGACGGTACAGTTTCAGGGATATGAAGATGGGATCCGATCTGGCGGCACGTCTCCTGCATGACAGCGGGATCGTGAAAGGTGACCGGGTATTCGTTATGCTCCCGAGGATCCCGGAGTGGTGGGTCCTTGTTGTCGCCCTGATCAAACTCGGCGCGGTCTACACCCCGGCGCCAACCCTGCTGACCCCCCATGACATCTCTTACCGGCTCGGGATTGGCGGGTTTGCGCTGGTCATCACCGACCTTGAGAATGCACACAAGGTACAGGAGGCGGTCGGGGAGGAGTCGTTCAGGCCGAAATGTATGGTTGTCGATGGGGAAATGCCGGGCTGGATAAGCTATCCACAAAACAGGGTCCCGGGCTCCTCGAAACTGCCTGCACAAGGGGGCCTGCCCTCCGTGAAGACAAGATCTTCCGATCCCCTCCTGATCTTCTTTACCTCGGGGACGACCGGAAACCCCAAGATGGTGCTCCATGACCACAGCTACCCGCTGGGACATATCGTCACCGCACGGTTATGGCAGGATCTGAAACCGTCGGATCTCCATTTCACCATCTCCGATACCGGCTGGGCAAAGAGTGCGTGGGGGAACCTGTTTGGCCAGTGGATCGAGGGGGCGGCGGTCTTTGTCTATGATATCCGGGGAAAATTCGATGCTGCGGAGATACCCCCTCTCCTTGAGAAGTATGCCATCACGACGTTCTGCTGCCCCCCTACGATCTACCGGATGTTGATCCTCCTGGATCTCAAAGCCCGCAACCTCCCACGGCTCCGCCACTGCGTGAGCGCCGGCGAACCCCTGAACCCCGAGGTGATCCGGATCTGGAAAGAGAAGACCGGCCTGCTCATCTACGAGGGATACGGCCAGACGGAGACCGTGCTCTGCATCGGCGCATTACCGGGCCGCGAATGCCCGCCCGGATCCATGGGAAAACCGGCCCCGGGCTGGCGTATCGAGCTGCATGACAGGCACGGAAACCCGGTAGGCACTGATCGCGAAGGAAGGATCGCGATCTCTCTCGATCCCCGGCCGGTCGGGTTGTTCTCCGGGTATATCGAAAACGAGGCGGCGAACAGGAAGTCCTTTGTAAAAGGCTGGTACTACACCGATGACAAGGCGGCCATGGACGAAGACGGCAATTTCTGGTTCATCGGCAGGGATGATGATGTCATCAAGGCATCGGGATACCGCATCGGACCATTCGAAGTCGAGAGCGCCCTGCTGGAGCATCCGGTGGTTGCCGAGGCGGCCGTGGTGGGATCCCCCGATCCGATCAGGGGACTGATGGTAAAGGCCTTCGTTGTGCTAAAGCGAGGTTTCCGGCCATCCGGGCAGCTCGTGACCGACCTGCAGGAGCACGTGAAGAAGGTAACCGCCCCGTACAAGTACCCGCGGGCGATTGAATTTGTCGATTCCCTCCCCAAGACCCATTCGGGGAAGATACGGAGGAACGAGCTCCGCGAACGGGAGGCGAAGAAAGCGAGACCGGATTAATCGTATTCAGATTTTCAAAACCCGGTCAACATTGTAGATTTATGGAAATTGTTCCTGAATTTTCCAAGCTGAAATAGTATTCAGATCTGCATTTTATCCTGGCATATTCAGCCGATGCCGTATCCTTTTATCCCCCGGTCTCTCACAGGGATATATGTGTTCACCCCTCCCTCCCGCCATGCTCATCCTCGCCCTGCTCCTTCTTCAGGCAGGCTGTATCGCACCCGGCCCCGGGTCCCCGAACACCACGGCACTCACCATATCCGGGAACAATCGTATGGTTATTGATTCCCCGGCACACCGGATCGACCAGGCCCCGGTCAAGACCGTCCGGGTCGATGACATTGAAATCGCGTATAAGGAGATCGGCCAGGGAGAACCTCTCCTCTTCATCATCGGGTACGGGTCGACGATGGACCTGTGGCCTCCGGGTATGCTTGCGAACCTCTCTTCGAAGAATCGCATCATCGTCTTTGACAACCGGGGGATGGGGTACACCACAGCGTCGGACAAGCCGTTCTCAATCGAGCTCTTTGCCGACGACGCAGCAGGCCTCATGGACGCGCTGAACATCAGCCGGGCCGACATCCTCGGCTGGTCTATGGGTGCCGACGTCGCCCAGGAGCTTGCGCTGCGTCATCCGGGGAAGGTCGACCGGCTCATTCTTTATGCCGGGTCATGCGGCGGAAATGAGAGTATCCCGCCAGCGCCCGAGGTCCTGGAACAGCTCACCAATACCTCCGGTTCGGCACGTGAACAGGGCGAGCGACTCTTCCAGGTCCTGTTCCCGGCAGCCTGGCTCCGTGATCACCCGGATCCACGGACCTACTTCCCGATCCCGAACGAAACATCTTCCCCGGAGATCTATATCCGCCAGAACGAGGCGATCAGCTCATGGAACGGGACGTACTCCCGTCTCCCTGAGATCCGGTCACCGACTCTGGTCCTGACCGGGACCGAGGACGTCATCAACGTCCCGGCGAATGCATTTGTTATCGGCGGGCGGATCCCCGGCGCATGGGTCGTTCAGGTTCCCGGCGGCGGACATGGAATGATATACCAGTACCCGGACCTTTTCCAACGGGTCGTTACCTTATTTCTGGAATCGGGCTGACAGAAATCCGGGATCGGGTTCATGTGGGGAACGACAATCTGCGGTGACCGTCTGCCCTGATTATCGGGAATATACAGCAGGACCATCGGCAAGTGAGGGCAGGCCTGCCATCGGAGCAAGGTATTTCGCATCCCGGCGGTTGGTTGAATCAAAGCCCGGCCGGGGCAACATGCCCGGGA
>DANP01000027.1:0-24257 GCA_002499905.1 Methanolinea sp. UBA277
CCAGCACCACTCCTGCGGAAACCGTCAACGCAAGCTGCAGCGGGGTCTGCACCGGGACAACAAGAGATCCCAGGGAGAGCAGGGCGGTGAAATTCACCAGGGCATGGATCAGGACAGGAGGCCAGATCGTACCTGTCCTGATCACGAGGGCTGCAAGGGTGATACCGATGCCAAAGGCGGCAACGGTATTGGCGATGACAAACAGGGGATCCCACAGTCCCCCGATGGCATTGAGGAGGTGGGGCAGCCCGAACAGGACGGCTGAGAGGATAACCGCGATCCTGATTCCGGCAGGGAGCAGGGTCTGCAGGATGAGCCCGCGGAAGAACGCCTCCTCGGTCCATGCCACGATGAGTGAGAAGACGGCGAACAGTGCCACATCCCGCCAGCCAGTCACCGAAATCCCCTCGGTAAGGGAGAACAGGGCGATGACGACCGGCAGAAGATACAGCGCAATGTCCCGTCGCCGGCCGAGCGTGGTGAACCCTGCCTTCTTCCACCATCCGAGTCCGGACATGAGCAGAAAAGCCCCCGTTCCGATGATAAGGTAGGACAGGGTCAGCAGCAAAACGGGATCCCGGGTGATGAATCCGGCAACTCCTCCTCCGATGAGTGAGAGGAGGAAGAAGAGGAGGAGAAAAAATACTGCACCCGGGTACGGGCGTCGGGAAGTGAACCGGCCCATCCCGGCAGGAAACGGTTCTGCCATATGCATCAGATACTCTGACCGCAGGGAAATTAAAGATCGGGGGTCAGGGAAACAACCGGGTGAACAAATGACTGCGGGTATTCAGGGATGAAGGTAAACTGAAACCTGCAGGAAAGAGTATTACCATAGCAGTATTTTCGTCACACCACCACCCCTCCATTAGCCCATACTGCCGAAAAATTTAAATTCTCCGTAGCTACTCTGGAATACGAAGGAAGTTCTATGGTATCACCGAGTAAACCCGGGATCGCATTTCCGAGTGTTGTTGATCGTGCCTACAAGGATTACAAGCGCCATCTGAAAGTCACCGACATCATGAGTCGTGACGTTGTCACCACCACGGCAGAAACCTCGATGGAGGAGGCGGCACGCACGATGGGGGAGCGGCGAATCGGAAGCCTCGTGGTGGTAAAGTACGGGAGACCGGTGGCCATCGTAACCGAGCGGGATCTGCTCTCAACGGTCCTTGCAGGAGGGTTGAGCCTGGAAGAGACTCCCGTGGAGCAGGTCATGTCCTATCCGCTCATCACCATATGCCCGAACACCGAGATACGGGAGGCGGCACGCACGATGATCCGGAAGAAAGGGCGCCTGGTCGTATTCGAATGCGGGGAGATGACCGGGATCATCACTGCCGCGGACCTTATCCGGGAGATGCCTGACGCACCGGAATCGTCCCTGGTCGTTGATGATTACATGACGAAGAAACTCATAACTGCGGATGAGACCGGGACCGTCGCCGATATGGCGGTGCTGATGGGGCAGGGCAGGATCGGCAGCGTGATTGTCACCCGTGACGGAAGTCCGTGTGGGATCTTCACCGAGAGGGACCTGCTCTCGAAATTCTTTGCACGGGGTCGTTCCCTGGACACCCCCGTCGGAGAGGCCTGCTCCTCGCCACTCATCACAGCGCAGGCGGGAATCAGCATTCACGAGGCGGCCCGGATCATGGCCGGACGCCATATCAGGAGACTCCCCCTAACCCGTAAAACGGGCCTTGCCGGTATCATCACCGCACGGGATCTGGTCGAAGGATACGCCAAATGACGGACGGGGCCCCCCGACTCGTCCTGATCCCCCTTACACGCCGCTGAATAACCCGTTTCTCCTGGCGACCTTCACCATCCTGGTCAGGAAGTGAATAGACGGGTGCATGGCCCTGAACTGTACTGAGGCCTCACCGATACTGGTAAGGAAGTCCTTCGGCTCCGAGAACGGTGCCATCTCCAGGTAGCAGCGTCCGAGTTCGAGCAGGGTATGGGCATCGGATCCCACCGATACCGGTTTTCCACACCGGGCAGCACACTCCCGGGCCATCTCGTTCTCTCCAGCCTTGGTGATCCTGGCATTGTATCCTTCGAGGATGTCGACCCTGCCGATGATGTCATAGAGCGTTTCCCGATGAAGGGTACTTGAGCGGTACGAACAGAACGGATGGGGCACAAGTGAGATTGCACCCTGCTCCTCAATCCTGTCGAGCGTTTCCCCTGCCGAGAGCCCCGCGGGAATCTCATCGGTGAGGAACACCCCGATAATCTCACCCTGGGCGGTCGTGATCTCTTCTGACAGGATCAGGGGAATATCCCTGCATCTTCTGGTGAGTTCCCGGTAGACCGCTTCCGCTCCTGCGGTAGTATTATGATCGCAGACCAGTGAGAGGATTCCCTTCTTCTCCCAGAGCCGGATAATGGATGCCGGGTCGGTGGCCGCATCTGATGAATACCAGGAATGAACATGCATGTCCAGACGGATAAATCCGGGCTCTCCGGCATCATCATGCTCAGGGACGATACGGGACTGGAGGGAGGGATCGTAGGCCATGGGTAACCGGATGCGGTCGTTCGTGTCACTCTATAGTTAATATTAAAAATATATAAATAATCCAGATGGGGAAGGATTCTTCCTGACAGGAGGTGAAAAAAGGGAAAGGAGGCTAAGGGGACTATCCCTGGGAAAAGACCAGAACATTGCCGTTTTCGTCCCGTATGGACAGGGTCTGCCTTCCGTCAACGGAATAGGAGCGGGCATTCTGCAGGATCTGGAGGTACGTGGTCTCGGTATCACTCGTGCTCATGCAATACATCTGGGTTGATATGATCGGTCCAATCATAATCTCTTTTCCAAAAGGACCTGCTTTTCCGGTCAGGGTATAAGGAGCATTGTAATTGTTGCATCCTCCGTTTCCTGCCAGCGTTCCCTGGTCAAAGAAAGTGATTGTGATCGGTGCAGAAAATACATTCAGAACGGCCTGGCCACCCTGGATTCCCATTTCCGTGAGTGTCCATGTTCCGAGCAGCTCATCATCAGTAACTGTCACTGGAACCGTGGCGGTCATTGCAGGAGTGATCACAGTTGGTGGCGTGGTCGTCTCAGGAGGTGATACCGGTTGTGAGGTGCATCCCGCCATGAGGACAATGAAGACAAGGCAGATCATGCCTGCCAATGGAAAGGACTTCATACCCCATGTTCTGTCAGGTAGTGGTTAACCTTTTCCCGTGCATGAATCCGGGACCTGCCACTATCGCCCTGGCATCGTGAACGGAGAGCCGGTCGGGTCATGCGATCTTCAGGCACCGGTCATGATCCCACCCACCTGCACGAGTTCGATGGCATTCGCGGGGCAGGCGGTTACGCACCGACCGCAGCCGACACAGCAGCTGTCGTCCGGGCGGAACATACCGCCGCGATGCTGCCTGATGCAGTGCTTCCGGCAGAAATGGGCACAGGTTCCGCATCGCTGGCAGAGGACATCATTGATTATCGGACGATAGGCACAAAAACCGCAGACACTGGCGTAATCGGCCTCGATGAGCAGAGATTCCCCTGCTGGTGAATTTTCCCTGTCACCCCATGAAAGTTGTGATGGAACCATGGTCAAAGAGGACGGTTCAGGCGGCCACAAGATCACTGAAACCCCCGCTCTTACGTCTGGACTAAAGCCATGATCAGAGGATGCTCCCCCCGCGCGATGAGCCGGCGGGCCGACCTGCTCTTTGGCGGAGATGATAAACAGTACCCCGGCACCAGCAGAGGCCACTTCAGGATGAGGATAGCTTCCGGTATCAAAAATTTCTTTATCCTCTCTGATAAACGGGAGCTGACATGCGCAGGTCCCGGTTCTTCATGCTGCTGCTGGTGTGCACGGCGGTGGTGATCCTCTGTGCACCTGGTGCCGCGTCGGCATACGGTTCACCCTCGGGAGAGGGATCCGGGGGATCTGACCCTGGGGGAATTGCCGGGGCTGCCAGTTCGGCTTCATCCGGACATTCGGGCTTCTCCTCCCCTGGTCCTGTCCCGGGCTCCGGACCAGCGGTGTCTTCCGTTGGTGAGGAAGCTGGACAGGCTGCCGGAGCAGACAGGGGGGCAGAACCTGGCTTCTCTCAGCAAGGAGCAGCGGCGGCAGATCGCTGCTCACCTCAGGGCGGGCAGGATGCGGGACGTTCGCCGGACAACGATCAGGGACCGGGATCACCTCAAAACTTCGGTTCAGGCGATGATTCCCCTCCGGGACCACAGTTTGCAGATCAGGATGACCCATCCCGGAAGCCGGAATCCGGTATCCCGGGGGAACCGCAATCCGGATTCATGGGTGCGGATGCGCCCACGGAGACAGCGAACAGAGTTTTCAGGGAGCGGATCGGATTCCAGGGAGGCGACGAGATCAGATCTCCCGCAGGAATTATTGTTTTCGGGGCGGCTGGCGGAATGGTGCGGGGTTCAGATATCAGGAATGCTGTGGGACCGGGAGAGGAGGCAGCTGGTGGGCATTCGCGGGAAAGCGCTCCAAAACCACCCTGGTATCCCTCCCGGGATACAAAGAGTGTACCCCCCGAAACAGCGGCCAGGATTGAACCGGGGATCTCTGAATCGCCGTCCAGGCCCAGGGCGAAACGGGAGGATGAGTCAGATGAGGTACAGGAATGCTGTTCCAGCGTTCCCGCTGCCCCTGCTCCCGCTTCCGTTCCCGGGTCAACCCTTTTTTTCCTCTTCTCCCTGTTCGGATTCCGGAGAATCCGGAAGAAGAACGTGCTCGATAATGACTGCAGAAGAGCTGTGTTCCATGCAATCGCTGATGCACCTGGCATCGATGCTGTTTCCCTGTCCCGGAGGCTGGAGATGAACATCAACACCCTCCGTTACCATCTGACAAAACTGCTGGCCACCGATAAGATCACGTACCTTTCCCGACCCGGCACAGTCCGCTACTACCTGAACCAGGGAATGTACACCCACTTTGAACAGCTGGTCCTCCACTATCTGATGGCGGGAACAGCAGGACGCATTATCCGGCTCGTGTCAGAACGGCCGGGAATATCCCGCCAGGATCTGGCAGCCATACTGGGAATATCAGGCCCTTCCGTGACGCGTCACATTCAGCAGCTGTCGACGGCTGGCATTATCAGGAATGAACCGGATGGAAGAGCTAACCACTATTATCTCACTCATGAGACCGCTCTGCTCTTCGAAAAATTTCAGGTAATCATGACAGAGGGCACCGGCCGTATTTCTCCAGCTCCGGTGTGAAATGACGAATACGAGGTCCTGTATTCCTGGTCTGCCGGAAAGTTTGATGCCGGCAATCAGGCTTTGATCCGCGGTTCATAGGGACGGCACTTCTTCATCTGCTGGTCAACATCCTCGTTTACGATCTGCTTGATCTGCTCGATGAGACGAAGGCTCACAACGGCTGGATCTTCTCCTGTCTTCCCTGCCATTTCCCGGGACAGGCAGGGAATGACATGCTCGTTGAACTTGAGCGGGGTTCCGGTAATCTTCCAGAGGGCATACTCCAGCTCTTCCTTGAGGGTCGGACGCATTGGTATCACTCACGGGGGAAACCAAAAAAAAACTGGGTTCAAAGATATTTCTCGCAGGGTATTAAAATCACATGGATCGTGACTGCCCATTCTGCCGGGCTTTCTTTCTGAAGGATCATGGGAAAAAATCCCGGCGACTGATACCGGTCAAAGGGTGCTTTTCGGAAGAGCATTCATCTGATACACCACAATTTTTCTTTTCATTGCGAAAATATTCGCAATTAAAGGAAAATAGATAATCGATCAGGCAAAAATGAGCACACAACTGATGCCTATGCAGATGAGAACAATCTTCCTTATTCTGGTTCTCGGGATTGTTGCTGCCGGGACTGTTGTCGGTCTTGCCCTGATGGAGCAGTCCGCGTTTCCTGATTCAGGTGGTGAGATTAAAAAATTCACCTCGGTCGATGACCTGACGTCGTACCTGAAAGCACACCGGAGCGAACAGGGGCCGGCATACCCGCCCGTGTTCCGCGATTCCGGGGTAATGCTGGCCGCTGAGGGTGCCGGCGGTGGCGGAGCATCCCTTATGTCCATGCCAGCACCCTCCGCAGCCGAGTACTCATCCACCAATGTCCAGGTTCTGGGGGTTGATGAAGCAGACCTGGTCAAAAATGACGGAAAGTTCATCTACCTCGTCTCCGGTTCAGATCTGGTCATTATCGATGGATATCCTCCTGAGACCGCTGAAATAGTATCACAGACCCCGATCCCGGATACTCCTGTTGAACTCTTCCTGAAGGGAGACCGTGTAGTCGTCTTTACCACCGGCTATGCTGAATTATTCACTACGGTACCATCGAGCGTCGCTCCTGTTCCCGTTTCGCGCCAGGTCACCGAGGCACAGGTGTATGATGTATCGGACCGGAACAACCCTGTGCTCGAGCATACGATCACCATTACCGGCAGCTACTACGATTCCAGGATGATTGGCAGTTACGTGTACGTGATTGCCACCGAACCGGTTAATTTCCCTCGGGGTGAGCCGGTTCTTCCCCAGGTGACGGAAGGGGGCCGGGAGGTTCGTTCTGATATCTACTATTTCGACATCCCCTGCCCGTACTACATCTACCAGACCATCACCTCCTTCTCCCTTGGCGATGGGAAGGCCACCGGAACAGCGACGTATCTCGTAGGCCCGGCTACCACCCTCTATGCCTCCCGGGAGAACCTGTATATCGCCTACCAGCGGACACTCCCCCCGGCCCGCTGGACCGAGATCCAGCCTGCAGTCGCTGACAGGGTCTCCCCCGAGTACGCCCGTGATGGGACTATTATTCACCGGTTCTCCCTTGACCGCGGCGAGGTTACCTACCGGGCTACCGGCGACGTTCCCGGCCGCCTCCTGAACCAGTTCTCCATGGATGAGAATAACGGAAATCTGCGGGTTGCGACAACCGTTGAGGGCTGGTCCTCCCGGGGTTCATTCCAGTTCAACAACGTGTATGTCCTTGACCGTTCGATGGATACGGTCGGGCGGCTCGAGTATATCGCTCCGGATGAACGGATCTACTCGACACGGTTTATCGGGGACCGGCTCTACATGGTTACCTTCAAGCGGATCGATCCGTTCTTCGTCATCGATCTTTCAAATCCGGAAAAACCCGGTATCCTTGGCATGCTGAAGATCCCGGGATTCTCCGATTACCTGCATCCTTACGATGAGAACCATATTATCGGAGTGGGCAGGGAGACTGCGGAGAACCAGTGGGGCGGTGTTTCGGTTGCCGGACTCAAGATTGCCCTTTTTGATGTAACCGATGTCACCAGTCCGGCCCTTATCGACAGGGTGGAGATCGGTGACGCGGGGTCTGATTCGGAGGCGCTCCGCGACCACAAGGCATTCCTGTTTGATAAAAAGCGGAACCTCCTGGTCATACCAATCGAGGAGGTTACCCGGGTTCCGGTGTATTCGGGAAAAGATGTTCCCTATACCTACGGCTACTGGAACGGCGCCTACGTCTTCAGCGTCACACCTGATCAGGGTTTTATCCTGAAGGGAAAGGTCACCCATGGATCAGGAGCGGAGAGGTTCTCCGGATCTGCCCCGGTCCTCCGGTCCCTGTACATGGATGATGTCCTCTCTACCATCTCGTCCCGGAGCGTGATCATGAGCAGGCTCGATGATCCCGGCACAGCCATTACCACCATCAGCCTCCCATCCCCGGTTTACCGGTGGATGTATCCTGTCATGGAGTAACCGGAATACCTTTTTTCCCGGGAACCCGGTAAAAAAAGAGA
Source organism: Methanolinea sp. UBA277 (assembly GCA_002499905.1). Taxonomy (GTDB): domain Archaea; phylum Halobacteriota; class Methanomicrobia; order Methanomicrobiales; family Methanospirillaceae; genus UBA9949. The sequence goes on from DANP01000027.1 coordinate 7,768, forward strand.
TTTTCGATGTTCTTCAGACAACTTCGTAAATCCGTTCAACCTCAAAGGAATCGATAATCCGCTGGGCATCGCCCTTGTTGATCGAATATACATTCTCCCAGGTGGAGAAAGGCCCGGTGTAGCTGATGATATATCCCTTTTTATCGATGATGGTGTAGTACTGCATATAGCTCCTGTCAGGGTTTCCCCGTTCGTCCCGGGTATAGAACTCGATCTGGTAGGCCCGGTTCCCGGACAATATACAGGATGAACTCTTGGTCGTTGAGGTGATGGCATAATCTTTCTGGAGGGATGCCACCGCACTGTTGAAGTATACATCAAGTTCGAGCGTGTCGGGATCCCGGTCGATATCGATAGTCAGGCTGGCAATGTATTTGAAGCACTGTGCGCTGACGGAATTGCACTCCGTTTCGGGAGGGGCGGTCAGGACCAGCAGCCTGCTGGGGGATCCGGTAGATCCGTCGTTCAGCTCCCAGGTTATGGGGTAATCGACAGAGAATGCGTATTTTTTGCTGGTATACGTGGTCCATCCATCGGGAGTAGGGGTTGGGGTCACTGTCCCGGGGGTGACTGAAGGAATGGTCTCAGTTACCTGCACGTCCGGATCTCCGTCAACCGTTATGTTTCCACGATCTGTCTGGTTTCCAGCCTCCTGATCAGAATTATCCCGGGAGGAATTATTGAGAGCCAATGAACCAGGAGAGACGTTCATTGAGCGGCCGGCACCAGGGATTATGGTTGAAATAAAATCCTGAACATCAGGGTTCAGGAACGAGTGATCGGTGAATACGAGATAAACATTGGCACAGAGTGACAATATCAGAATTGCTGCAAGTACGTGTTCCCTGTTCATAAGCACCCTCCGAAAAGGAAAAAGGGTTTTGTATACACGTATTTAGGTCCTTATTACGTTTAAAATTTGACCTTGCCGGCATCTGCCCCAACCGCTCCTGCACTGCCGATCGTAAAAAGGGTGTTAATCTTTGATCAGGATAGCTCCAAAGATGACGAAGAAAATGCCGACAATGACGGCAATGATACCGATGGACCCCTTCACCACCGATATGACATCGGGAAGAAAGACCCAGATCCCATATCCGCCAAGACAAAGGAGCAGAATTCCTCCAACGAGACTTGCAAGGCCTGTTTTATCCATTCCATTTCCTCCATTATGCAAACATATCCTCATTTGTCTTACATAAGGATATTGCTCGGAGGAAAACCGGATTCCGCGTTCAGCGACGGAAGAGAGCCGGGGACAGGACCGCTGTCAGGGGAGTGGTGCGCTACTCCTCCATTGCCGCATAGACCTGCCTGAAGATCTCCCTGGTCTCAAGGCCTTCCTCGCGGGAGAGCTTCTGGATGGCGAATCCGACATGGACAAGAACAAATTCCCCGACATTGACATCGACGAGGTCAACCCGTACTTCCTGCTGCAGATCGCCATAATCGACAACCGCGATATTTCCCTCTTTCTTCTCGATCACTTCTGCAGGCACTGCGATGCACATGGGTGATTCTCCTTCAGGAAGTATCGCTCTCCCATGAGATAAAAGGACTGATGCAGGATGGTTCGGAGGGTAGAGGAGATGGGCTGATACCCCCAAACGTAACCGGTCCTGTGTTCATCGTATGCGGAAAGAGCCCAAAAAATTGGATTGATTTCAGGCCTCGCCTGGTTCAAACCAGTCAGGAAGAACAAACGGTTGCTGCTGAAGGCTGGCAGGCCATACGATTACCGGTCTTACTGCCTGTTCAGTCTGGTCCCATCTGAGCTGTTCCATATACAGATTAAATTTGGCCTCGCGGAAGTCGGGGGTGAACCTGATGGTCCCGCCCTGCATAGCCTCAATGATCTCGGGCATGCTCAGAGTACCAAGAGCATTAATTACGGCTGGCTTATCCCGGGTCCCGGCATTTTCAACTGCCTGTTTGAGAATATAAACACCCTCATAGGTTGAGGCCCCCATCATTCCCGGGAACCCCCCATACCGCTTCTTGAAGTTGTCCTTAAAGGCCGCTATATCAGATGATAAGGGTCCGGGCGGAATGACATAGGGGCTGAAACGGGACTCCATGATCGAATACTCACCGTACTGCCCGACACCGCTGTAATAATCAGGGTCATCATTACATTCTACGGCAAGGAAGATGGTGTTCATTCCGACATCCCGCCGGGCCTGGATGATCATCGGAATCTGTTCGTTCAGGAACGCTGCCGGATATACGACATCAGGACCGGCAGCCTTTATTGATGTGAGAACCGTTCGGAAGTCGGTCTCCCCCATCTTGAAAGTCTCGTTGGCAACGATGACAACCGGGAGATTCTCATTCTGTATGGTGGCCAGAACCGCACTCTCCACTCCCTTTCCATACGGGCTGTCCTGGACAAGCAGCGCCAGCCTGAGCGGGCGATCGTCAGAAAACCCGAAACGTTCATTGATCGCCGGCCGGATGACCTCGCTGGCAAACAGGGTGGTCTGGCGTCCATAATCATCCGTGGTCGGGCAATGGTGGAAAATACTACTCGTATCGACATCTGTCCTGTGCGTGATAATAGGACTGGATGCCCCCGTCACAATGTACGGGACACCATTTTCCGAGACAAGGGATTCATGGGCAGATACCACCGCACTGGAGAAACCACCTACCAGGGCATCTACTTTATCTTCGGTGATAAGCCGGGTGACGGCTTTCTGCCCACCTTCCCTTGTCGATTCATCATCTCCAAGAATGACGGTGACAGGGATATTCTTTCCCAGATCCTTGACATAGACCCCTCCCTGGGCATTGATCTCTTCTGCGGCAATCACTGCCGACTGCCAGATGTCTTTTCCTGTGGTGCTTGCTGGTCCGGTCATCGAAGCAACAACACCAATCTTCAGTTCATCACGTGCCTCTGGCTGGGAGCAACCAGCGATAAGGAGCCCGGCAAGCAGGATTCCAACGAACACGAGTTTTACGTCCATAATCTGCACCTTGCTATGCTAAGGCATAGCAGAGGCTTTATTCTTTTCTCTCTGAGACCGGGACGTGCAGGCACTGAAGACACAATTGAGATAGGGCCATGTTTAAGAGGATTGGTTCGGCGGGAGATGATATCAGGCAGGAGAAATGGGAGTGTCCGGGCGGTTATTCAACAGGAATATGTACGACCTTTTTCCCGGGGAGGAGTTCTTCGGGGGGCACGCTGGGATTGATGATCACGATTTCCGGGGTGGCAAACAGGCGGAGCTCGATTCCGAAATTGGAGGTCCCGGTCCCGCGGGTGACGTAACAGAACCGGTCGTTCCGCTCATAGAGACCTGATATCTCCTTACCCGGGATGGGAGTTCCCTGGGGGAGAAACTGGCCCCCATGGGTATGTCCGGCGATGACCAGGTCGGCATCCCAGTCGGCTCTGCAGTCGGGTTCGTGGATCATGTAGAGGACAAAGGTATCTGTCTCCGGTATCTCAGGGGGATCCGCCATACCGGCCCAGCCGTCATCCACACCGACCAGGAGAAGATCGGTTCCGTTGATGCTGAGGGGCACGTATTCATTCCTCAGCACCGTAACGCCGTTCTCCTCGAGTGCAGCGATCAACCGGCCGGCATACGCGAGATCGGTGGTCTCATCACGGAGACAACTGACATCATAGCCATCGACATCGAGACACGCCGATGACACTGCACCGTTCTTCTGCGCCCAGCTCAGTGCATCGGTTCCCGACATGTAGTCATGGTTGCCGAGGATCGCGTAGACCGGGGCATCGATCCCGCTCCAGACTTCCTGGAGGTACAGGTCCTCCCCGTCCCCGTAAACGAAGTCGCCGAGGATCAACACCAGGGAGGGATCGAGGGCATTGATCTCATCCACGATCCGCCGTGCCTGATCGATGTTTCCCTCTTTGAGGTGGGGGTCGGCGATGAACACGATATCGTCCGGCGCACCCTCGATATGGAGGACGGTAACCTCGGAGCTCTGGCCCCCCATGTATGCAAAGCCCAGCGACGCATTGAGGAGACCGAGAAAGATGATGAGGGTGAGAAACCGGTTCCTCCCGATCTTTGGGAGTTTTGGCGCCTTGAGATTCAACCCCATTGATACCTCTGAATTTGGGCAGGAGGGTTAAAAGAGTACGGGTCGGGGCAGGCGTATACCGGACGGTGGCATCATACCCGCTCTGATGTCTCCATTCCGGGAAGAGAACCGTACGCGGGATGCAACCCACATCCCCTGCCCTTGCGGAAAAAACGGTTGACTATGAGCAGGAAGTCCGGATATGATCACGACGATCCTGTCTCTGAAAATCAGATCATACTGGCCAGGAATATGAAGGAATATCCGCTTGTACCGGATATTGCCCGCGGTCCCGGGATACTCACTTTCAGTACTACATTGCCATTCCTACGAGAACAACGTGCAGCGTGGCGATGAGCAGTAACCGCATCACGATAATTTCGGCATTGAACAGGTTCACCAATGATATCTTTGGATAGCCCCTCATGACATTGGTCCCCCGTGTGTCCCCTGATGCTCATTTCCTGATCCTCCGGATTGTCCCGGGGATCAGGAGGGGGCCGTATCTTTTTTGGCAGGTATGTGAGGTAGATCCCGGCCCCGGGCATCACGGAACTGAAGGAGAGCAGATGAAAAGATAATATGCGTACCAGGAGAGCGCAGCTGGATTGCATGGCAGGGCTCACCCCTTACTGCATAGCAATGATGGTCATCAGGCAGGTATGGTGCTATCCTTGAGATCAGCACCCCGGAGACCCTGTGCGTTCCTGCCTTCCGGATGGCGTGAGAAGTTCCTCAGAACACTCTCTGCTGATCGGAGTGTGCGTCCGGTGATACTTCTTCGCAGAGGATAAACCGGTTGAAATCCTCCAGAACCAGGATACTGAACAGGATCTCTTTCATGCACTGGTCACGGCACCGGATCGTTGCCTTCCGGACCATCATTTCACCTGCTCCCGTCTTCTGCTGCGCGGATTGCCGGCCTTCGGATATGATCTGACGGGGTTCGGAATCGCTGAAGTACGAAAAGAATTCCTCCAGCGGGGGGATTTCGTCTATCGAATATCCGAAGACCTCGCTGAACGTTCTGTTCAGGTAGAGGTAGTTTCCTTCAGGACCGACGATTGTCACCGGGAGCGGTAATAACTCGGCAATCTTCCGGATCTGTGACTCTGCCTGCTCTAACCGGGTTTCGGTAATTCTCCGCTGATACGCCATTGAAGCCTGTCTGAGAAACTGATTGATAATCTCCTCGTTCCGGAGCGCCACACCCTTCGGGAGGAGGATGGCGACCTTCCCGTACAGGCTTCCCTTCCAGATGAGACCAGCGACGTAAATCCGATAGATCTGAAATGCCTGCTCGATGGCCCGGCAGGTCTTTTCGGGAACCTGTCCCTGGAAGAAGTCAAAGAGGCTGGAGACCTTCCGGCCGTCAATTTCCGGCTGATGGAGCGAACGGGTATCGGTGAGATCCTGGATCATCCGGTCATCCGCCTTTTCCGTGAGACCAATGAGTTCCCGCTGGATCAGATCATGAACCGAATTCTGGTGAGTGATACCCCTGACAAGCCAGGTCCTGAAGGTAACATCCCAGGGGTTGAATGACTTGATCAGGATTATCCCCTCAGGCACCAGCTCTTTTATCCCTTCACCAATAGCGGCATAGAGCTCTTCATCAGTATTGAGCTGTATGAATTTCATCGCTGCCCTGGCAAGAAATCCCATATTTTTCGCATAGAGCTGCTCAAGTTGTTCTTTTTCGTATTCCTGCGTAATATCCTCAAGGATAGCCGCGGTTCCTTTTCCCCCTTGCTCGAAGACCACCGGGATGATCTTCGCCCGGTAATGGATGGATTGTCCATCTTTCCGGTATTCCAGATGGGGAATAACTTCTTCCTTTTCAAGCATCTTCCCGGCAGGGCCTGCCCATTCAGGAGGAAACGAGGGAGGAAGATTCAGATCGTCGATCTTCTGGCCCTTGATTTCCTCCATGTTCCATCCGAACGCTGTGAGCAGCTGATCATTTGCCTGCACTATTTTCTGGTCACCATCAAGCATGAGGATAGCATCTTTCGAAAATTTCAGGAATGATGAGATGGGGATACGTTGCGCATAGCGGTAGACCTTGGCATTGCCGATCACTTCCAGATCAACCCGCCCTGAAAGCTGGAGCCCGCCCAGGTGTTTGGCCACAGTGTTCCTGGTAATGTTCAGTTTTCGCGAAATTTCGGAGATGGTCATTCCCTTGGAATGGGCTTTCAGCAATCGCACGATGCGTTCAGATGCTTCTGCATCCTGCTGCATGAAGGAGAATAGCAGATCTGGTTGAAATATTTTTGGGACGGTGTGAAAAAATATCCGGCACCTGTGCTCACCGGACCTCAGGTAAGGCAGATCCTGAAAATTTCCTGCCTCATGAGATGATCCTGGAGTGGCGGCGCCAGCAGACGGCATAATCACTGGTTAATAAGGAATCCGGGTCATCCCTGCAGTCCGGGGGCTTGTGGTTAATCAGCGGGCACCACGAACCCTCATATTCAACCTCGGGGGAACACCCGATCTTTCAGAGGGTTTCTTCGCTACCTGGAACCTGAAGGAAGTACTATGAAAATATTCGGGAAAAAGAGTCGAATTTTTCTTTAATACGCCGGGGAAGAGATTTGAACTCTTGAGGTGCAGGGCACCAGTGGCTTTCAAGGCCACCGCCTTACCGGTCTAGACTACCCCGGCCCGGATATACAGGTTGGTTGTTTCACCATAAAAAATGTCACCGCCGCCTGCGGAACATAAGGAATACGGCGACAAGAACCGCGACGATGATGGCAATGACGGGAAGGGGAGCCGACTCGGTGAGGGAGCTGCCGGCTCCTGTCGTTCCGGCAGGCTCACCAACCCCGGCAGTGACGCTGGTGGCTCCCTGGGTGAACAGCGTGACCTCCCCGCTGGCCGAGTATTTGTAGGGATACACGGTGACAGTGATGACTCCCCCGGTGCCGTCAATCAGTATCTCCTCGCCTTCCATCTCCCCCTTGACGTTGACCTTCTGGACTCCTCCGGCGGCGTCGGTATACTCCATCACCCAGTCGATCCCGGAAGAGGTGGAGATACGGACCTTGTCACTTCCGGTCTGTACCGAGAAGACCGCCGGGTCATCACGCGAGGCCTGGTCAGAGGCGCTCATAACCGGAAGGGTGGTCGGCACCGTCGTGGTGGGCAGTGTAGTCAGTTCAGGTTTCTCGAGAACGGTGACCGATACCCTCCCCACGTATCCCCTGTAATCGGTAAAACTCACGGAGTATATCCCTGGATCGGTGATCGGGACGCTGAGCTCGAAAGTCCCGTCACTCTTTGTGCTGATATAGTCCGGTCCGAATACAATCTCTTCCCCGGGCCCGATTACCTCAATCTGGACGCCGGTATTCTTCAGACCGGATATCGAGCCTGCGATATCGAGCGTGCCATCCATCTCCTGCGTCAGGAAAGCGGAGAAGCGGAGTTCATCGGTCCGGTCGATGATCTCAATAACCCGCAGGGTGACAGAATTTCCGAGATACCGGTAATCGGAGATGGGGGGAATTTCAACCTTGTAGATCCCCCTGGTGAGGTCGAAGGTGTCGAATACCACCGAGAATTCCTGGTTTGCCTGGAGGGTCACCGTCTCCCGTGCGATCTCCTCAAGCGTGTAACCTGTTTTTGAAAGCACGACATCTACGCTTATTCCGGGCGGAATGTTGCTGGTTCCGTTGATAACGAGCGGGACCCCCCGCTGTAGTGTTGTGGGAGCATCAATGGTGAGTTCATACGCCTGAGTCAGACCGGTGCCCAGAACCAGGCAGAGGAGCACCACCAGTCCCATCCGGATAAGAGGTGATGTTCTTTTCATATCGCTCATTTCCCGTTCCCCGCGATAAATAACGTATCACGCGCAAATCAGCGCGACAAGAGCTGATTAAAAATTCGGCTTCGAACTTTAATACCTTGCCGGATTGTGCCATTCACCGGACTCCGTGAAGACCAGGCGGCTGATGTCCCATGGTTCCATGGGTGGGGCTATATAGGTGCATGCCCTATGAAAAGAAGAGTCCGGAGTCATGGAAAAACCGCTCGCGTGCTGGAAAGGCAATGACTACTATATGGGCGAAGTGCTGCCCTCACTCACCATTATCCTGAAGACCGGGGGATGCCGTCATAACCGCTGCCGGATGTGCAGTTACCGTCTTGAGCGCTATACGGATCGTGCTGAGGATCGCCTCGCTTCTCTCCTCCTCTCCCAGCTGGACTGGATTAGCGGCCACTATACGCTTGAGGAGATACGGATGGTGAAGATCTATACCTCCGGGAGCTTTTTCGATGCCGGTGAAGTTCCCCCCGGCGTGGTGGATGCCGCTGCTGAACTCTTCCGGGGAAAACTGGTGATTGCCGAGACCCGGCCGGAGTTCGTTGAGGCGGGGAGGCTTGAGGAATTCAAGGCCAGGATCGACACCGGAGACTGGAAGACACCCCTTACGGTGGCCATGGGCCTTGAGACCACTAATGACATCATCCGGGAAAAATGCATTGACAAGGGTTTTTCCTGGGAGGATTTCCTCGCCGCGGTCAGAGAGGCACGCAGGGCAGGGGCCGGGGTCAAAGCCTACCTCCTCCACAAACCGCTCTTCCTCACCGAACGTGAGGCTCTTCTTGACATGCAGCAATCGATCAGGACCGTTTCCGGCATCGCGGACCTGATCTCCATGAACCCCTGCACCGTCCAGCGGCATACCGAGCTGGAGTACTACTGGAAAAAGGGTGCATACCGCCCGCCGTACCTCTGGAGCGTACTCTCCCTCCTGATCTCTGCACCGGGTTTCGTGACCTGCGATCCGGTAGGAGGAGGCCGTTCCCGCGGACCGCACAACTGCGGGGAGTGCGATCATGATATTGTCCGCGCCATCCGTGATTTTTCACTCTCAAACGACAGAGGGCTCCTCCGGGATGTGTTCGAGAAGGGATGCAGCTGCCGTGATGAATGGGAGTGCGTACTCTCCCGGGAAATGCCGTACAGCATGCCGCTTTCCAGGTGAACCTGGCCGGCCTTTTCCGCGCAGGTGCATACCGGATTCGAGCCGGTAAAATCTGCATCGTGCCGCCAGTTTTCCGGCGTAAACCGGACACCAGTCTCTTTCCAATCCCTCAGCCGGAGAAACAGAATTCAACTGCAGGAGGATTACTGCAGACCGCCCTGGTGATGCCGGGCAGCCTGGAGGTCGAGCTGCTTTTCCAGCAGGGGGAGGAAGGTCCCGGCATCACTCACCACCCCGATCGCCTGCATGGTTCCCCTGTCCATCAGCTTGGTCAGGGATGACGGGTTGATGTCAACGCAGATGGTCTTGACATAGGAGGGCAGGCAGTTGCCGACGGCAACTGAATGAAGGAGGGTTGCGACCATCAGGACCATGCTGCAATCCGTAATGTGATCCCGCATCCGGTCCTGTGCTACCATGGCATCGGTGATCACGTCCGGGAGCGGCCCGTCATCCCGGATGGACCCGGCAAGCACGTACGGTATATCACGCTGGACACACTCGTACATGATTCCTCCGGTAATCACCCCGTTTTCGACCGCCTTCCTGATGGATCCGGCCCGCATGATCTCTGAAATGGCGTAGATATGGTTTTTATGCCCACCGGTAACCGGTTTTCCGGTGCAGAGGTCCATCCCGAGGGATGTGCCGTACAGGTTGAACTCGATGTCGTGGGTCGCAAGCGCATTCCCGGCGAAGAGGACATCAATGTAGCCCTTCCTGATGATGGCAGCGAGTGAGCGGGCAGCACCGGTATGGATGATGGCGGGGCCACCAACGAGTGCAATCTTCCCTCCCTTCCGTTTGAGGTCGATTATCTCGGCGGCGACCTTGGCGATGATCGTCTCGCTCGGACGTTCGGGAGAGACGGTTCCGTGCATGAACTCAAAGTTGGAGAGCTGGCGGGGCCGTTCAGGAGGAATTACCTGAACCCCTTCCTCACCAACCACGACCAGATCCCCCTTCTTCAGCTTGGAGAGCGGGGTACACAGGGAGACCATCTCCAGCGGGTCGACCACGATCAGGCAATCCATCTCGATGTGCTGTACCGGCAGGAGTCTGCCCGTATACCGCACCGACGTCGGGTGGTGGGTAGTCGAGTAGAATCCCTTGGGGACGATGCGGTCCCCTTCAGCAGGTATGACCGAGACGTCCTTCTCTTCGAGCATCCGGGCACCGTAACGGTGGATTTCGGAGAGTATTGCCGAGAGCTGCTGCTCGCTGTCTGCATTCACCCTGAGCCGGGCATAGCTCGGGTCGGTCTTTCGTTTACCTATGTCAAAGACGATGATCTCGAAGTTGCCGCCCTTGTCCATTATCCGATCAAAGACCCGGGTCATGATGCCCGAGTCGATGATATGCCCCTCGAGCTCGACCTCACGAAAGACCTGCATATACGTAAAACTTGGTGATGATCCTTTAAATATTTCTCCAACGAGGGAAAAATAGGGTTTTTTCAGGCCATCACGGGCTGGATCAGGGTTTTCCCTGACCCCGCACCATGCTTCGCAGCAGAGCGAGTTCCTCCCGGGTGTTGATATTGAAGGCCAGGCCTTTCTCAGGGATAAGGAGCAGGAGCTCATCCTGTGGCCGGTCGATGAGATCTCCCCGAAGGATGTTGATCCCTGCCGGACAGGCGGCGATCCCGTTCACGGTCCCGGCATATGATGACCGGCATCCGGACATGCTGGCCAGCTCACGGGGAATCCAGACCGAGCAGGCCTCCCTCCCCGATTCCCGGTACCGTGTTTCGACCTCCCTGATGGTCTCCGGGCGGAGGCAGGGCAGATCAGCCACACAGGTAAAGAACGGGCCAGTCACCCCGATTATGCTGACCACCTCCGCGATATCCTCAATATAGCCTGCTCCGGACGCGACCAGGCAGGTGATCCCCCGGGCGCGGCACCAGTTGATGGTAAAAGGGGTCTTATGAGAGAGGACCACTACCGCCTCGTACCCGGCTGTGGTGAACGCATCGATGACGTATTCGATCATCGGCTTTCCACGGATGGTCACCAGGGGTTTCTCTCCCAGTTCGAGCCGGGTTCCGCCTCCTCCCGCAAGGATCAGCGCAAGCACCGCTCGAGCACCTCGACAAGCATACGGTTCTCATCGCGTGTCCTGATCGCAATTCTGATCGAGTCCGGAAGGCCGAAGGAGTGGCAGTCCCTGACCAGGACGCCCCCTTCCAGCAGGCGGGTGCAGAGGGGACCTACATCGAACGGAAAGGTGAGCAGAATAAAGTTGGCCGCCGAAGGAGGGATGGTGAGGCTGAACCGGGAGAGTTCCCGGACGAGCCATTCTCGCTCCCGGGCGATCTTCCTGCGGGATGCTTCCAGACCGTCAAAGGTGCGGAATGCGGCGAGGGCGTACTGCTCGGCGAACGTATTGACGCTCCAGGGCGGCCTGATGGTCTCAACCTTCCGGATGAGATCAGAATCGCCGAACGCATAGCCGAACCTGATACCGGGGACGGAGAAGCATTTGGTGAGCGATCGCAGGACAAAGAGGGCAGGATCGTGCACATCAGCCACACTCTGGGCGGGGTCGGAAAGTTCAATGAACGCTTCATCAACAAAGAGATGCCCGCTGGAACACCAGTCTGCCATGTCAAGGATGTCCTTGCGGGGGAGGAGGGCCCCGGTCGGATTGTTCGGGTTGCAGATGAACCGGACCTGTGCCCGCTCTCCGGGAGACGCAGGGAGCGCCCCGGCGAGGCGGGCGGAGAGTTCATATTCCCCGAAGGTAGGATTCACGATCCGGACCCGTTTACCCGGGGAGAGTGTTGCAAGGCAGAATACCCGGATCAGCTCGATCGAACCGTTCCCGACAGCGATTTCATCCACCGGGCGGTTGAACCGGGCTGATATGGTCTCCTTCAACGACATATACCGGTCATCAGGATAGTTGCCGAGGAGATCCAGGGAAAAATCAGGGGCAACCGGGGGGACGAAGGGATTCAGGTTTGCAGAAAAATCGATGACCGATCGTCCCGTATCTTCGCGGATCTGTTTTATTTTTCCTCCATGTACTACCTTTTCAGGAAATGTACCGTTCACGTATGATTCCCTGCCGTTCCCTGAATTTTGGTGTCAGCCTGACATTAAAGTATGTGCACGACGGTCTGACCCCGGATATCGATAAATTTATATACTATAATGTGTAAGTAGGATTCATCTGCTTAAGTCAGACAAATGGTAGCTCAATGACCGACAAATGGCAGACAATTGTCTGCCAATTGTCATATTAGGACACAATTATGAAACGTATCACGCTCAGACTTCCCGACCAGCAAATCGAGATGCTCCAGCAGATGGTGGAAGCGGGGGAGTTTCCTACCGTCTCTGAGGCTGTCCGGGATGCGGTCCGCCAACTCATTGAGAAACGAGCAAGCCGTGTCTTAAAAGAGAGTGACCAGGTTTCATTCAAGGTTTAGGAGGTCAGAAATGCAGAGCATCATCAATGAAGCGTTAAAAAACGCAGAAATTGAGAAAGAAATGAAAACTTCCGCGAATTCGGTCGATGACGATTTCATCGGCCAGCCGCGGATACTGATCATCGGGTGCGGCGGAGCAGGGAACAACACCGTCAACCGGCTCCACCACATGGGAGTCGCCGGTGCTGAGACCATTGCCATCAACACCGACAAGCAGCACCTGGACATGATCCAGGCCGACAAGAGAGTGCTGATCGGAAAATCCCTCACCAAGGGGCTGGGCGCGGGCGGGTACCCTGATGTCGGCAAGCGTGCTGCAGAGATGGCACGGCCGACCCTGGAAGCCCTCCTGGAGTCTGCCGATCTCGTGTTCATCACAGCGGGTATGGGTGGCGGAACCGGTACCGGATCAGCCCCGGTCGTGGCCCAGGTCGCAAAAGACCAGGGAGCAATCGTCGTGGGGATGGTCAGCTACCCGTTCCAGGTTGAGAAAGCCCGGCTGCTTCGTGCCGAGGACGGACTGGAGGCGCTTGCCGCCAATGCAGATTCGGTCATCGTCCTTGACAACAACCGGCTCAAGAGCTTCGTGCCCAACCTGCCGCTTGGCCAGGCTTTCTCGGTCATGGACCAGCTCATCGGTGAGACCGTCAAGGGAATCAGTGAGACCATCACCGAGCCCTCGCTCATCAACATCGACTATGCCGATGTCCGTGCGATCATGAGCAAGGGCGGGGTTGCAGTGATGCTGGTCGGTGAGAGCAAACAGCAGAACAAGGCTGAGAGCGTTGTGAGGGAATGCCTGAGCAACCCGATGCTCGATATCGACTACCGCGGAGCAACCGGAAGCCTGATCCACATTACTGGTGGAAGCGACCTGACCCTGACAGATGCCGAGGACGTCGCAACCTCGCTCACCTACGAACTTGACCCGCACGCAGATGTCATCTGGGGTGCGCGTGTCCGGAACGAGATGGAGGGCAAGATCCGCGTCCTCGCCATCATGACAGGTGTTCAAACTGGAAAGATTCTCGGAAACCGTGTCTCATACAAACAGGTTCTTGAGGAGGAGGTCCGGAAGGTTGAGAACCCGAAGGCCCCACAGCTCCCGAAGAACCGGAAGGCGCGGGAATTTGCAAGTGGAGGTAACCTGCTGGAATGGGTTGGATAAGTACGTAAGGAACAAAACAAATTTAAAAAAACCACCTTGATTAACAACTGCCCCGGTAAATCTGCCACCAATACACTACCGGAATGCCACCATCACCACCGGAATCGGGTACAATACCCTGATTGACCCTCTTTTTCCGACGCACGAAATCATTAAGTCACGTTATGTCATTAACATAATAGAAAATCCACTGGATTATCCCTCACAGAACAACGTGTGCTGCGTGAAGGGTTTGTACATCCGGAAGTCCGGTTTTCTGGACCCTTCTGGTATCGGAAGTTGAACATGATGGACAGACAGTTGAACAAGGGCTTGCGCAAAATCGTGGACGCTGTGCGTTCCGATGCCCGGTTTTTATCGCTGCGGAAAGGACCCTCTTTTGCCGATCCCCGCAGGGATACCTGTGCGCACCGGACGCCTGCTGTTGACTGTAGTTTCCAATTCATCCGGCACACTGCTACCCCGGGGATACTCCTCCTGACTGATGTCGAGGCTGGTAAAGCATGCTGAACGAACTGATTGAAAAACGAAAAAAGATTCTTGCCGAGTCTGAACAGCACAAAAACAGAAGAAATGAACTCAATGCGCTGGCTAGCAAGTGTGCCCGTGAGCGGAATACATTAAACAACCAGACGCGTGAGTTCGTCGAAGATGCACAGACGAACAAGGAGCTGCGCGACAAGTACAACAACGAAGTCCAGGCCCTAAAAGACAAGCGGAACGAGATCAACGAACAGGCAAATGCCATGTTCGAGGAGATCGAGGCCTTCAAGAAGGACCACGGCGGAATCAAGAACCGGGGATTAAAAGAGCTCCAGAAGCAGATCGACCACCTCGAATTCCGTCAGCAGACCGAAGTCTTCTCCACCGACAAGGAACGCGAACTGATCGAGAAGATCAAACAGATGAAGGAGTCGGTGCGGGAGCAGGAAGCGGAGCTCGAGCAGAACAAGGAGATCAAGGCCAAGATCACCGATGCCCGGGATCTCCGGAAAGAGGCTTCCGAGATGCATGCCAAGGTCACTGAAATGGCCGAGCTTGCCCAGAAGCACCATGATCTGATGGTGGAATCCTACCGGAAAGCCGATAAATCGCGGGAGGAGGCTGATGCGGGTCACCGTAACTTCGTTGAAGCCCAGGAGTCCGCTGATGCCGAGCACAAGTACTTCATCGCCTGCCAGAAGGAGCTCCGCGACTACGACAAGGTGATCTCCGGGCTTCGCAAGAAGACCAAGAAAGCCAAGGTCACCAAGGAGCAGAAGGCGGTCAGGAAGGAAGCGGAACACCTTTTCACGATGTTTCGTGCCGGAGAGAAGCTCACGACCGATGATATTCTCCTCCTGCAGCGTTCAAAACTCCTATAATCCTTTTTTCATCCGCAAAATCGACGGAATCATTTAATAGATTCATCGCAATTTCTATAGTGATGCAGCAAGGGCTGACACTGGTTCTTTGTGTCGACCGGGATGACGATATCGGGTTCAAGGCAAAAATAGAGAGCCCGGTAATCGGTCGAGCGGCGTGCCTCCGGGCTGCAAACACTCTTGCCCTTGCCGATCCCGAAGATTCGGACGTGAATGCCATCTTTCAGGCCATCCAGGTGTATGATGAGCTTGCAGCACAAGGCGAGAGCGTCGAGATAGCTCTCGTCTCCGGGAACCACATGCATATGCTGGAGGGTGACCGGAAGATTGCCGCTTCCATCGATCGCCTGGTCAAAGAGACCGGGGCGGCGAACTGTATCGTGGTGACCGATGGTGCGGAGGATGAATTTGTCCTCCCTCTCGTTCAGTCCCGCGTTCCGGTTTCCGGAATCCGGCGGGTCATCGTCAGCCAGCTGCCGAACCTGGAAGGGACCTACTATCTCTTCAAGAAGTTCTTCAATGATCCCAAAGTGGCGAGACTGGTCCTTGTACCTCTCGGACTCCTGATGCTGCTCTATCCCATCGCCTATTTCCTCGGCCAGACCGGGCTTGCCCTCGTCATCGTTGTCGGCGCGATCGGGATCTATCTCCTGTACCGGGGGCTTGGCGTGGATGAAATCTTCCAGGGATTCGGTGATGCGCTCAGGACATCAGTATACCGGGCGAGATTCTCCTTTGTCACCTATATCGCGGGAATTCTCCTGGTCATCATCGGCGTGATCATGGGACTGATGAACATCCTCATCTACTACGCCGAAGTGGGATTCCTTATCTACCTGCTGATCTTCGTGTACGGCGGGGTGCTCTGGCTCGCCCTTGCCGGGATCGTTGCCTCAGCCGGCATCGTCATCGATAATTTCTTCCATGACCGGACGAGTCTCGGAAAAGTCATCGTATTCCCCTTCTTTATCGGTGCTGTCGGGCTCATCGCCTACGGTGCAAGCATCTATGCGATAGCGGTGAGCAATGTTCCCGACTTCCCCTACAGCACGGCAAATGCCATCCAGTATATCTTCTACGGGACGATCGGGGGTCTCATCTGCGCCCTGGCCGGTGTCGCGATTCAGCATATGGTCAATAAATACCTGAGTGCCCGGGAAGGTCCGGAGATTATCGAGTTAATCTGATTCTTTCTTGTGCAGGAGAGCACGCCGGCTCTGCATTACAGGGGACCACCGGGTTCCCGCAGTGCATGACCCCTGTTGTCCCCTGCAGGAAGCCGTATCCGTCTCTTCTCCCGGATTTCGTCATTCAGGATTGGTTTTCCTTGCAGAACTGGTGTTCATTCCCGACTTTCCGTCCAGTTCACGTCACCTCAGCCGGACTGGTTATCTGGCATGGCGTAATGACACAGATCCGGGATAAGGCTTTTCCGTCCTTGCAGGACCCCGGATGGC
>DANP01000027.1:24320-72849 GCA_002499905.1 Methanolinea sp. UBA277
GTCCTTGCAGGACCCCGGATGGCTGGCCGGAAGGTATGATGGCCCCGGAGAGAACATCCGTAAACGGTCCGGTTCGCAGGAAAGAATGAGTGTTCAGTTGATTGCAATTATTTGACATCTATATCCAGGGGACGGAGGTCCACGTTTCCTGCCGGAACCGCCCGTCCCGGAGGTAGGCAGATCTCTGCGAACAGGAACCCCGGGCGGCAAGGTGCACAGGGCACCTTACACGCAGTATATGATGGCAAAAAGGATCATTCAGGTATCGAAATACCCGATCCCGTTCGGGATCTCGTCCGCTGAAACGTACTCGCGGGATACCTGCGGGGTTGTGACGCGGAGAATCGGAATAATCCCGTTGAAACTGTGCTCGGGGAACCAGTACACGCCTCTCCCGTAGGAGTAGGATACATCATCCACCACCAGTTCTGCACGGTCGAGCTCGATAGCCTGTACCTCTGCATCCTGGTAATTGAGGACCGTGAGGAGCCTCGACTTGAGATCCTGTTTTCCCAGCAGCAGCACGATGACCCGGGTCGGCTCGTCAAGGGTATAGTTCACGTTGATGTGTGCCTGGTCACCGGCAAGGGTGATACCGACATCATGGATGGTGACGTACCCGTATTTATCCGGAGAAGCTGCCAGTGCAGGAACCGCGAGTGCGACCATAAAAAAGAGGCACACCGCGATGGCCCAGCCTTTCATTGGTTATAATGTGTTGGTGCAGCAGATATATCCTTTCTGGTAGTTACCCGCATGACCTCACGAGGTGAACAATTGAACTCCGGGGTTCAAAGACGCCGGAACCATTGAAAAAAAGGGGAATTACTTCTTGTTGACGAGTACGATCTCGATACTTGAAACATTGGTCTTTCCACTGTCGGTGTCGATGATCTCAGTTGAGGTGAGGATCTCTTTCTTGCTCACATGCTCAAGGAATCTGTTCAGTGCGATCTCAGCCGTGTCGACAGCCCGGGAGATAGCCTTGCCGCGGGCCTTGATGGCTACTTCCGAAGCCCCGTTGTTGAACTGGGTGACGACAGCAAGGACGTAGTTCATGACCGGCTTGTTTCCGACGAATACTGTGTTGTCTTTCAGCATAGATACCCCTCATCAGAGGTAGTTCTTTGTAGAGATCAGTTCTGCGTTCAGTACAGATGCACCAGCTGCGCCGCGGATGGTGTTGTGCCCCATGGCGATGAACCGGATACCTTCCCGGAGCCGTCCGACCGACACGGTCATCCCCCTGCCCCGCATCCGGTCGAGGCGGGGCTGCGGCCTGTCCGGCTCGGAAAAGAACTGGACCGATTTCTCAGGAAGCATGGGCAGGAATGGTATCGGGGGGGTGTAGTTCAGGAATGCTTCCTGTACCCTGTCTACCGGCTCCGCGATATCGGCCCAGATGGCCATGGTATGGCCGTCGATCACGGGTACACGGTGGCAGCTCGCACTCACCCGGAATGGTGCGGGACTGACTGCTCCTCCGTCAAGCGTTCCCATGATTTTGAGGGTTTCGGTCTCCATCTTCTGCTCTTCCTGTCCGATGTAGGGGATGATATTGTCGAAGATCCCCATCGCCGGTACTCCCTCAAATCCTGCCCCTGAAACCGCCTGCATGGTGGCGACCCTGATGTCGGTGAACCTGAAATCCTTTATCGGGGCGAGCGCCAGGGTCATGACAATGGTCGAGCAGTTGGGGTTGGTCACAATGAACCCGTCCTGTCCGCGATCCCGCTGCACATCGATCAGGCCGAGATGCTCAGGGTTTACCTCAGTAACCACGAGGGGTACATCGGGTTCCATCCGGTGCGAACTGGCGTTGCTGCAGACGCCCATGCCAGCCTGGGCACACACGGTTTCAATGCCACCGGCGATGTCTGCAGGGAGCGCTGAGAATACCAGATCTACATCCTTCAGGCTCGAGACGTCGGTCGGGCTCACCCTGATATCCCCGGCCTGTTCAGGAAACGGTACATCAAGGCGCCACTTTACCACATCGCGATACAGTTTGCCTGCGCTTCGCTCTGATGCGGTCAGCGTCGTAAGATTGAACCAAGGATGCTCAGCCAGGAGCTGTACAAACCGCTGGCCGACAGCTCCTGTGGCACCAAGCACTCCGACATTGATCATAGGTAAGAGGTTTTATTATGTCGGAGTAATTAAAGAGTTTGTTTTTTATTTTATTCCTGGGTTATGGCCTCTGAGGGGCAGACATCCACGCAGGAGCCGCAATCGACACAGAGTTCAGGATCCACTTTGGCCTTCTCGTCCTCCATGGTGATCGCTGCCGCAGGGCACTCATCAACACAGGTCTCGCAACCCGTACATTTCTCTTTGTCAACAATCGTTGTCATATTCTCCCTTACTGGTTTTTGACAGAAAAACAAAAAAGTTTCTATATGGTCATTTTGCCGGGGATTCTTTGAGCATGAGCACCTCGTCCATCCCGTAGATGCCCGGTTTTTTTCCGACAACCCAGGAGGCGGCTTTGAGGGCTCCGTGCGCGAAGACCGCCCGGTCATACGCCCGGTGGGAGAGCTGGATGGTCTCGAAATTGCCCGAGAACAGCACGGCATGATCCCCCACGATATCCCCGCCCCGGATCACATGGACACCGATTTCCGTGCCCCGCTCCATCATACCCTCCCTGCCGTACATCTTCTCCCGTGCCCCCAGTTCCTCATCGAGGACCTGGAGGATGGTCTTCGCCGTTCCACTGGGGGCGTCCTTCTTGTAGCGGTGGTGGGCTTCGATCACCTCGACATCATATCCGGGAAGCAGCCGTGCCGCTTCACGCAGCAGTTGCCAGAAGATATTCACCCCGATGGAAAAATTGCTGGAGATGACCGCCGGAACGGTTCCTTCGACCGCCCTGGCCATCCCGGCACGCTGCTCCGGGGTGAATCCGGTGGTACCGATCACCAGGGCCGTACCGGCGGCAGCAGCAGCCTTCACCGTTGCAACGGTGGCCGCAGGAGCGGTGAAGTCGATCAGGACATCCGGCTTCTTTTCAGCAAGGAACGGGCCGATCCGGGCCGACTCCACCACATCGACACCGTAGAATGACCCTCCCCGTAGATCGATCCCGCCGACCAGCTCCAGGTCCGCTGCCTCATTCACCAGCCGCCCGACCGTTGATCCCATCCGACCAAGAGCACCGCAGACCACGACCTTAATCATAGCAGGCGAGGACCTCCCGGAGCTGTCTGGTCTTTGCCTCATCGAGCTCATCGAGCGGCAGCCTGACCGGGCCTGCCGCCATGCCCCGCAGCTCGACTGCTTTCTTGATGGGGATGGGATTGGTATCGATGAACATCGATCGGAAGAGAGGTGAGAGCTCGTAGTGGAAGTCGAGCGCGGTCTCGAAGTCCCCCTCGCAGAAGGCCTCGAACATGGCCGCCATCCTCCCCGGCTCGATATTTGCTGCCACAGAGATGACCCCGCTCCCGCCAAGGGCGAGAATGGGGAAGGTCAGGTTGTCGTCACCGGAGATGACGTCAAAGTCCTCATCGAGGGTCCCCTCGATGATTCGCGATATCTGCCCGATATCCCCTGAAGCCTCCTTGATAGCCACGATTCCCGGATGCCGGGCAAGCTCGATGACAAGGTCCGGGGTCAGGTTCTGACCGGTTCTCCCGGGAACGTTATATACGATGACCGGGATGTCCAGATCTGCGAGGATCGTGTAGTGTTTGATCAGGCCTGACCGGTTGGGCTTGTTGTAGTACGGGCTGATGACCAGCACCCCGTCAGCGCCAAGATCCTTGGCCGCCTTGGTGAACTGGACTGCTTCGGCGGTGTTGTTGGAACCGGTCCCGGCAATGACCGGAACCCGCCCGTTCACCACATCAATCGTTGCGGCGATCACCTGTTCATGCTCTTCAAAACTCAGGGTCGCCGATTCGCCGGTGGACCCGCACGGGACGATGCCGTGCACTCCATTCTCGATAAGAAACTCGATGTTGGACGCAAGACCCTCGAGGTCGAGGTCCATTGCAAGATTTCTCTTAAAAGGAGTGACAATTGCCGGAAGAACTCCCTCGAACATACAAGAGGGTAATCTAGTGTCTTCCAGTATTTATTTTTCTTGTGATGTATCCAGCCACGCGGTTCCGCACGCGCTTGCTATCAATGGTGGTCACTTCAGCAACGATCTGCTTATTCTCGTCGAAATTATTGGAGAACCTGTTCCCGTATCCCGAGAGCAGCTCCAATCCGAGGCTTTTGATGTATGACGGTTTGATACCCATGTACTCTTCTCCGGGTTGTTCTTAAATAATGCATTCCCCAGGCTTAATAAATTTATGTCGTTGCCTTTTGCGTCGCCCCTGGTATCAGTCCGGCACACCCTGCGCTATTCTGCTGCTGATCGTTCCGATGGTGGATGCAACCCGCAGAGGATCTTCCCCGAGTATCCGCACCATGGGCTCTTTCCCGACTGCACCTTTGTCAAAGATCACGTCGGGAACCCCGTTTTTACAGCAGAAGGCCACTCCCCAGTCCATAGTCCTGGTGCCCGGGGGTTCCTGCCCCCGGTCAAATGAACAGATCTCCAGAAAGAGATCCTCGATGACCGCGATGATTTCCGGAGAATACCGGATATTTGCAGCGCTCCGGATGTCAGGATCGAACTTCATCACCGTGAGCACAATCCGGGCCACGTGATCGCTCGCCCCAAAGGCCACCTGGCCGACCTGTGTGGGCCGGCCCCCCGCCCTTACAACTCTCCCCTCAACCGCTGCAACGTCCCCACTGGTCCGTGCATCCCGGACCGCATAGACGATATTTGTCCCGACTTCAGGGACGAGGGAGGGGTGCATGGTCCGGACGATCTGGTCTACGGCCGACCGGAGTGTCCGCAGAACGTCGTCCCGTTCTTCTGTGGTCATGGTCATTTTCCTGATTCGCATCCGGGGCATAAATCCCCTTCTGCCGATGACCGAAGCCGGTTCGCTCCAGAAACCAATAAGGGAAGACAGGGTACAGCTATAGACATGCAGACTAAAACCCAGGGCATGGATCCGCGGATCAAGGATATCGCCGCTGCTGCAGTCTCTTTTGCGGCGTTTCTCGGCCTTCTCCTGGCGCTTCCCGCAGTGCTGGATCCGGGAATTGCCTACCTCTCCGCAATTGTCGGCTTCATCATCGTGATGAGCGTTGCAGGATATTTCACGATTGAGAAGCTTCGGTAGCCCCGGCGGCATCCGGCTTCTTTCCTTTCTTCTTCCTGATGCGGTAGTAGTTCAGAGGGTGGTTGATCTTTTCGCACAGGCTATCGCTGTGAACGCAGATCCCGTACGTCCTCATCGCGGCACAGGAGGGGGCCGTGTATTCCGTCCCTCCCCTTCCCGAGATATGCTCGACCTGGTACTGGGTTTTCGAGAGATCAAAATCCGGGGCCCTGCAGTACAGGGAGATGATCTCTGTCGATGCCATCCCGATGTTGTGGAGAAAAGCGGTCAGGGCAAACCGTCCTGAGTGTGGAATGTTGGTGCCTCCGGTCAGTGCCGCGCTCAGGGCCTGCATGCAGGGAGGAAATGCCTCCTCTTCAACGGAACCGAATTGCTCAAGCATCGTCTGCTGGTAGATGCCTTTGATTTCCTCTGTATGGGGGAGGAGCAGCCTGCAGACCGTTTCCGGGACACGGAGGGGGAGCTGGCGCAGGAGGATCACCCGCACCTGTTCCCTGAGCAGCTCGTTCATCTCTGCGGGGGGGACCCGCACCTTCCCGTCCTGCACATCACGGTTCACCAGCCTCCACCGTTCTTCGTGGAGCCCGGCAACAATCTCCACGTACTGAATGACCGGAAGAGCCGGACCTGCAACATTCATGCCGATACTTCCGGCGACAAATGACCTTTTTTCCTCCTCCTCATCGATCAGGAAACGGTACGCCCGGAATGCTTCATAGCGGGCGAGACGCTCCACGAGCGCACGGTCCCCGGCACAGGATACGATGATCCGGGCGAGCACGTATCCCGAGACGGAGATCTTGACTCCCAGGCTGTCGGCAGGGAGATCCTGTATCTCCTCCCGTTGTTCAGATGCCCTGAGCGCGGCACGGACCCGGCCCATGGCATGCCGGAGCGCGATCTTCCCGGAATTGGAGTGGAGGAACTCCTCGATGGTATCGGCATTCCTGCCCATGAACTGCTGGGATTCTTTTAAAAAAGGGTATTTTGCAAAATCTCTCAATTCAAGGGCGACCCGCATTCAGTCTGCCTCAATCCGGGGTGCAAGCAGGTACTCGACATGGCCGTTTCCGCCAGCAATGTAGAACGAAAACTTTGCCGGGTGATCCATTCCCAGCGAAACTTCAACCTCGGCAACCCTGCTCATCACCTTGCCCATGTCCTTCAGGTAATCAAGGGAGAAGAGCGAGCGTGCCTCGACAGCGTTCAGGAAGTTGACCTCTCCTTTCCCGAACTCGCGCCGGATATGATCGGTATCTCCTTCTGCGGTCATATAGAAAACCTGGGCCGAAGGATCGATCCCGAGCGCGATCTTGTCAGAGACCACGGATGCTGCTTTAATGGCATTGTTCAACTCGGCTCCCGAGAGGACCACCTTTCCGGGGAGATCGATATTCGGAGGGTTCGGATCTTTCCGGATAGTATTCGCGTCAAGCAGGGTGAGCGAGTAGCGGTACCCCTCGAAGCTGATCTTCAGCTTGTGGCTCTCCTCCGGAAGTTCAAGGGTGATGATATCGTTCTTTCCCATCATGCCGAAGATGTTCTTCATCTTGGCGATATCGAGCCCAAGCTCGTTCTTTGTTGAGGAATACGACTCAAACGCCTCTTTTTTCAGGGTGAGGGAGATCATTGCCACATTCGCGGTATCGACCGCCCGGGTGATCATCCCGTTCTCATCTGTGTGGAGGCGGCATTCTGTCACCAGTGCTGACAGGGCATCGATGGACTCTTTGAGAATATCTGCATCAATCGTTGCTTTTAACATCATTCACCCCTTATATAGTCACTATACACTATGCCACCACATTTTTAATAATATCTCCTTTTATTTCAGAGGCAGATACCGTGGTGGGGAGTTCGTGTACATGGGATCGCAGTGGGGAAGAGACAGCGCCTATACCCGGGCATTGAGGGAAGGATACCGCTCGAGGGCAGCTTATAAGCTGATCGAGATCCAGGACAGGTACCATATCATCAGGGAGTATGACAATGTCGTCGATCTCGGTGCTGCTCCGGGAAGCTGGCTCCAGGTAACAAGGGGACTCACCCGGGGAACAGTTCTCGGCATCGATCTCTCCCCTGTTGCACCTCTCGACGGTGTCCAGACCCTGGTTGCCGACTTCACCGATCCTTCCCTTCCCGGGCAGGTCAGGTTGATGCTCGGAACCGTGAACGTGGTCCTCTCGGATGCAGCACCCAGGCTCTCCGGCCAAAAAAGCTATGACCAGGCACGCGCAATCGCGCTCGGTGAAGAGGCGCTCGCCTTTGCCTGCAGGGTTCTCAAGCCGGGAGGAAATTTCCTGGTCAAGACGTTCCAGGGCGAGGATTTCAACCGGTTCCTCGCAGACATCAGGGACCACTTCCTCTCGGTCAGGACCTACCGGAGCAGGACTACCAGGAAAGGGAGCTCGGAGATCTATATCATCGCAAAAAACTTCGTGAACACTCATGAGGCTGAAGGACCCCTATAACCGCCCGGCCAGCAATCTCAGGATAAGCCTGACACCGGTGTGCAACCTCCGCTGCATGTACTGCCATGCCGAAGGAGAGGTCTCTCCCCGTGGCCTTCTTTCTGCCCGCCAGATCGGGAAGATCATGCGGGTTGCACGGGAATTTGAGTTCAGGAGCGTGAAGTTCACGGGAGGTGAACCGATCCTCCGCCCTGATCTCCCCGAGATCATCCGGGCGGTGCCGGAAGGGATGGAGAGCTCGATGACTACCAACGGTACCCTTCTTGCCGGCATTGCACAGGACCTGAAGGATGCCGGACTGTCCCGGGTCAATATCAGCCTTGACAGCCTCGATCCCGAAACCTACCGGAGTATTACCGGCCGGGACCGTCTCTCTGATGTTCTTGAAGGGATCGAGGCTGCAATCGATGCCGGACTCACCCCCGTGAAGCTGAACATGGTGGTGCTGAACGGGATCAATGACCACGAGGTCGATTCGTTCATCCGGTTTGTCAGCGGCAACCGGAATCTCATCCTCCAGCTGATCGAGCTCATGGAGATGAAGGAATGTCCCTTCCACAGCGATCTCAACGGGCTTGAGCAGCGTCTCGTCGCAGAATCAACGCAGATCCTGACCCGCCGGATGCACCACCGGAAGAAGTACTGCTTCGACGGATCAGAAGTTGAGGTGGTCAGACCCCTCCACAACACGGAGTTCTGTGCATACTGCAACCGTCTGCGGGTGACCTCGGACGGCATGCTCAAGCCCTGCCTGCTGCGGACCGACAACCATGTCGACATCAGGAGTGCGTCCGGACAGAAGCTCCGCGATCTCTTTATCGAGGCCGTCCGGAGGCGTGAACCATTCTACAGGTAGATATCAGCTGCCGATCCCGAGCCCCCTTCCGCCAGCGTCCCGCCAATTTTCACCTGACACGTTGCGAATTTATATCTCCGCACGGCGCGAATGACTATCCATGCCTCCAGACCAGGAATACGTCCATATTCTGGAACATCTGTATGAAAAATCCCTGATCCTGCAGGACGAGAGCATGTGGCATCCCGTACTTGCCTTCTATTTCATGGATGCCCTCGCCCATATCGATTATACGGTCAGCCTCATGGCCTATCACTATAAATCCCCGCGGGTGATGATGACCGGCGAATATCTGAGGTGCAGGGTTGATCAGGAGAAACTGGGAGACCGTCCGAAATTCCCGGCGTTCATCACGTGGCTGAAGAAGGAGCATCCCGACCGCTTCGTAGCTCTCCCCACCCTCTGGAGGAGAATGTACGATGAGGATGATGAAGCACGCTATATGAGTTTCCGGATCGTGTTCGATCGCGACAGCAGGGAACCGATCCGCCCTCATGTCTACCGTTCCCTGATCGAGGAGTTCTTTGATGCCGAGTTCCTGAAAACCCTGTACAGCGATGCATCGCTCGCGATCCTGTTTGAGGAATTCAGGAAGAACGCCTGATCCATTCCCTCCATGAATATCGCCCGCCTCTGTTCCGACCTGGTCTCCATCCGCAGCGAGAATCCACCAGGGGACACCCGGGATGTCATCGAATTCATCCGGGGTTTCACCGACTCGCTGGGTATTTCCACAACGGTGATCAGGGGGGCCGGCGGGAGAGACAATCTTGTCTCTTGCCCGGTGAAAGGGAATCTCCTCTTCTGCGGGCATGTCGATGTCGTACCCGCGCTCTCAGAAGGCTGGGACGATGACCCGTTCTCCGGGAGGATTGTGGGGGGATCCGTTTTTGGCAGGGGGGCTACCGACATGAAGGGGGGCTGTGCGTCCATCCTCTGGGCCTGCAGGGCCCTGATCGAGTCAGGCAGGGATCTCCCGGCTGATCTCGCCTTTGTCTGCGACGAGGAGACGAGCGGACAGCAGGGAATCCGGCGGCTGCTTTCCGAGAATCTCCTGGTCCCGTGCGACTGCATCATTGCCGAGCCGACCCCGCCCCTGAACCCGAACATCGGGCAGAAAGGGTTGCTGCGCCTCTGCCTCACCTTTACCGGCGAGCCGGGTCACGGCTCGCTCTACCCGGTGAAGGGGGTATCCGCCATCATGGAGGCCTATTCGTTGCTCCGGTTCCTCGGCGAACTCCATCAGACGGAATACCATGCGGATGATCCGGAGATTGCCGGGCTCATCCACGAGTCATCGGTGATTCTCCAGGATCTCCTCCACATGGACGAGGCGGAAGTCATCCTCACCCGCCTGATGTTCAACCCGGGAATGATCGAGGGGGGAGAGAAGGCAAACATCATCGCCCAGCGCTGCACGCTTGAGCTCGACCTCCGACTCCCCTGGGGGTGCAGCCCTGCCGGGCTCCTCGATGCCATCCGGGCCCATGCCCCGCGGGCCGAGGTCTCCGTCATGGGGAGCATGTCTGCGCCGAGCATCACCCCCCGCCAGTCCCGCATCGTCTCCCGGCTCCTTGAGGAGATCGGGAAGGTGCAGGGCAGTCCGGCAGCCCCCATCGTCCAGTGGGCGGCCAGCGATGCCCGCTTCCTGAGAAAAGAGGGGTTCTCTGTGGTGGAATACGGACCGGGGGAGATTCCGGCCCTTCATGCCATCAACGAGTATGTGACCATCGCGTCGCTGGAGAATGCCGCCCGGGTCTACCAGGGGATGATGGAGCGGTACCGGGAAGACTCCTGAGATTCACCGGATATCTGCAGGCTCCTGATCCTTCCTTCTCCGGATTCCCGTATGGGCACCGGTAACTTCCACATATTGCCAAAGATTCCCGGGATTATGCAGGAAAAAATCACCGGTATTTGTTTTAAATAATACACAGTTAACAGATAAAATTACACAAAAGTGGATGAATTTTTGTTCAATATTCACCCTGGAAGAATTTTCCCTTCATCCCTGATCATAACGCCCCATTCCACGACGTAGAACCCTTCACGGACGATTTTTTCCGGGCATGTCACCGGTTCAGGGGCAGACTCCACCGGTTCTGCGTAGAACCAGATGCGCATGACCTCGTCTGGTTTCGGGCTGATATACAGCGGCATGACCCGGTCCACAGCATCGGTTTCCTGGGGGTAAAAGACATAATCCACATCCTCGAGCAGGTGACTCGCCCAGTAGTCGATGAATTCCACGGTTTCTTTCTCGTTAAACTCATACTCTCCGAGCATAAAGGCCATGTCCTGCTCGCGGTATGATGCACGGATGACGTACCCCTCTTTTTTCTGCCACCCGGAATCAGGCACCAGGGCTTCGTAGAAAAGGAAATCCCCCGCCCCGTTCAGGCTGCCGTTCCGGACCTCCGCCCGCCATCCCTTCCCGGGCTGATACGCCGGTTCGGAAACCGTGATGGCTTCTTCCGGTGCAAGCCGCACCCGGGCGGTGAGATCCCGGTCACTGTACAGGTAGACGTTCGGCTTCTTACTGGGGATGTCTGATATGTTTTCATATTCGAGGATGACGGGCCGCAGCAGCGTTATGGAAACGGTTGCCGTCTTACCGGACTGGACCACAACCCCTGTCGAATAATCCTCGTATCCTGATAGGGTCACCTTGAGCTTGTGCATACCGGTTGAGACCCCGGTGATGGTGGTCGGTGTAGTCCCTCTATCCACGCCATCAAGATATACCCTGGCTCCCGTTGGGGTGGAGGATACCGAGACTGTTCCGGTCCTGATAAAAAGTGGCAACTGTCCCGCCGGGACTATGGTCGGAACGGTGGTGGGAATCGTGGTCGGAACGGTGGTTGGGACGGTTGTGGGAATAGCTGTGGGGGGCACTACGAATGACGGCAGAGAGATTGGGGTGAGCGTGGCAACGATGGAAGTGGTTTCCCCTGCAGTCACTGTTATCATGGTGGTGTAATCCTGGTACCCTATCTTGGTCAATTTTATATGGTGTGACTTGACCGTATCACAGAACGGGTAGGTGACTTCTACCCCGCTAATGATGATTGGCATGGTGCCTGTGGTGCCTTTGAATTGTCCGTTGAGATAGACTTTAGCACCTTTAGGGTCTGACCAGACGGATATGGATCCGGTTTCCCCCTTCCAAAATGGGGTTTGTGTCGGGGTCGGAGTTATCGGCTCCCAGAACCCTCCCGTCTGATACTGGGAAATCAGATCGCTATTGCTGATTGCGAGAACAGGTGAACCTAAAACCGTAAGAATAACAATGATACCGATAAGAAGAGTCAAGGTTTTCATGGGAATCCAGTCGGGCGTTGTGTTTCATCGGTTATATAAATTGGCCTGATGGCAGAAGTTGACATATAATTGTGATAATTTTTGTAAAGAGAATAAAATCACAAGTGAAAAGTGTTGCAATGGGGATCTACTTTTTTTAATTAATTAACAATCGGCTGTGTGTTATTTTAAAAAAAAGAAGATTATTCCCGGGTGTGGGCCGGCATGGCCGTTGACCCCGGTCCACGGATTCCTCGCAGGCCCTAGAGTTTCTTGAGGGCCTGTACGATCTTTCCGACAGACTCCTTCGCGTCGCCGTAGAGCATCCGCGTGTTGTCCCGGTAGAACAGGTCGTTCTCGATTCCGGCAAAGCCTTTCCCCTCACCGCGCTTGAGGACGATGACGTTCTNNGCTGCCGGGTTGACAACGTCGTTGGCACCTATGACGAGGACCACGTCAGTGTCCGG
Source organism: Methanolinea sp. UBA277 (assembly GCA_002499905.1). GTDB lineage: Archaea > Halobacteriota > Methanomicrobia > Methanomicrobiales > Methanospirillaceae > UBA9949. The sequence goes on from DANP01000027.1 coordinate 36,607, forward strand.
GAACTCCGGGTTAATTTCGTCCCGGTCGAACAGGTGATCGTAGGAGATTCCTGCCTCGGCAAGCAGGACGTTCATGTGCCCGGGCATCCTTCCTGCGACCGGGTGGATAGCGAACTTCACCTCGACGTTTTTGCTCTCGAGCAGGTCGGTCAGCTCCTTGACCCTCTGCTGGGCCTGGGCGACCGCCATTCCGTAGCCGGGAACGATGATCGCTTTGTTCGCATAGGCCAGCATGACCGCCACGTCGTCAGCCTCGATAGGTTTCACGCTGCCCTGGATCTGTGTCCCGGTCTCCTCGGTTGCGCCGAAAGCGCCGAAGAGGATATTCGGGATCGAGCGGTTCATCGCCCGCGCCATCAGGAGCGTGAGTAGCGAACCCGCGGCGCCGACAATAACGCCCGCGACAACCATCGCGTAGTTGGGGGTCGCGAACGAAAACCCGTCAAGCGCGACCGCGATCCCGGTGAAGGCGTTGTACATCGAGATCACCACGGGCATGTCGGCCCCGCCAATCGGGAGCGTCATCAGGACCCCGTATCCAAGCGAGAGGACGAAGAACAGCGGGAGATATGTGGCGAAAGAGAGCGGGATAAAGGACGGCTGCCAGAGAATGAGCACACCGGATACGACAGCAAGGGCCAGGACTGCCATGTTGATGATCTGCTGACCCGTGAAGGTGATCGGCCGCGGCCGCATCCAGCCCTGGAGTTTCAGGAACGCGATGATGCTCCCAGAGAACGAAACGGCTCCGATGAGGCCTCCTACGACAGCGAGGGTGCTGGTGATGGCGGTGGTGGTGCCGAGGAGATGGACCGCGGCGATTCCGGCCGCCGCACCGCCGCCCATCCCGTTGTAGATCGCGACCATCTGGGGCATATCGGTCATCGCGACGCGCTTCGCCGCGATATATCCGAGGCCCCCACCGATGACGATCGCAATCGCAATCAGGGCGAAGTTGGTGAGGTCCGGGGTCAGGAAGGTGACCAGCGTCGCAATGAGCATTGCGGCGCCGGCCCAGACGATCCCGCTCCGGGCGGTTGAAGGGTGGCTCATCCGCTGCAGGCCGATGATGAAGATGACTATCGTCGCAATGTAGACCGGGTCGATCGCGTAGGAAAGGTCGACCATTTCAGGCCCCCTTTCCAGGCTTCTTTCCGCTGCGGTCGAACATCTGGAGGATCCGCTCCGTGATGACGTAGCCGCCGGTGACGTTTGCCGCGCCCAGGATGACCGCGACAAAGCCGATGATCTGTTCCCCTGTCGTCGTTGCGAGGCCGAGCGCGACCATCGCGCCGACAAGCACGATCCCGTGAATGAAGTTCGAGCCACTCATCAGTGGCGTGTGGAGGATGACGGGGACCCGGCTGATGACGACATAGCCGGTAAACGCGGCCAGGATCACGATAATGACCGCGGTCCAGAACGCGGTTAGGTCGATCACGACTTCCCTCCCTCCAGGAGCTCGCGTGTCGGCCCGTGGTGTACCTCACCCGCATGGACCAGGAGGCTCGCGGCCAGGATTTCGTCGGAAAACTCCCTGACAAGCGCCCCGTCCTTGTCGAAGAGGAGCGCCAGAAACGACTGGAGGTTCTTCGCATACATCTGACTCGCGTGGAACGGCACCTGGGCCGGGAGGTTCAGCGGGCCAAGGATCGTGACGTCGTACTCCCGTGCGGTTTTGCCAGGCTGGGTCAGCTCGCAGTTGCCACCCGATTCGGCAGCCAGATCGACGATGACGGCACCCGGCCGCATTGTCGCGACAGTCTCCCTGGTGATGAGGAGGGGAGCCTTACGACCGGGGATGCTCGCGGTCGTAATGACGATGTCGGCCCGTGCGACGGCGGCAGAGACCATCTGCTGCTCTTTTTCCTTCTCCTCAGGCGTGAGCTCGCGAGCGTAGCCGCCCTGCCCTTCGGCATTGATTTCAAGCTCGAGGAACCTGGCGCCAAGGCTGCGGACCTGCTCGCCTGCGGCGCGTCGTACGTCGTAGGCCTCGACAACGGCGCCGAGCCGCTTTGCCGTGGCGATCGCCATGAGGCCGGCGACGCCGGCACCCAGGATGAGCACCGTTGCCGGTCGTATGGTGCCCGCGGCAGTTGTCAGCATAGGGAGGAACTTCGGGCTGTTCGCGGCGCCCAGTATGGCCGCCATGTACCCACCGGCCGTCGCCTGGGAACTGAGCGCATCCATGCCCTGGGCACGGGTGATCCGGGGAACCAGCTCGAGAGCAAAGGCGGTAATCTTCCGGTCGCGCATTCGGATGACGGTCTCGGGATTGCGCGCCGCATTCATGAACCCGATGACGATCGTGCCTTCAGCGAGCTGATCAACCTCGGCAACGGTAGGGGGCTGGACACGCAGCACGATCCGGGCACCGTTCAACAGGTCGGTCCGGCTGGATGCGATCTTCGCACCAGCGGCCGTGAAGAGATCGTCAGGGTAATATGCGCTCGTCCCCGCGTCATGCTCGATCCGGACCTCATGGCCCGACTTCGTGAGCTTCTGGACGACCTCCGGTACGGTCGCCACGCGCTTTTCTCCCTGTGCCGTCTCCTTTGGAACGGCAATCACAAACGACATGGCCTGTTCACCGCCCTGTACATAGTTGATTACTCCATCGCAGCATCTGTGGTATACTCCTGGGGTGTCACTCTTTCAATACTTTTCGAACGCGATCTGCCAGTTGTTCTGCGCGTACGACCCGGTACAATCGTTTCACTCCTCTCGTTCCCGCGGGAGATACTTCAGGACTATTGGATCTTTTCCCTCTTTACTTTACGCACCCGGACGGCGACACCCCGGGAGGAGGCCTCCATCTCGAATGCGGGCATTGCTGCTCTCCCGGTCGCGACCGCCTGCGGACCTTCCACCAGCACTTCGTCTCCCTCCCGTATCAGGGGATCGGCGGCGATGACCCCCGGTGCCAGGATGTCTCCCTGGACCGCAAAGTCGTCAATTTCGACCCGGTATACCCCGGGGATATACTTCCATCCCTCGAACGTCGGGCGCAGGAGACCGGTACCGGGATCGATGGTGAAGAGGTGGTCTTTCCCCCTCCTGACCGAGAGATTCGGGGGTTTCCACCGGACAGTCATACCGCGGGTATCCACGTCTGTTCCGAACTGCCAGGAGAGTGTCCCCCGCACCACGTCATGGCGGACGGCACGCTCCCCGGACAATGCATCACTGATGCAGGCCAGTGACTCTCCCGATGCCGGGCGGTCTCCACCGGTGACCTCCATCTCTGTCCCGCTGAGGTCTGCAGCCATCCGGGCGGCTTCGAGCGCCCCGCCCTCCAGGTGGGCGATCACCCGCCGGCAGGGATGGCGGGAGAGAAAACCGGCCAGGATGCCGGCAGTAAAAGCAAGCTCCTCCCGGTCCCAGTATCCGGTGACCGGGATGTCGTAGTGGGCGGCAGGATAGATGCGTTCGATCTCCCGGGGGACCAGGCCGAGCGGCGAGGTGACGATCAGCTCCACCGCCCGTCCGGCAATGGCCCCGGCAAACCTGCGGTGGCTCTGGGAGACGGAGTAGGGCTTCCGCGCAGAGCAGGGGAGGAGAACGGCCACGTCTCCTTCCGGCGGGATATACCGGTCAAGTACCCGATCGGCGAACCTCCGGACTTCCGGCCGGGAGAGAGCGTCCCCGCTCATGGCCCCGAGCCGCACGCTGCGGGCAACCGGTGTCCGCTCCTCCATGAACCGGGTTTGGCGATCGAGGTGACGGAGGATGGCCACAGAGGCGGCCGTCATCCGTGCCCGGGCATCGACAAATTCGCGGAGCTGCTGGAGAGCGATGAACTGCCGGACCAGGGCCAGCTCCTGTTCCAGGGCCAGCCGGTTGTGCACCAGGAGGTCGGATTCCCGGCAGCCCGGGCAGGTGCATACCCCGTCCTCCAGGGCCTCCCGGGGAAATTCACCCTCCGGGAGGCAGAACAGGTTCTGTGCGGTCTTCAGGTCGACCGCGGTGTAATCGAAGAGATCAAAGCCTGAATAACAGAGGATGTGGACGTTTGACGGGAGGGCGGCGCCCGGTGCATACCAGGCCGTATCAGGGGGAATCGCTTCCTTCAGGTGCACCAGCCAGTCAACGTAGTTACGCGGGTTTGACAGCGCAGTATGCCAGCCGGGGACAAGAACGCAGTCTCCCGATGAGACATCGGGAACAAGTGCCGGGTGTACAGCAACCGGCTGACCCGATCCGCGGCAGTGGTACCGGCGGGCGAAGGGTTCGGGGGCGGCCAGCGGAACATTCGAGAGTTCCCGGGATGAAAGGTCGGGGAAGAGCCGGAGGGTATCCATGACCGCCGGGAGGCGGACCGGGCCGTCAGGGGTGGTGAGGATCGAGATCCGGGCAGGGCCGTCCCGTCGTTTCACTTCACATCCGGTCACACTGCACCTCGCACCCGGGTACCTCACGCCGGACGATATCAAGCCAGGGTTCGGTGGTAAATACCGTGAACCGTGATCCGGGGTTCGCTTCCATCAGCTCCCGGAGTCCTGCACACCCCTGCACCACCATGTCCTCGTCCCAGTCCGGAATCTCGCTCTGGCCGATCGGGAAGGTCTCACGGAGTTCGGGAGGATACGGGCCGAACGGGGGTTTGAAGAAGAGTGTGGAGTCAAAACCGCCCCTCTTCACCCCGTCCATGGCGATGAGCGCCTCGTTCCCTGTGGTGATTCGCCTGATGTGATGCTGGTAGCGGAGTACCTCTGTCCGCAGGCAGCTCTCGCTTCCCCGGTAGAAGAAACGCCGTTTGGAACTCCGGTCGAAGGGTTCAAGCTCCCTGTTCCGGCAGAGGAGATCCCGGTACGCCCGGAGGAGCTGGGGGTGGCCCCGGCACCGCTCATCCACGAGTTCCCAGAGCACCCCGTGAGCGATCGCCTGTCGTATCCGGGAGATCTCCGCAAGGCTCACGCTCAGGTTATGGAGGGAGAGGAGCCGCACCATGTCGGGGGCGTCCCGGAGTTCGACGGCGGTATGGCCGCGGCAGACCGGGCAGGCGCAGGGCAGCTCCGAGAGCTCGTCGACCCGGTAGCTCCCCGATGCGGTCAGGTACCTCCGGTCTTTCGCGTACAGGGCATACGCGGCGGAGTCAAAGACATCACAGCCCATGGCCACCGCCAGGGCAAACATCGAGGGATGGCCCGCCCCGAAGAGGTGGACACAGGAGGAGGGGGGGATGCCCCTCTGTGCGGCCATCACCACCCGGACCAGCTCGGAGTACCGGTACGATTCCATCAGGGGGACCACCGCACCGATCGGGCAGAAGGAGAACCCGATCTCCCCGACCTCCCGCCCGGCCTGTTCGCGGAGATCTTCAAACATCCCGCCCTGGACAGGACCGGCGACGGGAGCTTCCGGCCCGAGTGTCTGGCGCGCCTCACGGAGGCGGGCCAGGGTGATGGCGAGCTCCTCTGCCGCCTGGTCCCTTCCGGCATCGGGGGATGTCGGGATGTCCAGCGGCACCCATATATCGCTCCCGATGGCCTGCTGGAACTGCAGGGTCTCCAGGTTCCCGATCTCGACATCCCCATAGACCGAGAGCTGGAACGAGCCGGAATCGGTCATGATCAGGCCGTCAAACCCGAGCAGGTCGTGGAGACCTTCGGAAAGGGCCCGGTCGCGGTACTCGCTGCTCCGGGAGAAGATGTAGGCATTGGTGATGATGCCGTCGGCGCCCATCGCCTTCATCTCGGCCGGGGAGACCGGCTGGAGGTGGGGATTGATCACCGGCAGCAGCAGCGGGGTCCGGACCGTCCGGTTCCCCGCCGAAAGACGGCCGATTCTCCCGGCGATATCTTTTTCCAGTACTTCAAAGGTGATGGGCATGGACAGCTCTGACCATACTAGGGGCGGGATGGGGCAAGAAGGTAGCGCACCCGCCCGGACCGGAGAGGGAGAGTAGCAGGAGATCTGGGGTGGGGTGAACCCCTATACAGCAGTGACACTTCCGGCGGTATCGATCTCCAGGGGAGTCTTGAGCGAAGGGGTTGGGCCATGGTGGCATCTTCTCCCGTGGAGGTGCCGGATGGACTCAGGAAAGGAGCTATGAGTGTTCCCGAGGCGGTGAGCGGGGGTTGTGAGGAGGGGAGAGCCGGACCGGCAGTCCGGTCACTCTTCCCCGAAGATCTGGCCCTCGAAGGTGAAGATCTCCACGTCCTTCCGCTTCCAGCACCCGGCCGGGAGCCCGGCCTTCAGGCAGGTATGGTCGAGGAATTCGGTACTGTCCCATCCCCACTCGACCGGCACCTGGGGGAGGAGGAGCCCGCTCCTGCCGTACCCCCGAACGATCAGACCATGCTTCCCGACCTCGATGGCAGCAGGGCGGGCTTCGGGAGCCGCTGCAAGGGGTTCAGGAATGGTGAGGATGGTGACCTCGATCCGCAGCAGCGGGAGCTCCGGGGCCCGCACCGGGGGAAACCGGGGGTCCCGGGTTGCAGCTGAGATCGCAGCATCGCTGAGAGCTTCGGTGAGGGGAAGGGTGGGATAGGGAAACCCGATACATCCCCGCAGCTCTCCGTCCCGGGTCAGGGTCACGAAGACCCCCCGCTTCTGTGAGAATATTGGGGGGAGGGCCGGGAGATCCCCGCACGGGCTGCCGATATGGTTCTCGAGCACCCTTCGGGCGACCCGCACCGCCAGTGCTCCTTCCTCATCGGTGAGAGCATGCATCACGCTAAATATGACGGACGACAATATATATAGGAGAGGGAGAGTGCGGCTGACGGTGGCCGGGATGACCGGCCGCTGAGGAAAGTCCCCCCACCACCTGAGCACGCAGCCATATGCAAGTATGGGTGGCGAGAGTCACGGCACTGGCACAGAAACGACACGGCCTGCTCACAGCCATGATGCGACCGAGCCCGCAAGGGCGAGACGTGCGGAAACGCGCAAGATAACTCGCTGAGCGCAGGGGCAGGATACGATGAAACGGCGAATCCCTGCGGGTGCAAGCCAGAACAGGGTATTGTGGCTGCTCAGGCACTACCCGGGTATGGCGCCAAGCTGAATGCCGCACCGAACAGAAGGGGGCTTACTCCTCCCACTCGCTTCTGATGATCTGCTTTCTATTCTGACAATCCGTTGTCTCTTCGATTTTCCTGTTCCCTTCACCACATCAGTGGATAGTGTATCAATCCTGTCAACTGAGAGAACCCCGCAATAAGAACCGAACGTATCTATCACGGGGGACGCCGCAGCGGCGGGGGTAAGCCTGAAGGCGCGACCCCCAGGAGTGTCACCGTTGGGATAGGTTTTTCTTCATGATGGAAACAATGAGTGGTAAATACAGCTCCACCCTGTCAGTTGAAATTTTGGTGATCCATTATCCTTCCCCAAAATCCGTTATCTCTGGTTATCTATTCCGTCCCCGGTGTTCCATTCCGCATCCCGCGCCTCAGTTATGATTGGGGAGAAAAATATTTATTGCTCTTATGCACCGAAGTAATAATCAATGCACATTCCTACGCCAGAGGAGCTGAAGGCACGCCGCGAGATGCTGGGTATCCGTCAGGCAGAGCTGGCAGAGAATGCGGGAATCAGCCAGTCCATGGTGGCGCGGATCGAGGCCGGGAGTGTGGACCCCCGGGTGAGCACGCTGAAAAAGATCGTGCGGGTCCTGAACGAAGCCCGGAAACCGCAGATGACCGCAGCACAGGTGATGCATTTCCCGGTCTTTTCTGTTGAACCCGGGGATCCGCTCACCAGGGCGGTGAAGATCATGGATGCACGGAATATTTCCCAGCTGCCGGTCATCGAGAACGGGGTGCCGCTCGGGTGCATCTCAGAGTCTGCGATCATGAGTGCGATAGAAGACAGGGGCGCGGCCAAGGGTCATGACCTGACCGTGAAACAGGTGCTTGAGCCGGGATTTCCCACCGTCGCTCCCGGAATGGACATCGAGACCGTGGTGAAGATCCTCCAGAACCACCATGCTGTCCTGGTCATGGAGGAGGGAAAGGTGCAGGGGGTCATCACCAAGCACGACCTCATCTCCCTGATCATCGAACGTTAGACGAGCGAGACCAGGTCCCGGAGCACTGCAATCGGGGCCTTGGCCTTGACTACGCTGGACGCGAGCAGCACCCCGTCGGTCCCGAGATCGAGCGCGATCTTCACGCATTCCCCTGACTGTATCCCTGCGCCGGTGAGCACCCTCACTGCAGGGTTCACCTTCCGTACCGCCTCCACCGAGCGGTTGATGATGTCCGGGTTTGCCTTGGAGACCGAGACGCCGCTCCCGATCAATTCAGGGGGCTCGATTGCCACATACTCAGGCGCCAGCGCTGCCGCCGCTGCGCTGGTTACGTCATTGTTGGAGCAGACGACGGAAGTGAGTCCTGCACTCCTGAGTGCGGTGACTGCCGCATCAATTTCAGCCAGGGTGAGGCGCCGCTCGGAATGGTTGACCAGGGAACCCGCTGCCCCGGCCGCCTTCAGGGCTTCAGCGGTGATGAACCCGGTATGGGCTCCCGCCTCAGCACCGTCCACGTGCTGAGCGAAGATCGGGATTGCGGAGTGAACGGCGAGGGGGTGGATATTCATGTACGATGGTGCAACCGCGATGATCGCCCCGCTCTCGGCAGCGACCTGCTCAGCGGCACCGGCAATGGCATGCGCCCGCTGTCCTGCTCCTTCCGAATAGGTCTTCAGGTTGATGAGGATGAATGGCTTGTCCATATTCGTCACCAGGGAGAGTATGGTCGGTCAGGAATTGATAGCTTTCCCTCACTCCTCCGCAAGACCCCGTACAAAGTGTCCTGCGGTGATCCCCCCTCTCGCCATCTCCCGGATCCGCTCCTTGAACCCGGGGACGGGGTCAGGAGCCCCGGGTCTTCCGGTGATCCAGGCCGTCTCGCCCAGGGCCTCCCGGTACACGGCTGTCATTTCACCGGCATAGGCTGATCCCCGGTTCCGGGCATCGATGATGATGGTATTAACCCCGCTGGCGGCAAGATCCGGGAGGTAATCGATGAGGCAGAGCTCGCTGGCATTGGCGATGTGGCTCTTCCCTGAGCAGTCAACAGAGACGGGGAAGACCCGTCCGGTTACATCCTTCAGACCGAACCGGCGATTGCCCCTGCGGTCACTATCCGGAACGAGATCGAGGAGGTTGTCGGCGGTCACCATGGCCTCGAGGTTTCCCTGCACGAGCACTCCGGCCTTCATTCCCGGGCAGGAGCCTGCTGCCCGCTGCAGGAGCTCCGCACTATCGCGGGAAGAGAGTTCTGGTGAAAGGGTGACCCCGGAGAAGAGATCCCGGGAGGCCCGGATGGACAGGTGGTTGAAGATGTTGAGACCAGGACCTCCGATGACCTCCAGGCCGGGAAGGGTGCGGCGTATCGCTGCTGCTGCACCCGGGCCGTCCACCATCACTCCGGCAAGCCCGGCTTCATGGAGACCGGGAAGAACGGAGAGTGCCGGGGCGGTGAAGCCGGGAGGTGGCACCTGCGGCCATTTCCAGACTATCGCTCCGGGAGCGCCCGGGGAACGAAGTGCCTGTGCGATCTCAGCACCCGGAGGTGAGCAGTCGCCCGCAGGCTCGAATAACACCCGGTCGCACCCCGCGGAGAGGGCTGCGGCGGTGCTCTCCCGGTCATCGCAGATGACGGCCAGCTGTGGTACGGTGCTCGTCCGTGCAGGAAGGGTTCGGCAGAGTGTCCCTGCCAGTTTCTCCATCCGGGCTTCTGCATCCCGGATCAGGTCGGGTCCCGGACGGCGGGCTGCGAGCACCGCCTGCTGTGAGAGATCAAGGAATTCACGACGGAAAGAGTTGAGCTCCCCGACCGGGATAAAGAGGCCCCCGGGATATGCCAGAGAGAACTCCCCGACCCTGAATGCACTCTCTCCGGTCTTCCTGATCTGCCGGGCAATCTCCTCGCCAGTGGTCGGCCGTTCCCGTGCAGGCTCAGGGACGAAGGATCCTTCATGGCGCACCATCAGCGTGCTCCCGCCCGGAACCTGGATCGATCCCGATAAGAGCAGGGGAAGGCCGGGTTCCACGATCAGCGTGATATCGATGGTGAGGGGAAATTTTCCGGCAGGACCGGGCGCTTTCAGGATCGCGGCCGCTTCCCGTTCGAGGCGTGCACTCCGGGTCAGGTAGAGTTCCATCCCCGTGCGGCACCCGGTCTGCTGCCTGATGACCAGTTCCCGCTCCGTCAGTCCCACAGTCCCACGGAAGATGAATCCCTGCTCCTCACCGGTTACCGGATCCCTCCCCACGAGCCCGTCACCGGGTCCGGGGAGGGTCCGGGCTGCCGGAGATATCCGCAGTTCGCCGGGCCGGCTGGATACTACGGATCCGAGATACAATCCCCTGTTACCCGGCCGGCACCTTCCCATCAGGGCGGGGCCGCGGTCGCCGAACAGGTAGCCGGTCGAAAATCCCCGGGAGAACGCGACCTCCAGGTCTTCCCTGTCCTCCGGCCGGGGGGTGAAGGAACCGGCTGCAAGAGAGTCAAGAGCGGTGCGGTAGCGGGAGACAACGATGGCAACATATTCCGGGGACCGCATCCTGCCCTCGATCTTCAGAGCGGCGAACGGCCGTTTTACCACGTCCCCGAGTTTCGGGTAGAGACAGAGGTCACGGGTAGAAAGGAGGTAGCTGTCCGTACGGGTGAGCCGTTCTTCGCCATGGATCCGTCCGAAGCGGTCCGGCTTCCCGCTCACCAGCGCGTACGGCTTCCGGCATGGCTGGGCGCACATACCCCGGTTTCCGCTCCTTCCTCCGATGACCGATGAGAGGAGGCACTGGCCGGAGTAGGCATAGCAGAGCGCCCCATGGGCAAATATCTCAATGCCGGGGCGTTCTGATCCGGGAATCGCGAAAATGGAATCGATCTCTGCCATACCGAGTTCCCGGGCAAGGACAACCCGCTCAAACCCGGATTCGTGTGCCTGCATCACCCCTTCCCGGTCGGTGATCGTGCACTGCGTGGAGGCATGGCGGGGGAGATCGGGAACGACCTCCCGGGCAAGGGCAGCCCCGCCGGCATCCTGGAGAAGTATTCCGTCGGCACCCATTCCATAGAGCATGACCAGGTACCGGGCCAGCCCGGGAAGTTCACGGTCGTGCACCAGTGTATTCACCGTCACATAGACCCTGACCCCCCGCAGGTGGGCATACCCGATCGCCACGGCAAGTTCCTCATCGGTGAAATTGGGTGCGAACGTTCGTGCCCCAAACTTTTTTCCCCCGAGGTAGACGGCATCAGCTCCGGCATTCACCGCTGCCCTGAGGGCGTCGGGTGAGCCTGCCGGTGCGAGCAGTTCGGGAAGCCTGTCCGTCATTCCTGTCATGTACTATTCCGGCATCCTGCAATAAAGCTCACAACACCTGCCGGGTTTCCCTGGAGGCAGCGGGTGCTATAAAGTACAGAAACCCACGCTGACCGTATGCAGATAGTCGCCTCGGTTGCTGATCCCCGGGATATCCCTGGAGCGGAGGCGGCGGGTGCCGAATGCATTGAACTCCGGCTCGATCTTTTCCCCCGCGAACTCCCGGAGGCGGGCGTCCAGGCCATCCGGGAATGCAGGCTCCCGCTCATCCTCACTGTCAGGAGCAGGGAGGAAGGGGGTGCTTTTGCCGGCAGCATCGGGGACTGGCGGGCTCTGATGGAGCCCTGGCTGCCCCAGGCGGCGATAATCGATATCGAACAGCGGTTCAGCACGGCTGCCCCCGAATACCAGGAACTCGGGAAAGAGATCATCGCCTCGTTCCACACCCCGATGATGCCTTCCGGAGCAGATCTCCAGGAGATCGAGTCCCGGCTCCGCAGGTATGGTATCCCGAAAATTGTTGTCGGGCCCCGTTCCCCTGAAGATGTTCTTTCCCTCTGCGCATTCACCCTCCATGCAGAACAACCGGTCATCACCAGCATCATGGGCTCCAGGTTCCGGTTCGCCCGGCTGATCCTGCCCCTTTTCGGCTCATCCTTCCTCTTCTGTGCCGCAGGCAGGCCCACTGCTGAAGGGCAGTTTCCGGTGAGAGAGGCACGGGAAATCCTCGATGCCCTCTCCCGGTGAACGGGCTGTCCGATACGTATAAATGGAGCACGGATGAAGTGCATCGTATACCCGTTCAGGGGGAAGGTCTGATGAAGAAGTATCCCTATCCGGAAGGCCCGGGACCCGTCAAATGGGTTTCCACCGAATGGCTCGCCGACAACCTCGATGACCCCGATCTCACCATCATTGATGTCGAGTCCAACATCCATGAGTACGTGAAGGGGCATATCCCAGGGGCGATGTACGTCAATGAGGGTCTGTTCCGGGTTCACGGGAAAAGAATCCCTACGGACTGGATCCCCCCCGAAGCCGCCCGGATTCTCTTCCGGACGCTCGGGCTCCGTGCAGACAAACCCGTCGTCGTATACACGGGAAGCCCGATTCTGACCCAGTGCACCACCTTCATTGGTGACGGACTTGAGCAGCCCTTCGCTGCCTACACGCTCGCCCGGTTCGGGCACAACACCGTCTATGTGCTGGATGGAGGTCTCGACACATGGCGTTCCGAGAACCGGCCCCTCAGCAAGCTGTTCCCCTCAGCACTACCTTCTGACTTCACAGCCACGGTTCGTTCTGATTACTTCGTAACGTATGATGAGTTCAGGGCTATGAAGGACCGGCCTGACGTGATGACCCTCGATGCCCGGCCCCCGCCGGTCTATGAAGGGCAGGGCCCCTGGATCAAACCCGGTCACATTCCCGGCGCCGTCAGTGTACCCTGGAAGACGTTCATGAACCCCGACAACCCCCGGCTCCTGAAATCTGACGAAGAAATCGCGGCGATCCTTAAGGAACGCGGTATCACCCCGGATAAAACAATCATCTGCTCCTGCGGGACCGGGAGAGAGGCGACCTGCGAGTTCCTGCTCTTCAGGTTCTACCTGAAGTTCCCGAAGGTGAAAATCTACGAGGGTTCCTTCACCGAATGGACCACCTACCCGGACAATCCGGTGGTGACCGGGAAGAATCCCCGGTAACTCTTTTTTTCCGGACATCCTTCCCGATAGGGATCGGGTATCGGTCATGCCTGCAGTGGAGCGAATTTCCACTACAGCAGGACGGGGTAGGCATTCAGCGTATACTCGTTGATGCAGTCCCCGTCGAGCTCGGCCAGGATCATCCGCGATTCTCCGGGGGCAAACGTGCCGGCATACACCCCCATGGTGTCACGCACCGCCCCGGTACCGGCATCAACCAGTTCGAGCTGGACATTCACGTTCCGGACCTCGACCTCCCCGTGGTTGTAGACCTGGACGGTGACCGTCCAGAAACAGCCCCGGGAAACTGAAAAGTCCGCACCTGAACGGATCAGGTTGACCGAGACACCCGATACCTCTTTTCCCGCCGGCCCGGGCCCGGCAAGATCCGGGACAGAGACGCATCCCGGGAGCACTGCCAGGAATAGTGCGAGGAAAAAAACAAGAAACAGTGGTCCTTTTCTCATATGCTGCTCCTTTTCAGGATCAGAGTATCGCGGTCATTCCTGAAAAACCCGGTACTTCTGCTGCTCTATCAGGGCATCTGCCAGGACCAGGCAGAGCATCGCCTCGGCAACCGGGAGCACGCGGGGGACGATGCAGGGATCGTGACGTCCCTTAATACGCACCACCGTTTCTTCGCCGCCAGTGGTCAGTGTCTTCTGGGGCTTCCGGATGGAAGAGGTCGGCTTCACTCCCACCCGGGCCACGATGTCGGCCCCCGTGCTGATGCCCCCGAGAATCCCCCCGGCGTGGTTGGAGAGAAACCCGGTGCTGTCCATCTCGTCGTTATTCTCACTCCCTTTCTTGCCGGCCGCAGCAAACCCGTCACCGATCTCGACCCCTTTCACCCCGCCGATGCTCATCAGTGCCCCGGCAATCAGGGCATCGAGCTTTCCAAAGACGGGATCCCCGAGACCGGGCGGGCAGCCGCGGGCGGTGACCCTGATGATCCCTCCGACAGAATCGCCTTCCGCTATGGCTTTCCGTATCTCCTCTTCCCGGCCCTGCGGGTCCGAAACGCCGTGGATCTCCTCGATTGTTCCGGAAATGGTGATACCTGCCTTCAGGAGTATGCGTGCTGCGACCGCCCCGGCAGCAACGCGGGCCGCCGTCTCCCGTCCCGATGACCGTCCCCCGCCCCGGTGATCCCGGATGCCGTACTTCATCTGGTAGGTGAAATCCGCGTGGCCGGGTCGGAAGATCTCCCGGAGGTCGTCATAGTCGGATGACCGCGCCTCGCGGTTCCAGATGATCATCGCCAGCGGAGTCCCGGTGGTCCTTCCCTCGAATACCCCCGAGAGGATCTCCACCCGGTCGGGCTCTGCCCGCGGTGAGGTGAGCGGGTCGTGCCCCGGCCTCCGGCGATCGAGAGCCGGCTGGATATCATCCCCGGAAAGCGGCAGTCCCGGCGGGCAGCCGTCAATGACCACGCCGAGAGCAGGGCCGTGGCTCTCGCCGAAGGTGGTGCACCTGAATGACCTGCCGAAGGTGTTCATGGTACCATGCTCCTCACCAGTTCGAGCGGCGCGGAAATCCCGGTGAAATGTGTAAACTGGGCGGCAGCCTGCCTGACAAACAGTTCTGTTCCGGGGATCGCCCGGCATCCTACATCCCGTGCAAGCCTGATCAGCGGCGTCTCGGGAGGGGTGTACACCAGGTCAAAGACGGTCATGGATGGTTTCAGCTGGGTTTTTTTGAGCAGGCTCCGCGTGTCAGGCTCCATCCCGACCGGGGTTGCATTGATCACCACACCGGGGTCCAGCCGGTCAAAGGCTTCCAGGGGGCCTGAGGCACATCCGAAGCGCCCGGCAAGTGCCTCAGCCGCACCAACCGTCCGGTTGAGGACCGTGACCTCCATGGAAAGTGACCTGAGTGCATAGACCGCAGCCGCAGCTGCACCGCCGGCACCCAGCACCACCGCGTTCGATCCCGGGGCATCAGCGAGGGGTTCCCGGATGCCGATCCAGTCCGTATTATACCCGTAGCTCTTCCCCCCGCACCATACCACGGTGTTGACCGCCCCGATCGCGTCGGCCCCGGGCTCGATGTCCGAGAGGTGCTCCATGATGCTGTGCTTGAAGGGGATGGTCACCGAGAGCCCCCGGACATCGAGGTCATGGCAGAGCCGGAGGATGGGGATGATGTCGTGTGCCTGGAACCGGGTGTAGTGGCAGTTCAGGCCGAAATGCGAGAAGAGCTGTGAGAACAGCGCAGGGCTCCGGCTGTGGAGTGCCGGATTCCCGGCAATGGCATACAGTCTCGTCTTCGGGTCTGCTGAGACGGCGGCCTGCTCAAACGCTGTTACCTCATCTTCCGGGATACCTGATTCCCTCAGAAAGCGGACCGCCCGTTCTCCGGCACCTGGCGATGCCGTTCCCTCGGAGAGTATCCGCATGATGGCAAGGCAGACCTCGTTCGGGCTCCGGGTGGTGGTGTCAATGCAGAAATCGGCAGCGCGGGTATAGGAGGGCCTCCGCGCTTCGAGCAGGACGCGGATCTCATCCCGGAACGGGAGGGTGGTGAGCGGCGGCCGGGTGCTCTGCCGGATCCGCTGTTCGATGGCAGATGGTTCTGCTTCAAGGAGGATCATCGTACTCCCCCGCCTGAGTGCTGCCACGTTCCGGGGATCGATCACCGCTCCTCCGCCGGTCCCGGCAATACAGCCCGATTCCGGGAGAGCGGCAATGACCTGCCGCTCGTAGTCCCGGAACGTTTCCTCACCGTCCTCTGTAAAGATGTCATGGATGGTCTTTCCGTAACGCTCCTCGATTATCGCATCGGTATCAAGGAACGGAAGGCCGGTGAGCTGAGACAGCAGTCTGCCGCATTCGGTCTTCCCTGTTCCCCGGAACCCGCACAGTACGATCCTCATGCCAGTCCGACCTCATGGAGTATTTCCCAGAAATCGGGAAAAGACTTGCTGACGCACTCAGCCCCGGTAATAGTGATGCCCCCCACCGCAAGGCCGAGCACTGCCGCACTCATGGCGGTCCGGTGATCGTTTCCGGCAGCAATAACCCCGCCGTGGAGTGGTGCAGGGCGGATAACGACAGACCCGTCCTTCTCGCGGGCCGCATCGCCGCCAAGGGCCCGGATGACCTCCAGGATGGCCCGGATACGGTCGCTCTCCTTGTACTGCAGGTGGGAAATCCCGGTGAACCGGGAGGAAGAACGGGCGTGCGCGGCAACCATGCAGAGTGTCTGCACGATGTCGGGCGATGCGGACAAATCCCGCTCTGTCCCTTCAAGCCTGCCGTCGCTCTCCAGGGTCACGGCATCACCGGATGCCGACACCCGGCAGCCCATGTCCGCCAGGGCGTCCAGCAGGGCCCGGTCCCCCTGTACTGATGCGGGGACGAGGTTTTCGACCGTTGCCCTCCCTCCGCAGACCGCAGCCATGGCAAAGAAGTACGAGGCCGATGAGTAGTCACCCTCTATCCGGTATGTCCGTGCCCGGTAGTGTGCAGGGAGAACCCGGAACTGTTCGTAGCCGTGCCGTTGTACCGGCACACCGAACGAGGCCATGACGTCCGCTGTCACATCGAGGTATGACAGGGAGACGGCCCCGGGCGGTATCTGCAGCTCCACTGCAGACCGGGCACAGGGAGCGGCAAGGAGGAGTGAGGAGGCAAACTGGCTGCTCACGCTGCTCTCGACGCAGACCTTCCCCCCGTTCAGCTCGCCCTCGATGAGGAGCGGTGGAAACCCATGGGCTTCAAGGTACCGGATTCTCCCCCCGATCCCGTTCAGGGCTGCAACCAGCCCTCCCACCGGACGTTCTTTCATACGGGCGCTCCCGGTCAGGATGACCGGGCACGGGCAGAGGAGAGCCACCGAGGTGAGGAGGCGGAAACTGGTCCCCGAATCCCCCATCCGGAGTTCGGTGCGCTCACTGCAGTCCAGAACCCCGCCGGACCCGGTGACCTGGAGACGATCCCCTTCACGGTCGATCCGGATACCGAGCTTCCCAAGCCCCGCTGCCGTGATAGCCGTGTCCGTTGCATCGAGGGGATGCTCAAGGGTGCTCGTTCCGTCCGCCAGTGCTGCAGCAATCAGGGCCCGGTGCGTATAGCTCTTGGAAGGCGGAGCCCGGACACGGATATCAATTGCTTCTGCCTTTTCCAGGGTCACATCCATGCCGGCACCTTCAGTTCCCGGTAGCACCCGAGCTCCCGGAACCGCGCCTTCTCCCGCAGTGCCAGGAGGGCATCTTCCCACGCTGGTGTGTATTCGGTATCCATGAAGAAGATGTACCTGCCCATTCCCCGTTTGGAGGGGCGCGACTCGATCCTCGTCAGGCTGATATTCCGGGTGGCAAAGATCCCCAGAAGCTCGTAGAGGAGGCCGGCGCGGTCCTTCTCAGGATCGACCAGGATGCTGCACTTTGTGCAGTCCCGCTCATCCCCCCGCTGGTTTGAGATCACCACGAACCGGGTAGTGTTCGATGGGTTGTTCTCCACATACTCCCTGATGACGGGGAGAATATGCAGCTCTGCTGTCATCCGTGAAACGATGGCTCCGGACTTCGGCGAACCAGTCATCGCCTCCGCGCTGGCAGCGTTGCTGCTGGTGTGAATCACCGGCACCCCCAGGTCATCGATGAACCTGCTGCACTGTTCATGGGTCTGCGGGTGGGCATAGAGCACCTCGATTTCCTCCTGCGGGACCCTGGACACGAGGTGGTGGTGGACCGGCATGAACAGTTCGGCGGTTATGTAGACCGCATGCTGCAGGAGCCCGTCCAGGGTCGGGCCAACCCCGCCTGCCTCGCTGTTCTCGATCGGCACGATCCCATTGGAGACTCCTGCCTCGACCTGGGAGAAGATACCGGAGATGGTCGGGACCAGCGTGACCGGGCCTGGAAAGACCCGGACAGCGAGTTCATGGGAGAATGTCCCCTCGGGGCCGAGAGCCAGGATCGTCATCGGTTCACCATCGCCCGGATCAGGAAATCGGTTTCCTCAACCGCCTTCTCGCAGTAGGAGCCGAAATGCCGTGCATTCTTCCCGAACAGATCGCGGAACGCACCTGCATCCCCGGCAGAGACAATATCCCTGAGCTCTGTCAGGGATTCTGCACATGCCGCAAGCACGGGCGGAACATACGGGTTCAGCCTGAGGATGTCGCTGTACAGGTCCGGGTCCTGGGAAAGGAGCCGTCCGACCAGTCCCATCTCGATCTGGTATACCGGGCTCATGAACGGTGCGGTCTCTTCCGGGGGCATGGAGAGCCGCCGCAGGGTGTCGGCCACAATGAGGGTGACGCTGTGGGTCAGGCCCTGCACCAGCGCCATGACCCGGTCATGCTCTTCAGGAGTGGAGATGGTGATGGCGGCCCCTTCCCGCTCAAAGATCGAGAGGAGGACATCGAGGGTCTCCCTGCTGCACCGCGCCGGGGTGACGATGATGGTCTGGCCCCGGAGTGAAGGGATTCCCGGCCCGAACATCGGGTGCATGCCGATCACCGATGCTTCTGACTCCATCATGGCCTTCACCGGTTCGATCTTCAGCGAGGTGAGGTCGCAGAAGACCTGGTCCGGAGAGAGGTGGGGTGCGATGTGGCTGATAACCTCCACCGTGTCCCGGATCGGCACAGAGACCATGATCAGGTCGCACTCCCCTGCCATTTCCCGGCAGGTCACCGGTGTTGTTCTCCCGCACACCCGGACCTCATGTCCCGCCCGTTCAAAGACCCCGGCAAAGAGCCGCCCCATCTTTCCGGTCCCGCCAATAATTCCGACGTTCATCCTGTCACTTCTCGATGATCGATTCCTTCACGGCAATCCCGAAGTGCCGTCCTGCCTGGAGCGCCCGCCCGAGTACCCTGTCACCCGGGGCGAGGGCAACAACCGAGATCGGGACTCCGTCTGCTCCGACAAGCCGTACGGTTTCGGCATTCTGGAGCACAAGGCTCGCTTTCACGCCGCCGGCCTCGGCCTCAACCAGCAGGAGCGGCCGCTGCTCGATTTTCACGCGACCGACACCGGCATCACGGAGCATACCCTCATGGGTGGCGACGAGCACATGGTCCCCGGCCGAGAGGTCGGACAGGTAGGCGGTCTTCTCCCCGGGAACCAGGGTATAGGCATGGACCGCGCCGGCGTTCACCCTGAACGGGCGGGGGCTGACATAGGGGTTCTCGAGGGTCTCTGCCTGGACGAGGAGGAGCGCGGAGGAGGTGTTTCCAACAAGGATCCCCTCGCCTTCTCCCAGCATGGAGCAGGTGTCAACGCAGACCCGGTCGCCCATCCCGACCGGACGGACCGCGGTGACCGTGAACGGGACCAGTTCGGTCCTTCCCGTGCCGGCCCTGACCCGTGTGCCGATCTTCCGGATCAGCGCAGGGGTCGCGTCTTTCAGGAGAATCCCCCGTACCCCTCTCTCGAGCACGGTCAGGGCGATTTCGGCCTCCTCTTCGGATCGCACCACGGCTATGATCCGGTCAGAGATGGCCACCAGGTTCTCGAGCGGGATGACCCGCCAGTCACCGGTCTCCACCACCACGTACCCCTTCTTTGCCATGGCTTCTGCCTCTTCCATCCCTTCCGTGCCCCTGATGGTGACCTCGAAGACATCGGTCCCCCACCGGAGATCCCCGTCATCTGAGACCACCTTCATCCTGCCGAGCGCTTTCACCGGTGTGGCGGTTTCTGCAACGATCACATCGGCTCCGCTTTCAATGGCCGTGGTCGCGAGCTCTTTTCTCCAGGGGCGGATATCCACCCAGAACTCCTTCATGAGCACTCCGCAAGGGCCCGTTCAGGGTCCCACCCGTCATGGACGACATGGCAGAGTGCTTTGACGAACGCTGTGGTATTCTTCCTCTGGAACGCATTCCTGCCCACGCAGACCCCGGCGCCGCCGGCGTTCACCGAGTCACGGATTGCCGCCAGGGTCTCGTGGTCCCCTGCCTTCTCCCCTCCGGCGATGAACACCGGGACCGAACAGGCCTTCACGATCTTTGAGAAGCTGACCGGATCACCGGTGTAGTTGGTCTTGATGAGGTCTGCACCGAGCTCCTCTGCGACACGGACACAGTGACCCACGGACTGGGGTGAGACCGGGTCGATCCCCTTTCCCCGCGGGTAGATCATCACCAGGAGGGGCATGCCCCACCGGTTGCAGTCCTTCACCACTACCGCGGCGTCCTCGAGCATCTTTGATTCGTTCGGGGCCCCGAGGTTGATGTGGATGGAGACGGCATCGGCACCCAGCGCCACCGCCTCTTCTACCGTGCAGACCAGCACCTTGTCGTTCGGGTCAGGGTTGAGTGAGGTGCTCCCGGAGAGATGGACGATCAGGCCGATGTCCCTCCCCCTTCTCCGGTGCCCCCGCTTCACGATCCCCTTATGGAGGACGATGGCATTCGCCCCCCCCTCGCTCACGTCCGATATCACCTGTGTCATGTCCTGGAGCCCCTCGATCTGGCCGAGGGTGAACCCGTGGTCCATGGGGACGATAACCGCCCTCCCGGTATTCCGGTCAACGATACGCTCTATCCGGATCTCTTTTCCAATCATAGGTCATCCCTTCAGTAGCTCACATGCCTCTTCTGCGCTCCGGCCCTCATGAACGATGAGGGCTGCTGCCCTGATGAAACGGGCAGGGCTCTGGTGCTGGAAGGCGTTCCTCCCGATGGAGATGCCGGTGGCCCCCCCGGTCATGGCTCCTTCGATCAGCTCCAGGGTGGACCGGTCATCGGTCTTTGATCCACCCGCAACCACCACCGGGACCGGACAGCCCCGGGTGACGGCCCGGAAACTGTCCGGGTCACCGGTGTACACGGTCTTCACCATATCAGCCCCGAGTTCGGCGGCGACCCGGGCCGCCAGGGCAACATGTTCGGGGCTGTGCTCGTCAGCAATCTTTCTCCCCCGGGGGTACATCATGGCCAGGAGGGGCATGCCCCACTCCATGCAGGCGATCGCCACCTCCCCGAGATCGACAAGCATCCGGGCCTCGGAATCGGCGCCGATATTGATGTGTACTGATACTGCATCGGCACCCATCTTGAGCGCATTGGTCACCGAGTTGACCAGAACTTTCTCATTGGGATCCGGTCCGATGGCCGTGCTCGCCGAGAGGTGCAGGATCAGGCCTACGTCCCTCCCGCTCTTCCGGTGCCCGTGCAGGGCAAGTCCCACGTGGCCGAGCACCGCATTCGCTCCTCCTTCCGCGACCCGGTCGACAGCCTCTCCGAGATCGATCAGGCCTGCTATGGGCCCGTTCGTCACCCCGTGGTCCATGGGGACGATGATGGTCTTCCGGGTGTTTCGATCGATGATGCGTTCCAGACGGATTTCTTTTCCTCTCATACCAAAACTCTCCTCCATGCGCCGCATTCAGGGAATGTGCACACGGAATCAGGCAAAATAGCCAAAATAACTAAAATAAGCAGAATAGCTGAAAACAGCCACGGCTCCGCGGGTAACATTCCGAAGAACCGTTATGCAACGTGCGTGAGCCGGGCTATGAGCGATAAAAACACTCACCGGTGAAAAAACACTCACCTTGCATACTTACCAGTTTACCTGAGGTGCTATATAAACTCATGGACCTGTCCGCGGCCAGGCCGGAAAAAAGGGATTTCCCTGCAGGGGAATTATTTCTGGATTTTCTTGATGGAGATGACATCCCCGAGCGTCGGGACAACCCTGCCGCCCTTCTTCTTTTCCGAAGTATCCTCGGTGGTATCGATCAGCCGGATATTCAGGGTCCGCTCCAGCCTGATCCGGAGATCGTCCTCCGGGATCAGGTCCCCCTTCTCGATCTTCTTGATCAGGAGCTCCTTCTCCTTGAGCTCCATGGCCAGGTCCTTCTGGCTCCATCCCCGCTCCATCCGGGCGGTCCGTATTCTCTGCCCATAGTCATCGACTATCTCCCCCTCTATCAGGTCGAGGACATCACGCCGCCGGCGGACCGGGGCAGTGGCAGGGGCAGGCCTCCCGGCAACCGGTTTTCCCCTTCCTTCCGCTTTCTTCGGCATCTGCACCTCGGTCCCATACTTCGCGCACTGGGCGCAGACCTCGAGCAGGGCTCCCTCGATCCTGACGGTCTTCGGCGGCCCCTGGATCCTGGCGCCACACAATTCACACTGCATATTCCCTCGCAAACATCTTTATAGCCATTTTTCCCTATATAGTTATTGAGGAAAAAGATGGCAGAAAGCGCCCGGCAGCCGCAGGAGCCCCAGAATCCTGAGGAATTATGCCGATACCTGCTCGATCGCGTGACCAACATGGAGACCCGCAACCTGGAGCTCCGGGAACAGCTCCGCCAGGTCGAGTCAGACAAACGGTACATCGAGACCCAGAAGATCCGGTACGAACGGGAGGTGCGGAAGCTCAAGAGTGAGATCGAGCAGCTCCGGAGTCCGCCCCTGGTCATCGGCACGGTCACCGATGTTGTCGATGCCAACCGGGTCATCGTCAGGAGCAGCGCCGGGCCGCGGTTTCTTGTACGGAGTTCCATGTGCATCGACCCCGACAACCTCAAGCCGGGGGTCCGGTGTACGCTCAACCAGCAGTCGCTGGCAGTCATCGACATCCTGCCGGAGAGCTACGATGCCGCGGTCTACGGCATGGAGGTTGTCGAGACTCCCGAGGAGAGCTACACTGACATCGGCGGTCTCGACCGCCAGATCGTAGAGATCAGGGAGGCGGTGGAACTCCCGCTCAAGAAGCCCGAGGTCTTTGATCGGATCGGGATCGAACCGCCCAAGGGCGTGCTCCTCCACGGGCCGCCGGGAACCGGAAAGACCCTGCTCGCAAAGGCCGTTGCCCACGAGACCAATGCCTACTTCCTCCGGGTGGTAGGCTCGGAACTGGTCCAGAAATATATCGGCGAGGGTGCCCGGCTGGTGCGGGAACTCTTCGATCTCGCAAAGAAGAAGTCACCGACCATCATCTTCATCGATGAGATCGATGCCGTCGGTGCCTCCCGGACAGAGGCCACAACCTCCGGTGACCGGGAGGTGCAGAGGACCCTGATGCAGCTCCTTGCCGGCATGGACGGGTTCGAGCGTCGGGGGGATGTCAAGATCATCGGGGCGACGAACCGCATCGATATTCTCGACCGGGCACTCCTCCGGCCCGGCAGGTTCGACCGGATCATCGAAATCCCGCTCCCCGACATAGAAGGAAGGCTTGCCATCCTGAATGTCCATTCCCGCAAGATGCGGCTCGACGAGGAGGTCGACCTCCGCGAGATCGCCCATCTTACGGACGGAAAGAACGGGGCCGACCTCCGGGCCATCTGCATGGAGGCCGGGATGTTTGCCATCCGGAAGGAGCATGAGGGGATCACCCGGAGCGATTTCCTGAATGCCATCGAGAAGGTCGCGCTCGACTTCGACCGGCAGAAATTTGCCAGCAGCTTCGGCGCAATGTTTGCCTGAAGAGGCTCTGGAACATTTTTTCATTCCGATTTCATCACCGATTTCACAAACGGAACACCCGCTGAAGGATCCTGCCTCGACTAACAGGGCCTGTTTTTGAGGGCAGGTAACTTGGTGGGGATCTCATGGAAATTGGAAGAGATTGACCGCTTTTCATACAGCTATTAATATATTATAAAGCTTATCCCTTTCCAGTGGTTCATTTGAAGAATCGTACCGCCCTCAGGATGTTGATCATCGGTACACTCGTCCTCGCCCTGTTGTCGACATCCGCGATGGCTATCAATAAAAGCGAACTGTTCTCATACTACCGGTCGCAATCCGATGCGAACCAGAATAATCTCATCGTCAACGATCTCATTTCAAGGCCCATCGTCATCCCGACACGGACTTCCCTGACCCCCCTCATACCGTCATCAGGAGCGATGGAACCAGTCCCGACCCGGGTCATCCCGGCCAGCTCTGTCCCCGTGTCACGATTGGAAGCCTTCACATCCCGGTATGGGTGGCAGTTCCCGGTACCTCGCCCTTCCAATAACACCTCGCCGTCGGAACCTGCCATCGTTCCGACTCCGACCAGTACTCCGTCCCAGGATGATACTGGTGGGTATATACCGTGCCCTCCTGGGCGTCCTGTCGGACACCTCAGTCATTGCTTATGTGACTGTATAAGATTCGTCAACGTAAAAACAGGTGAGGTTATTAATGCCGGGTGTATAAATCCCGAGACAGGATATTCCTATCCCATTGGAATCGATGCTCTGGGAAGGGCCTTCCTGGTAAAACCAGGATGCCAGTGCACGTGGGCGGATTGAAATAGAAAGTGAGAAGCCGGTTGATCTTTTTTTAAGGATTACGTTTCCTGTCCTGCACAGGGGGCCGAAAAGCCGGAGTCACCCTTCCCCTTCAGCGCCCCCGGCACTCTCCCCGTCTCCCGGGTCCTCTTCGGCCACCGCACTGCTCCCGCCATGGTACTCGTCCTCGGTGCACCAGACCTCGATCTCGGCCGGTCCTGCACACCGGCGCTCTGATCCGGGGAAGACCTGCTCTTCACGGATAACAAACCCGTCCCGTACCCGGTAGATGAGGCGGAACTCCCAGGAAGCGGAGAGCGAGATCTCCCGGCCGTAGTACACTTCCCGGGCCAGGCGGTGGGAACTGTAGATGCCCGGTGCTATCTCGAAGAGGACTCCCCGCATGTACCGCTTTACGTACCAGCGGAGGTCGGCAGCAAGGGCAAGGGCGCCGCTGAGCGTTGCCACGGTGATCTCAACGCCGGAGGGCGTCTCTTTCGGCCGATAGAACCGGAGGGCATCCCTGCTCGTCTCCGAAGCGAGGAGTTCACGGTAGAGAGCCACACCCTCCCTGGGGAGGAAGAGGACGTTCATTCGGCAGGCACCTGGTGTGATATTCGTGACCAGGGGATTTATAGCCTGTTTCGTGAATGCCGGAAAAAAGGTGATCAGGTGGAGAGGGATCAGGTGGAAAGGGATCAGGTATACATGCGGAGGTCGGGGATGACCTCGGCCTTGACCTTCCTGACCGCTTTCAGGAAATCATCCTGCGAGACACCGGTGGCTTCCCTGCGGACTGCCATCATGCCGGCCTCACGGCAGACCGCCTGGAGTTCGGCGCCGGTCGTGTTCTCGGTCTTTTCCACGATCCGGTCCAGGTCAACCCCTTTGAGTTTCATCTTTCGCGAGTGGATCTTCAGGATCTCCCTCCGGGCTGTCTCATCCGGCAGGGGAATCTCGATGACCCGGTCAAACCGGCCGGGCCGCAGAAGGGCAGGATCGAGCATGTCCACCCGGTTCGTGGCGGCCATGATCCTGACGTCGCCGCGGGTGTCAAACCCGTCCATCTCGGCGAGGAGCTGCATCAGGGTACGCTGCACCTCTGCGCTGCCCGATGTCCCGTCATTGGTCCGTGTACTCCCGACCGCATCGATCTCGTCGATGAACACGATGGAAGGTGCCTTCTCCCGGGCAAGAGTGAAGAGCTCCCTGACCAGCTGGGCCCCTTCGCCGATGTACTTGTGAACCAGTTCGCTCCCGGACATCCGGATAAAGGTCGCTTTCGCCTCGTGCGCCACGGCCTTTGCGATCAGGGTCTTCCCGGTTCCCGGAGGCCCGTACAGGAGGATCCCCTTGGGCGGATCAACCCCCACCTGCTCGTAGATGTGCGGCTTGGTGAGGGGGTACTCCACGGCTTCCCGCACCTCCTCGATCTCTTTCTCGAGTCCGCCGATGTGTTTGAAGGTCACCTCCGGCGACTCATCGAGCTCCATGACCCTGACCCGGGAATCGAAGATATTGCCCACGATCCTCACGATGGAGAGGGCATTATTGACCGCAACCTTGGTGCCGGGCTTGAGCTGTCGGTAGAGATCCTCGTTCACATGGGTGATATATTCCTGGTTGTTGCCCTGCTGCCTGAGATAGACTTCGCCCTTATCAAGGATATCGACCACGACAGCAACGAAGAGCGGCATCCTCTTGAGCTGGTTATTCTCCCGCCGCAGCTGAGCGATCTCCCGCCCGAGCTCCTCGTTCCTGACTTTAAGGTCAAGAATCTGTGACTCGTAATCCTGGAGTTTCAGCTTTGAGGTGAGCTCAGAGTCGCCCCCCGTATTGAGGATGGAGTCTTCCATATTACTATTATACTCGTTTTCCATACATTTATTAGGTGTGATTTTGCTATTCCGAGCGCGGGGAATCTCACAGGGGACCGGTACCGGGGAGCTCCTGGTGAGCCCTGCCCCCATATCCTTCCTTTCCGGGGTGGACCCGGAGACCGGTACGGTCGTCGAGAAAGGGCATCCGCTGGAGGGCCGGAGCATCGCGGGAACGGTCCTTGCCTTCGACCACGGGAAAGGATCGACCGTTGGTTCCTATATCCTCTACGCACTCAGGAGAAACGGGAAGGCACCGGCGGCTATCATCAATACCCGGGCCGACCCCATCATAGCAGTCGGGGCGATTATCGGCAATATCCCCATGGTCGACCAGCCCGAGGTGGCGATCAACCGGCTCTGCCCGGGAACACGGGTGGTGGTTGACGGGACAAAGGGCACGATTGAGTACGATGGGGACCTGCTGCCGGAACCACCAGCATGAGCTGATTTTTAGATGTCTGGTGCGGAACGGTTGACCATGAAGACCTCCTGGTTTGTTCCTGTTGCCCTCACCGTCACCCTGCTCCTCTTCTCGGGATGCACCGGCACCCGGCCGGACGGCGGAGCAGGGGCGGTAGTGCCCACCCCCGGGCCGGTCCAGACCCTTCCCCCGGGAAAGGATGTCACCATCCAGATCAATGAGAAGGATACCAGCTATGCCACCATCACCGTCATATTTTCGGGCGGGGAAGGACAGATCGCGGTCAGGGACATCCTGGTCATGGTTACCCACCCGGACGGCACCGTTCTCACCGGCCACCTCCCCCCGGTGAAGGGTGAGGAGCTGGTGTTCCAGGGCACCCGCGATACCGACCGGATAGAGGTGTGGGTCACCCTGAACACCGGCATCCGATACAAGGTCATCGACCAGCTTCTCCCCTACCGGACCCGGGGATGATTCCGGGATCGCACACTTTTTCCGGTCCGGGAGAGAAGAAAGGCCGGATATGAAGGTACACTGGCGGTATACCAGCTCGACGAGGAACACCTATGCCGCCCTCTTTGCCGCCTGCGAGCAGGAGGGGTTTTTGCTCGAACCAACGGATGGACCGGCACGCGACGTCACCTGCTACAGCCTCAATTCGCTGAATGTCCGGGTCCTGGCGCCGGAAATGGCGGAAGCAGACTGCATCACCATCGCCGGCGGCCCCCACGCCACCGCCTGCTGGCCGCAGGTCAGCGAATACGCCGACTACGTGGTGGTGGGGGAGGGGGAATACCTGCTCCCGGCACTCCTCTCCTGTATCAGCAGCGGGCGACCGGTATCCCTCCCGGGAATCGCCACGAAGGAAGGCTCTACCCCTCCTGCATCGACGGTCATTCTCGATGCCTATCCGGCATTCTCGCGGATGAAAGGCTACGTCGAAATCTCGAGAGGATGCCCGTTCTCCTGCGCCTATTGCCAGACCCCCCGGATATTCGGAGGGGTCATGCGGCACCGGAGCGTGGAGAGCATCGTGCGGTATGCCTCCCGGTACCGGGATGCCCGGTTCGTCTCCCCGAACGCCCTGGCGTATGGTTCCGACGGGAAACGTCCGCGTCCCGACCGCCTCAGGGAGCTCCTGTCCGCCCTCTCAAACAACATCTATTTCGGCACGTTCCCAAGCGAGGTGCGGCCGGAATTCATCACGGAAGAGACTCTCGATCTCGTCACCCGGTACTGTGCGAATACCAGCATCCAGTTCGGTGCACAGTCCGGAAGCGATGCCGTACTGCAGCGGATCGGCCGCGGGCATACAACGGCAGATGTGGTTGCCGCTGTGGAGCAGTGTACCGGGGCAGGCCTGACCCCTGTCGTCGATATCATTGTCGGATTTCCGTTCGAGAGCGACGACGACCAGCGGGCGACGGCTGATCTGGTCCGCTGGATAGCCCGGTACGGGAAAGTCCATGCCCATTCCTTTCTCCCCCTGCCCGGCACCCCCCTCGCGCGATCTGTGCCCCGGCCGCTCACCCGCGAACTCTCCCACCTGCTCGGTTCCCTCGCGCTCCGGGGAAAGCTGACCGGATCCTGGCGATCCCTGGAGATAGGGTTTTCTCATTTCCCACCCGAATGAGTAAGGTATGGAAAACGTCCTCCTCCTGGCTGATCTCCATGGGGAATACGGAAAACTGGACTCATTCATGGACCTGAATCCGGATGCGGTCTTTATTGCGGGCGATATCACCAATATGGGCCCTGCAGAATCAGCAACCGATCTCCTCTCGCGAATCGATGTCCCGGTCTTTGCCGTGCCCGGGAACTGCGACCCGCGTGAGATGGTCGAATTTCTCGAGCATTCCGACTGCGTCTGCCTTCACTCTGCCCATATCGGCCTGGGGAGGATCTCCATCATCGGCATCGGGGGGTCCAACCCGACCCCGTTCAACACACCGTTTGAACTGACCGATCAGCAGATCGACGAGATCCTGTCCTCGGTCATCCCCAAAAGGGAGCGGGCGATGCACAACGTGCTGATCAGCCACGCACCACCCTACGGGATACTTGACCGTGCGGGGGGAACCCATGTGGGGAGTAAAAGTGTGCTTCAGCACCTGCCAGCGTTCGACCTGGTCTGCTGTGCCCACATCCACGAGGACAAGGGAGTTGCAGAGGTTGAGGGGGTCAAAGTGGTGAACCCCGGCATGGCTGCAGCAGGGGAGTGCGCCCTGATCCACTTCGGCCCGGAGGCCAAAGCGATCGGGATCGAGCTGATCACGGTCTAGAGAGGAGAAGTTCAAGATAGGAGGAGAGAATCGGTTCTCCCTCCACCCCGATCTCTTTTGCAATCTCCATGACGAATTCCTGGGGGTTTTCCTGCGCTGCGCCTGACGGAGCTTCTATCTCGACGAACGTGCCAAGCCCCTTCACCTCGTCGAGCGAGACCAGCGCACTCCGGTATTCGTAGTACTCCCGCCATTTATCCACCTCAGCAACCGGAACATAGCCGAGCCGCTCGAGGATCGTTCCCATGATATTCCCGGACCCGACAACCGTGTTGAGCTCCTCCCGGGCCTTGAGCCTGAACTCCTTCATCTTCGGGCCTTTGTAGGTGAGCAGGCACCCCTCCCCGGTATACCGCAGCCGGAGAGCCTCGTCAGTGGTCGCAAAATCACGATCGGTTGCATTGTAGTAGATGTCGTGCTCATGGACCCGGACCGACGGGATGGCATGGAGGAGGAGCAGCCGTTCCCGTATTTTGGCGAGATCATCCACGCGGGCTTTTATTTCTACCTCGAGCATCTCATCATCAGCCTTCCACAGGTTTATGTATCATCCTCTCGTTGTTATATAGACAGAGGTGCAGATACCATGCCGATAGAGAAGGGAGATTTCATAGCACTCAGCTATACCGGCAGTGTTGCCGGAGGCATCTTCGACACCACCGATGAGGAGGTTGCGAAGGAGGCCGGCGTCCACAGCCCCGGGGCCCTCTACGGCCCGGTGACCATCCGGGTGGGCAGCCAGCACGTCATCCTCGGGCTCGATGAGGCCCTCGAGGGGAAGGAGATCGGTTCCGAAGGAGAGATCGATATCCCGGCCGAGAAGGCATTCGGCCCCCGTGAGAAGGAACGCATCGAGGCTTTTGCCAAGAACTCGTTTTCGGAGAAGCCGAAGGTCGGGGTGACCATCAAGGTCCCCGACAAAGGCGAGGGTACCGTGGTGGACATCATCGGGAACCGGGTGCTTGTCGATTTCAACCACCCGCTTGCCGGAAAGGAGCTCCACTACTGGTTCATGGTCGAAGCCGCGGTCACCGATGTGGTGGAGAAGGTCCGGGGACTGATCCGGCTCTTTGCCGGCAGGGACATGGAGGTCAGCTTCAGCGACGGCGTAGTCACGATTTCCCTCCCGCCGGGCATCAACTACGACCGGCGCTGGGTGCTGTGGCGGAGCAGGGTCGTGCACGAAGCCCTGGAGTTCATTCCCGAGGTTACGGAAGTGAGCCTGGTGGAGACCTTCAGGCGGCAGGAACAGCAGGAAGAGACGTAACTACCTCTGACTCACCGTAATCTTTTTTAAACCGGATCGTCTTGCATCGACGGGAAACCTTGCAGTTCATGCGCCGTAACGGGGATGGTTTCTGTCGAAGGAATGCCAGGTCATCCTGTCTCTGACTGTTCACACCATCCCGATCTCCGTAACATCGTGCACCAGTTTCCGGATCTGCCCGAGGTTGACCTCGGGATTGGTCAGGACCAGGAGGTAGCCGTCATTGAACGGTGCAATGGTGACATTCCTGCCGAAGAGCCGGATCGTGACCTGGACCAGGGGACCGGTCGACAGGAGTGCGAGAACCTCGAAGACAGAGAGCAGCACTTCTTCGGCCGGCTCTACCAGGTCTTCGAGGGAGTCATCTCCCCTGGAATCGACAATGGAGCCCTCCCTGAAGATCGCAGCGGCACTCACCCCGGGTATGTATACGATCCGGTCAAGAATTCCCCGCGAAGTGTGCTCTTTTACCCGAAGAGGGGGGACTGCAGCTCCGGTCCGACCGCTTTTTCCTGCCGCCGGTTCATCTTCGACAGGATCATGATGCCCGGCGACAGGTCCTGCGGACCGGCTCTTCGATACTCCTCCTGCTCCCTGTCGCTCTTCGAACATTTTCATGAACGGAGGCAATTCTGCTGCTTCCTCTCCGCGACCCGTAATCCGTGCACCGGATCCCACGAGGGTCAGGGCCTCCTGGAACTCCCGATCGGTATACTGGCGAAGGCTGGCGTGGATAAACTCATATTGTGCAAGGAGCTGCCGGGCCGCCTCTCCCCTGATGACCCTGGTCCCCACGCTGTAAAAGAAGGCTGCAGGCCGGCCGTATTCGATGAGGATGAGTCCCTTACCGTTGGATTTCCGGACCACGATCGCTCCCTGGAACCGGGTGGTATGCGAGAGGAGCCAGTCCAGTGAGGTCTCGATCTGGCCGATCGGCGTCCCTTTGGGAATCGCCGGGCTCATGCTGCCGGCACCGGCCTCTTTCTCTGCTTCTTCATGTGGTAATTGATCCGCCCGATATTGGCATCCGGCCTGGCGATGACCGCGATAAACCGGTCGTTATCCGCCTCCTGGATCATGAGGACCCTGTTCTCGAACTCGAGAAAGATCTGGGACAGGGGGCCGTCCCGAATCCTGTCCGCGATCATCCCTGATTCAAAGACGAGACGCAAACTGCTGGCGGACAATCCGCCAGTGTCCTGTTCAAGACATCCGGCCGCAATGACAACCGAACCGTCATTCCTGATCAGGAAGGCGCCGCCAACCCCCCTGATTTTGAGTACGTCGTCCAGCTCCGGCACCGCCTCGGCGGCCGTATCCTTTCCCGTATTCTGTATCAGCAATAAACTCTCTGCCATCTGTACCACCTATTCCTCCAGATAACCCCGCGAACCTCCGGACTGCTGATCCTGGGCCAGGGTATCGAGCAGCCGGTAGGTATTCACCATTTTGGAGAAGGCCCGGGACAGGGTCCCGATCTCATCGTTCCGCAATACCGGTAATTCCTGTTCGTACAAAACCCCCCGGGAGAGGTCATCTGCAACCTTCGAGAGCTGCACGATCGGTCTGGTGATGAGCCGCGAGAGGTAGTAACTGCAGATCAGGATCCCGGTGATGGTGATCAGGGTAACGAGAACGATGGTTTTCTCAAGCCCGAGAGCAGCAATAATCGCGTGGGTTCCTCCCACGGCCACGATACTTAGCAGGAGTATGGGTATAGCGGCAACGAAGAGCATACTGACCATCATTTTATAAAAGATGGGTATCTGAAGGCGTTCTCCGGCCTGACTCTCCTGTTTCCTGATGTTGTCTGGTTTCACCATGCACGCGCCCCTTCTAAGCCACCAGTAAAAGGTCAGCACGGAATATTTTTCCTTCAGGGTGATATGAATTCCCGGGAAGAATCCTCATCGCAGCGATGAATATATACCCCCATGGCAGGAGAACAGATATAAAACCGGTCTACCTGAAATGAGAAGAGGATACCGGCAGTTGGTTTCTGATTTCGTGAATAATCTGAGATCTCTGTGATATTTTTCCGATATAGTCCAATTTTTCCAGGGATAGGCAGCGGCAGGATAGTTCAAAGATGCAAATATCGCCCGACCTGTTCCCGTCATTGGAAGGCGACACCGGACAACACGGATATGAAAAGGCTTTCGTGGGATGACCTGAAACACACCCTGTTTCGGAAAGATATATTATGTAATCGCTTTCCCGGGCAGCCCCTCGGTAAAACTCTCACGCTTTCAGGTACTTCGCGGAGAGCTTTCTCTCCAGCCGCTCGACCTGCTCGACGGCCGTCCCGATGTAGCGGTCGGGATCCAGCAGTTCCCTGATCTCTTTCTGCGAAAGGCATGCCGCAACATCCCTGTTCTCTGCCAGAACCTCCTCGAGCGGTTTCCCCTCCGCCAGCGCCTCCATGCTTGCCACCCGGACGAACTCGTGGGCCTGCTGGCGGTCCATACCCTTCTCCGCAAGCCGGATCATGACCGATTCGGCCATGTTGATGCCGTGGAGGAGGTGGAGATTTTTCCGGATATTCTCTTCGCGGAGGGACAAGCCCTCAAGCACGGTGGTCATGAGCCTGATGATGTGGTCGGCAAGAACGGTGGCTTCCGGGAAGAGGACCCGCTCGCAGGACGAGTTGGTGAGGTCCCGCTCGTCCCAGAGGGTGTTGTTCTGGAGGGCCGGTTCAACGGCGGACCGGACGATCCGGGCCAGCCCGCAGACCTGTTCGCTCCGGATGGGGTTTCTCTTGTGCGGCATGGTGCTCGACCCGACCTGCTTCTTCCCGAACGCCTCTTCGACCTCCGCGATCTCGCTCCGCTGGAGGGAACGGAGGGTGATCCCGATCTTGTCGAGCGTAGTGGCGACACTGGCAAGGAACATGAAATACTCCGCGTACCGGTCCCGGGATATCACCTGGTTTGAAACCTCCACCGGGGTGAGATCGAGGATCTCCATCATTCTCTCCTGGATCTCGATCCCCCGCTGGCCGAGTGCGGCCTGGGTCCCGACCGCCCCGGTCAGCTGCCCTACCGCGACCCGTGGGGCGAGTTCCACCAGACGGTCGAGGTGCCGGGCTACCTCGGCCGCCCAGATGGCGAACCGGAGGCCGTAGGTGGTGGGCACCCCGATCTGGCCATGGGTCCGCGCCGCACAGACCAGGTGCCGCGTTGCAACGCTCCGCTTCAGGAGAACGGCGAGGAGCGAGCGGAGTTTGGCGTCGATCAGTCCGAGTGACTCTTTCAGCTGGAGACCGGTCGCGGTATCCAGGATATCGTTCGAGGTCGCCCCATGGTGGATCCATCCCCCGGCCTCACCGCATTCCTCGGCGATGGCCTTGACAATCGCCATCATGTCGTGATTGATCTCTGCCTCGATCTCCTTCGCCCGGGAGAGCCGGGCACGGGAGGCGGACTCCCCGATGATATCTGCTGCAACCGGCGGCACAAGACCGAATTCCGAACCGGCCCGGGCCAGCGCGACTTCTGCCCGGACTATACAGGCAAAGCGGTTCTCCTCGCTCCAGACTGCCCGCATCTCCGGCGTCCCGTACCGGTACTCGATGGGATGGATGGCCATGGCTAGAGATATCTCCTCTGTAACAATAAAAACCAGTCCCGACCAACTACTAGTGATGGACGAGCTGGATTCCTGGTTCCCGTACGAGGCCTACCGCCCGCACCAGCGGGAGATGCTGGATCTCGCCGCCCGGTGCGCCCGCGAGGGTGGCATTGCCATGATCGATGCACCGACCGGGAGCGGCAAGTCGAGCGTGGTCTCGGCCCTCCTCGCTGAGCGCGCAGGAAAAAAGATCATCATCGCGGTCCGGACCATCAGCCAGCTCACTACCTTTATCCGGGAACTCGAGCTCATCAGAACCCGGAAACGACCACTGGCCTACTCCTACCTCATCGGGAAACGGAGCCTCTGCCTCCTCTCCGGGGAGGGGGATGTCTATCGCCGCTGCGAGGGTGTCAAGGCCGTCTCCACTTCGCTGATGCGGGAACGGGCAGGGCAGGGGGAACTGGTTCCGTCGAAGGACCCGGTCATCATCCGGCAGATTAAAAAACTCGACGCCGAACATCCCATCCTCTGCCCGTACTTCATCAAGAGCAGGGTGTTTGCCGGCGGAGAAGGGAACGCGCTCCGGATGCTTCCCTCGACAGCGCTCCGGACCAGGGCTGACCAGATCTCCCGGGAACGGGTCCTGCCCCATGAACTCCATGAGATAGGGGCCGGGGTCTGCCCCTACGAGATGCTCCTCCTCGCGGCCCAGCGGTCCGATGTGGTGGTGGTCAATTACCACCACCTCTTCGACGATGAGATCCGGAACCAGCTCTACGGGTCCCTCTCCATCGAGCCCCACGATGTACTGCTCCTCATCGATGAAGCCCATAACTGCGGCGAGGTGATGCAGAGGGTGATGAACGTGGTCATCTCAGAGCCGTCCCTTGCCCAGGCAGAACGGGAACTGATCGGGCTCCGGAAACACCTGAAGCAGGCAGCTGCCGTGACCCAGATTATCAGGAACACCCGGACCTTCATGCAGGGGCTCAAGAACTCGCACGAAGCCGAGGACTGGTTTGATCCCTCCATCTTCGACCGCATGGTGGTCCGGGGTTCGCTCTACCGGGACATGGCCGAAGTGGTCGACGACCTGATGCAGATCTCCGAGCACATCCGGGAGAAGAATAAAATGGCCGGGGAATACGCCACCACCGCGATCGAGACCCTCACCGCGTTCATGGTCCGGCTCTCCTGTTCGGCATCGGATCCGGGGTTCCTCACCATCTACCGCAGGGACGCACAGGAGATCTTCCTCGAGGTCAGGAATATCGACCCCTCCGACCGTCTCCAGGAACTGGCCCGGTCCCACCACTGCTGCATCCTCATCTCGGGATCGCTCTCCCCGGTCGGGAGCTTCCGCAAATACTACTTCGGGGACCTGCCCGTTGCGACCTGCACCCTCCCGAACGTCTTTCCCCGGAACAACCGCATGGTGCTCTGTGCCGGCGATATCACCACCGCGTTCTCCATGCGGCAGAACAAAGAAAATACTGATCGCATCGCCCGGTACATCACTACCTTTGCCGGCCTGAAGGGCAACCTTGCGGTATACTTCCCCTCGTACCAGATCCTCGAGACCTATACCGCACTGCTCGGGGACCGGCTCGCCTCCCGGAATCTCATCGTCGAGCCCAAGGATGCACGGGATGCCGGCGAACTCCTGGAGACATTCCTCTCCCTCCCGTCCCGTGGATCGTCGGGCATCCTGTTTGCCGTCTGCGGCGGGAAGTGGAGCGAAGGGCTGGATTACCGGGGCGAACTCCTTTCCGGGGCCATGGTGATCGGCCTCCCGCTTGCCCCTTACAACCGGGTCCGGCAGATGACCATCGATTACTACCGGCACAAGTTCGGGGCAGACGGCGAGTTCATCAGCTATACCCTGCCCGCGCTCAACCGGGCCCAGCAGGCTATCGGCCGCGTGCTCCGCACCCCCGAGGACCGCGGGGTCCTGGTCTTTGGAGAGAAAAGGTTCCTTGAGTCGAGGGTGAGGGGTGGGCTCCCGCCCTGGATCCGTGACGAGATGGCGGAATGCAGCATCGATTCCTTTGCAGGGGCGATGAAACGATGGAAATGATCTCAGGCTCCACCCGGTTCGGGTTCTGGTTTGTCGAAGTACGGTGGTCCGGGGATACCGTGTACCGGGTGCAATTCTCCCGGACCCGGCCCGGAGAAGGCCCGGTCCCCTCCCTGCTGCAGCAGTACCTCGCCGGGAGACCGGTCGACCTCTCCCTGTTGAAGCCCGGCGTTTCTCCCCCGGGCGATCTCTACGGAAAGATCTACCGGGAAGTCCGGTCGATCCCGTACGGGGTGACCGCAACCTACGGTGAAATCGCGGGCCGCATCGGGACCGGTCCCCGGGTGGTCGGGCAGGCCATGAGCAGGAACCCGGTACCGCTCATCATTCCCTGTCACCGGGTGGTCTCACGGTCCGGGCCGGGGGGGTTTTCCCCCGATCCCGAGATCAAAGTCCGTCTGCTGGATATGGAGCGGAAGAACAAAAGACGTTTCACCGCAGAGAACGACGTAGTATCCACGTGAGGCGCAGGAACGATCCATGAATATACTGGTGCTCGGTGCAGGGGCGGTCGGTCTCCCGGTTGCCGCCCGGATCTCCAGGGTCGCCGGGGTGTATG
>DANP01000027.1:72974-126222 GCA_002499905.1 Methanolinea sp. UBA277
TGAGATCGGCTATCGTCCTTGTTGGAGGAGAAGCACGACGGGCCAATGGCATGGAGAAGTACTTCTTCCGGTTCGAGGGCAAGACGTTCATCGAACGCCTGGTCGATTCTCTCCGCCCTGTGGTCGACGAAATCGTGCTGGTGGCCAGGAATGCCGACCAGTGCGAACGGTTCTCCCATCTCGATGGCGTCAGGTGCGTCCGCGACATCAAGAGGGGGATCGGGCCCATCGGGGGGATCCATGCCGGGGTTCTCGCCTCCCACGGAGACGTCCTGTTTGTCTGCGCCTGTGATATGCCCTGCGTGAGCACCCTGGTTGTTGAGGAGCTCTTCAATGCGCTGGGGGACTACGATGCAGTCATACCGTCATGGGATCCCGAGATGCTCGAACCGCTCCATGCCGTATACCGGAAGGAGCCGCTCATGCACTACCTCGATGACCATGCATCCCTCTCCCTCAGGGACATGGTAAAAAGCCTCCACTCCCGCTTGTTTCCGGTCGAGCGGCTTCGTCCGGCGGATCCGGACCTCATCACCTTCACCAATATCAACAAGCTGGAGGATCTGGAGGGGATATCCCCGGGAGATCCCCCTTAGAGAAGCAGACTTCCACAGGACAGCGTCCGGACGGGCTGTCCGGTCTGGGTCTCTGTTTTCGGCACCCTGATCTGGACCTCCGCCGAGAGGTCATTGCCCCCGAACTCGATGAGGTATGTTCCCGCGGAGCGGAGTGTCATCTTCTTGGCCGTCTCCACGCCGTAGCCCCTGGCAAAACCCTCCTGGGCCACGATGGTCCCGGTTGCCTGGTCCCGGACGGTGACCTCGAACCAGGCTGCCGGACTGATGGAGGTCACGGTCTGGGTCTTCCCTTCCTTTTTTTCCGCATCTGTCTCGTACCAGATGGTCCGGGTGGTCATGTTGGGCCTGATGCACATCTCGATGACCATGGACGGACGTTCGAGCTTGTAGCTGTATGCCGTCTTGTTCTGCTTGAAGGCGAGGGTGTTAAAGAAGATCGCCACATATTCGGGGACTTCCGGAGTCACGTCGGGGAGCCGGGTGTACGATGATGTTGTGGGCGGGGGAGTCTCTACCGGAAAAGGTGTTACCGGCATCATGAAGCTGGTTTCTGTCGGGGAGGCTGTGGGACCGGCAGTCTGGCCTCCACCGCCGGTGCTTCCGGTGTTATCTTTGCTGGTACCCGGTGTCCCTTTGGTTCCCGGCGAAAACCAGCTCGAACCGTCTGAGCTTCCCGAGGAACCTCCCGAATCCTCGGGGGGTTTGACACAACCTGCGAGAAGGGTCAGGATAACAAGGAGGAGTACGCAGATGAGTAGTACGCGGCTGGTCGTCATTACGAGAGGATGGTAACTCATCCCTATTTAATTTTTATGCCATTTTTCTGCCCCTTCCGGGCGATAAGGGCTTATACGAATAAAACGGAGCAAAAAGCGAAGGAAAAAGTCAGAAGGGGATCAGGGGAGTCAATCGACGATAAAGACCGCAGCGGCAAGCACGGTCGTCCAGAGCCCTTTCTTGTCCCCCTGGGCGGACTGGCAGGTATTGGTCGTCTTGATGATCTTGCCGCTCGCCTTGTAGATCTGTTCCCGCTCCTGCCAGGCCTTATTGATATCAAACTCGATCCCGAGCGTCATAGCCAGCATGGTGGCTGCGAGATCCTCTGCATAGTCCCCGGTCTTTTCTGCTGTCTCTCCGTAGGCATGGTGCTCGGAGAGATATCCGTACTCATGGACATCCTTGGGAAGAGCAAGGCCGACAGCCGCCGACATCAGCCGGTTCGGTTCGTTGGTCTCGTTCTTTGCCATCACGCAGTAGGTGATGCTCCCGGGTTCGAGGTGTTTTAACCCCTCCTCAACCGTCACCATTTTGCAGTTGGGGGGGAAGATGCTCGAGACATAGACGAGGTTGCACTTCTCGATCGATGCCTTTCTGAGCGCCAGCTCAAAGGAAGCGAGCCGGTCCCGATGCACACCCACCCCCTTCGTGAAAAAGATCTTTGTCGGGACAACCATGCTCTATACCTTGTGATTATTTCAACTTAAAATTTATTATTCAAGAAATAAATTGATAATTTCATCCTGTTTCATATATCACGAGACCAAATCCGTTTAATTTCGATTTTAACTCATATTATGATTAATTTTTAGAATATCTCTGTTTAAACGGTTTATTTTTTTTAAAAAACGGAATCGGTGATCACCGGAAAACAAAGGCATTTCATGGTTTTTCTCGTCATCACGCTATCTATTAAAAGTAATCACTCCAAATAGATATGGAACGATGAAGGCGGTTCTGGGTCTAGAGGATGGCACCTACGTGCTAGGTGACGGTTTTGGATCGGACGGTGAATGCTCGGGCGAACTGGTCTTTACCACACAGATGTCCGGGTACATGGAAGCGCTCACCGATCCGAGTTACAACGGACAGATCCTGATGTTCACCTTTCCGACCATCGGGAACTACGGAGTGGACAAGCTGAATTTCCAGCATCCGAGAGTGTGGGCGCTGGGGTGCGTGGCACGCGAGATCTGCGCTGCCCCGGAAGCACAACCTTCGGTCATGGACTACTATGAAGAGCATGGTCTCCTCGGCATCCAGGGCGTCGACACCCGGATGCTCACGATCAAGACCAGACGGGAGGGAACGCTGCGGGCAGCACTCGTTGTGGGTGATACCAACGGGGAATATGCCGTGGAATGTGCACGCAACGTCCCTCCCATTTCCGAACGGGACCTCATCCCCGCGGTTTCGTGCAGGCAGCCGTACCACATCGAGGGGTCGGGGAAGAGGATTGCCGTGATCGATCTCGGCATCAAGAAGAACATGATCCTCTCGCTCAAGGGCCGGAACGCCGATATCCATGTCTTCCCCTACAATACTACCGCCGACCAGGTAGAGGCATGTCGCCCCGACGCCCTCTTCATCAGCAATGGCCCGGGCGACCCGCTCCAGGCGAAAGAAGCCATCCGCTGCATCAGTGATCTCGCCGGAAACCTCCCCATCTACGGGATCTGCATGGGCATCCAGGTCTGCGGCCTGGCACTCGGTGGATCAACCTATAAGATGAAATTCGGCCACCGTGGCAGCAACCAGCCGGTCAGGTACAAGGACGGGACCATCTACATCACCACCCAGAACCACGGGTTTGCCGTTGCCGCCGACTCACTCCCCGAAGGGTGCGGGGTGCTCTATGCGAACGTGAACGACGGTACCCTCGAGGGTTTTGAGAACACCTACCTGGATATCACCTGTGTGCAGTTCCATCCCGAGGCCCATGGAGGACCGCGGGATACGGAGATTCCATTCTTTGACACCATGTTCAGGAGGCTCGGCTGAGATGCCCAAGAAACCCGAGATAAGAACGGTCCTCCTGATCGGGTCCGGCCCCATCCAGATCGGGCAGGCAGCGGAGTTTGACTTCTCAGGAACGCAGGCATGCAGGGCACTCCGGGAAGAGGGGGTCAGGGTTGTCCTCGTCAACTCAAACCCTGCAACCATCCAGACCGATCCTGAAACTGCCGATGTGATTTACATCGAGCCCATCAAGGCAGATATCATCGAGAAGATCATCGCGAAAGAGAAGCCTGACGGCATCCTCTCGGGGATGGGGGGCCAGACCGGGCTGAACATGACTGCTGAGCTTGCCGAACGGGGTGCGCTTGCGGGAGTCGAGATCCTCGGCACCCCGCTCGAGGCCATCTACCAGGGCGAGGACCGGGAGAAGTTCCGCTCCCTGATGGAGCGTATCGGGGAGCCGGTGCCGAAGAGCATGATCCTCACCCGCATGGACCAGCTCGAAGAGGCACTGGTGACCGTGGGTCTACCGGCCATTGTCCGGCCGGCCTACACCCTGGGCGGCTCCGGGGGAGGTATTGCGCAGTCCCGGGATGAGCTGGCACGGATTGTGGAGATCGGGTTCACCCGGTCCCGTATCCACCAGGTCCTCGTCGAAGAGAGCGTGGTCGGATGGAAGGAGATCGAATTTGAGGTGATGCGGGATGCGTCCGATACCTGCATCATCATCTGCGGCATGGAGAACGTGGATGCCATGGGAATCCATACCGGGGAGAGCGTGGTGGTTGCGCCGATCCTCACCCTCCGCGACGACGAATTCCAGATGCTGCGGAGCGCCTCGATCAAGATTATCCGGGCGCTCGATGTGCAGGGCGGGTGCAACATCCAGTTCGCGTACCAGGACGGGGACTACCGGGTCATCGAGGTGAACCCGCGGGTCTCCCGCTCCAGTGCGCTGGCCTCGAAAGCCACGGGCTATCCCATCGCCCGGGTGGCGGCAAAGATCGCCATCGGTCTCCGGCTGGACGAGATCACCAACTCGGTGACCGGGTCAACCCCGGCATCATTTGAGCCTTCCATCGATTATGTCGTGGTCAAGGTCCCCCGCTGGCCGTTTGACAAGTTCAGGAAAGCCGACCGCACTCTCACCACCGCCATGAAGAGCACCGGCGAAGTGATGGCTATCGGACGGACGGTCGAGGAGGCGTTCAAGAAAGCCCTCCGGTCGCTTGATACCGATATCGATCTCCACACCAATCCGAGCGAGATCAGGATGATCCTCTCCCGCCCCACCGATGAGCGGTTCGGGACGCTCTTTGATGCGTTCAAGGCCGGATTTTCCCTCGAAGAGATCCAGGGCCTCACCCATATCGCTCCCTTCTTCCTCGAGAAGGTCAGGAATATCGTCGATATGGAGAAACGCCTGGCAGAATGCCCGGGACCGGACGATATCCGTACCGCCAAGTGCTCCGGGTTCACCACCACCGAGATCAGTGAGCTGACCGGGATGCACCCGGACGAGATCGATGCCATCTGCGGGGATCCCACCTACAAGATGGTGGACACCTGCGCCGCGGAGTTCCCGGCACAGACTCCCTACTTCTACTCCACCTGGGACGAGGAGTGCGAGATCCCGTCCAGTGACCGGGCAAAGGTGCTGATCCTCGGGTCCGGCCCGATACGGATCGGGCAGGGGATCGAGTTTGATTACTGCACGGTGCATGCGGTCAAGGCGCTGCGGGAGGAGCAGGTCGAGGTCCACATCGTGAACAACAACCCCGAGACCGTCTCCACCGATTTCGATACCTCGGACCGCCTCTTCTTCGAGCCGATGTCCCTTGAGGACATCATGAATGTCCTGAAGAAGGACCGGTACATGGGAGTGATGGTCCAGTTCGGCGGCCAGAATGCGGTGAACCTGGCGGTGCCGATTCACGAGGAACTCCAGCGGATCGGGATGCAGACCCGCATCCTTGGCACAAGCCCCGACTCCATGGACATCGCCGAAGACCGCGATCGGTTCAGCGAGCTCCTGCGGGACCTGGAGATCCCGAGCCCGCCCAACAGTTCTGCCACCTCCCTTGACGAAGCACGGACCAAGGCTGCCGCCATCGGGTATCCGGTGCTGGTGCGGCCCTCCTACGTGCTCGGGGGACGGGCCATGGAGATCGTCCATGACGAGATCGATCTCGAGGCCTACATGAAGGAAGCGGTACGGGTGAGCCGGAACCACCCGGTCCTGATCGACTCCTTCCTCCAGAACGCAATCGAGCTTGACGTGGATGCGGTCTGCGACGGGGAGGATGTGCTCGTCGGGGCCATCATGGAGCATATCGAGGAGGCGGGTGTCCACTCGGGCGACTCCGCCTGCGTCATCCCGACCCAGTCACTCTCCCCGGCCATCATCGAACGCGTGAAGGATACTACAAAAAAGATCGCGCTCGGGCTGGGAGTCGTCGGCCTGGTCAACATCCAGCTTGCCGTCAAGGACGATGTCGTCTACGTGCTCGAAGCAAATCCGCGGGCGAGCAGGACGGTCCCCTTCGTTTCCAAGGCCACCGGCATCCCGCTGGCCAAGATCGCGGCCAAGGTCATGATGGGACGGAAACTGAAGGATATCGGCTATGTGGAGAAGAGCTTCTGCCACGTGGCGGTCAAGGAGGTTCTCCTCCCGTTCAACAAGCTCCCGGGGGTGGATACGGTGCTCGGCCCCGAGATGAAGAGCACCGGCGAAGTCATGGGCATCGATTACGATTTCGGCCGGGCCTACTACAAGGCGTCCATCTCGGCAGACAACGAGCTCCCGGTCAGGGGCAACATCTTCATCTCCGTGATCTCCGAGCAGAAGGACGAGGTCATTCCCATCGCCCGGAAGCTCACGGAACTCGGGCTCTCGCTCTACGGCACTGCGGGAACGGTTGACTACCTTTCCCAGGCAGGGATTGAGGCCAACCTGGTGCGCAAGGTGCAGGAAGGCTCCCCGAACGTGATCGATCTCCTCCGGCAGGGAGAGATCCGGCTGATCATCAACACCCCGTCTGACAAGCAGTCCCGGCAGGACCACTACCAGATCATGCGGGTAGCCGTCGACTACGGTGTCCCGTACATCACCACCGTCCAGGCGGCCCGGGCGGCGGCCATGGCCATCGAGGCCATCAAGAAGGAAGAGATCACCATCGAGCCGCTCTCCCACTACCACCAGGGTGTGTAACTGTCTGGAACATCCGTCCCTCCCCATTTTTTTTATAATTATAGACGATAACAAGATTAATATAAAAAAACACTATTCCACAACAGTGATCATCAATGAAGAGCACGTTCACGACCTTCATGATCATTGCGATACTGATATCGTTTCTCTTCGCCGCACCTGTACCGGCCCTTTCTGTACAGGATATCATGAATGCTGCACGGGCTCACGAAACTGTCGATTCTCCGATACCTTGTCCGGTATCGGGATCGCTCCCCCCGATCATCAACAGATCCAGTCAGGTTGATTCAATACTTCTATTGAGGACCGTCACCCCGGTCCCTCCTGTTCCCGCTCCATCATCAGGTGCTATTATACCTATCCCCACCCGGTCCATTCCGGCGACTCTTCCGTCAAAAATCATAGTACCCCGGCCGACACTCCCAAAACCGACCTCCTCCCCTGCCCTGCCGGTGCTTCCCTCGCAGACATCGATACGGATGATCGTCGGTTTTCCACAAAGCCCGACATTCGATGTCCGATATCCTGTCATCCCGGACCCGGATTCTGTTCGCGGCTTTATCGTCATGAGTCCTGACCTGACAAAGCCGAAACGGTCGATTCCTTCCGAAGAAGAGGCCGTGGTCTATGCAGGGAGGGTCCTGGCACAGTACGGGGGTCTGCCCCGCGATGCCGTCCTTGCCGGGGTGGAGCAGAAGTACATGGAGGTATTCGGTGCCTCCGGCAGGATAGCGGTTCAATCCATTCCGATCTATTCCAGCGTCCGGTATGAAAGGATTCTCAACGGAAAGGACGTGGTCGGCGGCGGGGGAACGATTGAGATAAATCTCGGCGAACAGGGGGAGTTGTTGAGCCTGTATAAGATCTGGCACAAGCTGGGAAGCCCGGTCCCGGTCCGGGTCATCTCG
The DNA here is from genome assembly GCA_002499905.1 of Methanolinea sp. UBA277. GTDB lineage: Archaea > Halobacteriota > Methanomicrobia > Methanomicrobiales > Methanospirillaceae > UBA9949. The sequence continues at coordinate 80,408 of DANP01000027.1, forward strand.
GCCGAAGAAGCGTTCGAAGACGTGAAGCAGGGGGATGTGATACGGAGATCCGACTCCCAGTGCCCCCGGAGTGTCTCCATCACCTCCGTCCGGCTGGGTTACTTCGAGGAGGAACCTGGCGAAAGTCAGCAGTATGTCGAACCGGTCTGGATCTTTTCAGGGACCGATGCCTGCGGGGGATATACTGAGATAATCGTGCGTGCAGTTGAGGTATAACCGGGCATCGCCCGGGTTTTATCGGGACAATCAATCACCTTTTCTCACCGGTGGATGTCTCGATTTCGAAAAAAGACGGAATCCAGGTAGCAAACTGCTGTTCGACGCCCTGCCGGGGCGCCATACAGCCGGACGTATTCTGATACCCTTATTATCCGCGACGTGTGAATGAATAGGTACCACGTGGAGAAGGGTTCACGGAGCGTTACCATGGGAAAAGGAACCGTCGTTCTGGCATATTCTGGGGGGCTCGATACGTCGATATGCATACCGCTGGTGAAGGAGCGGTACGGCTTTGACCGGGTGGTGACCGTTGCGGTCAACGTCGGGCAGCGGGACGAGGAGATCGCGATCGCTACCGAGAAGGGGAAGATGTTGGCCGATGCCCACTACACTATCGACGCGCGGGAGAAGTTCGTTCATGAGTATCTCTTCCCGGCCATCAGGGCCAACGGGCTGTACGAGGGGTACCCGATGGGGACCGCCCTTGCCCGGCCCCTGATCGCCGAGGAGGTTGTCCGGGTGGCGATGCAGGAGGGGGCAACGACGGTGGCCCACGGCTGCACCGGGAAGGGCAACGACCAGCTCCGGTTCGATTTCATCTTCCGGATCGCCGGCCTCGAGGTGATCGCCCCCATCCGCGATCTCAACCTGACCCGCGAGTGGGAGATCGAGTACGCCCAGGAGCACAACATCCCGGTACCGGTGAAGAAGGAGAAGCCCTGGAGCATCGATGAGAACCTCTGGAGCAGGAGCATCGAGGGCGGCCGCCTCGAAGATCCCGCGTACCACCCTCCCGAGGAGGTCTATGCCTGGACGGTTGCGCCCGAGAAGGCTCCGGACAAACCCGAGACCATCACCCTCGATTTCCTGAAGGGAGTCCCGGTCCGTTTGTCCGGGAAGGATATGAGCGGCATCGACCTGATCAGCACGCTCAATGTCCTGGCAGGGAAGCACGGCATCGGCCGGAGCAACATGATCGAGGACCGCATCCTCGGCATCAAGGCCCGCGAGATCTACGAGCACCCCGCCGCAACGGTCATCCTCGCCGCCCATGCCGATCTCGAAGCGCTCACCCTGACCCGGCAGGAGCTGGCCTTCAAGCGGATGGTCGACGACAAGTGGGCGGAGCTCGCCTACATGGGGCTCGTGCATGAACCCCTCTTCCATGACCTGAACGCTTTTATTGCAAAATCGCAGGAGAAGGTGACCGGGAGCGTCGACCTCTCGCTCTTCAAGGGATCATGCCGGGTGCTGGGCCGTTCATCACCGGAAAGCGTCTATTCGGATGAGCTGGCCTCCTTCGACAGTGCGGCCATGGACCAGACCCATGCCATCGGGGTATCGGCCTACTACGGGATCCAGGCACGGATGATCGAGCAGCGGAAGCGGAAGTAACCCTCCGGGATCGGATCCATCTTTTTTCCGATACTGGTTTTCAAACCAGAGAGATTATCCCCGAAAATACCTGATATCATAGTCGTGACCAATACCGAGGGGCTCATTTTCATGCTGGTCGGCTTCGAAGTATTCGCCGGCCTGGTCGGTACCTGCGTCCTCGCGATTGGATTCTGGATCCTGCGCCGGGTCCGGAACCCGCTTCTCCGGCTGGCAATCCTCGTCCCCGGCATGGTCTTCAACGGGATGTATTTCCTGAAAGGTGATGCTTCCTGGGTGATCATGGGAGCGTTGTTCATCGGAACACCCCTTGCGGTGCTCGTCCCGCCGTTCGTCTTCCCGTCTGCCTACGACCTTCCCCTCTCGTTCCGCCGCATCTTCCGGACCTATGGCGTGCTATGGGTTGTGGGTGCGGTCCTCCCCTTCCTCTTCGTCGCATCCGGCCTCTCCATGGTCACGGTCTTTTACTGGCACACCCCGCTCTCCAACGGGATGATCTATCTCTGTCTCATCCTCGGAGAGATAGGCCTTGCCGCCATCGTCTCCCTAGTCCTGCACCGGGTGGAGGTATCCCTGAAAGCGGAGAGGAGATAGGAAACTATTTCCAAAAAAATGATTTCCCCATAACCGGTGTCTGGTATTCTCCTTCCCCCCGGTTCAATCCCCTGCCATCCCTGTGGACGAAAATAGTATACAACGGAATTCTTGCAGTTTTCACAACGTTTAAGTGGCACACCCGGGAAATGGAAGGGTAGGGGAGAGACTCTCTGTGCATCAGGAACCCGGCGCCACACCACCCGAAGACAGGCAGCTGACTGATGCTCTCATCACGAAGGTCGCGTGGTACTCGCTTCTCGTCAATGCCGGGCTGGTCGCCGTTAAACTATACCTTTCACACATCTCGGGGAGTCTTGCGCTTGAGGCCGACGGCATCCACTCCTTTGTCGATGTGCTCGCATCGGTCGCCCTTATCCTCGGTATCCGGCTATCATCGCGGAAAAGCAGGAGTTTTCCCTACGGCCTTTACAAGGTGGAAAATATCGTATCGGTCATCATCGCATTCCTTGTCTTTTTTACGGCTTTTGAGATCGCTGCCGAGGCAGTGAGCGGGACAGGGGCGGTGCTCACCTCAACCGGGTGGGTGATCCTCCCGGTTGCAGCCCTCGTATCGGTCCCCTATCTCCTGGGAACCTATGAAATCAGGGTGGGGAATGCCTGCAAGTCACCGAGCCTGGTAGCGGATGGAAAGCAGCACCGGGTCGATGTGCTCTCAACCTCGGTGGTCTTCTTCGCCCTCCTCGCACAGTATTTCGGGGTCCCGTTCGATAATGCTGCGGCCGTTATCGTCGCCTGCTTTATCGCATGGTCAGGGTGGGGAATTCTCAAGGACAGCATGAGGACGCTGCTCGACGCCTCCATCGACCATGCAACCCGTGATACCATCAGGTCGGTCATCCTCGCCGACCCGCTGGTGAAGAGTATCAGGGAGCTTTCCGGGCGAAACTCGGGCAGGTTTATCTTTGTCGAGGCGACCGTCGTGATGCATGAGACAGACCTCGGCAACGCCCACCTCGCAAGTGAACGTATCCAGGAAAAGATCCGCGAACTGGTCCCGAACGTGGAACGCGTGTTGATCAATTGCGAGCCGGAAGAACGGTCACACCTGCGGTATGTCGTCCCGCTCAGCGATTCGTCCGGAACGATCAGCCCTCATTTTGGCGAAGCGTCCTGTTTTGCCATTCTCGATGTTTCCGTCTCCGGACCGGCATTGGAAAAGAAAGAGATTGTTTCAAACCCGGCAAAGGAGATGGAACGACAGAAAGGGATACGGGCAGCGGAATATCTCCTTTCATTCAAGCCCGACGTCGTTTTTTCAAAAAAGTCGCTTGCAGGAAAGTCGGCCGAGTATGTCTTTGAATCGGCCCGGGTCGAGATCAGGAGAACGGATGAGACGGATCTTGACCAGCTTGCAGCCGCAATCATAAGGGAGCTGGCAGAGGAGCACGAAGCGACGCGAACAATAACAAGATGAAGCGGATCAACGGCGAGATCCGCGACCGCGAGAAAGTCATGCGTGGGTTGAAGAAGAGGGATACGCCAATCCTTGAGGGGATGCAGGTTTATCACAACTTCATCAAGCCGCATGAGGGACTTGATGGCCTGACTCCTGCTGAAGCATGCGGGATTGTTGTTAATGAGGAAAATAAGTGGGTGACCCTGATTCAGAACGCGGCAAGAGCGAAATAATTTTTTTTAAATAAAACATAGTCAATTGTTGGGTGATTAAAAAACTTAATTTATTTCAAATCTCCATAGCAGCGCTCTTCACTCATGGTTAGACTCATTTAATCCCTTGTTAACAAGGGCGTCACTCTTTTTAAAATAAACAAAAAAAAGTCATTTGCTTATTAATAAAAATAATTTGTTCATTTTTATTGAAAATAATATTTGATTATTGTCTAAATAACACAAATATCGATTACAGATTAGGAAATTTAACAGCGAAACAATTAATTTTCAATACTCAAATTTTTACAATGACCAAATGACAGAATTACTTTCTATATATTGGGGTTTAATTTTCATTTTTGTTTTGGCAATTATCAAAATTATAATTATTTTTGTTCAAACTGAGGATACTTCAACAACTTTCAAATTAGGACTAATTTTCAACTATTTTATAGATTTTAAAGTAATTCTAACTCTTATTATTAGTGGGTTTGCTATATTAGTAGGTATCAATTTCTTTTTATCATCAATATCATCAAATTATCCAATTAATTTACAAATTGAGGAAAATCAAGTTTATATTTTTTTAATTGGAGGGGTGTCCGTAATTCTCTCTGCCGTATATGCGACATTTCATGAAGAAATAAATGCTATTACGGAATCGAAGCGATATATGAAAGAAAAAATCCCAATTAATCATAAATTTATTACTTTTTGCCATGAATACACACGATATAAAGAAAAAACTTCAAATCCTGAATTATCCGTAATGAAATTTTTTGATAAAAATACAATACTAGTCAATACTAGTAATGTTAGAGATTATATAACTGAAAATTTATATTTTGATCTTAAAATCTTTGAATCTATTACCTACAACGATCAACCTCCATTTGATGCACGTTCGCTAAATATCGCGAAATGCCAATTTATCAGTTCCGGAAAAGAGCATACATATTTTAAAATTATTGAATGGACAAATACCACCCGATATGAAGAGCAAATCAAAAAACTATTAACAAATACTGATTTTCATAATCTTAAACCGGTAATTACACTTAGCGAAGATCCGATTGCAGAAAAATGCACTTATAATGAAATTGATAAATTACAAAAAACACTTTCAAAATTAAAAATGATTATGGAGGGATATTAAATGGTTTTACAAGGCAGAGTAATCAAAATTCTCGACGAATATAGAGTCGTTGTTGATCTCGGATACGAACAAGGAGTCACAAAAGACATGAAATTTTTTATTTATTCACAAGGGGAAGAAATCCGAGATCCAGAAACCGACGAAGTAATAGATAGAATAGAGATTGTAAAACATAAATTGAAAGTAAATCACATTCAAGAAAGAATATCGATTATGCAAAGCGATGAATATGAATACATATATCCAACATTTTTTACTTATAAATCTGCATTCGAGCCCGCAAGCAAAAATATCCCATTCTATACAGACACCCAACCTCAAAAATCATCAGAAGACGATTATAAGAAAATAAAAGTTGGTGATTTAGTAAAACAATGCATAGATTAGCAATGACCCTCCCGTCTAAAAAAAACGAATCATATTAAAAAGGATATAATTTCTTACATTATTAAACATAAAACCAAAAACAAGAAAAGTTAAAAATAATGGGATAATATGACAAATAAAGAAGACTTTGCAGAAAAATATTTTGCTGATATAAAAGACGATATTTTTCTTTTTTCCGTTTTAATTGCATTAGAATCCATAATGATTCTTACATATGACAGACTCAAGACCGGCAGTGAACATGATGTTATTTTCCAAATAGCACTAATTTCAGTTTTTACTTTAATTTTAATTATCTGGCTGAAAACATTCTTTAAGGCATTAGACATTTTTGAAAACGTCCGGGTTCAAACATTTATAACGATATTCACTTTAAGTTACGTCATTTTCTTCCCACTATTACTAGGTTTTCCAATAATGGCTTTAGCGTATGCAATTTATAACCTCGATCAACTAAACTTCGTCGGTAGTCTTACCAGTGTTTTACTTTTCTTAATAATATTTTCAGGGATAATAGGAATTAAATATCTACAAAACAGGCTTTTAAATTATACAATAAAGAAAAGACTTCCTTTTATTGGAGTTTTTTCATTTTTATTTTTTGTTTTAATAGGTTTATTGTATTATCTCTTTTATGACCCAATAGTAATAATCCTAACATTTTTACTGGTATTGGACATTTTTTATATTTGGGTCTCGATATTCCCCCCCAGGAAAAAATAAAATTTTAAACTATTTATGCCATTTTTTCTTATCATCTATCTTTTTTTCCCACTTTTACATGCACAAGTCTCACAATAAGATAAACAACCAAGACAAATCGCAGGATTATGATTTGCATTCGGATGTAGAATCCGATTTGGATCTGTTAACCACTCTCGATATGCTTTGCGCGACTGCTCCGGCGTAACTTCTTTTGATGCATCCTCATGAATTAGCCGCACATTCGGGTTCAAAACAATACTGCGGGGAGCGCCCCGAATCAAGGAATTTCAATTCAGTTGGAATTTCCATTGGGAGTATCTGATCTATTTACCAAAGGATAATATTGTTGATTAGAATTTTCGTAACACGCGGCTAGGGCGAGATAATTTTCTTAAATTTTTGGTATACCAGTATGAATATTTATTTCAACGTGTGATTTTAGTATTTTTCATGAAACCACTGAGCAAAGATCAGTTCTTTGCAGATTATGCAAAGCCTTCAAATTTTGATGTGTTAACAAGCGCTGACATTCTTATAATGCCAGCATTCCGATATAGGAATTCATTCTCTGAAGATCAGGATATTTTCAAGGAACTACGATCTGATTATGATAGGACTCTCTTGTTTTATTGTGATAATCAAGAATCACTTCCTGTTCTTCTTGAGGAGATCTTAAGGCCAGCCGATTATGTGCTCTTTTTTGGAGTGGTAGTATCTACTATTGAAGGGCTTTTAACGATCTATCAGTTCTTAAAGGACAAATTACCAAATAAGAAGTTTCAATTAAAGCAGGCAATAAAAATTGAAGATTATTATTACGAACTGGAAGAATTTGAGGGGACAACTGAACAGTATAAAACCGTGATGGAAGAAAGAATCTGGCTCCTTGAAACATTGAATAAAAAATAATTTTTGTTAGCTGCCGATTTTTGACAGCCTTTTCCACACCCCTTCAACTGCCGAAGACTTTACAGAACCCTGCTGAAGCATGCGGGATTGTTGTTAATGGGGAAAATAAGTGGATGACCCTGATTCAGAACGCGGCAAGAGCGAAATAATCTACCCTTTCTCTTCCTCTCCTGCCGAACCCCCTGCCAGGATGCGGGATTTCAGTTCCCGGTATTCCTCATCGGAAATCAGTCCTTTTTCCCTGAGATCGGCAGCCCGTTCCAGCAGGGACAGCGTAGTTCCCTGTTCCGTCCCACCCCCGGCCTCGCGGTCCTTCTGCCGTTCTTCGATGAAACCGGAGGCCAGGATGGCGGAGGGCAGGGCGAGGAGGAGCACTCCGGCAAGGGTAATAATCGAGGCAATCGTCTGCCCAAGGGCAGTGACCGGGTAGATGTCACCGTACCCGACCGTGGTTACGGTCATCATCGCCCACCAGATCGCCGCAGGGATGCTCGAGAATTTATCCGGCTGGGCATGGTTCTCCACCAGGTACATGATCGTTGATGAAAAGAGGATGACAAAGATCAGGAAAAAGATCATGATGGTGAAAATTTCCTTTTTCTTGACCACGACCCTCCGCAGGAGCGCAAGGGAGGTGGACCGGCGGGCATACCGGACGAGCTTGAAGATCGAGAGCAGCCGGAATCCGCGGAGGAGGGCAAAGTCGGTCGGGAAGAAGATGGGGAAGAACAGCGGGATGATGGCGACCAGATCGATGATGAGGTATACACTGGCGGCGTAGTGGAGGCGTTCTGAAAGCCTCTCTCTCCAGGTCGGGGCCTGGGTACAGGACCAGATGCGGAGGAAATATTCGATCGTGAATACCAGCAGGCAGAAGGTAATGATCAGGGTGAGGATAAACGAAAAGGATTCCTGGACTGAAGGGACGGTGAAGATTACCACGGTAATGGTATTGACGATAACCACGAGGGCGAGAAAAGCCTGGGTGAACAGGACGGCCCGGCCGCCTCCCGGAGGATTTTCCAGGAGTGCCCGCACGATGGTTTTTACCCGGTTGCGACGTGACGCGTCATTCATGAGATCCTTCTTTGCCCCCCATTACTCACCGATCTCCCCTTCCTACTACCCTGTGGCGTGTCCTTCATGCTTAAGATTTCGTTCCGTCGCGGTCCCTCCTGTTCCCCGGACCATCCCGGAACCTGGTTTTCCATCCTGCTGTTTGTTCCGGAGGTTTGCGGTGTTTTCAAGGGAACCGCCTCTGACCGGCCCCGCGGCCCGGTTGATACCGGATGGGTGGTACGGAAGCACTGCTGAAAAAACCGGTTCCGGGGTTAAAACCCGGCCACCGGCTCCCCATCGGTGGAATACCCACCCGCCTTTTGCCTGACGAAGAGCATCAGCACGATTCCCAGGACCTCGAGGCCCATGAGGAAGAGAAATGCCACGTCGAATGCACCGGAAAGCTCCAGGGGTGGGAGGGTATGCGCAGAAACCTGGGCAAGCTTCGGCCCAAGCGCGGCGGTGGCCACCAGCATGACCAGGGCGACCCCGAGGGAAGAGCCCAGGTTGGTCATCATCTTGATCAGGCCGGAGGTTGTGCCCCGGTCTTGTGGCGGGGATTCTCCCATGACCGCACTGTTGAGGGGGGCATAGGCGATCCCGGTGCCTGCTCCCAGGAGGAACAGGTAGATCTCTATGTGGCCGACACTGGAGTGGGGGCCCAAGGTGGAGAGGAAGAAGAGGGCCACGGCACAGATGATGAATCCCATGATGATCGGTTTTTTTGTGCCGATGACGTCCGAGAACCGGCCGGCAATGGGGGAGGTGAGGATCATGCCGATGGGGAGGGCCAGCAGGATGGTCCCTGCATTGTCGGTCGGCAGGTGTTTGACCAGTTCGAGGAAGAACGGCATCAGGATCATCACCCCGGCCATGGCCATCTGGATCAGCATGATACTGATATTCTGCAGCGAGAACGCCCGGTTGGCAAAGAGACGGGTATTGATGAGGGGCTCTGCCGCCCGGTGCTCCCGGAGGTAGAAGAAGACCCAGAACGCGACGGATACGATGAGGGCAAGGACCCCGCTCGCCGGAGATGCTCCCTGGAGCGAGGTGAGGCCGTAGATGAGGGTGCCGAGTGCGATGAACACCAGTCCCACCCCGGGAATGTCCAGCTTCGCCTTCGGCGAGACCGGGTCAAGGCGGGGGAGGATATGGATCCCGAGCAGGATGGCAAGGATGCCGACCGGGAGGTTGACGTAGAAAATGAAACGCCATGAGATGGCACTGGTGAGGAATCCCCCGACCACCGGGCCCAGGGCGGCGCCGAGCATGGTGAACATGGCCACGATGCCGAGCGCCTGTCCCCGGAGCGAAGGGGCAAGGTAGCTGGTGACCATGACCGCCCCCAGGGCTGCGATGACCGCCCCTCCGATTGCCTGAAGCATGCGGGAGAGGATCAGGATGGCGATGGAGGGAGCGATCCCGCACAGGGCCGATCCGACCGTAAAAATACCAAACCCGGCCAGGAAGATCCTGCGGTATCCCCTGATGTCGCCGAGACGGGATGCGGCGAGCAGCAGGCTGACCAGGATGATCAGGTAGGCGTTCAGCACCCAGGAGACGGTAACCGTTGAGACATCAAATGCTCTGGATATCGAGGGGAGAGCGATATTGACAATGGTGGCGTCAAGTCCGGCCATGAAAGACCCAAGGGAGATGACTATCACGATCATCAGCTCCTTAGGGGACATCTTCTGACGGGTAACGGGGTCACTCATGATAAATAAGGAAAATGTTCGGTTTCGATTTATACCTGCCGGGAAACATCCGGATATCGCCCGGTTTTACCATGGGGCTCGTACATGAACCCCTCTTCCATGACCTGAACGCCTTCAGCGGACCACGATAGCTATCTTCGATTCATCCACTCCTTCCACCACCATTCCTGTCCCGGGAATGTATTATCCACAACCTTTTCGACGGGTATAAACATGATAGCGACGTTTCTGTACTATTACACAACCATATTGGGGGAATTCATTGTCCGCGGCAGGAAGTTCACAGAGCATGCTGGGGGAATACCTGAGTCTCTTTGCATCGACCGAGATCTTCATCTTTGTTTTCATGGAGATTGTCACGAAAATTGAGACAATTCAGCGGGTTATATTTAACAAGGCACAGCTCCGCGATTACATCGTTTTTATTCTGATTTTTGGCCTGTTTTCCATATTCGGAACGTATGTCGGAATCCCGGGCAGTTATGGCGCCATCAGCAATATCCGGGACCTTGCACCCATGGTAGCGGGGCTTGTTGCCGGCCCCTATATCGGCCTGGCGGTCGGGTTGATTGGCGGTATACATCGCCTGTTTCTCGGGGGTGATTCCGCTCTTGCCTGTGCACTGGCAACCATTCTCGCGGGATTGCTTGCCGGCATGGTGTACCGTTTCAAGAAGGGAGAACTCCTGGGCATCATCCCGGCCATGCTCTTTGCCGTCGGAATCGAGCTCCTGCATGCCGGGCTGGCGTTAGCGCTTATCCGTCCTTTCACCGAAGCGCTTGATATCGTGTATACTGCTATCCCCGGCATGATCATTGCCGTCTCGCTGGGGGTGGGAATCAGCATTATCATCATCCATAGTGTAAAAGAATCGTGCAGAGCGGTTTTTTCGGAATAAAGGTTCTTCTTTTATCGGTTTGTGGAGAGCTATCCCTGATTATCGTCACATGGCATGACGGTGAGTAAGCGTCTCACAGGAAAAACGACCTCTATCCATTCAACGATTTAAAATGAACGGTTTTTGGACTTTTCAATACCTTTCTCCCAGGACCCTGAGCACCCTCCCCATTTGTCCGTATTCACAATGGATCCCCGACGGACCTTCGTTACCGTCTCCCGGATGAGTGATCCTGCGGAAGCATCGGTGACGATACTTACGGATACTTTTCTATCCCGCTCCAGGATACCAAAAACGATTCGTAAGAAACTTCAGTTGTTCTCCGAAGGAACGATGGGATCCTTGTGCTGTATAAACAGAGTTCAGGATTAGGGTTGTATCATCACCGTGCGAATCCAAAGATCCTGTCACCGTCCTTATTCTCCACAAAACTCCCCCTGTGCAACACTCCATCCCAGCTGTTCTCCTGACAGTACCGCGTTGACGTTATCTCCGTACATCGTGCCAGACCACATGTACACCCACCATTCATTTCTGCCTGTGAATTGAACCGAAATTGAGACCCGGGCTTCAGGAGTTGTGGTATACTCTGCATAAATTCGGCTCTCGTAGGTATAACAGTCGGGAGGGACCGGGCCGGGTAATTCATGTATAGATTGAGTAATATTCAACTTTGGAAACAACAGGGGCTCATTTTCAACGGGATTTTTTGTCTGGATATCGTGATCTGTCTGAACCGAAATTGAAATCACTTTTGGAATCAACACCGGTGTCTCATTCGAATAGCTCCCGGAAACATTCCTCACTCCCGGTTCCTCCGGCTCCTCTCCTGACGGGAGAGGAATGGGGAGAACAGGGACAGGGAGAGAATGAAATTCGGGAGATATCTTGTCTGCGCTGATCTTGAGCATCTTTCCGTATTCTGTTTCTGTAACACCGACTTCCCAATCAGAGGGTTTTATGCCGAAAGTTTCCCAGACAGTTACGTCACTGATCTGATCACCGATATCCGACTCCCCCCTGCATACCGGCAATGGCAGGTACAGTGTAACGTTATTTAGTACAGAATCGGTCTCCAGGGTAATTTCATAGTTGTACTTACTGCTGTACGTTTTTTCATAGAGGTCGTGAGTATGGTAGATCCAGAAACCAGCAACCAGCACTACAGCCACCAGTATCCCGATTCCAAGGTACTTCATCGTGCTGTTCATATACTGTCTGCCATTGTAATGTGATTGAAGGTGGATGCAGGATAAATTCTTCGGGAATTATCACCTGTCCGCCCCCACCATGATCTGGACCAGGAGGTCGAATACCTCCTCATCCCGGTGGTTGTACCTCCATTCCATCTCTTTGGTGTACAGAAGGAATTTCTCCCCCGATATCCCGTGATGCTTGATCAGTCTCTCTTTCGCAAACGACCTGATGCAGACTTTCCCGCAGGTGAATTTGTACCGATGGTCGATGTTGAGGTGACGGTGCCCGCAGAACATCCGGGAATTATACCCTCGCCATTTGCCGGTGCACACGATGGATCCACGACAGACTTTTTCGATTCGTTCCCGGAGAGAATACTCCGGCTGATCTGACCATTATCTATCAACATGTAAATACCGGGAGAGGGAAAAAAGCGTGGGAACGTTATTCGTCCAATCACTCTCATCACCCACAACCCACCGGTTCAATCCTTCCCCTCCCCGTTCCTATCACCCAATCCGACGGTTCAAAAATACCACTGAATCGCGCTCCAAATAGTAATCAGAGCGATTAAAATTCATCAAATCGCTATCAGAAAGATTATCCGCGATAACTATTCACCGTACTGGGACTCTGTGTTTACAGAGCAGGATGAAAAAAAATGCCTATGACACCATTATCATTTTCAACGAAAGAATCACGACGAACGACACGTTCGACCCCCCATGATCGGAACATCTCTGTATTCGGGAAAAATACTGAAACCAGCACACCGGCCGGGGGGATGTCATGCGAGACAGGGTAAGGGGCTCCCCCGATGATGTCGTCACCTACCAGAGCTTCGGCATACCAGAGGAGCTTAACTACACTTCCCCTCATCTCTTTAATATTCTTGTGAGGTGATATGCGTGGAAGAATCTGCGTTCATCACCACCGATACCGGAGGCGATCTCGCGATCGTGGCAGGGAGTGAGCGGTACCTCCTCCCCCGGACCGCTATCCGGGACCTCCTCTTCTCCGGCCACGACGTCCCGCTCCTCCTTCCCGGCGGAGTCATCGATGCCGAGTCAACCGTATCACCCCATTCCCGCAGCCAGAGGGTCTTTTTCACCCTGCATGGCCGGACCTACTCGGTCCTGTGGTCTGATTTCACCGAAGTCGCCCGCGGGGATGTGCAGTATGCACCGCTGAAGCCCTCGCCCGGTCGTGGTTGCCCATGAAACCGCCCCGTATGTCGCTCCGGAACCGCCAGGCGGAGTGCCTGGCCCGCGATCTCCTCCGGGAGCAGGGCTACGACGTGATCAGGAGTGCCGGGGCGCATGCCCCGGTGGACCTCGTGGCCTGGAAGGGGGACGGCTCGCTCCTCTTCATCCGGATCGCCCGCACCCGCCGGGCGACGCTTGAAGATACCGGGGGAGTCGGTGTGAAGTTCCGCCACGACATCGATTCGCTCCGGAGACTGCCCCGGCTCCCCTACCTGACGGTGCAGCTCTGGGTGTACGTCGACTGCCGGGGATGGCGGTTCTTCGACGTCTACCCGGGAGGAGTGGTGGAGGTGGAGGGATGAATGATATCGGCCGGACGCTTTCCCTGCTTTTTGCGCCCGGCCAGGTGGTGGAGGTCCGGGCGATCACCGAGGAGGGGATGGCCTCGGGATACTTCGATGACCCTGAAGCGCTCGCAAAGGCCGTCCAGCCGCTGGACGATCTCCCCGGTGTGCACGGGATCTACGTCACCCTGAACGAGGTGGAAGTAGCACTCCTCTCCCGGCGGGCGAACCGGATCAAGACCCGGCTTTCGAAGAAGGATGCCACCACGGCGGATGCCGATATCCTCCGCCGGCGCTGGTTTCCCATCGACATCGACCCGGTGCGGCCGTCCGGGGTCTCCGCGACCGATGAGGAGCACAGGGCGGCGGTGGAGAAGGCCCGCCGGGTCGCTGCCTGGCTGGCCGGGGAGGGCTGGCCGCCCGGGATCGTGGCCTCCAGCGGGAACGGGGCACACCTGCTCTACCGGGTCGATCTGCCCAACGATGACGCGAGCAGGGAGCTGGTGAAACGGGCACTCGAGGTGCTTGCCGCCCTGTTCGACGACGACCGGAGCACCGTCGATCCGGCGAACCACAACGCGGCCCGGATCTGGAAGCTCTACGGCACCATGAGCCGGAAGGGGGACCACACCGGCGGCCGGCCGCACCGGCGGTCCCGCCTCCTGGACGTCCCCGACAGCATTGCCGTGGTCCCGACCGATCTCCTGGTCCGGCTGGCCTCCGTGCTCCCCTCCGCACCTGGCCGGGGGCAGAACCCGGGGAAGCCGTTCGACCTTTCCGGGTGGCTCCGGGACCACGGGATTTCTGTTCGCCACGAGAAACCCTGGCAGGGCGGCACCCTGTACGTGCTGGACGACTGTCCGTTTTCCGGCGACCACCGGGACGGTGCGTTTGCGGTCCAGTTCGCCAACGGTGCCGTCCACGCCGGGTGCCACCATGCCTCCTGCGGGGGCGGATCGCAACGGTGGCAGGAGCTCCGGGCCATGCACGAGGAGCCTGGAGGGAAGCGACCGGCCGCAACGAAACCACAACCGAACCTCCCTCCGTCCCCGGCTGTCCACGAAATCCCGAACCCTCCCCCGTCCCCGGCTGCTGGCGATATCCCGAACCTCGCCGAAGCCCTGGACATCCTCGAGTGCGGCGACCCGCGATCGTTCATGCTCCGGACCTTTTCCCTCGACCACGAGGGGGACGGGGTGGTGGCCGAGTGCCTGGTCCTCTCCCTCGCTTCCCGGTCGGTGGCCAACACCACCGGGCTGCACGTCAGCGTGACCGGGGAGAGCGGGAAGGGGAAGAGCCATGCCTTTGCCACCCTGCTCTCGCAGGTGCCGGAACGGTTCCGGCTGAACGGGGCCATGAGCAACAAGGCCCTCTTCTACATCGAGGAGATGCGGCCCGGCACGGTGATCGTGCTCGACGATGCCACGCTCTCGGACGATATGCAGGAGATCCTGAAAGGGGTGACCACCTCCTTCCGCGACCCCTTCCTCTACCGGACGGTGAGCAGGGACCGGAAGGGGCAGGTCTGCACCATCCCGGAGCGGTGCGTCTGGTGGGTGGCCAAGGTGGAGGGGAGCGGGGACGACCAGGTCTTCAACCGGATGCTCACCTGCTGGATCGATGACTCCCCCGAGCAGGACGCCCGGGTGCTGACCCGGGTCCTCTCCCGTGATACCCGGCCGCCGGCAGATACCGGGGCGGCCCGGCCGGAGGTCGTCGTCTGCCGGGCGATGTGGGAGCTGATCGGGCGGCAGTGCATCCACGTGGTGATCCCATATGCCGCAAAGATCCGGTTCCAGGAGAGCACAAACCGCCGCAACCCCGAGATGCTGCTCGACCTGATCAAAGCCAACGCGGTGCTCCGCCACCGGCAGCGGGAGCAGCTCCCGGCTCCCCCGGGCGCCATCTGCATCCGTGCCACCCGGGACGACTTCGACCAGGCGGCCCGGCTCTACGGGCTGCTGAACGGGACTTCCGGCGGCCAGACCACGAAGCTCACCAAGCGGGAGGCCTCGCTGCTGGAAGTCATCGCGGAGAGGGACTGGCCGGAGTTCACTATTCCGATGCTTCAGCGGGAAACCGGGTTATCGAACGGTTCGCTCCACAAGACTATCCATGGTTTTTCAACGAAGGGATTGGTCTATTCCGGTCTCCTTGAGAAATGTCCTGCCATTTCGTTTACCGATCGGACCGTTGTGACGGAAGAAGAAAGGGGGTTATACATGCGACGGCGGACGAATGCCTACACCTTCGACCGGAATCTCTATACCTCCTGGAGCCAGGGCGGGAGTTGCTGGATCGATGACGACCCGGATGACCCGGATCCTTCCAATACTTCCCCTAGCTTCCACAATCCTTCCAATACTTCCATTGACTTCCACTATCCTTCCAACGATTTGGAAGGATGCGAAAATGATGCAATGAGTCCGGATCTCCAAAAAACGGATAGTACCACACACATGTGTGTGTATGATCCTCAGTCCTTCCACAATTCAGAAGATTCAGAGCAGGGTGAACCGGCCTCAACCACCGCGTCTCCTTCTGTCTGTGATCCGGGAAAAATGGAAGGACAGGATCCAAAGTCCACGAAGCAACCGGGAAATAACGAATCCCGGCCGGACAAATCCGGAAAATCCCTTCCAAGCGAATGGAAGGATGAGGAAGGATTCGCCCAGGAATGGGAAGGGCAGAAGATCATTCATGCCCGGGACTACAAACCGCTGGAGTTTCCCGAGCAGACACCCTGTTTCGTCTGTGGCCGGTCCCCTTCCTGGTTCATCGAGAAGCTGACCGCTGAACGGAAAGCACGGCCGAAGGACCAGTGGGAAGGGCGCCGGATCTGCCGGAAGTGTTACCAGGAGATCAAGGCCCGGGACCAGGAGGCCTGCCGGATGCTCCCCGGCACCGTTGAGGTGTCACGGATGCAACCGGTCACCGCGTATGTCGGGAAGTGCTCGCTCTGTGATCTTGACAAGGCGGTGTACCGGGATGCTGGTACTGGGGTACTGTTGTGTGAGCGATGCTACCAGGGGGAGGTTGCCCGGGAGGAGCGATCGGGTGCGCAGGCTGCCCGGAACGGACGATCGGATGGGGAGGCTGCTCCCGAAGCACAATCGCGTGCGGAGGCGGGAACGTGAGGAGGATCTTATGGAGGTAATCTTATGATTCGGGAATTATGGCGGTGGTTGATTGCGGTCTTGTTCCGATCACAACCGGCTACTCCGCCTTCACAACCAGAGGAAGAATCGATTCCCGCAAATCTCGGGGCGGTGCTATCCTCTCCACCCCGAGAAGATACAGAAGTCGAGATTCGAACGGCGATTCAGGAAAAGCAGCCGCTTCCATCTGCCGATGGAAACAAGGAGGATGGGAATTCCACCCCCATCCTGGAGCCTGCTGTTTCACAACAAAAGGAGCACCCGAAGTGGGAAATTCGGCCGTGCAAACCAAGGGAGTTCGATAAGGTTGGCAGGTTATTCATGGAAGCCGGGGATCTGGTGATTAAGATTGATGGGTTGCCGTTTTATGGGGTTACTGCCAGGGATATTAAACGACTTTTAGATAGGGAGGTTGTTGATGTCCGAGAAACCGGGGGTCATAGTCCTATTGGAACTGCACGGCCGTCAATGTCCGGGAAGGGGATCAATTTCAGGATTGGGGAACGGTTCTACACTGTGCCTTTGCGGAATGTCGTTGCGGTGGTTGAAGGGAGGGCGAGGAAGGCGGCGGTGTTTGCTGGGAATGGGATATACTGAAGATCCGGAAGGCAAGTATAACGGAAATTTAGTTATTTCTGTATACAAAAAAATCAACTTTAAATATTTTTACATCGCTGCGGTCGCCCTCTGAGAAATCCTTTTATCTAATCCGGCAATTAATCTTGGTCCTTCGTCTAATGCCCAAGCAGCAACCGCTTCCTCGATTTGCTCACCACCATGGACAGCCATATTTAATATTCGACTAATTTGTCTCAAGACTTCGATCTCCCCTAGTGAAAGAGCTTTGACTCGATGCAATTGAACCGTTAAACCTCCAATCCCCCTCGCTCGATTAACATCAATATCATACATTCGGGCTAACGCCCTAAGTCGGCGTTCAATTTCAACTCTCAATATGGCTAGTCTGTAAACTGAGTCCATTCTATTATCAATAAAGTACTCAGTTTCAGCAGTCGGTTCAGCAACTAGATTTTCTTCTGCAAGTTTTTCGCTGACTTGACTCAATTCCCGATATACAAATTCAATTCCACCGGGTAATTTTACTGACTGAAATATTTGTCCAGCCCAAGGAATGATTGCAATAATAAAAAGGGTAATTGTTATTATATCAATGGCGATAGTGGAATAGAATAAATGAATGACCATCAAGGCAACCGCTGCGCATGTAATAATTATAGAGAATATTAAAATCGGGTTAAATCTCATCGCTTTTCCCCTTATAGGATGATAAACTTTTATTAAATAAAATTCATTCTAAAAAACTTATAGGGAGTACGATTAATTGCATGGATACTTGGAGTGTCCAAGGGTATCTCGAAGTGCCAGGGTAAAAACATTTGAACAATACAAGAAGGCATTAATCAGAATTAAGAAATTGGAGGATGGAATCGATCGGGACGAAACAGCTAAACTGAAGGATTTTAAATATCGTCGTTTTAGAGAGGAGTAAAACAACAAGTAGCTGGTGAAGTGTATGGTGGAACCCACATCAGATGTAGAAGTAATATTCTTTGCGATGATTACTCGGAATCGACATGCGGCATCAGGAAAACAGATTCTCGAATGGACAAATCTATCTCCAAATCAAATGAGATCAGCCATCAATAGCAACCCTGCTCTATTCAGAGTTCAGGAGATGGATGTTCATGATCCATTAGGGTTTAGTGTTGGGATTATATCGAGCTCCGAATCAGATAGGCTTGGTAGAAGATTTGGAATTGACTTTCAAAAGTGATCATTGGGATTATGGTAAATTGTAATCCCGGAAAAAGAGTTTATAGAAGAGTATAGAGCCATAGTCCCTGCGACTATTCAGGAAAAGCAACAACTCATTACAGCGAGGAAACAAGCCCAAAATGCTTAGTTTATCTACTTTTTCGGGAAATTCGTGCAATTTTTCCATCTCTTCTTGGGTAAGAACTCTATTATTTGGTGGATCTTCTGTCATAGTGAACTGCCTCTGTAACTTTTGTCTATTTAGACATAGTTATTATTCTATGAAAATAATAAGACAAATCGAACTATGATAAGGTTTTCTTAAGCACTTTTTTTAACCAAAAACTGAAAAAGATTATTAGAATCTAAAACCCAAAACAGTTCGAATGGAGCATGGGGATAAAAATTATATAAAACGAGACCGTATTGCAGCAATTTTCATTCCCGGTTTATTACAAATTGAAAATAATCAAAAAGAAAAAGAAGAATATTTAGACAATACTCAATTCATGAAAAATCCAATAAATACGTCCAAAGTCAAAAATAGAAAGCTCAGAGAAAATAACGATTATATTTTTACTTACAAGAGAGAGGACAATTTAAATGCAAATTCCTGTTAAAATCCAACTCGGCATCAATGGGAACGGCGTTAATTCTGGAACCATCTCAATAAACGAAGAAACTATTGGAAATACATCATCTTGGGCAGGTTCGTATCATATTTTATCGATGGATCGGCATTATCATGATTACATATTTCGCCCAACTCAAAAATTTAATGAAATTCTAGATTTTCCCTCTTTTAATAGTTTCAGTCAGTTGACCTGGAAAAGCAGATCTCAACAAGTCATAGGAAATATCGGCGAATGTATTGCTGCGATCTTGGCAAGAACTTGTTTAAATGCCAAAATTTGTGATATTGCTCATTTGAGAACTAAAGGGAACATAAAAACACCCGATTTTATAATGAATCTTGAAGGTCAGGAAATTAATAATTTGTTTTCAATATTTTTAGAGGATCTTAATTTTCAATTTATCCGTTCAAAAAAATGGTGGGCGGTCGAATCAAAAGCAACCTATGATATCAAGAAAAACGATCAGAGAAAAAAAGCATTAATCCAATTATACTCATTCTGGTCGGAAAACCGAGAGAATATATCCGCGCATTTGGGTTATGGGATAATCATAACATTTGTGTATGAACACACTGCTGTGAAGGGAGAACATCGGGAAATTTGGATTACTTTGCTTTTGCGAAAAAATGCCAATGAGTTCAAAGAGTTCCTTAATTCTAATCCCAATAATCCTAAAATTGAAGAACTTAATAAACAATTCTTTGAGAAGAGCGAGGAGGTTGTTGATGGCGATAGATGTTAAGGACTATAACATCGCATCGTTTGCATTGTGGGCAGGAGATTACTATCAATTGGATTTTATGGCCAAGCGCTCCAGTAAGGAGGATAAAATCACTGAGTATCAAAAATTTCCTCAAGATTTAATAAATAAAATTGAGAAACACCACTTGGATCACTATATCGAAAGACGAAATTCATTTTTAAAAGAAAAGGGACTAAATAAATATCCAGTTTTAGAGACTGAACACCTCCGAGCAACAATCTGGGAAATATCCGATTTTGAATATTGTATGAGAGGATATCTCAAGGATCTCGACTGGGAAGAGCAGTTCTTCGATCGGATACATCCGAAGACGAACGCTCCTACAAATGAGAAGTCTAGAATAAACTCTGTTAAAAATCATATCTATGAAAGAAAATTAGGAACAATTTGGAAGATTGGTTTAAGCAGGAATTGTATAGTAAAAATTGATGAGATGGGATTAATTGAAGCCATCTATTATATTTGTGAACCAAGAATTCCAGAAAAACATAAAAAAATTATTGACCAATTCATCGAAGTATTAAAAAAGTTTGATGATGGTGATCCAGTTTTTTCAATTCAAGAAATCTAGCAGGTGAGGAAAGCACCGCTGGGGAGGGATCAGGTCGAGCCATGAGAAATAAAGTGAAATGGGAGGGTTATTTAACATACGAAAGTTCAGGAACGATTGATTTCAAATCGACAATCGTTACGGAGTCTTTATGATCGCGATAATAATCCTGGACCGTGTTATATCGATCACCATATTTTTTAAAAAATAATTCCCATAGCGATCGTTTGGCAAGGGTGCTTTTTAGTTTTCTTGTATTATTGAGTGCATTTATTGGTCGTTCAATTCCGAGAACATACAGATATTTCTCACGAGCATCTTCACATTCAGCAAGATGATAAAAGTCCTTAAACAGGCTGTTCTTCCTTATCGTCTCCGGACCTCCTTTCCAATCGATAAATTTGAATTCAGCAACCTGTCGGGAAGTTTTAAGATCGAATTCTTTTCCAGTATTTCCCGCACCCAGGGATACATATTCAATTATTTCATCCGGTTGGAGAATATACGGAAGTGAAACTAAAATGCCCCAAGCATGAATGATCACGTTGATCTGTCCAACAATGTCTTTCAACGACAATGCTGCATGGAGTAGAGATTTATCGATTTCTCCCTCTGCAAGTAAGTTGTCAATATCGGTACGCTTTTTGTTCTGTGCTTTGATTTGCAGAACAGAAATTGTCTGTTTCAAATCATATTCTTGATGAAATTTTTCGAGGGTTTGTATCGATTGAATAATATCTTTCATAGTTCTCCCACCCGTTTTGCATAGGCATTCTCCAGTATGAAGGATAATGATATTGGCAAATCCGATGCAGTATCACCCGTCACCTCATCAGCTCTTCATCTCCATCCTTTTCAAGGATATCAATTTCCGTACGGGCGATCAAATTCAGGATTGGTCAGGCTCTACACCGTGCCGGAATTTTCGGGCGGTTGTTAAAGCACCGTTGTTTGTCGGGAGGGAACAGAATGAACCTGCCTGAATTGAATGAAAGAGGGTTAGGGGTCGATAGTACCTGACCACGAATCCTTCCTTGAAATTATCGATTATTATTTTATAAACCATGATATTAACGATTCTAATTTAGGTATACACCTACGAAAGAAAAAGGAAATATTACGTATATTTGAAAAAAGTAGATTGTTTAAAAATAATAATTAAAATTTTTTGAAAGGCAATATATAGATGGGTAATGCCGATAATTTTGAATTTTCCCTCATTTTTGATGGATAATTATTTCTTTTTATATTAGATAAGAAAATCATCGGATATTCTCATCATAAGATTAGTTGTGATTCCATGCCCCAAACCATCATTGATAAACCTGTCATCAATTCGCCCTTTATTGAGCCGCATCGGCATCATCGCTTTTCTGAAGAAGGCATTACCAACGAAATTATTGAATCCCGTCGTCCAAGTTCCATTTTTATTCCTATTGCTCAACCGAAGAAGAAAGGAAGACAATTACACATAGAAACGGAATGGACCGAGGATCGTGTGGAAGAGAATGAATTTATCAACCAGGTCAGGGAGCGTATCCGGGTATGGCGTCAAGGAGGTTATGCGGGAATCACTCCCACGACCCGAAGGCTTCTCGAATACTGGACGAATCAGGAAAGAGAGAAAAAATTTTTCTTTTGCCAGATAGAAGCGCTGGAGACAGCCATATACATCACCGAATCAGCGAAGAATTATGGTGACGGCTGGATTGATAATTTTCTCCGCGAAGCCAACGATCTCGCCAATCCCGGACTCCCGCGAATCGCTCTCAAAATGGCTACCGGATCAGGAAAGACGGTGGTCATGGGGATGCTCATTGCCTGGCAAGTGCTGAATAAATTTGCCAATTCCCAGGACACCCGGTTTTCAGACACTTTTCTTATCATCACTCCTGGCATTACAATCCGAGACAGGCTTCGTGTACTCTTACCCAACGATCCCGGGAATTACTACCACCAGCGCGATATTCTCTCGCCTGAACTGATCCAAAAGCTTGGTACGGCAAAGATCCTCATTACCAACTTCCACGCTCTCCAACTCCGAGAGAAAGAGAAAGCTGGAAAGCTGACCAAAACGCTCCTTTCGGAAGGGAAGAATGGAGTTTTTACGGAGACACCAAGCCAGATGGTGAGACGAGTATGCCGGGATTTTGGCAATAAGAAAAATATCATCATCATTAACGATGAGGCCCACCACTGCTACCGCCGCAAGATCGATGCAGAGGGTGAGAAATTATCTGGTGATGAAAGGAGAGAAGCACAAAAAAGGGACGAAGAAGCCCGGGTGTGGGTTTCCGGCATCGAGGCTATAAGAGACAAGATCGGGGTGAAGGGTATCTATGATCTATCAGCTACACCATTCTTTCTCAAAGGTTCCGGATATCCGGAAGGAACACTCTTCCCTTGGACCGTATCGGATTTCTCTCTCATTGATGCGATAGAGTGCGGGATAGTGAAGATCCCACGGGTGCCCATAGCAGACGACTCGATGACCGGGAGTCTGCCTACCTACCGGAACATCTGGCTGCGTATTCGTGACCACCTGCCCCGAAAGGGACGCCGTACCGAAGCGGTGACTGGGGAGCCTATTCTGCCGGCAGAGTTGCAGGGAGCGATTCACAGTCTCTACAGTAATTATGAGAAGTATTACCAGGAATGGGAGGAGACCCCGGATACGCAGGCCAGGAACCTGTCACCCCCTGTGTTCATTGCGGTATGCAACAATACCAACGTCTCGAAACTGGTCTACGACTACATCGCAGGGTGGGAGAAGGACACCAATGGAAAAAAGGTTGCCCAGGCTGGGGCCCTTGATATCTTCCGGAATGATGACGGCCGGGGTGGCTGGTTGAGTCGACCCAATACTATCCTGGTCGATAGCGAGCAGCTCGAATCCGGAGATGCGATGAGCGACGAGTTCAAGCGTATTGCCGCTCACGAGATCGAGGAATTCAAACATGAGTATCGTATCAGGTTTCCCGGGCGGGACGCTGATAAGCTCACTGATGAGGATATTCTCCGGGAGGTCATGAACACGGTCGGGAAGCCTGGTAAGCTCGGGGAACACGTCAAGTGTGTGGTGAGTGTCTCGATGCTCACAGAGGGATGGGATGCCCAGACTGTGACCCATGTCCTCGGAGTGAGGGCGTTTGGAACCCAACTCCTCTGTGAACAGGTCGTAGGGCGGGCACTCCGGAGGATGAGCTACGCAGCGGATGAAGAGGGGATGTTCGCTCCGGAGTATGCAGAAGTATATGGAGTGCCGTTCTCATTCATCCCCTGTAGTGGGTCCACAACGACGCCCACACTTGGACCGACTCCGACCAGAGTCCGGGCACTGGAGGAACGTGCAGCCTGCGAGATCACGTTCCCCAGGATTCTCGGATACCGGTATGATTTAGGGAGTGAGCGGCTGACTGCGACGTTCTCGGAGGACTCAAAGTTCCTGATAAGTACTGAAAATATCCCTACAAAGACAGAGAATGCCCCCATTGTAGGGGAGAGCAGTATTCACACCCTCGAGGATTTGAAGAGGAGGCGGTTGAATGAGGTTGCCTTCCTCTTGGCCAAGTACACACTGGATACATACTTCCGCGATGACGAGGGGAATAACAAGCCTTGGCTCTTTCCGCAACTGTTGACGATTACCAAACGGTGGCTCGCCGAGTGCGTATATTGTAAGGACAATACCTTTCCTCAACTGCTCCTTCTCCAGGTATTCGCTCACAATGCAGCTGGTAAGATATATCAATCAATTGCCATGTCCACCGAAGGATCGCCCACTCTGAAGCCAATCCCCCGCCCCTATGACCCGATTGGCTCCACCCGATACGTTGATTTCGATACGGTGAAGCCGGTCTACCCAACCCATCCCGACAAATGCCATGTTACCTATGTGACAAACGATACCGAAGACTGGGAGCAGCGGGTGGCGTATGCCCTGGAGGAGATGGATGAAGTGGTGAGGTATGTGAAGAATGACCATCTGGGCTTTGCGATTCCTTACCTCATTGATGGCCAGGAGCACCAGTACATCCCGGACTTCATTGCGGTCATCAACGATGAGAAAGGTACTGAAGACCTCCTCAATCTCATCATCGAGGTCACCGGAGAACGAACGAAGGAAAAGGCGGTGAAAGTGGCGACGGCTCGGAACCTGTGGGTTCCGGCAGTGAATAATCATGGGGGATTCGGCCGCTGGGGGTTCATTGAGATTGGCGATCCCTATGACACCAAGAACCTGATACGAGGCCACCTAGGATCACACATAACGGAGCGATAAGTTATGGCGAGGAAGAAGACGACACGAGATGAGATTCCGATTGAGACTATCAGGCACCCGGACAAGCGCCCTAATATCCCCACCGAGGAGTTGAGGGGATTTGTGGAGGAAGACGAGAAGGCACCGAAGACGATGCTCTACCCCCGTGACCCGTCTCTCGACCCACAGCTTGTCTGGAAGGGGAAGGATGAGCAGGACCAGAACCCCCTGGAGGTCTCGGTGCTCCCGGTTTATATTCAGGAGAAGATCCACCCAAAAGTTATCATCGAGGATTTCCTCGCCCAGGTTGCAAAGTCCCGTGGTGTAAAGGAATCTGCTGCAGCGTATCAGGCCTCTCTCGATCTCTTTGGGGATTTTAACGGACTCCCCGAGGAATTTGACCAGCGGGTGGATTTTTACCACCACGAGCAGAACTGGTCAAACCGACTGATCTTAGGTGACTCTCTCCAGGTCATGACATCGCTTGCGGAGAAAGAGGGGCTCAAGGGCAAGGTGCAGATGATCTATATCGATCCGCCGTATGGGATCAAGTTCAATAGCAACTGGCAAGTAAGCACCCGGGAGCGTGGAGTGAAAGACGGGAAGGTTGAGGATGTCACCCGACAACCTGAACAAGTCCGGGCATTCCGGGATACCTGGAAGCTGGGAATTCACTCATATCTGGCGTATCTCCGGGACCGATTGCAGGTAGGGAGAGAACTATTAACAGAGACGGGAAGCGTATTTGTTCAGATAGGGGATGAAAATGTCCATCTTGTACGATGCATCATGGACGAAGTATTTGGTAGTGATAATTTTGTCAGTATCATCACCATGAAGAAAAGCGGGGGGATGGGTCAGTTTTTAATCGATAATATTTCTGATTTTTTATTATGGTATGCAAAAGATAAAACAAAAACAAAATATCGTCAACTGTTTATTGAAAAAAACCTTTCAGAAGGAGCTGGTTCAAGGTATAATCAAGTTGAATTATCTGATCTTCAGATTAGACCAATTTTAAAGCAAGAAACTATCCAACCCGGCTTACTTCCAGGTGGTTCAAGAGTGTTTCTGGGGGGGCCACTCACTTCAGAAACCCCTAGCAATACTACAGTATTTTCATTCGATTTAAACAATAAGTCTCATTTCCCTAAAAAAGGTGGATGGAAAACCAATTTAAAGGGAATGACGAGATTAATCGAGGCAAACAGGCTATTTAACACTAAAGCATTTGTCAATTACAAAATCTATTTCGATGATTTCCGAGCTGTTAAACTGCCTAATTTATGGGACGATACTATGGGAACGGCAGAACAGAATAAAATTTACGTTGTTCAAACTGTTAAAAAAGTCATTGAACGCTGCCTTCTCATGACAACTGACCCCGGCGATCTGGTCCTCGATCCCACCTGCGGAAGCGGGACCACCGCTTATGTTGCGGAACAATGGGGTCGGCGATGGATCACAATTGACACCAGCCGGGTGGCCCTGGCCTTAGCCCGAACCCGTATCATGTCAGCCCGGTTCCCCTATTATCTTCTTGCCGATTCCCCAGAAGGACTCCAGAAGGAAGCAGATGTCACAGGACAGCGGCCGCCTGCCTACGAGACGCGGTATGACATCAAGAAGGGCTTTGTGTATGATCGCGTTCCTCACATCACCCTCAAATCCATTGCAAACAACGAGGAGATCGACAACATCTATGCCAAATGGCAGGAAAAGATGGAGCCCCTACGTGCTGAAATAAACGAAAAATCTAGAAAAACATGGGAAGCTTGGGAACTACCGAGGGAGTACCTAGAGAGTGCGGATGTCAATGCACTCCTCCAACAATGGTGGGAGTTGCGCTTGAAACGTCAGAAAGAGATTGATGAGAACATATCACGCCGTGCTGAGATGGAACTGCTCTATGATAAGCCCTTTGAAGACCCGAAACGGGTGCGAGTGACCGGCCCGTTTACGGTCGAGAGTCTCTCCCCCCATCGTATCCTCCCGGCCGATGAAGACATGAATGGTACTGTAAGCGAGGAGGAGGCCCGGAAGCAACAGGACTATGCAACGATTATTTTAGATAATCTTCGTGCTGCTGGAGTTCAGAATACCGTAAAGAATGAACGGATAAAATTTGATTTCCTTGAACCTCATCCAGGCAAGTGGATTCATGCACAAGGGACATACACCGACTTGGAAGGTACCCCGCGGAGAGTGGCCATATCACTAGGCCCCGAACACGGGACCGTGGGGCCCTTGCAGCTTAAGGAGGCTGCAAAAGAGGCGGTTCAGGGGATTGGTTTTGACATGCTTCTCGTTTGTGGATTTGCTTTTGATCCACACGTTACTGAAGATGCAAAGCACTATGGGAAACTCACTGTTCTTCCAACAAAGATGAATCCAGATCTCTCAATGGGCGATGATTTGCTGAAAAAGACCGGGGCAGGAAACCTCTTTATGATCTTTGGCGACCCGGATATCGAGATCCGGAAAGAGGGACAGGATTCATTTATTGTGGAGATCAAAGGGGTCGACGTTTATGATCCAACCACCGGTCAGATTCGGAACTCGTCAACTGAAGATATTGCCTGCTGGTTCATTGATACAGATTATAACGAGGAGAGTTTCTTCGTAAGGCAGGCTTACTTTACGGGTAAGGATCAGCCATATGACAAATTGAAACGGGCTCTTCGTGCTGAGGTTGATGAGGGGTCATGGGCGGCTTTCTACCGGACAGTTAGCCTCCCGTTCCCGGCACCAGAGAGTGGGAAAATTGCGGTAAAGGTTATCAACCACTACGGGGATGAGGTATTGAAGGTGTATAATCTGGAGGAAGGTTAAGCGAAACGATAACTCATAGATAATTAAGGCAATGAAAGCCTTTTTAAAAGATAAACGACGAACTCAAACTAATTTCGTAATAATGAGGAATATAGGTGTATAGCATTTGGATAGATGAATCCATTCGAGAAGGTAAATTTTTAACAATTGGTGGATTTTATTGTCATGATTATGCCATTCCCTCTCTTGTATATCATTGGAGGGAATTTAAAAATCAGTGTGGGTTTCGTGAAGATGAAGAGTTGCATTATCAAGAGGCGCCTTCTGACCTAAAATTAAGGATTGCCGAGGAATTGTCCAATTGGAGGACATTAACCGCTGTTGTAGCAACAATGTTGGAGATGAGATCGGAGGCTGTAAGAAAGCATACACGTCACGAATCTTCAACTCATCCTAGAAAAAAAAGGAAAATACCTGTTGATTTTTATTGCGAGGGACTTCGTTATATCTTGCAAAGAGTCGCGGAGGAATCTGCGTTAGAACATTGGAATCTAGCAAGTATCATTTGTGATAAACCAGAGTTAGGTGAAGAGGAATATACCGACAGAACAATTCTCCTTGGCAGACAAGCACCTTTTAAAAAATATCGGAGATGGTATAGCTATGGGGTTGGTCGTGGGCCAGGTCCTGAATATCCACAACGTGGATTAAAAGATCTCAATTTCCAACCGAGTATCTTTCTTTCAGACCCAAGCTATCACGATATGCTGCAGATTGCAGATTGTATCGTCGGAATAACCTCAAAATGGATGAATGTTGTTGTAAAAGGTGAAAGGATGGACCCCTCCTGGAATATAGTATTAAATAACTTCATACGATTATATCGAAATCGTTACGGATGGGGACCATTTAATTGTTTTCAAGATGGGTTAATAATTCATCCATATATGAAAAGTTTAAATGAAAAAATAATCGAGTCACTTGAAAGCGATTGAGGATATCTAATTATTTGTTAATCGTTTCAAAGGGGAGTATAATGGAACCTTTCACAATCGGACTGATAATTTTCAATTTGATATTTGGTGGAGTTGTGGGATTTATCAGTGTTATTACCAATGATCAAAAGATAATTGGATTAATACAGGGTTTAGGCATTTTTCTCTTTGCTATCGAAATTTTCGCTTTTTTACCCGAAATCTCTTTACAAAGTAATGAAGAAATACCACAAGCGACAGAACAGGCTGCAAATTCAATAGAAAATATCATTCTTGCACTCGTTTCTTACGTTATCGGCGATGTTGCTTTTGGAGTTGGTGCAGGGGTTTTCATAGGGAATCGAGGGAACTATTAGGTGATAGAATTTTATTAATTGAAGAAGGATTGATATTTCCTCGATCTCCCCCGTGCTCATCATTCCCCCCTATTACCCATTCCGCCCCCATTCCTCTTCCCTATCAACAACCCCCGCCAAATTATATCCCAATCCTCGTTTCACCTGCTCACAGCCCTGAAAAGGGCAGGAGCAAGCAAGAAATGGGAGATTTTGTCCAGCAGAGCATCACCAAGACCGCAGTGCGGGAGCTCTCCGTAACCGATTGAGAACATCACCACGTTCAACACCTTGGTTGCAGGGATCATTTCCGGCAACCCGTGGGGCTGCACCGCCTACGATGTCGGAGGCGTCCCCCAGAGCCCGGTCAGCAAGAGCCGTGAGGGATACCCCGCACGGATCGAGTTCGAGGACGCGGAAGCCAAGATTGTCGGCTACACCAACGCACGGGCCCCCACCGTGACCGCGTTCAATGGCGCCGTCACTGCCATCCTCGCCGACACCACCCTGGCGACCGCCATGAGTGGCGATGCTATCCACGTCACTGAAGAGGACAGCTTCTCGGCGACGCTCAAGTGCCGCGATGCAACCGGCGAGATCTACTAGAATAAAAAACTGCATGAAAGGCCGCATCCCGCCACACTCACGGGGGACGGGGCGGGCCCGGATAGGATCCCTGATTGTCCTCCCGTTGTTGTGCGGACGGGGGACAGGATGAAATAAACCGGGATCTCATATGAGCTCAGGTTGTATGCAGGGTGAAAGTGGTTCTCACACTCATTTTAAAAAGAATAAATTGGTTAAATGTCGGGAGCGCATTTGGCAATCATACATCAAGCAGGCACTTGCCACCTATACATTTCTGATCTGGTGGACATACAATCCCACATCTTCCACAATTTTGTTCATCGTTACCAAGATCGACACAATCTAAACCGCAGAGGTCCAATGGGGGTTGACAAACACATTCTCCATTGATACATTGAAAACCTGGTTCACAACTATTACTGCATTCGCCACAATTTTTAGGATCATTAAGAAGGTTTACACATTCCCCGCTGTCCGGGCAATAATTAGGCGAATCGATGGGACAAACTGGAGCACAGATGATTTTACCATCCTGATCAATTCCTATCACATATTGCCCTTCAGGGCACCGCTCCGGACTGATACTCACTATAGCATCTATCGCATTCTGTTGCTCAGTTGCATTTGTCCATAATGCTTGATCGCCGCTTAGTCGGGCATCTGCCTCAGCTTGTATTGCTGATTCCTGTGCCGTTGCATTTCCCCATAATTCTGTAATTTCAGTTTTTAATCCGGCGATTGTGTCCGGTATGTTTCCTGGCTTATCTGACGGTGGTGCAGCCTGTGCAAATGAAAGTACGGCGATTAACATCAACCCAAGAAGAGCGATTACAATTAATGTTTTCAGACTCATGTTCTCTCCTCATCAGTTCTTTCAACCTTTAAATTGCGATAATTTTTACACAAAATATCAATGTCTCTTGGCTCTGAAATCCATTGATCGACCTAAAAAAGGGGCGATTATTCGAATCGATAAAGTATTGTTACCTTTCAGAGCAATCGTCCAATAATGATTGATCTTTATTAATACTATCGCTGAAGGGATGATCTGCACCATCCTGAACGCGATGTTCAGGTCCTCACCCCGGGAAACTGGAGGGTGAATCAAACACCCCGCCGATCCGTTGCCAACAGAACGCGAATATGAGGCGATCTCACTAGGATCTTTTGAACGACTTGAAAAAAGGAAGATACAAAGAGATTCAGGATCCCTTCTCCCTTACTTTTTCAATACATTGATTGCACAAGAGCATCTTGTGGCCGGTATCATCCCTCGTATTGTGAAGGACGCCAGCACTTCCGCACCGGTCGCAATGCCCCGATATAATCGCTTTGCCGATCACTTCAAGGCTCATACACCCCCCATTAAGCTCTTCCCTATAATCAATGCATCACATCCCCCGGAGCAGGCGGGCGGTCCTTGCCGCTGCCCGGGTATGTGTTCAGCGGGATACGTGCGCTGCTCCTGGTTGGTCTTCTTTACACCATCCTGAATGCGATGTTCAAATCCTCCCCCCGGAAAGATCTGAGAATAAATCCCCCCCGGGAAATCTTCATGTCTTCCCGTAGCCTTCCCTGAATAGGAGGGTCAGGCCATGAAGATCTGCTATATCTATCACTCTGAAACCGGCACTACCCGGGGGGTCGTGGACCGGTGTCTTGCGGCCACCGGAGGAGACCGGACCGAAGTGCAGGATCTGCAGCATTACAGCCGGATATCCAAGTACCTGGTCGGAGCGGGGAGAGCGGCGAAGGGCCTCTCGGACCCCATTGAACCCGCGGAAATCGATGTATCGGGGTGTGACCTGCTGGTGATCGGTTCACCGGTATGGTCCGGGAAACCGACCCCTGCCATCAACGCCGCCATCCGGGCCCTGAAGGGATGCGAGGGAAAGAAAAGCACCCTGTTCGTGACCTGTGGCGGTTCGGCCAGGGATGCTCTCACCCTGATGAAGACGGCCCTGGAAGGACGAGGAGTGAATGTTGCGGCCAGCGTGCCGTTTACCCGGAAAGATCTCCGCGACGAGGGGAAGGTGAAGGATCTCATCAAACAGATCCAGGCTGCCGGATCAGGATAGACCATTTCATCATTCATCGATGAACCTCCCGATCCTGACTTCATCATCACGTTATTCGGGTCCCCTCAGCACGGAGGCCACCCGATCGAGCTGGGAGCTGTGCACGAGGGCCAGGACCGTATCGTCCGGTTGCACGACCGTATCACCGCGGGGGACGATCAGCTCCCCCTCCCGTATGATAGCAGTCAGCACACAATCGTGGGGAAGATCAAGATCACGGACATGTTTCCCTGCTGCAAGAGCACCCGGACTGACCCGGTTCTCGACAATGGAATATTGTCCGCGCCGTAACTTGAGCAGGGTCATCATGTCGCCAAGCGACATCTCTTCGGCAATCAGGTGGGCCATCAGGTCGGCCTGGTTCAGCGCCACATCGACACCCATTTCCGGGGTAAATAACCAGGCATTTTTCGGAGTGTTAACGCGGGCGATCGTGCGGGGTACATTAAACTCAAACCGGGCAAGACTGGTGATGACCAGATTGGTCTCGTCTGCCCTGCTCACCGCCGCAACAACATCCGCTTTCCGCACTCCTGCAGCTTCCAGCACACTGGGATCTGTACCATCGCCAACGACGAGCACCCCTTCGGGGAGCTCCTGGCTGAGCCGGGAAATTTCCTCCCGGTTTCCCTCGATCACCCTGACGGTATACCCGTTGGCAATGAGGAGCGAAGCAAGATAGCTGCCGACTTTGCCTCCGCCTACCACAAGAACGTACTTCATGTCATCCCTCCTCACGGCATCCCGAGCAGCGCTTTCAGGCGGTACGTGGAACCTGATTCAACTGCCATATGGATGATATCCTTCTCCTGGAACACTGCACCAGACATCGGGATCTCGGTCTTATTCCCCCGGGTGATGGCTGTTACCTGGATCTCCCCCGGAACGGTCAGCTCATTCACGGTCCGGCCGACGAGGCCGGGAGGAACTTCCATCTCAATAATACCCACCTCGCCATTTCCCAACCGCTTGATGGGAGAGAGCGGTGAGAAGGTAAGCAGTTCCCTGAACCGCTGCGTACCTAACATCACCGGAGTGACGGTCATCAGACCGAGCCTCTCGTAGATCCTGGCCTTGAGAGGGTCATGCACGCGGGCAACAACCCGGGGGACCGCAAAGACCTGTCGGGCAAGACGGGCGACGACGATGTTGAGCTCATCCCTGGCGGTCACCACCGCCATTCCGTCTGCTTGTTCGATCCCCCCCTCCACGAGGATATCGCGATCCATACCATTGCCAGAAATTACCCGGCCTCCGAACGAGGACCCCAGCCGTTCAAACGCGGACGGGTCATTATCCACCACGGTTATCTCCAGTCCATTCAGGCTGAGGGTTTTTGCCAGTTCGGCGCCCTGCCTCCCACACCCAATAATCATGATTTTCATACAACACTTCCTCCTTCAGACAAGACGTTCTTCTCTCTATCCCTCCGGCGCAGGAGCGCCTTTCGGAGTTCATCGGCCAGCAGTAACGAGGGAGTCCACGCAAAGAGAAATACCCAGTTGACCAGCGGGAATGATGCCGTCCCGATGACCTTCTGGAAGAACGGGACATAGATGATCAGCGATACAATCAGAAGTTCTGACACAATCCCAACCCAGAGCATCCGGTTATCAAACCATCTCAACCGGAAGGCCGAGATACGTTCCGTGCGCTGGGCGAAAAGGTTGCCAATCTGGGTCGTGACCACAGCGCCAAGCGTCATCGCTGTCGCAGCCTGGTACAGGATTCCGGTTGAGGGAAGATCAAGCCACTGGCCCCAGTAGCCGTTGACCCAGTACATGAAGTAAAATGCAGCCATTGCCGCAAAGCTCTGGATCAGGCCAAGAAAAAGGTAGGCACGAATGATCAGGGACCGGGTGATCACGTGCTCCTTCATATTGCGGGGAGGCGCATCCATCACTCCTTTTTCAGGCGGCTCATTGCCCAGTGCCAGCGCCGGCACCATATCGGTTCCGAGATCAACGGAAAGTATCTGCATCACATTGAGGGCGAGCGGAATTCGCCCGCGGCTCAGGGCCCAGAGGATAAACGGTACTGCTTCCGGCGTGTTACTGGTGAAGATGTAGCTGATGAATTTCTTGATATTGGCATACACCCCCCGCCCTTCCTCGATCGCATTGACAATGGATGCAAAATTGTCATCAGTCAGGATCATGACGGCAGCCTCCTTTGCCACATCCGTGCCGGCGATACCCATGGCGACGCCGATATCGGCTTTCTTGAGGGCCGGTGCATCATTTACCCCATCGCCGGTGACCGCAACGATATGGCCCTGCTCCTGCAGGGCGGTGACCACCCGGAGTTTATGCTCCGGTGAAACCCGTGCAAAGATGACCTCGTCGCGAAACACCGCTTCGAGCGCATGGTCATCCAGGGCATCGAGATCGTTCCCGCTGATGATACGGGGTCGTTGCTGCCGGATAATACCGATACGCCGGGCGATGCTCTCCGCAGTCAGCCCGTAATCCCCGGTAATCATCACGATGCGGATACCTGCACGGTGGCATTTTTCGACTGCCAGGGTCACTTCCTCACGGGGAGGATCCATCATGGCCACCAGGCCCAGAAAGCTCAGGTCAGTTTCGATGAACTCCGGCCGGTAATCAGAAACCGCGTCGGGGAGATCACGGAGGGCAACGGCAAGCACGCGAAGACCGTTCCGGGCATATTCATCATTCGCCGCCATGATGCGGGCCTGGACCTGCCCGTCCATCGGATGGTATTCCTGGTTTATCCTGATGTGTGAACACAGGCCAAGGATCTCTTTTGGGGCTCCCTTCACGAACACCACCCGGGACGAAGACGCCTGGTGGATGGTGCTCATCCGTTTGCGGGTAGAATCAAAGGGTATTTCGCGGAGACGGGGAAGAGAACGGGCTTCCTCTTCCAGGTCCAGTCCGCCCTTGAGCGCCACTACCTTCATCGCCGCTTCGGTCGGGTCACCAAGAATCGTCCAGTGGGCAGACCGGGGATTTGGCGGGATCACCCGGGCATTGTTGCAGAGACTCGCTGCAATAAGCAGCTGACGAAGATCGGTGTCCGGCGCGACCGGTTGCTCACGTTCCAGTATCTGCCCCACCGGTGTGTATCCGGCGCCGGTTACCGTCAGCGAGCGATAGGAGAGCCAGAGATCCCGGACGGTCATCTCATTCTGGGTCAGGGTCCCGGTCTTGTCCGTGCAGATGACGGTTGTACACCCCAGGGTTTCGACCGCTGAAAGCTGCTTGATCAGGGCATTCCGGCCGGCCATCCGCTGGGTCCCCATGGCAAGGGAGAGGGTCACCAGGGGCAGCATCCCTTCCGGCACAAATGCCACCACCATCCCCAGGGCAAAAATGAAGCTTTCGGCAAGGTTTACGCCGACCAGGACTGCGGAGAAGAGGAAAAAGATTGCGCCGACACTGCAGGCAATAACCGTCACAATCTTTGTCACAACTGCCATCTCTCTCTGGAGGGGACTCAGCTCGTCCCTGACCGTCTGGGTCAGGTAAGCGATCTTTCCAAACTCAGTAGCCATCGCGGTGGCAGTGACCGTAGCCCTGCCGGTCCCGGTAGCGACATTTGTTCCGGCATAGACCATGTTGGGGAGTTCGGCAAAGGTGAGGTCGGGCTGCAGCACCGGCTCACTGGTCTTCCGGACCGGCCGGGATTCGCCGGTAAGGGTCGACTGGTCAATCCGCAGTTCAGATACCTCCACCAGCCGTCCGTCTGCCGAGATGCGGTCTCCCTCGGACAGCAGCATCAGGTCTCCCGGAACCAGGTCTTCGGAAAGGATTCGCCGTTCCTCACCATCACGCAGCACGCGGACGTAGGAGGGGAGGAGTTTTTTTAAGGCTTCTGTTGCCTTTTCGGCCCGGTATTCCTGCCAGAAGGAGAAGAGACCATTGATGATGTTGACCATCCAGATTGCAATACCAAGCTGGGGCATCTGTGCAATGAACCCGACAGCGCCGCCAATCCACAGCATGATTGCCATCAGGTGAGTGAAATTGGCAAAAAATTTCCAGACCAGGGATTTTCCTTTTACTTCCCGAATGACGTTCGGGCCGAAGCGGTGGAGGCGCTCTTCAGATTCTGCCTGGGTCAATCCATTGGGACCGGTTGCATAAAACTGGTAGAGTCCCGGTACCGTAAGTGCAGGGATACGCTTTGTCGATAACTCAGGATCCCACTCCGGTCCGGTGCTCATAGGTGGTCTTCTGTCTGGTTCAGGACATTTCCGACCAACCCAGAGTCGATCTGGGTTTTTTTCTGGTTACTTGTGACTTTCTTTTCATGGCTAAATACTTTCACCCGGCTATTGCCGGAGCGGGTGGAGCAAGAGATCACGACCGATATCAGGATAGGTGGCAGTCTGGAAAAACAGCCACTCCATGCAAGCAGAGAAAGGAGTGAGTACCGGACGACGAGGACCGGAACGAGCACGGAGTGTCGTAGTCACCATGCCGTCTCGCCATCATCGTAATTATCGCCGCAATTTCCATCGGGCTCTTCGTGCAGTTCATGTTTTGGAGAATCCAGGATATTGGGGTTGACTGGATAGCAGTAATCATGGGCCTGGCTGCAGTGGGAATCCTGGTTATCGCCGGGCTGGAATTCCACTACGAGCTGTGCCATGTGCCGGAGGAGAAGAGGTGATTGCTTTCCGGTTCAGGAATCTTGGCACAACAGTGGGCAAAGCAATGAACATCTCAATCTCACCATTTTTCTACATCACCCCTCTACGATCGCCTGGCCCGGCCCTGGATGAGCAGGTCAGCACCGCTATTCGTCGGGAGGGCCCCGGTGGAACCTGCCTGAATTGGATGAAAGAGGGTTAGGGGTCGATGGTACCTGACCACCTGTTTTTCATTCTGCAATATCCTGCTTCATAATCCCGATCTGCTCCTTAAAAAAGAGCGTCAATAGCAACATCGACCCTACCGCGGTAATGATCCACGGCACACCGAGCAGCAGTATCGTCGGGGAAAATTCCGGATAAAAATATACGAAGGAAATCAGGGGGGTGACGAGGAAGTTTGCCAGGAAAAACCACCTGACCCACTTCTGCAGCCCCTGTTTCGCAAACAGCGGGACTGCAAATAACGTCGCCAGACCCAGTGCTATGTATCCCAACGCATCAACCGTCCAGAAAAGAGAGTGAGGTGTTTGTATAAGAACCGGCTCCGGGGCAGCATAGGGAATCACCGCTGTCAATTGAACAACGTAATTCAACGTGACGTATATGGCGTACATTACGGCAAAGATAACAGCCGCATGGCTC
The DNA here is from genome assembly GCA_002499905.1 of Methanolinea sp. UBA277. Lineage (GTDB taxonomy): Archaea > Halobacteriota > Methanomicrobia > Methanomicrobiales > Methanospirillaceae > UBA9949. Next base: position 117,009 of record DANP01000027.1, read on the forward strand.
CAAAACCTCTTCTCGTCCGGTGTCACATAGTGAAGTGCAAGCAACGCGAGCATAAATGGCGTTGCAATAAAAAGCGAAAATCCGTAGATAAGAATCTCGTCCCATGGATAACTAAGAACGCCTATAAGTTGCAGAATTTGAACAACAGAGAATCCGAATGCTGCAACAAATGCAACAAGGGCTAACCAGAAACCGATTTTATATGTCGTTTTATCCATTTCAACAACCTGGCCTCTCCATCTCTTGAAGCTTTTTTAGTAAATAAGCTGCAGTAATTTATTTCTTTTTTATTCGCTCTGGAGAAATGATCGAATTGAGGGCAATCCTCATTTTCAATCGCAATAGCTAAGTACGATGGTTCCTTGTCACCCCGATTGCCCCCCCTGAAGATCACTTTCGGCGATCTCTTCAATAATAAGAGGGTTCTTTATTTTAAGAATGCCCGAGAGTCTTTTGGCATCCGAGCCCTGGGCCTTCTCCTGATTGGAGGTTGGTAGTTCACCAACCTTTTTTGCCGCGGATTTCACTATTTTTCTCTGTTCTTCAACGGGGGGCATGTTCGTAATTCACATACTGCCATGAAGAAGAGGCAGCTCATGATTTGCCAATCCAGGAGTACCGCCCATCCGTATCTGCGGCGACCATATTCCTCTTTACCAGGGCACAGAGGATGTTTGAAAAGCCGGAATAGTTCATCCCTTTGGGAACCGTCAGTAAATTCCATAATTCCATTTTGGTTCGCCCGGGATTATCCCTGATAATCTGGAAGAGCTTGTCTATCTGCGGCCCTGAAGGGAGATCCCAACACTCTTCATCATATACACCGAAAATAAATCCCTGTTCTTCCGCCGTCATGCTACTACGCTTCTATTCGTTCGATAGATAATATACATCCTCTGGTACCGATTCCGCTTTTTTTATGCGGAGCGGGGGACGGGATAAAATGGCAGTCGATCCTCCTCTCCCCGTCCGGTGCTCATCCAGGAAGCTACGCTCACATACCTGTGGCCGTTCACGTTCAGAAAGCGGGGGCTTCCGGGAACCTGTTATTCCCGTGAGCGGATGACAACCACCGGCCTCGTCGAGTTCATGGCCACGTTCTGCACCGTGCTGCCGAGCAGGAAATCATGGAGACAGCCTTTTCCATAGGAGCTGATCCAGATGACCGATACGTCCTGCTGTTCGGCAATCCTCATAATCTCGCCGGCTGGATCTCCTGTCGTTATGATAGCCCTGCTTCGGATACCCTGTACCGCAAGGCTGTCGCGGAGTGCGCCGATCCGGGCCTCCGCTGCCTGAACAGACTCCTCGATCTCGCTGGATGTCCCGGCCTCCGGTACGACATGAAGCAGGATGAGTTCTGCCACCCCCTTCATCGTGCTGGCAAGGGCCGTTGCATGTTCAGAGAACCGGGAGAAATCTATCGGGCAGAGGATCCGGGAGAAGAGCATGGGACAGAACTTTTCATACGTTTTGCCGGTCAGGGTCTCGATGATCTTATGGCGCATGATCAGGACATTGGTTTTGCTGCGGCACAGGATTGTCGATGATACACTGCCAAGGAGCTCCCCTATCTCTACGTTCTTTTGGCGTGCGCTGATAACGATCAGGTCGGCACCTCTTTGCTCCGCGTGTGTTAGTATCCCCTCGGCGATCTCGGGCGATATTGTTGTGTCCAGCGTCACCCTGATCTCAGGGTTGAGTGATGTAAGGTAGCGTTGCGCCTCAGCGAGGGTATTTTCAGCGGTCTCTTTTGCCAGCGTATCAATGAACTGTACCCCCATCGGGTACCGGGTCTCTTTGACGACGTGGAACAGGATGACCTCCCGGACTTGTGGAATACCGGCAATACAATCAAGCATAATCTCTGCACGTTCTGAAAAATCTGTCGGAAAAAGCATCTTTTCAAACATAATTCACCCCGGCGGCAGCATGTTCAGGTCCGGTAGCGGGCACCATGAAACGCAAAACCCCCTCCCTTTCAGACAATACATACGGTTTGCGATATTTAAGGGTATCTGGAGGAGGTTCCGGTTGTCCTATACCGAAATCATGTGACATCTCATTCAGGTGTTCAGAGGTCCATTTTCAGCCTTTCTTTGAGCCTGCTTAGCGTTTTTCATCCACGTTGATGTTCAGACGTTTCAGGACGCTCAATGCAGGAAATAAATAAATAAAGGTTACGCCTTATCGGAATTTCGGTGATGTCGATGATTCAGCAGGGAACAATATTTACCATCGGGTACTGGACGGTAAAACCAGGGAAGGAGGAAATATTCCTGGAAAAATGGCAGAAATTCGCGCAGTGGACCTTAAATAACCTGAGGGGTGCCCGATGGGTCTACATGGTTCAGGATCAGGAACAGAAAAATAAATTTATCTCGTTCGGACCGTGGGATTCTCCGGAAAGTATCGCTCAATGGCAGCAATCTCCGAAATTCAAATCTGCCTTTGCCGAGTTCGAGGAACTCTGTGATGAGGTTTCACCAGGCACGATGAGAGAGGTTGTCCATGTCAGGCATTAGACGTGGATTATGATGATACAACCGTGAACCGGGGAGAGCACGAATCACTCCGGGCAACGAGCTAAAAAAATTCCTCTTGTTTTCTTACTCGACAAGCTTCCTTGCTTCTTCAACCGGTACTGCGACCAGGGTCTCAATAGCCATGTTCTCTCCCCTGCGTATTGCCATTTTCATCGCTGCCTGTTCACTTGGGGCTTCATACAGTGCAACGGCATCGTACCTTCCGAGCGTCCAGTAAATGCCAAGCCATTTAACACCTTCTTTCGTGTCTGCTTCTACCATCTTCAGGTTCTCGGCAACAATTGCTTTTGTCTGCTTCTTTTTGAACTTTACCAGTGCAATGAAATACACATCTCTCACCCTTTCCCCTTTCAGGGCATGCTATCATGCGGGAAGAAAGATATAAAGTTTTCTTATGCTGGATACGCTCTTACAGGATCCGGGACAGCCTGCTGGAGATGAACGACGACCTGTCGAGTAAGGAGGTCGACGTGCCTGGTACGGAGTCCACCCGGTTCATTATTTCATCGATCGATGTCTGGTTTATCCAATTGGTCCTGACAGGCCGTTCCCATCTGATACCCGGGTCGTATTCCTGATTATCGGTCGGGGTTGGGAATACTATGTCATAATGCTGAAACGGATTCAGGCCGGGTATCCGGGTCGGTGCCGTCTCATCGGGCCACTCAGAGAAGTCGTCAGGAACATTAAACGGATTCACACTTTCCATGGCGGTTGCGATACCGATAAAGGCGCAAATAACCAGGAGCAGAGATATTACGAACATTTCGCTTTTCATACGGGCACCTCGCGATGCATATATTCAAACATCTTTAAATTTTTTTTTAAACTCCGAAGGAAGATGGATGGGGGCTGGCCATAGGTGAGGGGAGCCTGATAGCGGGATCAATACTGTGCTCCATCGTCGCTACAGCGCGAATATGAGATATTTTCCTTATCACAATTGACAAACGGTTCCGCAACTTCCCACACTGCAGGCGGAGTTCCCGGGACGTCACTTCAGAAGAGGTGAGTCCGTTCCGGTTCAGGAATCCTGGCACGTCCTGAACGATTCCCTGCAATCGTCCTTGTTCTCGTGATATGCCACCATTCTCCTCGCTTCTTCGACAGCATGGGGTAGTTCACGAACCCCGGTGAACAGGATACGGACCCCGTCGATATCATCTTTGAGGTATGCGGCTTCAGGGTAGAGCAGGAGGGTGATCTCCCCTTCCCGTCCGAAATGGTGCTCCTCTACCTCTCCCCGCATATACCGTTTCCGCTGCTCCAGGGTCGGTGCAGCATAGTTGTTCTCGTACCTGAAGATGCCCATGATACTATCCTCATGCTGGTCCTGTGAAACCGGATCAGATCACCACACCGGGGACGGATATGCCGGAAGTATCGAAAATCCCCCAACCGGTTCTTCCCGGCCCTGTTTCAGGGACCATCACGACAATGATACGAGTGATGCTCATCATGCCACCTTTAAGGTAGGGCATGCAGGTCGAAAATGGAATTCCCGGGCATAACGAAACTCACCTGGCTCCTTATTCCTTCTGGTCGCTGTGAAGAATGCAGAAGGACTTCTCTCGATACAAGATCACAAGTCTGATATCCCCACCCGCTCACATATTTAGGTAAGCCTAAATTGGTAGTGATCATGGGAATACCACTCGCGGAGTTATCCAGGGACCAGACCGCAAGGATCACCGAACTCGCCGGTGGCCATGAGTTCAAGAGAAAACTGCGGAACATGGGGATACGTGAAGGGAAGATCGTCCGTATCCTGGCCGCCCAGCCGTTCGGAGGCCCGGTGGTGATTGAGGTGGACGGCAGAGCCACCACCATCGGGAGAGGGATGGCGAACGGCATCATGGTGGAGCCTGTGGAATGAAGAAAATTGTTCTGATGGGCAACCCGAATGTCGGGAAGAGCGTCGTCTTCTCCCGTCTGACCGGGGCCAGGGTGATCTCCTCGAACTACCCCGGCACCACGGTGGACTATACCCACGGGAGGATGTGCCTGGGGGACGAACCCTACGAAATCATCGACGCCCCGGGCACCTATTCGCGTGCGCCGACCAACAAAGCAGAGGAGGTCGCCTGCGAGATGCTCGCCAGGGGCGATGTAATCCTCAATGTGGTGGATGCCACGAACCTGGAGAGGAACCTCCTCCTCACCCTCGAACTGCTGGAGACAAAAAAGCCCCTGCTCATCGCCCTGAACCTGTGGGACGAGGCGAAAACAACCGGGATACGGATCGATATCCAGGCCCTTTCGGCACTGCTTGGAGTGCCTGTGGTACCCACGGTCGCCCTCTCCGGAGAGGGGATACGTGAACTGGTGGACAGAATCCCGGATGCCCGGCCCGGGACCCGTTTCGATCTCCCCGGAGACGAGGACAAGTGGCGGCAGATCGGGAGCATCATAAAAGCGGTGCAGCAGGTCAGCCACCGCCACCCCACCCCGGGAGACAGACTGGCGGCGGCATCGATCCGACCGGTCACCGGGGTCCCCATGGCTGTCGGGATCATTCTCTTCCTCTTCTGGATGGTCCGGCTCCTCGGTGAGGGGCTGATCACCTTTATCTTCAACCCCCTCTTCGAGCTCTATCGGCCCCTGATCACGGAACTTAGCAACTGGCTCGGGCCGGGGATCCTGCAGGAGCTCCTGATCGGGAGGCTCTACGACGGAGAGATCGATTTCATACAGTCCATGGGCCTGCTCACCACCGGGCTGTATGTCCCCATCGCCATGGTGCTCCCCTACATTACCGCCTTCTACCTGATGCTTGCACTGCTGGAGGACTCCGGGTACCTGCCCCGGCTCTCCACACTCTCGGACACATTATTCCACCGGATTGGGATGCACGGGTACGGCATCGTGCCCCTCTTCCTCGGGCTGGGCTGCAATGTCCCGGGAGTGCTCGCCACCCGGAGCCTGGAGACGCGGAAGCAGCGGTTTATCGCGGCCACCCTGGTGTGCATCTCGGTGCCCTGCATGGCCCAGACCGCGATGATCTTTGGGGTGCTCGGGCCCTACGGGGTGGGCTACATCGCCATGGTGTTCATCACCCTGATGACCGTGTACCTGTCCGCCGGACTGGTGTTGAACCGGATCATGGTGGGGATCAGCCCCGAGATATGCCTGGAAATCCCACCCTACCGGATGCCGTCTCCCGGGATCATCGCAAAAAAAACCTGGATGCGGGTCAGGGGTTTTCTGCTGGAGGCAATCCCCTACCTGTTCCTGGGAGTTCTCATGGTCAACGTGCTCTACCTCGCGGGGTTCCTGGACTGGCTCGGGTCGCTCTTCGCCCCGATCATATCCGGGCTGCTCGGGCTGCCCCCGGATGCCGCCACGGTGCTCCTGGCAGGGTTTCTTCGGAAGGACCTCGCGGTGGGGATGCTCCTCCCGCTGGGACTGACCCCTGCGCAACTGGTAATTGCCGTGACCGTGCTCACCATCTACTTCCCCTGCGTGGCCACGTTCGCCGTCCTGTTCCGTGAACTGGGCATCCGGGACCTGGCATGTGCTACAGCGATCATGATCGGGGTATCGCTGGCGGTAGGAACACTATTAAGACTCATCCTTATAGGAGTGTAATGGTGATATGTGGAATAAGACCGGCTTTTTCAGCTGTTGACAGGAGTGGGAGGGATGAGAATGCGATACCGGCTCATAAATCCGGCTGAGAGGAGGTCCATCGAGGAAGAAGACCGGATTGAGTATCGGGCTGAAAGGAGCGTTCGGTAGCTGATGAGACAGAAGACCATCGAGGAGTACATCGAAATGATTTACATCCTTGAGCAGAAGGACGGGCATGCCCATACCGGGACCATCGCCGCAGAAATGGATATCAAGCCCCCCTCCGTCACCCAGATGCTCCAGAAACTGGAGAAGGAAGGACTGGTGGAATATCAGAGCTATACGGGGGCCAGGCTTACCGAAAAAGGGAAAAACATGGCCCGGATCCTGATGAACAAGCACCGCATCGTCCAGGAGTTCCTGGAGCTGATCGGCATCGATGAAGGACTGGCAGAACGGGATGCCTGCCAGATTGAACACCACGTGAGCACCAGATCGGTCCGGCAGCTCGAAAAGTTCGTCGAATTCCTGCACGAAAAGAAGGAGGAATCCCGTTTGCTGGAAGAGTTCAGGGTCTACCGGGGCCAGAAATAATGCCCGCTCCCGCAAGACCGGTCTTGTCCCTTTCCTCTTTTCCGAAAATCCTTTCAAAAAATAATGACCAGAACTCCTGATCTCGTAAAATGGAATGTCTCCGATTGAGATGACGAGTATTTCTGGATATGCTGCCTGTTTCCTTTGAGCTTAACTTTTTTTGAGCGGCGATGACCTCACGTGCGGAATCGACAGCGACTCATGTATTCGGGGGAGAACCCCTGCGGTTGCATACATGCCCCGTTGGTCGGCGGCCCCATGTAAATTTCCGGTCCCACACGAAGATCCCCTTCCCCTCCGCAAACTGATTCCCAACCATTTTCCCCGAATCCCCAAATCAACATCACAATACGCTCCGTTCCTAACCCCGCCCGAACGTTTTTAACATCCCTCTCCCCACCCACCTGATGTCCTCGAACGAGGACAGGAGAATTACGATTATGGGAGACTTTACCCAGACCAACGTTGCAAAGTCCGCACTCCGCGAACTTGCCGTACCGATTGCCGATGTCACAGCGTTTTCCACGCTGATCCAGAGCATTCTCTCCACCAACCCCTTCGGATGCACCGCCTACGAGGTGTCCGGGGTTGCCCAGCCCCCGGTGGGCAAATCCCGGGAGGCCTACACCGCCCGGGTCCTGTACGAGGACAATGAAGCCCGCACGGTCGGCTACGTGACCGCCCGGGCCGAGACCGCCGCCGGGTTCACCGCGGCCAGGACCGCGATCCTGGCCGACACCGACCTCGCCACCGCGATCGGCGGCGACCCGGTCAACTCCGCCGAGGACGAACGCTACTCGGTCACGCTCAAGTGCCACGATGCAAACGGCGAGATCTACTACGTGGCCTTCTCCCGCGACCGGGTCACGGTCTCGTCCTACTCGGACGACGCCATCCTCGCCGCCATCGAAGCCTGGGCTGACACCATGCCGGCCCTCGCCTGATCCGTCCGCTGAACAAACAACTACTGCACAGGAGGGAAGGGCGTGGATGAAGGGCTCATGTTCCTCTTCGGCGTGGTGACCGGGACCGTGCTGGCGTTTGCCGCCATCTTCCGCATGATCGCCGGGATGCACGCCGACAGAGAACGGCGGGTGCGGTGATTCCCCGATCACCGCTCCCTCGTGGCCCGGCCGTTCCCCGGAGGTATCCATCATGGAAGCAGCACTCACCCAGATCATCGAGATGGCGATCGCTCTTGTCATGGCGGTGACCGCATTCTGGCAGCACCGCCAGAAACAGGAGGTCGTCGCGTTCTTCGACCCGAAGGACACCGGCGTGACCGCCCCGCCGGCATCGGTCCCGTCCCGGTCATGGACCATGGACGATGCCACCCGGCAGTGGCTCTGCACCGGGCATTTGCCCGAAGAGCAGGTATCGCTCCTGCAGCAGGTCGCCGATGCCGAAGCACAGCAGAAGACCTCGTACGTCATCTCAGTCCCGTCAGGCTCCTACGAGATCGAGTACGGGCTGATCAAGGGATCCGGGAAGACGTAAAGGCGGGATCCCGGACCCGGGATCTCTTTTTTTTGGTGCATATAATTTCATAATTCAGGAATTCTCCGGGATAACTGCCGGAAATTTCGCAGTTTATAGAAGATTTATCTCGTCCGGTGACCAAAACGGGGTACTCAGGAAAGGAAGTTTGAACTTATGCGAAAAAGCATACAGATTACAGCAGGCATCATACTCATCTGCATTGCCGCCGTCTTTGCATGCGGCTGCACCAGCCCCGTTGAACAACCGGAACCAACGGTCACCCCGACACCCACCCAGGGACCTGAATCTGTGTATCTCTTTAACCAGACCAACAACAATGAGACATATCCCGTGGCACTTGATGCAGAGATCCGGCTCAGCCTTCCGGGGAATCCGACGACCGGCTATACATGGATGCTGAACACCCCGCAGGGGATCGTCATCGTGAATGAAAGTTACATCCCTGATGACAAATCCGGGACCATGGTGGGTTCGGGAGGAACCTTCCAATGGATCATGAAAGCCGTCCAGCCGGGAACTCAGGTCATAACCGGCGTCTATGCACGCCCCTGGGAGTCTGCGGTGACAAACCAGACCACCTTTACCCTCACCCTCGGTGTCGGGGAGGTGCTCACCCCTCCGGGAACTCCGCTCCCCTTCACGGTCTATACCGGGGCAGATTCCGGGCGCACGGTGAATGCATCCCTGGGGGACGAATTGAATGTCCGCCTGGCAGAAAACCCGACCACCGGGTATACCTGGAATATCTCGGCATCATCGGGGCTGGAACTGGTCCGTGACGAGTTTATTCCGTCCAATCCCTCCGGCCAGATGGCCGGGAGCGGAGGTATTCATTCGTTGTACTATAAAACAGTGAAGACCGGGGAGCAGACCCTGCACGGCGAGTACCGGAGGCCCTGGGTCCCGGCAGGCACGATCACCTTCGTTGATCTCGAGGGCGGGTTTTATGGCATCATCGGGGATGACGGCACCAACTATTACCCTCTGCAGCTGGACGAACAGTA
>DANP01000016.1:0-82762 GCA_002499905.1 Methanolinea sp. UBA277
CACGCTCCCGTATTTGCTGGTCACCCTGACGTTGGTGTTGCGCCAGGCACCGAGTTTCTTGAGATCCGAGAGATCCAACTCGATGATGCCGCAGGCCTTGGTATAGGCGTCTTTTTCCTTTCCGCCCTCCATGGCCACACCCTGCTGGATGGTGCGTCCGGTGATCAGGTTCAGTGCAATCTTGGTCACTCTACCGTCCTCCGTTTAGCGGGCGAGTTCTTTGAGGGGGCTTGGACCAAGATCGGTAACGGTCTTTACCACGTCTTCCACAACTTTTGCCCACTTTGCGCCCTCTGATGCGGAAACGAAGGTCATCCTGAGCCGTTTGTCCTCAAGACCAATGTTCCTGATCAGGCTCTTGACCATGAACATCCGCTTCGCCCCCTTGTAGTTCCCTTCAAGGTAGTGGCAGTCGCCGAAGTGGCAGCCTGATACCAGCACACCGTCTGCCCCGTCACTGAACGCCTTCAGGATAAAGAGGGGGTCCACGCGGCCGGTGCACATGATCCTCACAATACGGATGTCAGGAGGGTACTGGGTGCGGGCGCTGCCCGCAAGGTCAGCACCGGCATAGGAGCACCAGTTGCAGATGATCCCAAGGATCTGGGGTTTCCATTCGTCTGCCATTTACTTTACACCTCCAAGGAGGAACGCATCGATCTGGGCGACGATCTGGGGGGTCGCGAAGTGCTGCATCCAGATGGCACCTCCCGGACAGAACCCTCCGCAAGTGCCGCAGCCCTTGCATTTGGCCTCGGTAACCTCCATGACTTTGCGGCCTTCCTTCTCGACCAGTGCGAGAGCCTGGTACGGGCAGAGGTTCACGCACATACCGCATCCTGCGCACTTCTCCTCGATACACTGGGCAAAGTAGGGCTCAAGCTCCACCTCTCCCATGTGGATCGGGATACTGGCAGCCGAGGCGGCTCCTTCGGCAGAGGCGACCGTGTCAGGGATATCCTTTGGTCCCTGGCATACACCTGCTACGTACACTCCGGCAGTTGTGGTCCCGCACGGGTTCAGTTTCGGGTGTGCCTCAAGGAGCCATCCGTCCAATGAGCAGGAGACCCCAAAGAGTTTCCTGGTGCGGTCGGTGTCTGATGAGGGCTGAACTGCAGCGGCGAGCACGACCATGTCAACCTCGAGCCTTACCGGGCGGTTGAGCAGGGTGTCCTCAGCATTGATGATGAGGTTCTTGGTGACGGGATCCTCAAGAATATTTGCCACCCTTCCCCGAATGAACTTGGCGCCCTCGTCCTGGATACGGTAGTAGAACTCTTCGTACATCTTCCCGAAGGACCGGATGTCCATGTAGAAGAGATATGACTGAACCCCGGGAATCTTCTCATAGATCTGGTGGGCATGCTTGAGCGAGTACATACAGCAGAACCGGGAACAGTATGGCTTGCCGATTCCGGTGTTGTCACGGGATCCTGCACAGAGCAGGAAGGCGACCTTCTTCGGGGTCTGCCCGTCGCTCGGGCGAACCATGTGACCGCCTGTCGGACCGGACGCACAGATCAGCCGCTCAAACTCGAGGCTGTTCACCACGTTCTCGTATTTCATGTAACCCCATTCATCCTTCTTCTCGATCGGGAACATATCATAACCGAGAGCAAGGATGGCGGTTCCGACCTTGACCTTGATGAGTTCATCTTTCATTTCAAGGTCGATAGCCTTCTTATCACCACATACATCCACGCAAAGGTTACACTTGATGCAGGAATCAAAGTCAACCGTGTAGAGAAGGGGCACGACCTGCGGGTGGTAAATGTAGATCGCTTTGCGAGGCTTCATGTTCATCTCGAACGGGTTTGGCTTGATGACCGGACAGACCGGTTCACAGTCGCCACATCCGTTACAGCCACCGCCACTGATGCCCATTGCCTCTGCTTCGGCCATGGAGAGGACACCTCGTGCCTTCTTCCGGAGGGTCACATCAAAGTTACCGATATACCCCTCCACCGATTCAACCTCGGTGTAGGTCATGAGCTCGATATTCTCAGCCCTGCCCACGTCCACCATCTTGGGAGTGAGGATGCACTGCGAACAGTCAAGAGTCGGGAAGGTCTTGTCGAGCTGGGACATACGGCCGCCGATTGACGGGGTCTTCTCGATAAGATAGGTCTTGATCCCGGCATTGGCAAGATCGAGTGCTGCCTGCATTCCGGCAACTCCGGCCCCGACCACTATTGCTGCCTTCTCGACCGGAACACTCTTGGGTATGAGGTCCTCAAGGAGCGCTGCCTTGGCTACGGCAATCCGGATGGCGTCCTTGGCCTTCTCGGTGGCACCCTCCCGGTCATGCATGTGTACCCATGAGCCCTGCTCACGGATGTTGGCCATTTCGAACCGGAAGGGATTCAGTCCCCCTTCTTTTGTTGCAGTCCTGAAGGTCGGTTCATGGAGACGGGGAGAGCATGCTGCGACAACAGTTCCCGTCAGGTTGTGATCCTTGATTGCATCTGCAATGATCTTCTGGCCGGGTGTTGAGCAGACGTACTGGTAGTTTGCTGCAAATGCCACATCGGGAAGCGTTTTTGCGTATGCCTCTACCTCGTTGATATCGATAGACCCGGCAATATTCGTTCCGCAGTGGCAGATAAACACCCCGACCCGTGCCTCCTTCTTTCCAGTGGCCGGAGCCTTGGGCGCTGCTGCCTTTACTGCTGGTGCTGCCGCTTTGGTTGCTTCCTTCTTCTTGGGAGCGGTCTCTTTCTTTGTCTTCTTTTCTGCCATCTCTTATTCCTCCGTCACAGGACCTTCTGCAGGAACGGCTCGCAGCTGATACCATGGAGGTCAAGTGCGAGTTCCTGCGGGCTCATCCCCTGTGCAAGTCCGAGCAGCTCACAGTAGTGGAGCACCGGGAGACCATATTTCACACCAAATTTCTCCTCGATCTCGATCTGCCCCCGGTCAAACTGCAGCTGGCAGAACGGGCAGACCTCGGTGAGGGCGTCAACCTTGGCTTCCATGAGGTTGATCATCTTCTCATTGGTGATATCGAGCGAGTGGACGATGTCGTATCCCCGCACCCCGCCTCCTGCACCGCAGCAGAGCATCTTGTTCCGGTACTCTACCGGTTCGGCACCGAGTGCTGCAACCATCTCTTCAAGCCAGGTGGGGTGCTCGGTGGTCCCGAAGTGGCGCTCCTTCTTGGGTTTCATGAGGTGGCACCCGTAGTGGACAGCGATGCGGGTCCCCTCGAGTGACACGGTTACACTGTCACGGATCTTCTGGACACCCACAATCTCGGGGTCATAGAAGAGCTCGGCCAGATGCCAGACATCAATGGTTCCCTTGAACTCCATGTCAATGCCCTTGAGTACCTCGTTTACCCGCTCCTTGAGTTCCGGGTGGTGCTTCAGCTTGTGGTTGACTTCCCAGATGGACTTGTAGCAGCCGTTGCAGATAAGGGCGATGTCCTTTTTCATCTGCTCGGCCAGCACAAGGTTCCGGGCGGCCATGGCGTACCAGATATCGAGGTCGATTGACCCGAAGGCTCCCGGCGCCGGGCAGCAGCTGGCCCCCTCGAGGTCGAGGAGCTTTATGCCCAGTTTCTCCGCAGTCTTGTAGGATGCGGACTCCGCCCCCGGGTACCGGTTCGGGGCAATACACCCGAGGAAAAATGCATACTCACGCATTAGTCCTCACCCCTCCCTCTCTTTGACAATCCTGTCGGCGTTCTTCTTAAGCTCATAGTAGTCGAGAATATACTGGATTCCCTTCACATACTGCGGGAATGCATGTGTCGTCGGTGGGTCGGCATTCATGCCGAGTTTTTTCCGGGCAGCACGGTTGACATCGTTATTGGGCACACCGTGGCCGGTGGTATAGATGGCCTGGACGGTCTTTAAGAAGTTGACCGGGATGATGTCCCTCTTGAATGCGAGGTTTCTCATGGCCATGATCACATCGGTCGGGGCGATATCCCGCGGGCACCGGTCGGTGCAGCTGTAGCAGGTGGTGCAGAGCCAGAGGTCCGGGTCGGTCAGGGCCTCATCTTCGAGCCCCAGCAGTGCCCTCCTGACAAACTTCCGGATCCGGTAGGAGCTCCGGGGTGCCGAGGGGCAGGATGCCGTGCAGGTCCCGCACTGGAAACACATGTGGGGAATGGTCATCGAGATTTTCTCAACCGTCTTGGTAAACTCTGGATGGCTCTCATCCTCGTAGAGACGGGTGTCGGCGAGTTTCTTCTCAAGTGCTTCAGGGTAACCTTTTGTTCGTGCCATATCTGATTCCCTCACGCCTTCTCCATCATTTTCAGCTGAACGCTACCTGGGGTATCCTCCTTGACTTTGGAGGTCCGCGGCGTGCACATCTTCTCCTTGATCTTCCTGAAGAGGTCGGTCTCTTTGCCCTTCACACGAATGTTGGTCCGGTGGAGCCTGATGATATCCTCACCGGGGCAGGCATTCACGCATGCACCACAGAAGATACAGAAGTCCTTGTTGACCGCAATGGTAGCCTCGACCTTGCCCTTCAACTGGCTTGCTGGTATATCCGATGGCAGGTAGATGGCATTTGCCGGGCAGATCTCGACGCAGGTAGAACATCCTCCGGGGCATTTCTCGGGGAAGAATTCGATCTCGCCCTCGAAGAGTTTCTCGACAGTGATAGCTTCGGTCGGGCAGCTCCGGGAGCACCAGGTACAGGTGCAGCACATCTTCTGGTCGATGTCAACCGTGCCTTCCAGCTTCTTGCTCTCGATTTCCCGCTCAACGGTGATGCATTCCTCGGGGCAGGCCTCGACACAGACCTTGCACGCATCGCACCGGGTCTCATCCCAGACCACTTCACCCTCGACCTTTCCCGTTTCGGCCGTGAAGGGCTTGTGTTTCACCTCAATTGCCGGGCAGAGCGCACCGCAGATGCCGCAGATGGTGCACTTCTCATCATCGACCTTGAAGGTGGTCTTGCTCTTGATGGCGAGCTGGCGTTCCTTGCCACCCTCGCGGCTCCCCTCGAATTCAGGGACATCCCTGTCGATGGCATCCCGCGGGCAGACCTCTTCGCAGATGGTGCACAGGACGCACTTCTCATCGTCGATGTCTGCGACCATGTCGTACTGGGGGAAACCTTCTTTCTCGACGATTGGCAGGCGCTCCTCATTGTCCACTTTCAGTGTCAGTGCATTGAACGGGCACATCACTACACAGACACCACAGTAGGAACACTTCACTTCATCAATGTCAACCGGCGCAGCGTAAGCGACCGCACCTCTCCGGGTGGCTCCGACGAGTCCCAGAACAATTGCCTCTTCAGGACAGGCCTCCACGCAGATACCACACCCGGTGCAGACCTCTGAGTTGAGGATCAGGTGGTTCACCTGCTGGAGGAGCCGCTGTTCCTGGATGACATTGACGCCATCCCGCTTTTTGGAGAATTTTGGAAACAGTGTCATTCAATAACCTCTCATTCGCTCCATGTTCTCATCAGCCAACCCTGGCTTCTGATACGACCGCTCCGCGTCCGGATAGCCGGATCACGTCGTGCGGGCATGCCTCGATGCAGACTCCGCATCCGGCACACAGCTCGGAATTGAAGTCCAGTATCATCGCTTTCCCGTGCCTCACCTTGTAGATCTTCTCTTTTGTCACCGGATCCAGGGTGAAGAGTTCAAGCGCATCAACAGGGCATGCGACCACACAATTATTGCAGCCGGTACAACGCTCCATGTTAACGTGCAATGCAAATGCCATGCTTGTATCACGCACCAGCTTTAGATCGATTCAAAAATCGACTAAAAAAGAATGGTTAACTGATACACATAAACCTGCCTAATTTTCCCGTGGACTCTATCCTGATCGCACGGAGTAGTATTTAATATATTTATTTTACTTCTCTCATAATAAATATGATTATTATAAAAAAAAGCCGTAACGGACTGCGCTCTTATCGTTACGGACGAGGGGTGAATGCTCATCATGTTTAAATATTCTGTCTAACGGAGTGTCCTCCGGAAGAGGTGTACTCCAGGCACCGTGTATAGTGGATGACCCGGAAACAGCGTGAGTGACAATAAGAAAATTTATTCTCATAGTGTCTTGGTACCTTCTCTGAAAAGAGGTACATTGCATGGAAATAAACGGAGTGCCAATCGAGAACACCTACGCGGAAGCGTTTCCGACGTGGATCTCCCGGATCATCATCACCGCGGTAACTGAGGAATGGGCATTGAGAGCAGCCACCGAGGCCACCGGGTTTGCGACATCGGCAATCGGCTGTCCGTGTGAAGCCGGTATCGAAGGGATCCTCGGACCTGAGGAGACCCCCGATGGAAGACCCGGAGCCTCTATCCTCATCTGCGCATCAAAGAAGAAGCTGAAAGAGCAGGTCGTGGAACGGCTTGCCGAGTGTGTTCTCACCTCGCCGACAACTGCCGTCTTTGACGGTCTGCCCGAAGCCGCGGAGAAGATCGCGGTCAAGCTCCACTTCTTCGGTGACGGATACGAGTACCAGAAAGAGGTCGGGGGACGGAAGTGCTGGGTCATCCCCATCATGGAGGGTGAATACGTCGGTGAAGAAGAATTCGGGATCATCAAGGGAGTAGCCGGCGGGAACTTCTTTGTGATGGGTGAGAACCAGATGGCGGCCCTGATGGGCGCCCAGGCGGCATCAGAGACGATCCAGAGCGTCTGTGGGGTCATCACCAGTTTCCCCGGCGGCATCGTGGCCAGTGGCTCCAAGGTCGGTTCGAACAAGTACAAGTTCATGCCGGCCAGCACGAACGAGAAGTACTGCCCGACGCTCCGGGAAAAGGTCCCGGACACCAAGGTGCCTGCAGGGGTCACCGCCCTCTACGAGATCGTCATTGACGGTCTTGATGAAGAGTGTGTGAAAGAGGCCATGGCACAGGGAATCCGGGCAGCCTGCACGGTGCCGGGGGTAACATTCATCAGCGCCGGCAATTTCGGTGGGAACCTTGGTCCGTACAAGTTCGAGCTCTACTCTATTCTCTAACCTTTTTCTCTCTCTTCTGATGCCGGAACGATCTGCTTAAATATCTTATCACCGATTATTCTGTTAACGAGATTTTCGGCAACAAACGGTCAGGAGAGCACTGCAGCTCTCCGGGGGGCCCCCTCATCAATGCCAGACGAGGAAGCAGAACGATTCTCACCACAGAAGACGGAGGCAGGTACTCCGGAAGGAATCTCAGGCGACCCCTACATCATCCGCTATCCGGGTATCGTGGCGGTCGCCGATGAGAACGGCAGTGCCGTTGAACTCGTCGAGTTCTTTGACTGCATCGGTGGGGCGATGTGGTCAAAGCACCATTATATACAGAGCCCGGTTGTCCGCTCTGTGCGGAACTGCGGTCCCACCATGCGGTACCTCCTGAATCCCGGGAGGGCCGACCTCGATCTCCAGGGATCAAGGTTTCCTGCCGGGATATGCGGTGCAGCGGTGGATGGTGACGAGATCGAGATCTCCTACGTGGGCATCGGGGGAGGAGGTGTGGGGGCGGCGAGCTGCCGTTCCTTTGCCGGGGGCGTGACCCGGTGCAGGACCGATCCGGCAGGTGGCGGGAGAAAGGCCGGATCAACGGTATGGCTGCCGAGGAGGCAGCGGGTACTGATCGGAGTCGATGATACCGATACGCCGGAAGAAGGGGCGACCTGGACCCTCACCCACAACATCGCCCGGGCAGTCGAGGATGAAGCATCCCGGTACCTCTCCCACACCATCGTCCAGCTCTTTCCGGTCCCCTACCGGACCAAGAACTGCGTGAGCATTGTCTGTGAGTTCGCATCATCGGAACCGACCGTCCTGGTGGACCGTTACCGGCGCCTCCTGGAGCGCTACACCCTCTCCCGGGATACCGGAATGGCGGTGTTCACCGGGTTTGATCCCTCCCCCCTTCTCCCTTTCGGCCGGATGGTCAAGAGAGGAGAGGTGATGCGCGATCTCATCCCCGAAGTCAATAGGGGAAGCCTCGACCTGATCCTGGAAGGGAGGGGAATCATCGGTGCGGTTGCTGCCCTGCCGTTCTACACCAGTTATGAGGAGGCACTCTCGCTGTGGACTGGCTCGAGCTGAAAGCCCGGCTGCTTGAGACGGGGACGGCCCGGCTCACCGGGGCCGGGGGAGGACCGTATATCTCTGCATCAACGGCGGGTCCGGGAGCAGGCAGCGGCGGATCCGTCTTCTTCTCGACCGGGAGCGGGAGAGTCAGGCTCACCCTTGACCCGGAGAGTCCTGTCGAGATTGAGCACCGGGGAGGGGGGAGAGCGGTACTGCGATATGATGGTATGACGCTCGGAGGAGTACTCGAACCGGTTGCCCTCCACTGCCCCCGGCAGGCCTACATCACCGTGACCAGCGGATGCATCTACCGGTGCCGGTACTGTGAAGTTCCGGCTGTTGCGGCAGGGAGGAAAACCCCTGACCAGATCGAGGAGATGGTCGCGGCGGTGGCAGCCCGCATTGATGCCATCTCCATCACCAGCGGCGTGCTGGCCAGTGTGGAAGAGGAGGAAGAGTACGTTATTGCCATCGTCAGAAGACTTCTCCGGTTTGGAATCCCGATCGGGGTATCCATCTTTCCGGGGGAGGCCACTGCAGAACGGCTGCACGATCTCGGGATCGCCGAAGTGAAGTTCAATGTCGAGACCGCCACCCGGGATCTCTTCGCCGTTATGTGTCCCGGGCTCGACTGGGATATGGTCTGGCGGGCACTCCGCAGGTCAGTGGACCTGTTTGGCAGGGGGCATGTCTTCTCAAACCTGATCATCGGCATCGGTGAGCAGGACAGGGAGGTTGAGGAATGTATCAGGGCCCTCTGTTCAACCGGCGTGGTCCCGGTGATCCGCCCCCTGAATCCTGCCGGCGAATTGAGATCGTACGCCCGCCCGACTGCCGGACGCCTTCTCCGGATATACGGAATCACATCCCGGCTGCTCCGCGAAGCCGCCCTTGACCCCCGGGACTCTCTGACCATGTGTCCCGCCTGCACCGGATGCGACCTTGTTCCCGGGAGGGATGGACCGCTATGAAGGGGTATAACGTGCTGGCACAGGCGCTGCGGTCCTGCGCCGACCGGATCTATGCCGTTCCCGGCTATCCGGTCACCGAGCTTGGTATCGTTGCCGGGGCAGAACCGGTGGCAGGGGAGAAGGTCGCGCTGGAGTTCGCCCTCGGAGACTCGCTCTCAGGCAGGAGGGCGGCGGTCATCATGAAGAATGCCGGTCTGAATGCCTGTGCCGATCCGCTCGTCCAGGCATCTTCCCAGGGGCTCATCGGGGGGCTCGTGATTGTCGCCGGAGACGATCCTGCTGCAGAGGGATCGACCACCACCCAGGACTCGCGGTATTACGGGGAGATCGCCCAGGTGCCGGTGCTTGAACCAGGCCCGGAGACTTGTGCGGAGAGTGTTGAGGCAGCATTTTCCGCATCAGAACAGTTCTCCCGTGTGGCGCTCCTGCGGGTCACCCCCGCACTCCTCTTTGCTCCCGGAATTCCGATGGAAGTTGCCCGGACACCCGGATCCGGGACGCTCGCTCCCGCCGATCTCACTATGAAGGGGCGGGCTGCCCGTGCTGATTCCCTCTTCAGGGAGATGTTTGCCTGGTCCCGGGACCACCCGCTGAACCGGTTTTCGGGAGGCGCTGCAGGCATCGGAGCGGCCGGGGGCGGGTCACGGGTGGTCACGGTCTACCCGCCCCCTCCGCAGGTCGGTTTATTCGGTGAGATATGGGAGATCGGCAGGCCGTTTGTCCGGGAGCACTGCCACCTGCGACCCCCGGAGGAAACCATTGCCCCGGAGACCATTGCGACGAGGGGGTACTACCGGACATTCTGCCGTGGATGTCCGTTTCAGCCGGTTTTTGAGATCCTCGAGAACCGCCGGATGTCCGTCGTGGCCGATGCAGGCTGCTCGATCCTGACGCTGAACCCACCGTACCGGCTGGGCATCGCGAACTATGGCCTGGGAACGGCGATCGGTGTTGCCGCCCGGAGCACCGGGATTGCACTTATCGGCGACTACGGGCTGGTCCACTCCGGCATCCCGAGTCTCATCGATGTGTACGAGAAGAAGACCCCGCTGCTCTGCATCGTCCTGAACAACCGGTGCATGGGCATGACCGGCGGACAGGAGTCTCCTGATCCTGCCCGGTTCATCTCCTGGGCCGACCCGGTAACGGTCGGGGCGTCGGACCGTGAAACACTCAGGCAGCTGCTCGTTCCCCCGGCAGGGCCCGTGACCGTTATCGTGGAGGGGACATGCCCGGAGGGGAGGAACCATGAAACCGTGGAATGTTGAGATCTGTGATGTAACACTGAGAGACGGGGAACAGACCCCCGGCGTATCGTTCAGCTGCGAGGAGAAGCAGGAAATCGCCCGGAAACTGGATGCGATCGGAGTCGAGGTGATTGAGGCCGGGTTCCCCACGGTGTCGCCGTACGAAAAGCAGTGCGTCTCCTGCATCGCGCAGATGGGTCTTGACGCCAGCATCTGCTGCCTCGCCCGGGCCCGGACTGGCGATGTGGAGGTTGCCATCGACTGTGATGTGGACATGGTCAGCATCTTCATCGCCACGTCAGATCTCCACATCCGCCACAAGTACCGGAAACCCCGGGAAGAGGTCCTTTCCGGGGCGCTGGAGATGATCGATCTGGCCCGGGACCATGGTCTGCGGGTCAGGTTCGCCGCAGAGGACGCTTCACGGACCGATATCAGCTTCCTAAAAGAGGTGTATCAGAGGGGAGAACAGCGGGGGGCGGATCTCCTAAGCTTCGCCGACACGGTCGGTTGCCTGGTTCCGACCGAGATGTACGCCGTCATGAGCGAGCTGGTAGCATCGGTGGGACGGCCCCTCTGCGCCCACTGCCACAACGACATGGGCTGCGCGACGGCAAACACCATCACCGCCGCCCAGGCCGGAGCGTTCCAGCTCCACACCACTGTCAACGGCATCGGCGAGCGGGCGGGAAATGCAGCACTCGAGGAAGTCCTCGTTGCACTAAGGATGAAAGGAGGAGTCGACCGCTATGACCTCTCCCACCTGTGCGAACTCTCCGCTATGGTCGAGCGGTACTCGGGCATCACCCTCCAGAAGACCAAACCCGTGGTAGGAGATCACGCATTCTCTCATGAGAGCGGTATCCACATTGCTGCCATTCTTGAAGACCCGCAGACATACGAGTACTTTTTACCCGATATGGTCGGCGGGAAACGCCGGTTCATCCTCGGAAAACATACCGGGAAGAAAGCACTGGAGCACGTGGTGGCAACGCTCGGCTACCAGCTGAACGAGCAGCAGATCTGCACGGTCCTGGACGAAGTCAAGGAGCTCGGGGAGAGTAAGATCGGCATCACCCCCGATACCCTCACCGCCCTCATCAGGCATGTCCAGAAGGAGAAGTGAACATGACCACCCTTTCTGAGCGGATTCTCGGGGCGCCTGCAGGGGAGTACGTGGACCGCCCGGTTGACCGGGCCTACGTGCATGACGGAACGGGAGTGCTCACCCTTGAGGCGTGGCTGGCACTGGAGAGCGGTGAGATCGCCTGTCCGGACCGGACTTATGTCCTCTTTGATCACATCATCCCGGCCAACACCTCCACCACCGCCGACCTCCAGCACGAACTGCGGAAGTTTGCCTGCGGGGCAGGTCTTCACTTCTCGGACATCGGTGACGGCATCTGCCACCAGCTGATGGGCGAAGGAACTGCCCTTCCCGGGGATATCATCGTGGGGGCCGACTCGCACACCTGTACTCTCGGTGCCTTCGGGGCATTTGCCACCGGGGTGGGGGCAACGGACATGGCGGTCATCTGGGCGTCCGGCTCCACCTGGTTCCGGGTGCCGGAGACCATCGGAGTCTTCCTCTCGGGCCGGCTCTCCGGCCATTCGGAAGCCAAGGACCTTGCCCTGACCTATGTCTCCCGCCTGGGGATGGACGGTGCCACGTACCGGGCACTGGAGTTCATAGGTGACGGGACGACCCACCTCTCCATGGACTCCCGCATGACGCTCTGCAATCTGGCGGTAGAGACCGGGGCGAAGACCGGTTTGTGCTACGCAGATGCGGTCACGCTTGAATACCTCCGGTCGTTCGGAGAGATCGTCTCAACCCAGGCCCCCCCTTCCTGCACATACGAGCAGGAACTCGATTTCGAGCTTGAGGACATCATCCCGGTGATCGCCGTACCGCCGCGGGTGGACACAATCCTCCCTGCATCAGAGCTCTGCGGGCTTTCGCTCGACCAGGTCTTCGTGGGGACCTGCACCAACGGGAGGTACGAGGACCTCTCGCGGTTCGCATCGATTGTCAGGGGAAAGAAGGTCAGGGTGCGGACTATCGTAGCCCCGGCTTCCCGCACCGTGCTCGAGGATGCTGCAGGGACCGGGATCCTCTCCGATATCCTCGCTGCCGGGTGCACGGTGATTCCCCCGGGCTGCGGCCCCTGCCTCGGTGCCCACATGGGAGTCGTCGGCGAGGGCGAAGTCTGCCTCTCAACGGCGAACCGGAACTTCCGGAACAGGATGGGTGTTGGCGGGGAGATCTACCTCTCTTCGGTCTCGACCGCTGCCGCAAGCGCCCTTGCCGGCGAAATTGCACTCCCCGGAGGTGACGAATGAGGATCGAAGGCCACGCCGTCTGCCTGCCGCCGGATATCGATACCGACCTCGTCATCGCCGGCCGTTACCTCCGGACAAAGGACCAGAGCATCTGGGCGACCCGCGTCTTCGAGGATCTTGACCCCACACTGGCAGGGAGGCTCCGTGGATCGGTGATCATTGCCGGGAAGAATTTCGGGTGCGGGTCGTCCCGCGAGCAGGCGGCGGTAGCCCTCAAGGAGGCGGGCGTGGTCTGCATTATTGCCCCGTCGTTCGCACGGATCTTTTTCAGGAATGCCATCAACCGTGGGCTCCCCCTCGCCCAGGCAGACCTCTCCTGCCGCGATGGCGAAAAGGTGGTCGTCGATTTCTCTGCCGGGACCGTTACAGCAGGGGACATCTCCCGTGAGATCCCGCCGCTATCACCCCGGATGCTCGAAATCCTCGCTGCAGGAGGTCTCGTTGAGCACTGGAGGAAACGGGGATGATCTTCCCCCGTCTCTGTAAGGAGGTAGGCTATGCCTCGACCCGGCCGTGCGGGGACCAGGTCTACTTCCTCTCGCGCTACCTGATCCACGAAACCGGACAGGGCCATGAGGTCCTGGAGGTGATCCCCGGTCCGCGCCAGAATGGTCTGATGAGAACGATTGCCGGTACCCGGGTCCTCGCCGGAGCCGGGGAGGTCTCGCGGTATCCGGAGAAAGTGCAGCTCCAGAACCGTGCCCAGCTGGTGCGGCTGGCACGTGAATCCGGGTCGCGCTGCACCATCTTCACCGGGCGCGACGAACACCTCACCTTCGTCCTCGATCCCGACCTCTCAACGTTCCAGACCCTCTCCGTCTATGACGTGACTCCTCCCCGTCCGAGCCTCTCGGCGACTATCCGCGAGCTCGAAGAAGCGGGGATGTTTGCCGAACTCGATGTAGTCTTCGAGCATACCCTGCGGGACATCTCCCAGATCGATGCTGATGTATACCCCTGCCGGGCATCGGGTTTTCTCCGGACGCTCGATGCCGATCTCCTCCTTGGGGGAGAACGGGTCGCCGGTTGCCTGACTGCCCGGGAACTGCTGAATGAGTGCTACGGGGAAGGGTTTCTCGTATCGGACATCTGTCCCCTTTCTATGGTCGTTGAAGAGCCCTTCATCGCCCGATGCTGCCGGAAAGAGCGGGAAGGGACAGGGATCCACGGGGGCAGGTTCGGGACGGTGGTCCACTGGGGTGCAACACCGTACGAGATCTTTTGTGCCGTGAAGGATGTGCTCGCCTCCTGGAGGGAGCGCCAGTGAAGATCGCGGTTGTCGAGGGTGACGGCATCGGGCACGAGGTAATCCCCCCGACGCGCGAACTGCTCGGGCTTCTCAGGCCGGATTTCGAATTCTTCGAGGTGGAGTTGGGGTTCGGGAAATGGCAGCGGACCGGGCAGGCTGTCACGGATGATGATATCGCGATGCTCCGGACCGCCAAAGCCGTTCTGTTCGGGGCCATAACTACCCCGCCGGCCCGCGATTACAAAAGCGTGATCGTCAGAATCCGGAAAGAGCTCGACCTGTATGCCAATGTCAGACCGGTGAAAGGCACCGGGGTCGACCTGATCGTGGTGCGGGAGAACACCGAGGGTTTCTACTCGGGAGTGGAGAAGGTCGATCAGGACTCTGCCTGCACCGTCCGGTGCATTACCCGGAAGGGCAGTGAACGGATCTCACGGTATGCCTGCATGCTTACTGCCCGGCGTCACACCCTGACCGTCGGGCATAAGGCAAACGTCCTCAAATCGGACGTATTCTTCCGTGACATCTGTGTCGATGAGGCACAGAAGGCCGGAGTCCCGGTCCGGGAATGCTACATTGATGCGCTCTGCCTCGACATCCTCCTCCATCCTGACCAGTACGACGTGATCGTCACCACGAACCTCTTCGGGGATATCCTCTCCGATGTAGCCGCATACCTGGTGGGTGGTCTCGGCCTCCTCCCCAGCGCGAATATCGGTGAGAAATTCGCCCTCTTTGAACCGGTCCACGGGAGTGCTCCGGATATTGCCGGACGGGATATCGCAAACCCTATTGCCGCGATGCGGAGCGGATCGATGCTCCTCTCCCACCTGGGGGACCATAAAGCCGCGGCGCTCGTGGATCAGGCTATCGGGCATGTTCTCCAGAGGGGAATCAAGACACGCGACCTGGGAGGAACGGCCGGGACACGTGATTTCTCACGGGCGGTCAGGGAAGAGCTGGAACTGCTTGCCAGGAACCGGTAAAAAGGTATGGTATGGAGAGGGACGGCATATGTTCCCTATTGCTGTGTTCTGGCATCGAACGAACGCGACTGATGACTTATCGTGGCATTCCCATTCTGCGAAGAGATCGGGCGAATCGCTGCCGGTGAGGCAGAACCGGCGGCAGTCGTACGAAGTCTCCGGGTAATCAGGGTAGATCCCCTCTTACCAGTGAGGCATCTCTCTGCGGATTATTTAAAATTGTACGATAGTCGCGGTTCTACCCGGATCCCGGCAGGTTCAGGATCGAAATCAGGGCCACCTTCCCCTGCCGGTTCTGAAAGCGAGTGTTTATCTCTGCCGGGTATCCACCACCTCCAGAGGAGTGCAGGATGGTCAGGGTGGGGGTCCATGTCTCCATAGCAGGTTCCATTGCAAAGTCCGTCGAACGGGCTGAGACTGCCGGGTGTGATACGTTCCAGATCTTCTCCCGTAACCCGCGGGGGTGGGCGTCCAGAGAACTCGATCCGGGGGAAGTATCGCTGTTCCACGAGAATATCGAAAAAAGCGGCATGTATCCGCCGGTTGATCACATGCCCTATCTCCCCAATCTCGCAACAGGAAAAGCGGAATTCTATGAAAAATCGGTAGCCACCCTTGCAGCCGAGCTCCGGAGGTGCAGGATCCTTGGCATCCCCTACCTGGTGACCCACCTCGGCCACCACCTCGGGGAGGGCATCGAAATAGGGAGAAAGCGTGTCATTGGTGCGGTGAACCAGGCTCTCGAGGAAGTCGACAACGATGTCATCCTCCTCCTTGAGAACACCGCAGGGGAGAAGAACGGGGTCGGATCGACGTTTGAGGATATCGCAGTGGTGATGGAAGGAATCGAAGCCCGGGCACGGGTGGGAGTCTGTTTCGATACCTGTCATGCCTTCGGCGCAGGTTACGAGCTCCGGACAGAGCAGGGCATCGAAGACACGCTGAACCGGTTCGATGAGATACTTGGCGGGAAGAACTGCATGCTCATCCACCTGAACGATTCGAAAGGCGGGCTCGGCAGCGGCCTTGACCGCCATGAGCACATCGGGCTTGGCACCATTGGTGAGGACGGGTTCCGGAATATCCTCTCCCTGCCTTTCTTCCGGTCCCGCCCGCTCATCTGTGAGACGCCGGTCGATGAACGAAGGGATGATGCGGGAAACATCAGCGTCGTCCGCAAACTTGCAGGTGATTAGTGGTAGATATCCATTCCCGGGGTGTCCGGTCAGAAGATACGGCATTTTTAAGATTTTCTTTTTTTTGTAGAGCATAAGAATCAGGACCAGGCGGGAACCCGCAGATACCACCCCCACCTGCCGGCTTCCCGTCTTCCGGAAGATAGACGACACGATCTGCTGGAATTCCCTAATTCCTGAACATCAACCGGAACGGGAATCAGCGGGCCCGTAGTGGCGGTGCAGAAACCTGCCCGCTGTTGTGGTGAGATTCGGGAATGCATCGCTCCCCCCGCCCGCGCCGGGACCGCAGGATGGGCTCATTTGCCCGGAGTCCGCGTTATCATATCGCAGTCTGTGGTTTATAGACCAGAACCTGGGTCGATCCGGGTTCTTAAAAAAATCCCTCAGAAAGAGGATGGATTATAATTTTGTGACCTTTTCAGCGGTTCGTTCCAACACCTGGTCCTCGAAGTACTCGGCACAGAAGGATCGATCGGTCACCGAACCCAGCGCTTCTTCAAGGGTCCTGGTGATACGGATGCATTCCTCGCCTTTTACTCCCTCAACATGGACGGTGATATTCCCGTCCCGGTCAACCTGTATCTCAATCTGCTGCATTCCCATACGATCACACGTATATTTTTCGTTCACCTGAGCTGTGCTAGTGGATGGTTCTCCATGACCAGCTTCCCGGTCCGGATATCCCGTGCAGAGGCACGGAGCTGCCGTGAGGCATCGATGGAGAACCACACCTCAAGACGCGGTTCGCCCCTGACCGCCGGAGGATCAACCGGTATGAGCGTCAGGGTCCGCTCGTTTATCCAGGCGGATCCGCCTGGTCCTCCAGGCAGGTCCTCCTCCCCGGCAACCTCAACAGTCCCGGACTGACGCACCACCAGTTCCCGGAAGGACTGGCCGGGTGATCCTCTGCCAGTTCCCTGCCGTTCGTACAGGGGGATCCCCATCCGTGCCTGTCCATCATAGGTGGCCTGGATCCTGATCCGCGCAACCGGCCCCCGGCTGGGGACCGGTGTTCCCGGTTTCACCAGGGTTTTCAGGTCAAATTCCCCGGTCGGCGGATTCCATACCCGGATGGCGTACTCGTGCAGGATCCGGTCGGTCCGGGATGTTCCGCAGGAGGATATTGCAGCTCCGCGCACCAGCACATCGAGGGGCTGGTCGATGATGACCCTCCCTGCACCAAACCGGGCTTTCACCAGATCCTGCAGGCACGGAATACTGCTGGTGCCGCCGGCCATAATAACGGCGGTGAGGGTTGCTTCCGTATACCCGCGGGAGAACGCGCTGTTCAGCGCCAGTTCGATAGCTGACCCGACTGCGGTAAAGAATCCGCGGGATTCGAGGATCTGTTCAAGATCTTTTCCCGTCATGCTGATCGTTTCTGTTTCGGTTACCCGGACCGGGGCGTGATCATTGCATGACAGTGTCTCCTTTACATCCCTGCATGCGGGGAGCAGTCGCGCCACCGTCAGAGGGTCATCAGGGTTCAGCCCGGCCCGCTGCATCACTTCATCGCAGAGCCAGCGGTCGATGACTCTTCCCCCGGTATCGGCAGATGCTGATCCGAGCACCCGGCTGCGGAAGCTGCCTTCATCCCCGGCGGCTGTGACGATGGAGACCTCTGTCCGGTCACCCCCGATATCGATGACCATGAAGGGATCACCCTGCCGAATGCCGGGCAGGCATGCGGCCGCCGCCGCGGCGGGAGCATCGATGACCCGGACAGACGAAAACCCGCTCTTCTCGGTTATCTCCGCGAGCCATCCGGCGTTGCCTTCATCAGATCCTGGCGGGACGACGAAGACCAGCTCAGCGGTCCGGGATCCCTGGCCCTCGCGGAGGGCAGACAGGACCGGCACGATGAAATCTGATGCCGCTTCCGGGTAGCTGATCAGGCGCCCTTTTGCCGGGAACCGGACCGGACTCCGGCTGCGGAGATACCAGCTCATCCACTTCACCGTGGCAGGATCGTCCCGGAGCCCTGCCGCTGTCACCTGTGACCCGATCAGGCACCCGCCCGATGGTGTATAGTGGATAAGGGAGGGGACGACGGGGAATGGTTGGCCGGTCTGGCCCGCAACCGGGACCTGGCACGAAAATCCGGGAACAGAGACCGGGCAGGCGATCGGGTTCTCCCATCCGGTACGGGTAGCAATTTTCGTGGTATTGTTCCCAAAGTCCACAGCAATGAGCCGGTGGCCTGACAGTCCTTCGGGATGCACGTGTCAGTCTCCTGCAAGCTCGATCTCATAGCCCCCGGCCAGGGGCGGGTCGGGGCAGAGCGCGACAGTCTTCCGGAGACCTCCTGCGAGCAGAACCTCGATCCACTGCCATGGCTGGATAAGTGCGCTGTCAGCGCCCGCGGCATCAGCGAGGTACCCCCTGACACGGGCATGGTCATCAGGTGTGCATTCTGCCGGAATCCTGGTCCACGGCAGGTCCCGGAAGATGCAGAGCCCCTGATCATGAGCCGAAAGGAGCTCACTGTCGTCCCTGACCGGGAGCAGTCCGGTCACCCTGCCTGCCCTGCTCTCACGGAACTGGATGAGATCACCATCGGGAATGGTCCAGAGGCCGAGCAATCCGCTCTCATCCCCGCTTGCGAGCACACCACTCCCTGCGAATACAAGCCGGCTGATGCGATCCCGGTGCCCCTTCAGGACCGCGATCGTTCCTCCGTCGGGAACACTCCAGAGCCGTATAGTATGGTCCCAAGAACCGGTGGCAAGGATGGTTCCGTCAGCGGAGAATGCCGAGGAGGAGACCACCCGCCGGTGCCCTGTGAGGATGGCGCCGGAGGTGCCGGCTGTCACATCCCAGATTCGGGCCGTCCGATCCTGTGAGGTGCTCGCAAGGAGGTTCCCCAGCGATGAAAAAGATACAGAGGTGACCGGGCTCGCATGCCCGCGGAGTATCACCGGAGGATTATCGTTCTCCACAGTGTGGAGGTACACGGCTGCATCCCACCCGCCTGCAGCGATCCGGGAAGACGAGGGATCCGAAGCGAGCGATGAGATCGATCCGGTATGGCCCCGGAGGGTTCGGATTACTGTCCCGTCCGGAAGCCGGATGAGGAGGAGGGAACCGTCAGAACCGGCAACGGCCGCGGCAGTCCCGCTCGGAAGCAGCACCAGAGCAGTGATGCCCGGTATATAGGTTTCCACCATTCCCCGGTATTCCCGTCCAGGGAGATCCCAGAGATGGATGACACTTCCGGAGCCGGCGACTGCCAGCAATCCGGACCCGGCAGTGGCACTGATGCAGGTGACGGAGGAACTATGCCCCTCCGTGCAGTGGAGGAGTGTCCCGTCATTCGAACGTCGCACCTCGAGTGTTCCGTTCCACCCGGAAGAGCAGATCGTTCCCGGTACGGCAGCCGACAGGTGGCGGATACCCCCCGTCCTTCCGGTGAAGAAGATCGGATTTCCCGGGCCCGGTACCGGGAGGATATGGACCATCCCGCTCCTGGTCCCGGCGGCACACCAGCTGCCGTCGGGAGATGCGCAGAGCGCGCCCACTCCCGACCGGTGAACCGGGTATGAACAGATCTCCCTGCCATCCGGTACCGCGTATACTGTGACGATTCCGTTTGCATCCCCTGCCGCCGCCCATTTCCCGGATGCGGCAAACGCTGTAGCGGTCATTTCCGGGCAGCCGGCAGTTCTGATCAGACGCCCTGAACCTGTATCGCGGAACATGAGCGGTCCCTGTGTCGAACCGGTGACCAGGAGCCCTTCGGGGGCAGGGAAGAGAAAGAGGACCGGCCCCGGATGATCCGGTTCGAGGCGGCTTCCCTGCCGCTCCCTGTCTGACCAGAACCACACGGTACCATCCTCGTGCCCTGAGAAGATTACCCCGGACCCTGTGACGACGATGCCGGTGACCGCGGTGGAGGGATGTTCCGGGATCTGCACCCGCCGGCCATCAGTGAGGCTGACCAGGGTAATGCCCCCGTCACTTCTCCCGCAGACCACGCACCGGGAGTCTGGAGTAAAGGAGAGCACGGTAACCGCAGAACCACCGCTGTCATGCTTCCCTGCCAGCCGCCCGGCCGGGAGCTCCACGACGCATAGCATTCCCCTGCTCCCCCCGAATCCCACCCACCGCCCGTCAGCGGACCAGGCTGCTGCCAGGATACTTCCTGCGCCGCTGGGATGGGTACAGACAAGATCTCCGCTTGGGATCTTCCGGATCTCTATGGTTCCATCATAGCAGCCTGCTGCGAGGAAACGGCCGGTGGGATCGATGACTGCCCGGGAATACTGAGCCGCACCTCCGGGGAAGATGGCGCGGATATCGTCTGCCAATTCCGGATACTGGAACCCCTCGGGCACCACAGCATACAGCCTCCTCCAGAATTCAGGGTCTCCATCCGGCGGCAGGTAACCGGCATCCTTCAGATTACAGGTAATGGTGTATGCTGCGGAGAGCGGTGTGGAAAAAAGCAGCTGCGCGCAGGTTTCATAATCCCCCTGTGCAACCAGCCGCCGTGCAATGAGATCCCACGCCGCACCGGGCACCGCTCTACCCGGCACACCGGTGTTACCAGCACCACCTGCCAGGAGTTCGGGCCTTCCCCAGGTGGTGAGGGCACGGATGATCCGCACCCTCGTGCTCCATGGCGCTTCCTGGTAAGCCCGGACAAGCAGCCCGGCAGCATTGTCACTACTGCTGAATGCGCCGTGCTGGCCGGAGAGGAGGTAAAAGAGTGCCCTGCTCTGCGAATCGCGGGGTGCATACCCCCTCTCGCGGCAGAGGTCGGCCAGCGGCCTGTTCTCCCGGGATATCACCATTGAACAGCAGACCTCCTGTCCGGCCGCAGGGAGGGCGGAAAGTGCCTCCCGTGCCAGGGACGCCGCTTCCCGGTCACCGGAATCCAGGGTCTCACAGAGTTCAACCACGGCTGATGCGTCTCCCGCCGCTGCTTCCCGGGCACAGCGGGAAAGCCCCGAACGCCGCATTATCCTCCCGATTACCGGAGCCTGCAGCCCGATCTTCCTGCGTGAAATGTCCCGGTCAGGGCTCATGGCGGTCAGGTTTCCTTCACCAGGGGGTCGAGCCTGATGCCGGACCCGGATCTCGTTTCAGATCGCTCTGGAGCCGAGGCAGCAACCGCCCTTCCTTCCTGAAGCCATCTCCGGAGGGAATCGACCACTTCCCGCTGCGATACCGAGAGGGGAACCTGTGCCCTGAGCGCCGAGAGGATATCTTCAGTCGTGATTGCCCGCATATCCTGGTTGAACGCCAGGTACATGGCATCGATGACTGTCTGCTCGATCTCGGCCCCGACATATCCTTCAGAGGTCCGTGCGAGGAGATCGAGATCGAAGCTCTCAGGAATGCACTTTCGTTTCTTCAGGTGCACCGAGAAAATATCCTTCCGTTCCGATGCGCCGGGCAGGTCGAGGAAAAAGATCTCGTCAAACCGACCCTTCCGGAGCAGTTCCGGAGGGAGGGCAGAGATGTCGTTTGCTGTCGCCACCACAAAGCAGGGGGCGGTCTTGTCCTGCATCCAGGTCAGAATACTCGCAAATACGCGCTGGCCGGTTCCGGCATCACCCGATCCGAAGGAGAATCCTTTCTCCATCTCGTCTATCCACAGGATGCAGGGGGAGATGGTCTCGGCCAGCCTGAGGGCGCGCCGTGTCCGCTCCTCCGACTCTCCCACAAAACTCCCAAAGAGCGCCCCGACATCAAGCCTGAGCAGCGGGAGACGCCAGAGCCCGGCGATCATCTTTGCGGTCAGGCTCTTCCCGGTCCCCGGGATCCCGATCAGGGCGATCCCTTTCGGGGAGGGGAGGCCGTACTCCCGGGCCTCCCGGGTGAATGCCCGTTCCCGGAGGCGAAGCCAGTCCTTGAGGACGGCGAGCCCCCCGACGTTCTCCGGGGTCTCGGTACCGCTGTAGAACTCGAGGGCTTCGCTCTGGGAAAGGATGCTCTTCTTCTCTGCTACCACCTCATCGATGTCCCGGTCATCGATTCTCCCGTGCATGACGATGGCTTTTGAAAAGGATCGCCGGGCCTGGTTGAGGGACATCCCGAGCGCACCCTGGATCAGCTTCTCACGGCCGAGTGAGGTCAGCGTGCACTCGACACCGCTGCTCCGGACCAGCTGGTCGAGCTCGAGCTCGAGCTCCCGTGCTGACGGCGGGGGGAGGTGCAGGATAACGCTCTCATCGCGGATCTCATCAGGGAGCTTGAAGGACGGGGTGATGATCACCATGGACCGGCGGCTGTACCGGAACTTCTGGGCATAGTTCCGGACCTTCCGCTTGACCGCCGGATTGTTCCAGTACTCGTGGAAGTCCTTCAGAACGATGACCGCCTGCTCATCGGTCTTCTGCATTTCATCGAGTCCTGCAAGGGGATCCCGGGCCGGGGCCGAAAACCCGGTCCCGACAACCGTGGAATAGCCATCGACAATGTCCCAGCTCACGCACTGCCGCGGCGGGCTCCACCGCTCGCAGACCTCGCGGACAAGCTGCATGGCACGCTCCTCTTCGGGAGTGACCAGGGCGATCAGGGTGACCCTGGACCGGAGTGCGAGATCGACCTGGTCGCGAAGGTCTTCGAAGCCTTTCTGCGGCATGATCAGGTCCACCTCCTCACCATGATCCGTATGGATCCATCCTCCTCCTCACTCCGTTCCACCAGGGAGAAACCCTCTTTCTCGGTCTGTTCACGGATCATCCGCTCCGCGTAGGTTCGCTGAACACGGGCGAGCGTTCCGGCCAGGCGGTCAAGGATCTGACGGTCCTTTCTCCCCATTCCCCACCAGTCGGCAACGAGATTGTAGCACCCGTCACCGTCCTTCACGAAGCCGATCCCGTTTCCATTCTTTGTGCTGATCGAGAGGTCGATTTCGCGGACCCCGACCCTGCTCCTGATCGTTCCTCCTTCCGTGACCTCGTACCCGAGTTCCCTGAGGGAGGCGGTGAGAACCTCCCTGTCTCTGAGCGCGGTCCTGACTCGTGAAAAATGCGACACTAGCATCCCCCTGTATTCATAAAACAAAGGAAATCATGGTGATCGGGAAAACCGGTTGCGGTGATGACCCCTTCAGGGCTGATGGTATATTCGACGGTTCCCGCAGCCTGACCTGATTCATCCTCCCTCCCTTTGAGCAGGTCCGAGAGGTGCACAATCTCCTGGTTTGCAGATGCCCGGAGCGGGTGGCTGCAGGGGAGGTCCGGGCGGTAAGGTCCGGTGATGAGGAGATCGGTAGCATGGAGGAGTGCGTTCCATGATGCCCGCTGCCGCAACCGGAGCTCCCGGTAGGGAAATCCGGTGAAGGTGACCACGGTGAGCCCCTTTTCCCTGACCAGTTCTCCGACCTCCGCCAGTGCCGCCGCCTGGCAGAACGGCTCTCCCCCGGAGAAGGTGACCCCTTCGATGTCCGGAAGGGCAGTGATCCGGTCTGCGAGGTCTCCTGTCCGGATCCTGTTCCGGGGCGCAAACGGCCAGAGATCCTGGTTGAAACAGCCGCTGCATCGGAGGGGACACCCCTGTACCCAGATCACTGCCCTCCTTCCCGGACCATTGACCGTTGAACAGGCCAGGAACCCTGCATAATTGAGCTCGGTCACCGTTCACCACACAGGGCACCGGAACGCGGGGGGGGCTCTCCACCCCGATCCCTGAAGTACCAGAACAAGGTTTTTCAGTTCCCTGTCATAAGTTCTTCCACATTTGTCCACTCTTTGGGACAAATGTATTACAATGGTATTACCT
Source organism: Methanolinea sp. UBA277 (assembly GCA_002499905.1). Classification (GTDB taxonomy): domain Archaea; phylum Halobacteriota; class Methanomicrobia; order Methanomicrobiales; family Methanospirillaceae; genus UBA9949. The sequence goes on from DANP01000016.1 coordinate 23,755, forward strand.
AAGGATTATTTTTCTGTCCGAACGGTCCGGGATCGCACTTGAATAATATGGCTCATTTTTCCATTTTAACCCATAATATTTTATGAATCGGTTCAGCAGGGTTGCACATTGTATGCTTTAAGAATGATCAATGGGTTCTGACCAGGGCCCCGGAATGGTCTGCCCGCTCCAACCGTCCTGTCGCCCGGCTCCTATTATAACTGAAGGGAGCACACGGATAGGTGTGAAGGCGAGGTTTGACGGGACCTGGGTCCGGCTCGGGAACGAAGGACGGGCACTCTACGACCAGAGCGGCTACGGGAGGCCCGATGACGACGGTCTCCGGCTTGCACCTGAAGAAGCCTGCTACCTTTTGCACCGCGGACGGATCGGGATCGAAGGCTACGATTTCGACACCCTCGTCGCACACTTCGCCCGCAGACCCGAATTTCTCCGTACGTTCCTCGTGTACCGGGATCTCCGGGAACGAGGGTATGCGGTCCAGAGCGGCCCCCACGATTTCCGGGTGTTCCGTCGTGGCCAGAGGCCGGGGACCGGCCAGTCCCAGTACATGGTCCGGGTGCTCTCCGAACGGGATCTCATCGATTTCGAAGCCCTCATCCACGAGGCGCTGGCCTCGTCCCGGATGCGCAAGCAGCACGTCCTTGCCGTCGTGGATGATGAGAATGAACTGACCTACTACGAGATCAAGGTCCAGAACCTTCCTGATGCCGGGGAAAAGCCCGGCATCGGCCCGCTGGAAGGAGTGCTCCTCGGACGATCCGCACTCGTCCATCCCGCACCCCCCCGGGACGAACCGGTTGCGGGGTTCGGCATGCATCTCGATCCCGAACGTATGATCCTCGCCCCGTTGGAGATCCTCCACCTCATGGCAACCGGAATACTGACACTCCGGGATAGCGGTTCTCCCGTCGATGCAGACCACTATTTTGCCATGGTCGCTGCCGCAGATGTAGAACTCGCCGAGAAGGCCGCGGTGTACCAGGATCTACGCCACCACGGGTACATTCCCAAGACCGGCTACAAGTTCGGGCACCACTTCAGGGTGTACTCGGGAGAGAAGGTTCATTCCGAGATGCTGGTGCATGCCATTGCCGGGGGTGTCCGCCTCCCGATGAGCAGCATCTCGCGTTCAGTCAGGCTCGCCCACAGTGTCAAAAAGAAGATGTTGTTTGGTCATCAATATACTACAGGAATCCAATACGTTGAATTTGCACGGATAAAACTTTGAGAGAGGTAGCATGGAGGAGATAAACCCATGGGCGAGCCAGCAGTCCCTCGATATCGGCAGGCTCTTTTCCGAATTCGGGATTGAACCCATCGCGAACGTTCTCGATATCCTCCCGGACGTGCCCTCATTCATGAAGCGGGGCATCGTTATCGGGCACAGGGACTATTCACAGATTGCCGGATGTATCCGTGACCATAGGCCCTTCCACGTCCTTACCGGGTTCATGCCCTCCGGCCACCCCCACCTTGGGCACCTGATGGTGATGAAGGAGGTCGTCTGGCACGTCCGGCAGGGGGGCACCGGCTACATCACCATAGCAGACCGCGAGGCACATGCCGTGCGGGACACCAGCTGGGAGAAGTGCAGGGAGTACGGAAAGGAGTACCTCGCCTGCCTCTATGCACTCGGGTTTGAAGGGAAGACCTACTTCCAGAGCAGGAACGACCGGCTCAAGGATCTTGCCTTTGAATGTGCCACCAGGGTGAATTACTCCGAATTGCAGGCAATATACGGATTTTCCTCAGAGACCTCACTCGGGCACATGATGTCGGTCATCACCCAGGTCGCCGATATCCTCTACCCTCAGGTGGATAGCTTCCCGGCTCCGACTGTGGTCCCGGTCGGCATCGACCAGGATCCCCACATCCGCCTCACCCGGGGAGTGGCCCACAAGCTCAGAATGTTCACTGTCGAGGACCGTGAGGATTACATCAGTGTCCGGTCAAAGAATGCCCCCCCTGCAGCCCTTGATGCGGTTCATGCCCGGTATCCGGGTTCAAAGAAATATGAGGGGCACGTCGACATCCAGGGTTCCGCCTGCTCGGACGTGAGTGCCACGGTGCGTGAGATCGAACGTTCCTTCGGCGGGTTCGGGTTCTTTGCCCCTTCTTCGACATACCACGTGTTCATCCCCGGACTCCAGGGAGGGAAGATGTCGAGCAGCATCCCTGAGAGCACCATCATCTTCACGGAACCTGATGAGGTGATCAGGAAGAAGGTGATGGCCGCGCTTACCGGAGGACGGACAACCCTTGCCGAGCAGCGTGAACAGGGGGGAGAAGCGGAGAAATGCCCCCTCTTCCTGCTCAACCTCTTCCACATGGTGGAGGATGACCGGGAACTCGAAGAGCTGCATATGAAGTGCAGGTCGGGACAACTGATGTGCGGCCAGTGCAAGAAGGAGACCGCGGATCGTGTCCTCTCCTTTGTCCGGGAGATGCGCGAGAAGATGGCAGCGGTCGAGCATCTGATCGAGGTGTGATGTATGGATCTGACGCAGAACGAGAAGAAGCTCCTGATGGCCCTCGGTCCGCTCGGGAGTGCTGACCCATCGCATCTCGCGGAACGCCTGTCTGTTCCCGAAGAGGCGGCAATCCAGTACGCCCACCTGCTCCAGGATCGGGGTCTTGCGATCGTGGAACGGAACGTGGTGAAACACTACGTCCTCACCGATGAGGGAAGGAACTATGCCAGGCACGGCCTCCCCGAGCGCCAGCTTCTGGAGAACTTCGGCGAATCCATACCCATGGTCGAACTGACCCGGCACCCGCTGGCAAAGATCGGGATCGGCCAGATGCGGAAGAAGGGCTGGATTGTCATCAGGGACGGGATGGTTGAGAAGACGGGGAAGTCCGGGCCGGGAGATGATGAAGCCGCACTCCAGGACCCTTCGGAAGGGAAGAAGGGTATCGCCGATCTCCTGAAACGTGGCCTCCTCCAGGAGACCGAAGAGGTCTCCTACCGGATTGCACTCACCCCTGAGGGAACCGCGCTCGCTGCACAGGGGGTCGAGATTCGGGAGGAGACGGGAACCCTCTCCCGGGATCAGATCATATCGGGAGGCTGGAAGGAACTCAAACTACGACGATATAACGTCGAAAAGCTCCCCCGGCGTATCTATCCCGGCAAGATCCACCCCTATCAGCGGCTGATCGAAGAGATGCGCCAGATTCTCCTCCAGATGGGATTCACGGAAATCTATGGCGGAATTGTCCAGAGTGCCTTCTGGAACTTTGACGCCCTGTTCCAGCCCCAGGACCACCCGGCCCGGGAGATGCAGGACACCTTCTACCTCGGGGAGCAGCTCTGCCTTCCCCCGGTATTCGAAAAGGTCCGGGACATGCACCTGCACGGAGGAACAACCTCATCGACCGGCTGGGGTGGCACGTGGAGCGAGCAGAAAGCGTCGCAGTGCGTGCTCCGAACCCATTCCACGAGCCTGACCATCCGTCACCTTGCCGACCATCCTGATCCCCCGGTCAAGGCGTTCTCCATCAGCAGGGTATACCGCCGGGAAGCGATCGATCCCACTCACCTGCCCGAATTCGAGCAGCTGGAAGGGATCGTGATGGACGAGGGAGTCAACTTCAGCCACCTCCTGGGTTTCCTCAAAGAGTTCTATACCCGGATGGGGTTTGCCGGTGTCCGGTTCCGGCCGGGATACTTCCCCTATACCGAGCCGAGCGTGGAGCCGGAAGTCTATGTTCCTGCTCTCGGCTGGGTAGAGATGGGGGGAGCCGGGATATTCCGCGAAGAGGTCACCGCCCCGCTGGGGCTGGAGCACCCGGTCCTTGCCTGGGGACTCGGGGTAAGTCGCATCGCGATGCTCCGTCTCGGTCTCACCGACCTCCGCCTGCTCTACCGGAGCGATATCGAGTGGGTCAGGGATACCCCGTCTATCCTTCCCGAACAGATCCCCGGAGGTGACTGACCATGGCGATCATCACCCTGCCCTACCGGTACCTCGAACGGCTGACCGGCATTGATCGCGAGCTGATCATCTCCCGGCTCCCCATGCTCGGGTCGGATATCGAACGTATCGAGGAAGACCATGTCGATGTCGAGTTCTTCCCGAACCGGCCCGATCTCTTCTCGGTGGAAGGGGTTGCCCGGGCACTGCGGGGTTTCCTCGGGAAAGAGACCGGCCTCCCTGAGTACCGCGTGAACCCGTCCGGAATAAAGTTCACCGTCGATCCGCAGCTTGCCGCCATCAGGCCGTTCCTGGGCTCAGCGGTGATCCGGGGAGTCTCCTTCGATGAGGAAGCGATCCTCTCCGTCATGGGGCTCCAGGAGGCGCTCCACTGGGCCGTGGGCCGGGGAAGGAGTAAGGTGGCCATCGGGATCCATGATCTCGATACCGTGACCCCGCCGTTCCACTACAATGCGTCTGAACGGACCCGGAAGTTTGTGCCGCTTGACTACGACGAGGAGCTCACCATGGAGGAGGTTCTCGAACAACACCCGAAGGGGCGGATGTACTCCCACATCGTGAACAACTTCCCCCGGTTCCCCCTGATCGTTGATGACCTGGGCCGGGTTCTCTCGTTCCCCCCCATCATCAATGGTGAACTGACCCGGGTGACTACGGAGACCAGGAACATTCTGCTCGATACTACCGGGACCGATGAACGGGCGGTACGAACAGCGGTCACGATCATCTGCACCGCCATGGCCGAGAGCGGGGCAACCATTGAGAGCGTTGAAATTGAAGGAGTGCGCTGGCCGGACCTCTCCCCGTCCGTCCGGTACGTGCGGACCGACGAGTGCAACCGGCTGCTCGGCACCGGACTTTCACCGGGCGAGATGGCCGCGCTCCTCCAGAAAATGCGGTACGGTGCAGCCCCGGCAAAGGAGGGGATGGTCCGTGTTGAAGTCCCCTGTTACCGGTCTGACATCATGCATGACTGGGACCTGTTTGAGGACGTGGCCATTGCCTATGGGTATGAGCAGTTTGCGGCCGGTATCTCGCCGACCTTCGCCATCGGGAAGCCCCACCCGGTGAACAGCATCGGCTCCCTGGTGCGACAGGTCATCACCGGGTTTGGTTTCATCGAAGTAATCCCCTTCACGCTCTCCAATGGGGAGGTCATGTTCACCCGGATGCAGCGGCCGGTCCCCGACGACGTGCTCATGATCCTGCATCCAATTACCGAGGACCATACCCTGCTCCGGACCGATCTCCTACCGCTTCTGCTGGAGATCTGCCAGTTGAACCGGCACCGGGAGCTCCCGCAGCGGATCTTCTGCGTGGGAGACGTGGTCCGGGGCGTGGAGACATCCCAGAAGGCTGCCTGGATGAGTATCCATCCGGCAGCGGATTTCACCGAGGCATATGCCCATGCAGATGCCATCTGCCGGGAACTTGCCCTTCCGTTCACGGTCAGGGAATCGGAGGACCCTTCCTTCATCGACGGGCGGCGGGGGGACATCCTGGTGAACGGGAAACCAGCCGGGGTCTTCGGAGAGATCCACCCGGCCGTTCTCAATGCATTTGAGCTCGAGCACTCCGTTGCAGCAATGGAGCTCGATCTCAGAGCCTTACCGGGATACCCCGGTTCGCCAGGTACTCCTTGACCTGCCGGACGGTATACTGACCATAGTGAAAGACGCTTGCTGCAAGGCAGGCGTCGGCCTTTCCATAAACAAACCCTTCGTAGAAGTGTTCGAGTGTTCCCACCCCGCCGCTGGCAACGACCGGAACCCCGACAGCCTCTGAGATCGCGCGGGTGACGGGGATGTCAAAGCCCATCTTGGTCCCGTCGGTCTCCATGCTGGTGAGCAGGATCTCACCGGCACCCCGCTCTTCTGCGTCCTGCGCCCACGTAACGGCATCGATTCCCGTCGGTTTGCTACCGCCGTAGATGACCACTTCATACCAGCACGTTGAGCCGTCGGGAAGCTCCACCGGTGTTGCATTCGGATTTGCACTGTAGTTCTTCCTGACGTCTTCTGCGAGGACGATGCACTGTGTACCGAACCGGGACGCCCCTTTATTGATGATTGAGGGGTCGAGCACCGCACTGGTATTGATACTCACCTTATCCGCGCCTGCCCGGAGGATCTGCTGGATGTCATCAGCCGTGCGAATCCCCCCGCCAACCGTGAGCGGAAGGAAGAGCTGGTCAGCGGCCCTCCCGATCACCTCGAGCATCGTCCCTCTGTTCTCTTTCGACGCGGTGATGTCGAGGAAGACAACCTCGTCGGCACCCTGTTCATTGTATCGCTGGGCAAGCTCCACCGGGTCACCGGCATCACGGAGATCGATGAAGTGCGTTCCCTTGACTACGCGGCCGTCCTTGAGGTCAAGGCAGGGGATAATCCTGCGTGTGAGCGCCATGAATAACCATCGGTGCCGGCACCATATCATCCTTTTCCAGCACCGGAGGAGAAATTGGGGGGTTTTATCTGATGCAAGCAGGAAGTACTATGCTGAAGATATGACCGGAAGGGCATCGATCCTGTCCACACGGGATGATGTTTCCCGGATACTGGTGCACTATGGATACGGGAATGCAGAAGATAGACTGGGCACGCCAGTATATGCCGGTGCTGGGTGCGATCAGGGAGACTTTTGAGAAGGAGCGTCCCCTGGCGGGCTTCCGGATCGGCATGGCCCTGCATGTTGAGGCAAAGACGGCAAACCTTGCAGCGACGCTGGCAGCAGGGGGGGCTCTGGTTGCCATTACCGGATGCAACCCTCTCTCGACCCAGGACGACGTTGCCGCAGCGCTGAACCGGGTCGAAGGAGTGACCTGTTATGCGAAGCGTGGGGCCGGCGTGGAGGAATACTATGCGGCTATCGACCGGGTTCTCGATTCCCGCCCTCACATCGTCATCGACGACGGGATGGACCTGATCTTCCGCCTCCATACCAGGAGGACCGAACTCATCGATTCGGTTATCGGCGGCTGCGAAGAGACTACCACCGGTGTCCACCGGCTGCGGGCGATGTCGCAGGAGGACCAGCTCCGCTTCCCGGTCATTGCCGTGAATGATACCCCTATGAAGCGGTATTTTGACAACGTGCACGGGACCGGAGAGAGTGCGCTGACCGCTATCATGGTGACCACCAATATCCTGATGGCCGGGAAGTGCGTCGTCGTAGCCGGATACGGCTTCTGCGGGCGGGGGCTTGCACGGAAGCTGCACGGACTCGGGGCCCGGGTCGTAGTCACCGAGGTGGATGCACGCCGGGCGCTCGAGGCCTACATGGACGGATACCAGGTCATGACCATGGACGAGGCTGCAGCCTGCGGCGAGATCTTCATCACCACCACCGGTAATGTCGGAGTGATTTCCGCCCGGCACTTCAGCCGGATGCGGAACGGCGCGATCCTCTCCAATGCAGGCCACTTCAACGTGGAGATCGATGTCCGGTGGCTCGAGGAGCATGCGGATCGGGTCATCAGGAGGGACGGTATCGACTCCTATCAACTCTCCGGAAAGACCATCCATGTGCTTGCCGAAGGTCGGCTGGTGAACCTCGCCATCCCCAAGGGAATGGGCCACCCGGTCGAAGTAATGGACTTAAGCTTTGCCCTCCAGGCGCTCTGCGCCCGCTACATCAGCGGCCATGGGCGTGAGATGGAGCCGGGTGTGCATGCGGTCCCCGAGTTCATCGATGAGGAGGTCGCACGGACCAAGCTTGCGGCGCTCGATATCACTATCGATTCACTCACCCCTGAGCAGGACGTATACCTGCGCAGCTGGAGCGAGGGAACCTGACCCGGTTCTCCCCCGGGATCCCGGTTTTTTCAAAAAAAGGATGTTATGAGCTCATCCCGGAGCTCGACGTCCTCTCTTCTTTTCCTGATGGTGAATGAACTCACGGAATTCAGGCACAGGGCTGTCGTATCATAGGGACACCGCAGCGGCGGCCAAAGCCCATGACCGCCAAGGAAAGGATGTGCGGTCCATCGTGGTGAATACCAACCGTTTCCTATCCGCCCTCAGGGAGCAGCGTGAAAGCACCAGCCCCGGCCGCTTCCTCCATCCGGTCTTATCGCGTTCACTCAGGAACTGCCGGACGTGAGGTGCTGACGGTCACAGAAGAGATATTCCTGGGCATATCCGGCATATTCCCCGAACCGGGCCCTGCCCTCCCCGGCTATCCGGTTGTAGCCGGCTGATGCCGGGGGCGAATAACACTGCTGCATGATGCGGGCGATCCAGACGTCCACCGGAAAGACCTCGTACCGGGCAAAGGCAAAGAGGAGCACACAGTCGGCAACCTTTGGCCCGACTCCTTTGAGTGCCATGAGCTCCTTCCTGGCCTCCCCGCAGGGGAGGGCCGCTATCCGATCAGCCCACCCGGGCTCCTCTGCAATCACCCCCGCAGTTTCACAGAGGTATTCTGACCGGTATCCAAGACTGCATTTCCGGATATCACACAGGTCTGATGACGCAATCGCTTCCGGTGAAGGAAACCGGTAGTACGTACCGGTTTCCGTCTCCAGGGGCTCGCCGAACGATTCGGAGAGGAGTCTGATTTTCTTTTTGATGCCGGGGATGTTGGCATACGTGGCGATGATGTAGGAGGCAAGGCATTCCCATGGATCCTGGCGGATGATACGGAGACCCCTGCAGCGTCCGATGGCACCATGGATAACGGGATCGCGGTCGATAGACCGGAGAATCCCGTCGAGGTCGAGGTCGAGCTGGAAATAGGAGCGGATGGGCTCTTCACGCCCGGAAGCGCTCAGCAGCAGGTCGCCTTTCTGGCGGATGCAGATGACGTCATTTCCCACAATCCCCTGCCACCAGTCTCCCTGCCGCTCCCACCGGAATACCTGGCCGCAGCTGAGCGTCAGGTCGAGGGAGAACAGCCCGGAAGGTACGGCGAACTGATGCATGGATACAGAGTAAGGTGGGGTGTGCGGGAAAGAAATAGGTCTCCATGGTGTCAGAAACCGGCACGATCCCGGAGGGCTGAGAGAAAAATCCAAAACCCGGGCGATCCAGAATGGTGGCCATACCATCCGGGACAGGCATAATCCCCCTGAACATACACCGGGGTCCACCCGGTCGATTCGCAGAACCCATATGGTGTTTTTTGGTGAGCAGCAGGAAGTGGACTCCCGACACCTCCTCCCGGCAACGGCTGTTGATGTGTGGTTCCCCTGTACTTTCTCATGTATTCTCGCACTATTCCCTTCCCGGCGCGGGAGGTGATCATGCATGGTTCCGGTGTTCCAGTAACTCCCGTTCACCGGCTCTCTCTCATTCCGCACACGCATGATTTTAATGTTAAGCTGCTGATTCTCTGGTATGGAACTGATTGAGACCCTTAGGACATTTCTTGAGAATGGCGAGGACTGGGAGAGAAAGATGACCTCCATCAGGGGGGTTACCCTCCTGAAGCTTCCCCAGACAAAATCACGTTCCGCTTCACTTGCCATCGAGATTAATCCCCTCAACGACAAAGGCACGCCGATGAAGAAGAAAGGGATCATGATCATGGGAGCAGGCGAACTGGACGCGTTCCGGGAGATATTCAACAACGAGAAGATGGATATCCTGATCACCTCCATCGAGGCCATCACCCCGTCCCGGAAAGCGGCAAAGGGCGGGAAAGAGGATATTCTCCAGGTCTGATCCCCTGGCTTTCCATTTTTCCCGCAGGATAGGCATATATGCCCGTACAAGCAAAATGAGAATAAACCAGGTCAGGATACCGGAGCGGAGTTTGTTGTATGGGGTTGCCAATCTGCATTTCCCGGAGAGTACCGGCATCGGTTATCGTGTCAGTGCTCGTGTTCGCCCTTATCCTCTCGTCAGGATGCAGCTCGCCACCGGCTGACACCGGTGAAAAACCGCAGCCTCCCGGAATCCTGGTCCAGTACCAGCGGACAGGTGGCATTGCCGGGTTCAATGACCAGATGGTGGTATTTGAGAACGGCCAGGTGGTCTATTCACGGAACACTGGTTCAGGGACAGTCACCCTCCCGGATGATTCCCTGGGAGAGCTTGGAAACATCCTGGAGAGTGCGGATTTTCCATCCCTTGCCCCGGCCTACCCTGCAGAAAACCCTGGAGCGGATTATTTCTCCTACGTGATTATCTATAAGGGAATGACGGTCACCACTGAGACCGGGGGAATACCGCCGGAGCTTGTCCCGGTGATCGGGCGGCTTGATTCCCTGCTCGCCGAACGTTCATAGGAAGGTGTCACCCCACCCCTCACTGCAGTTCGGTTATCCCCCAGACTTCGTCTCGTGCATCGCCTTCTGATCGGGAGAGAATTAAAGGAAGGAGGATGACCCGGAGCGATCGGGATGAAGGGGAGGTGGAACACCGGTCGCAATCGCATGGGCGTGAGAACTCATTCTGAAGGATGCCTGCGTTCCGGCACTGGCGGGTCGCTCAGGGAACAATGGTGATTCGGGGTGTTCTGCGAATGTATCGGAAAAAGAGAATTAATCCTGGTAGAGACAGGACTGGACATCGTGACCGAGGCGCCCGATTGCATCCGAACGGCACCGCTGGCAGTGCCGCATCTGCCTGACATATTTTGAACACTCGTCCTGCATTTTCCGCTTCATCTCCGGTGTCGGGGGTGCGATATCGGCAAATTTGTACTGGGCTATCAGGGGGATCAGGTTGAAGTTGTATACGCCCATCTCCCCGACTTTTTTGGCGATCTCCGGTATATGGTCCTCGTTTATTCCCGGGATATAGACGGTGTTGATCTTGACGATCATGTGCCGCTCGATGGCCATCTCGATCCCCCTGAGCTGGTTTTCAAGGAGGATCCTGGCCCCTTCGACACCGGTATATTTTTTCCCCTTATAGGTAACAAATTCGTAAATTTTCGCCCCGATCTCGGGATCGACGGTGTTCAGGGTTACCGTGATGTTTCCCACGTCGTACTTTTTCAGGAGATCGATCTTCTCCGGAAGGAGGAGGCCGTTGGTGCTGATGCACTTGATGACATTCGGGAACTCTTCCTGGAGACGCCGCAGCGTTTCGAACGTTCCTTCATTGGCCAGGGGTTCTCCCGGACCGGCAATCCCGATGACCTTGATGTACGGGAACTTCTCCATCGCATTCCGGATAAGCTCCACGGCTTCACCAGGCGAGAGAACCTTTGAAGCGACCCCCGGTCTGCTCTCGTTCACACAGTCAAAGTCCCTGATGCAGTAGTTGCACTGGATATTGCACTTCGGTGCAACCGGAACATGGGCCCTCCCGAACGCATGGCAGGCCCGCTCCGAGAAGCAGGGATGCTCCCGGATTCTCCTGAGCTGTTCAGGGTCCCACTTGACCTTCTTTCCGCCGACATCTGCTTCCCGGTATCCTTCTTCGGTCATGGTGCCTATCACATCCAGCTGGTGCTAGAAAGGTTCGGGCTTCCGATATAAAAAATAATTCAATCAGGATTATTTTTCTGAAATCCCGGTGATATTTTCCAGATTTTACGGGAACAGGGATCCCCGCGAATTCCTGCAGAAAAGAGCAATCCATATCCATCCTCTCGTCCACGTTAGTACTATGAACCGGAAGAAGAGCAGCATGACGCCATGGATCTCCTGCATCATAGCAGTATGTTGTGCCTTTGTCGCGCTTTCGGGGTGCACATCCCAGCAGCAGCCCGTTGTCCAGGCCGGTGACACAGTCAGGGTATACTACACCGTTTCGTTTCCTGATGGTCAGGTATTCGAGTCAAATAAAAATGTTTCACCGCTCGAATTCACCGTTGGAACAGGACAGGTAATAACAGGCTTTGATGAAGCCGTGGTGGGGATGAGCCCGGGCCAGACAAAAACCGTGACCGTGATTCCGGAGAAAGCCTATGGGCCGTACCGGGAGGAACTGGTATACCCTGCCCAGACGGATGAAGTGAGGGCACGGAATGAAGAGCTCACCGCGAATAAAAATCTCGGGGTGCTCACGTTCCCGGGCATGGAACCGGTATACACCTGGAAACGGCCTGATGGCAGCATAGGCTATCTCAGGTTCTCCAACATTACTGAGCAGACAACTACCATCGATGAGAACCATCCGCTCGCCGGAAAGGACCTCGTCTTTGAGATCACTGTGGTTGATATCGTCGGAAAGTAAAGACCCGGGAGAGCGCACCCTCTCAAGATGCCTGCATTGCCCCAATAAACTCAGAATCAGGGAGATGCCCGGGCAGGGGGATCGGCCCCCTGATCGAAATCCCTGAAACAGGCAGAAAAAAAGGTTCAACGGTGCGAAAAGGCTTTGTTGGATAATAAAGCCAATCCTTCAAAATTTTCCGGTTTTGACGAATTATAACAGAAAAAGAGATCGCGGAGGAGCAGTGCTGCCCGATGCGATCCGATACTTTTTTTATCAGGATGTAGTATTTCAAATTGGTGTACCGAACAACCGCCCCGTCATTGCTTTGCCTGGAGTACTGCCAATATTGATGCCACCTTGATTGTTTAGTGCTTTTTCAGGCAGGCTTCGCCCGCGGAATCGGTGCACCAAAAAATGGATTTTATTTTCTTGTATATAAATTAAGTGGTTGAAATCGGATTTTTTCGCGATATTTTCGAACGCGTCAGCCGCTCCGGACTCCTTTGAGTGATCTGACGCCACAGAAAACATTAAAATTTTTAAGTTTAAATCAGGCGTATTATCCAAAAATACGTGATAATTATTAGAATTAGGAAAACCTCTGTTTCCTCTCATTCTGCACGCTCCCCCCAGTACCTTGTCCGGATTGGAGGATGAACGCATAAAACGGCATCAAATTTTTACCAAAAAATGGGGGGGTGCCGCACCAGGATGCATCAGTTCATGGGGGGGGTTCAGGGAGGTGAGCGTGGTCCGGGACATCGCACCTGGTCCCGGCTCTGTGACAGTCCACCAGCCGCTCTGACATCAGGGGAATGGAAGCAGGTACAGGGTGTCCGGTTACAGGATACCCGGCCTCCCCGGAGAAGGTATGTTCCGGAAACAGCAATGGGCTCGAGGAGATTCGAACTCCTGACCTCCGCCGTGTAAGGGCGACGTCATAACCAGCTAGACCACGAGCCCTGAAAGACTATATGGATTCGATGGGTGAGGTATTAAGATTGTTGACTTCGCACAAACGGCAGGAGAACGGTTATTCCCGCCGGAACTCACCCACGATCTCCGCCCGCTGCAGGGTTCTTCCCCGTATCCTCAAAGGCCACGTCTCTTCGGCAACCGATACCGGAATGAGCGGTGAGAAGAGCAGGACCACCTCATCGCTGGTGAAATAGTGTGTCATAATGCCATCGCCTTTCAGCCAGGTGGACGACTCAACCGCGGTCCCCGTGCCTGCCCGGAAATCGTTCGTCGAAAAACCCGCAAAAAAGAGCCTTCCGCCGGATCGGAGGACCCTGAATGACTCGGAGGCTATGGCATTCCTGACCGCTTCCGGTGCATGTCCGGTGATATGGGTGAGGAATACCACATCAAAGGTCTCATTCCTGAACGGGAGTGCTGCAGCATCTGCCAGAACGTAACAGGCATGTCTAATGACCGGATTCCTCCTGCAGAGCCCGATCGCTGACCGGGAGAAATCTACGGCGAAGATATTCCAGCCCCGTGACGCCATCGCGGCAAGAGTCTTTCCGTTACCGCACCCTGCCTCGAGAACCTGTGCCCCTGGCGGAAGAGACGGGAGGTCTCGTGGAGCCCTGCCGTACTTCCTCCCGCGGATGTGGTATTCCCGTTCCCAGGCCGCCTGTTCACCTTCGGTGTGATGCTCGCTCATAGGCAGGGAAAAAAGGAACGAGGATTGTTCAGAGGAGGCCAAACGACTTCAGGGTGACTTCGGGGTTGATCATCCCGGTATGGTAGACGGCCCCTTCCGAGACTTCGTTGATGATCACTTCAGCAGGGGAAAAGAGCGAGGTGTCGATCTTATAGAAGTCGTAGCCTGCTTCTTTGAAAATTTCATTGAACGGCTTTCCGTACCCTTTGGACTTGGTGCTCGGAATCTTCTCCAGGTAGTCCTTGATGTCCGGCGCTTTCATGGTCAGCATGATCCTGCCGTGGTAGATGGTAGCATCATTGGTGACGCCCATGGCCAGCTTTGGTCCCCGAACCGGGGGAATGGGCGCCGTGCCGAACCCGGAGATGATCTTCCGTGTGTCGAAATGGAGTTCGTTTAATTTGTAGATCGCTGTTTCGACGCACCGTCCCGCCACCTGGATGGAGCCGACGATTGAGGACGTGGGGGACACCACGGCACAGACATTAGCGACATCAACCTGGCAGTCCTCGGCGATCTTTTCCATGACCTCTCCGTTCGGGAGGTGGTCGCTTTCGAGAGCAATAACGGCAGAATCGAAGTCGTCTTCGTACTCGATGACCTCGTAGGTGTGCTTAGGTTTGAGAGAGAGCGCCCGTGCCGGACCGCTTCCCATCGCAAAGTAGTTATTGTGCTTAATTGTCCATCCGGCCTTCTGGGCACCGAGACAGGAGACAGCGGGAAAATCCGTGAAGACATCGATTGAAGGAACCGGAAATTCTTTGATCTGTCCCATCCGGAAATTGACTTCACCGAGACCACCCATGCAGATCTCGGTAAAGGCTCTCCCTGCTGCATACCCCCCCCGGGTACTAACGCCGCAGTCCACGATCCGGGCGCCATTATCCAGTTCATGGTAGGCTGCGTTGAATTCCTCGGCGTATTCAGCGAGGTTTTCAAAAATTTCAAGCGCTAATTCATTTACACTGAGCACATGGAATACCCCCTTTACAATTAAAACATGGTAGATGAAGAGATAAGATTTGTCAAATGATTCATTTTTAAATAACCCTTACCCAAGATTCTCGATAATTCTGGATGGATCGTACCTGAGGCTGATCACCCTCGTCCGCCCCTTGCCGTCCCGATACTGGAGGTTTATCAGGCGCATTGCATCCAGTTTCTTGACGATCTCGTAGAACCTGGTGTATCCAATTGGCAGGGTCTCCTTGACCGCTTTATAGACTTCCCCGGCGTTCATCTCGATATCTTTCATGCTCTGCTCGGCCATGGAGAGGAGCACGGTCTTCTCCTCCTCCTTGAGCGATTTGACCGATGAAGAGAGGTGCAGGTACTTGGAGACATCGTATGCCCTGCAGATATCCTCTCGATCGATGGTCCGGCTGGCCCTGCGCTCGGCATTTAACGCCGCCCGCTTGACCAGGTCGATCCCCACCCTGAGATCCCCTGATTTCTGGGTCTGCTCCACGATGAGGTCAAACATTTCCTCTGGCAGGCAGCCCGGGTACAGCCCCTGCATCACCCGCTCCTGCATGATGTGGCGGACCTCTTCACCGCTGTACGGGGGGAAGTAAATCTCGGACGGCCGGAAGACCGATGAAACCCGTGCGTCGACTGCACGTGAAAGGTCTACGTCCATGTCGCTGATGATCACGATGACCCCGATCCGGGTGCCGGGATACGCCTCGTGGGATCTGAGGAGTGAGTAGAGGACCCGGTTCATCTCGTTCTCGTAGAGGAGGTAGTTGGCGTCATCGAGGCAGATGACCAGCACGGTCTCTTCCTTCTGGAGGAGGCGGGCAATGGCGTCAAAGACTTGCTTGAAGGAGGTTCCGGATGCCGGGGGGAGGTGGCCGGAGAGTTTCCGGTAGATCTGGGAGAATATGGCAAACTTGGTGTTATCGATCTGGCAGTTGATGTAAATGGGGATCAGTTTCCTGGTGGTCTCCTCGATCTCGGAAAAGAGTTTCCTGACGCTGGTGGTCTTCCCGGTGCCGGGAAGGCCGCGGCAGATGCTGTTGAGAGGCCGCCCTCCACGGAGCCCCGGCTGGATCTGGAACGCGAGTTCCCGCATCTGGGTCTCACGGTGGTTAAACTGCTCAGGGACATAGTCGATCTCAAAGACCTCAGGGTCCCGGAACAGGGTCTCGTCCCACATAAGGAGATTCTTCTTCATGATGTTCACCACCCGTTCACAGCTTTTTGAGACATGCCCGGCAGAGCGTCTTGCTCGTGAAGAGCCGGCTCATCTTCTGTTCTGCCGGGGTCACCGTGCCGCCGCAGACTTCACATGTCAGGGTACTGCCGGCATCAGCGTTCTGTGCAGGGACCGGCGGTGTCACAGCAACCGGCGGGACCGGGGGGACCGCCTCCGGTTTCTCCTCCGGCACTGGAAGCCCGCCTCCGGTATCCTCCGGAGGTACGCTGGCCCCCCCGCCGCTTTCACCCGGAACGGCCGGAACCGGTTCATGGACCGGGAATACCCGTTTCCGGTACGAATCCACCCGCTCGGTGGTCGCCGGGTCACCCCTTCCGAATCTCCCGAGGATATCATCGAGGAACCCGGCCAGCTCTTCGGCATCGGCCGGGGAATCCACCTCACCGCTCACTTCGAGACGCAGGTTCTCATAGTGCTCAAGGTTTACCGTAACCCCGATGGTGAGATTCTTCCGGGTGCCCATGCGATCATAGTTTGGCACCCGCTCTGATATGGTTTATGATGGGGAGATCTTCAGGAAAAGAGGAGTGGGAGGAGTCCGGTGGCGCGGATGGTCCCGCACCTTCCCCTGGCTCCTTCACGCTCGGAGAACGCACGGGTCTCATCGCGTCCTTTTCCGTACACGGCAAACGGAACCGGATCGGCGGTATGCGTCTTCAGCCGGATCGGAGTCGGGTGATCAGGGAGCACCGCGACAATCCCGGAAAAGTCCTGCATGATGGTCCCGATCATCGCATCGACCCGTTCGATGGCCAGCACCTTCTCCCGGGCATCTCCGAGGTGACCTGCCTCGTCCGGCGCCTCGACATGCAGGTAGAGGAAGTCCAGGTGCCCGAGCGCCGAAAGCGCGTACCGGGCTTTTGCCTGGTAGTCGGTGTCAAGGTATCCCGTCGCGCCAGGGACCGTGATCACCTCCATCTTTGCACACCGGGCAATTCCCTGGAGCAGGTCGACGGCGGAGATGACGCCGCCCGATTTCCCGAACTTCTCCCTGAACGGGGGAAGTGACGGGGTCTTTCCGCCGCTCCACGGCCAGACCTGGGTGGCCGGGGGTTTTCCGGCTGCGATCCTGGTCCGGTTTACCGGGTGGCCGGAGAAGACCTCCCTGCTCTTCTCCATGCAGGAGATCAGCGCAGTACCATCGCCGCCCCGGGGGAGGAACGAGACGATCTCCCTGCCCACGATATCATGGGGCGGCAGGGTGACCGAACCCGAACCCCCGTGGAGGACGAGAAGGTTCCGGTAGCTGATCCCGGGGTAAAAGGATACGGAGGGCACGGCATTTTTAAGCGATGAGAGGAGCTCTCTTCCCTCGGCACTGGATATATGTCCGGCAGAGAAGTCGGCCATCACCCCGTCACGGAGCGTGACCAGGTTGCATCGGTATGCGATATCGGACGGGCCGAGTTCAATCTGCATACTCGCCGCCTCAAGCGGCCCCCTCCCGGTGTAGCAGGTGCGGGGATCGTAGCCGAGCAGGCCGAGGTTGGCGATATCGCTTCCGGCTTCAAACCCTTCCGGTACGGTCTGTACCATCCCCATACAGCCTTCACGGGCGATGCGGTCCATGTGTGGCGTATGAGCGTACTCGAGCGGGGTCTTTCCGCCCAGCTCGGCAAGAGGTTCATCAGCCATACCATCGCCAAGAATTACCAGGTATTTCTTCTCCATGTGATCCCTGCTATCACCGTCTCCCCATCAGGGATGACTGCCGGTCTCCCTGATCAGGGCCCGTGCGGCCTCCCTGACAGATGCTTCGGAAGTCGTTTCCGGCCTCCAGCCGAGCGCCTTGAGCCTCTCCACCGAGAGGAGCATCCGGGGAACGTCTCCCACCCAGCCGCGATCACCGCCGGTATACCGGAAAGAAACACCGGAGAGTCCCATCTCTTTAGTCACGATATGTGCGATTGAGGTCACATCGATCCAGTCTTCTGATCCGATGTTGAAACAGGCGAACGGCTCATCGGAATGCGATACGGCGTACAGCACGGCGTCCACGCAGGCCGATACCGAAAAGTAGGACTTTGCCTGTTTTCCATCCCCGAGGATCTCCATCTCCCCGGGATTTGCCCGGAGTTTATGGATAAAATCCCATATCACGCCGTGGTTGCTCCGCTCGCCAATGATGTTGGCAAACCGGAACACCCAGGATCGCCACCCGTAGGTGTGGGCATAGCTGGAGATCATCGCTTCGCAGGCGAGTTTCGTGCCTCCGTAGATAGAGATGGGCTCCATCCCGGGATACTCCTCCGGTGTCGGGATGACGTCCGCCTCACCATACACTGTCGAGGTCGAAGTGAACACGATCTCGCTCGTCCCGGCTTCACGCATGGCTTCGAGCACCCTGACCGTTGCCGTGACATTCTGGGCATACACCTGCGCCGGACTGCCGGCGCTCGCCCGGACATCAGGATCCGCGGCGATGTGGTAAATGCGATCGGCCCCCCTGAACGCATCCTGCCAGCCGTCGAGGAGGAGATCCCCTCTCACGAACCTCACCGCCCCGGAACCGACATGCACTGCGATATGGCGGAGCTCTCCGGTTGAGAGGTTATCGATGACGGTGACCGCATCGCCCTGTGCGACCAGGGCATCCACAAGGTGCGATCCGATAAACCCCGCACCACCGGTGACGACCGCCTTCATGCTCTTCTCCTGGTACTGTGTGCTCAATCCTTAAAATCTCTCTTCGTCATACTAAGGGTGTGGTTTCCAGAATCGATGCCCCGCAGGGAGGCCTGATCTTTCTCAAAGGGGTGCTCATGGGAATGTGCGATATCATTCCGGGGGTCTCGGGGGGCACCATCGCCCTGATAACAGGGATTTACGAGCGCCTGATCTCTGCGATCGGCAGTATCAGTGCGGTTCCGGTCACCGCGCTCCTCCGCGGCAGAAGGGAAGAGGCATCCGAGGCGGTCAACCGCATGGACCCGGTGTTTCTCGGGGTCCTCCTGGCAGGGATCGGCCTGGGATTGCTGACCATGTCGCGGATCATCCTCGTTATTCTGCAGACCTCTCCCGCTGAGACCTACGCCTTCTTTTTCGGCCTGATCATCGCTTCGTCCGTGCTCATCTACTACCGCATCGAGCAGGCAGATGCCGTTGTTGCGGCGGTCTGGATTGGGCTCGGGCTCGCCGTGGGATACGGTATCGGTGGGCTGGACCAGTCCGCTCTCGGGCACTCGCTTCCGGTGCTCTTCATCACCGGATTCATCGCGCTGTGTGCCATGATCCTCCCGGGTATTTCAGGGGCGTACATCACCCTGCTCATGAACCAGTACGAGTTCCTCCTCGCTGCCCTTGCCGGCTTTGACCTCGTTCCGCTCATCGTGTATATGACCGGCGGGGCCTCAGGACTCCTTTCCCTGAGCCGCATCCTGAAACTCATGCTCCGCAGGTACCATACCCAGTCGCTGGCCTTCCTCACCGGACTCATGCTCGGGTCGACGCGGACGGTATACGACCAGATTGCCGGTGCCGGGGGGACGGTGGCCGGTGTCTGGATCTTTGGCGCGGCAGGAGTTGTCCTCATTGCCCTGATGGAGCTTGCCCTTCGCTGGTCCCCGGGATCATAGTTAATGTTCGGGACGGAAGCGATCACAATGATAAAACCACCAGCATGCCAAGGGAGTACCGGAAATGTTTATCGGCATTGACCATGGCACGACCTCGATCCGGTTTTCCTCAGGGGAGTCCTGCTTTAAAATAACGAGGGAGGATGCCCGGGAGTTCCGGTGGCAGTCGCTCTCGCGGATCTGTCCGCTTGACGAGATCGAGGGGATAGCCCTGACCTACTCCATGGGAGACGGGATCACCCGGATCACGGCCATTCGTGACGTGGAAGGCCGGGGGGTGGTCAGCCGCGAGGGGGCCGGCAAGCACATTGGCGGCGGGACCCGGGTCTTTGACCAGATCCGGCAGAGCGGACTTCCTGCCGTGGTCATCCCCGGCCTCCACCGGGGATCCCCCACCGATATCAGGTTCAAGGCCTACTCGCACCAGGCAAGCCCGGAGAAGATCGGCATAGCCTACCGCGTCCATGCGGACCTCGGGAACGATTTTGTGGTTTCGGACGCTTCGTCAAATACCGTTACCCTGCTGGTGCAGGGGGGGGAGATCATCGGCGCTCTCGATGCCTGCATTTTTGCACCCGGCCTTGAACACGGGGCGCTCGATGTTGAGGCCATCAGGTCTATTGATGCGCGGGAGATCACCGCCAATGGAGCATTCCTCCGGGCCGGGGTGAACCACACCCTTCCCCCCGAAGAACGGTTACGGACGGCAGCTCTGTTTGCCGCCATGGAGTGCGCTGCACTCCTCCTCCTCGCACCCACCGCGGGTGTCGCGCTCGCCGGTTCCCTTGCCCCCAGGATATCGGGAGAGGTGGAATTCCTTCTCAATCGACCGGTTGCGGTATACGACGAATGGTGCGCTTCCCGGGGGCTGGCGGCGATTGCCCGGGACGTATTCGGCGGAAAAAAGGAAATTCTCGGCATCGGCGTAAATATGTAAATTTTTATTATTAATCATGTAAGATTATACAGGGATTTTCTTGAGAGAGCTTCGTATCCATGGTAGGGGCGGTCAGGGTTCGGTCACTGCCGCCGAGCTGATCGCGGTTGCCGCCTTTGAGGGCGGGATGTTCGCCCAGGCCTTCCCGGCCTTCGGCGTTGAACGTCGGGGGGCACCGGTTCAGGCATTTGTACGGTTCGACAACCAGAAGATCCGGCTTCGGAGCCAGATCTATGAACCCGACTACATCATTGTCCAGGACAGCACCCTCATCAGGGATGTCAATGTGTTCCAGGGATTGAAAGAGGGAGGAATCGCGATTATCAACACCGAGAAGGCTCTCACCTACCCCTTCCCCAAAGGGGTGAAGGTCATCACCATCGATGCCACATCGATTGCACTGAAAACGCTGGGTATGCCTATCACCAATACCACGCTCATGGGGGCGTTTGCCGCAGCAAGCGGGGAGATCAAGCTCGAGGCGCTCGAGGATGCGGTCAGGAGACGGTTCAAGGGAGAGCTTGCCGAGAAGAACATTGCCGCAGCAAAAGAGGCATACCGGTTCGTGAAGGAGGCGTCCTGATCATGGCCCTCGGACTGGGATGCACGGCACGCCCCGGGAAGTCACGGGATAACAGGACTGGCAGCTGGCGGGTGTTCCGCCCCGAATTCATCGATGAGAAATGCACGAAGTGCGGGATGTGCAGCATCATCTGCCCTGAAGGGTGTATCGGGGTGAATGAGGAAGGACTGCCGGTTCCCGACTATGACTACTGCAAGGGCTGCGGGCTCTGTGCAGAGGAGTGCCCGGCAGAGGCCATCGAGATGAAGAAGGAGGAGAAGTAACATGCTCGAAATCATGGAAGGTTCCCATGCGGTGGCCGAATCGGTCGGCCTGTGCCGCCCTCAGGTCATCGCAGCCTATCCTATCACCCCCCAGACGCACATAGTGGAAGCTCTCGCCGAGATGGTCGCCAACTGCACGATCGACGCCGAGTACATCACCGTTGAGAGCGAATTTTCAGCTCTTTCCGCCTGCCTCGGAGCCAGTGCGGCGGGCTCCCGTGTCTACTCGGCTACCACCTCCCAGGGTCTTGCCCTGATGTTCGAGGTCTGCTTTAACTGTGCGGGCATGCGTCTCCCGGTGGTGATGACCATCGTGAACCGGGCGCTGGGTGCACCGCTCTCGATCTGGAACGACCATCAGGACTCGGTATCCCTCCGCGACTCAGGGTGGATGCAACTCTATGCAGAGGACAACCAGGAAGCCACCGACCTCCACTATATCGCCTACCGGGTCTCCGAGGATCACCGGGTACTCCTGCCCTCGTTTGTCTGCTTCGACGGATTCATTCTCTCCCATACCTACGAACCGGTGGACATGATCACCCAGGAGCAGGCTGACAGCTACGTGCCGGCGTTCAAGCCGTACCACCGGCTCGATGCCGACGACCCCATCAGTTTCGGGCTGTTCGCCTCGCCGGATTACTACATGGAGTTCCGGTACGCCATCGACCAGGCCATGAATCAGGCACGGAGCGTCCTCCCGGAGGCAGGACGGGTATTCTCCGAGATGTTCGGCCGCGACTACAGCGGGCTGGTTGAAGAGTATCGGCTGGAAGATGCCGACTGCGCAATCGTGGCCATGGGTTCGATCTGCGGGACGGTCAAGGATGCGGTGGACGAGATGCGCAACGACGGAAAGAAGGTCGGACTGCTCAAACTCCGGGCATTCCGCCCCTTCCCGGTGAAGGAAGTGCAGAAAGCCCTCTCCGGGGTGAGTACCGTTGCGGTGCTTGACAAGAATATCTCCCTCGGGTCAAAGGGTGCGGTGGCCCTCGAGATACGGGATGCCCTCTACGGCTCCCAGATACCGGTGCATGACTACATCATTGCCCTCGGAGGGCGGGACGTGAGAAGGAAGGATATCGCGGCAGTGGTTGCCAGTGCGGAGGCAGGAAAGGGTGATATCTTCTACGGGCTCCGCGAGGAGGTGCTGAAATGAGGGAAGATGAAGCGGCATGCGTGCTCTTTGATGCCGGCCACCGTGCGTGCGGGGGCTGTGCAGCGGCGATGGCGGCACGCCTCATCCTGGATGCGGCAGGGAAGGATACCATCGTGGTCTCATCCACCGGCTGCATGGAGGTCTTCTCGACTCCGTACCCGGAGACGGCATGGAACGTCCCCTGGATCCATTCGCTCTTCGAGAACAACTCTGCTGTAGCGTCAGGAATTGAGGCATCCCTGAAGAAGCAGGGGAGAAAGGAGAAGGTCATTGCGCTCGGAGGCGACGGGGCGACCTTCGATATCGGCATCCTCTGCCTCTCCGGTGCCTTTGAGCGGGGCCATGACTTCACCTACATCTGCTACGATAACGAGGCCTACATGAACACCGGCATCCAGCGGTCAGGAGCCACCCCCTACGATGCCAGCACCACCACCAGCCCTGCCGGGAAGTGCTCGTTTGGAAACAAACGACCCAAGAAGGACCTCCCCGCCATCCTTGCTGCTCACGGCGCACCCTATGTGGCGACGGCATCCATCGCCTACCCGCCGGACCTCAAGAAGAAGGTGGAGAAAGCCGTCAACACCCCCGGGCCCTGCTACATCCAGATCCATGCCCCCTGCTGCACCGGATGGGGCTTTGAGGGGGAGAAGACTATCGCCATCGGGAAGCTCGCCATCGAGACCGGCCTCTGGGTTAACTACGAGATGGAGGAGGGGAAGGTCACGAAGGTGAAGAAGGTTGTCCGGAAACCCGTTGAAGAGTACCTTAAAGAGCAGAAGCGGTTCCGGCACCTCTTCAAACCGAAACGGAACGATGCCGAGATCGCCAAGATCCAGGCCATCGCGGACCGGAACGCCGAGAAGTTCGGGATTGATATCAATCTGAAAAAATAACCTCTTTTTTATCTGCTCTTCTTCTTCCTGGTCAGGAAGAACGGCAGGAGCAGGACGATGGCGATGATGATCCAGAACTGCGAAAACCACATCAGCCACAACTCCCGATCCGGAGGATAGAACCGGAGTTCTGCAGAGCGGGTCGAGTTCCAGGTCACCAGCAGGGACCCGTCCTTCTCCTCAGATACCACGGCACCGGCGGGGTTGATCACACCGAGAAGCCGGTTCCTGACATCGAGACCGGGCGGAATCTTCACCACGACCCGGTACGGCTCGGGAAAGGCGACTACAAGATGGTTCTGGGTGATCGGGCCGGTGTACCGCACCGTGTAGTTCCCGGCAGGAAAGGTGATGACGGACCGGTCGCTCCAGGTGAAGTTACAGGAGGAGCAATCTCCGGAGAGGGAGACTCCGGTCACCGGGACCGGGATCCGCTCCCCGAGCAGGCCGACTTCAGCGAACTCAAACCGGTCCGCATTCTCCACCTGCACCGAACCCTGGTACGCGGTTCCGTTCGGAAAGACCCGGTACTCGGCGGTGAGTGCCAGCGCCGGGGCGCTGATCAGGAGGACTGCAAGACCGAGAGCAGCGACTGCAGATCGGCATCGATCTCTGTCGGGGCTTCGCATTGCCGTATCACCGTCTCCGGGTCCTTCAGGAGGTGCCCGGTCACCACGCATACCACCCGTTCTGTTCTGTCGATGACCCCTTCCTCGAAAAGTTTGCGGACACCGGCAACTGATGCGGCCGAAGCCGGTTCCACGCCGATGCCCTCTTTCCGCGCCAGGTCCCGCTGCATCGCGAGAATCTCCTCATCGGTCACCATTTCTGCCGTCCCGCCGGTCTTCCTGATCGCGGTGAGCGCCTTCTCCGCATTGACCGGGGCACCAATCCGGATCGCGGTGGCAATAGTCTCGGGGCTCCTCTCGGGAACCACTTCAGGGAGTTTTTCGCGGATGGCCCGGACCACCGGGCTCGATCCCGCTGCCTGGATTCCGGTCATCATCGGGAGGCGATCGATGAGCCCGAGGGCGAGGAGTTCGGAGAGCCCTTTGTGAACCGCCGAGATATTGCCGGCATTGCCGACAGGGAGCACCAGCCTGTCCGGGACCCCGCCGAGCTGGTCGACCGCTTCAAATCCGATGGTCTTCTGCCCCTCGAGCCGGAACGGGTTGATCGAGTTCAGCAGGTAGAGCCCGTGGGAGAGGCAGAGCTCCTGCGTCATCTCCAGTGCCCGGTCAAAGTTTCCCCGGATGGAGATGACCTTTGCCCCGTGCATGAGGGCCTGGGCCACCTTCCCGAGGGCTACCTTGCCGGCCGGAAGGAGCACCACGGCAGGGATCCCGGCTTTTGCTGCGTAGGCGGCAAGGCTTGCCGAAGTATTCCCGGTGCTTGCACACGCCACCGTGGTCATTCCGAGCTGGAGGGCCATGCTCACCCCCACGGTCATGCCCCGATCCTTAAACGATCCGGTGGGGTTCATACCCTCGTGCTTCGCATAAAGGTGGGGAAGCCCGATCTCCTTCCCGATCCGCTCCAGGTGATAGAGCGGGGTCCCCCCTTCCTGGAGGGTGACCGGGGGAATGGTCACCGGGAGCAGTTCGCGGTACCGCCAGACCGAGAGCGGCCGGCGGTTCCATACCTCACGCTGCACGGTGATGGAATCCAGATCGTACTCGACTGCAAGGAGATGACCGCAGCTCCGGCAGGTATAGATGATCTCGTCAGGCCTGTACGATTCGCCACAGTTCACGCAGGTGAGGCGATACATGCCTACAGCTTGGGTGCTCATTCCTCATATACGCGAGGGATCCGACCGGTGGTAACCCGGGGATAAGGACTTATTCCCCGCTTCCGGCCCCATGGAGGCGGGTATACATGTGCGGGTTCCGGTCCCGGGCTACCGGGAACGCCTCCCTGATCTGATCAACGGTATCGCGATCCAGGGAAACGGGAAATGCGGTTTCACCGGAACCTGCTTCTGCGATGACCATCCCCGAGGGATCGGATGCAAGGGAGTGTCCGTTGTAGGAATCGACCGGTGTGGTTCCGGCGGTATTGACCCCGATAACGTACATCTGGTGCTCGAGGGCCCGGGCCCGGATGAAGAGCTCCCAGTGCCCGATCCGGGATGCGGGCCAGGCAGCAGGGACGATCATGGCATGAACTCCCTTCCGGGCATAGGCAGAGAAGAGCTCGGAGAACCTGAGGTCATAGCAGATGGCGATGCCGAATGACATCCCCCCAAGGGGGAATATGCCGGTAGAGTAACCGGGTACATAGTATTCGTCTTCATGGCCCGGGGTGAAGAGGTGGCACTTCGCATAGGAGGCAAGCTCATCCCCGTTCCTGTCGACCACGATGCATACATTCCGCGGTCCCGTTCCGGATGCTTCCCGGAACGACCCGAGGATGGCGATGCCGTATTCCCGTGCAAGATCCCGGAGGGTGGAGACGACGGGGCCGGATCGGTCCTGGACGTGCATTCGCGATGCCGGATCCCAGCCGGTGGCGAACTGTTCGGGGAAGCAGATGAGGGACCCTCCCTGGTCGGCACCCTCTCTGATGAACGGCTCCGCCTTTCTCAGGGTTGCTGCAGGATCTTCCCAGATGCTCCCTATCTGCGCTCCGAAGATCTTCATCAGGAGGAATTGGAGCGGGGGTTATGTGAGCTTTTCGGCATACCTGATCACCCGGACAGGACCGGGAAGGCCGAGACGAGACCGTTGATGACGAACTGGACGGCGATGGCGATCAGCAGCATTCCCATCAGCCGGTTGATGGCCCGGAATTCCTTCTGGCCGACCCTGGACACGATCGATTCCGAGCGGACCATCATCAGGTAGGTGAGGAGGATGGCGACCAGGATCGATACGAGGATCATCGCCATGCCGGGGATTGAACCCGTCGCCTCGCTCATGAGCACGATGGTAGTGGTGATCGCCCCCGGCCCGGCGATCATGGGGATGGCCAGTGGGGTTACCGAGATATCCTCGGCCTCTATGCTCTCGTACTTCTCCGTCGCCGTCAGCTTGGTGCGGGAGGTCCGGGCATACACCATCTCCATTCCGATCACGAAGAGGAGGATTCCCCCGCCGATACGGAAGGCATCGATGGTGATCCCGAAGAGCTGGAGTATGAGTCCGCCGACCAGGGCAAAGACAATCAGGGTGAGGAGAGCATACCGGCAGGACTCCTTTGCCACAACCCGTCGGGCCTGAGGAGTCATCCCCGGGGTCAGGGTCACGTAGGTAAGGGTCGCTCCCAGGGGATTGACGATAATGATGATCGAGGAGAGGGAGAGAAGGGCAAACGTGACCACATCCCCTGTCATACAGGGTGATGAGACCGGGATAAAAAAGAATCTTTCCTGTCTGCTGCAGGATCACTCGTACAGGAAAGTCTCGTCGGCCCGCTTGTACGAGCAGAGCTCGTCGGGTGAGAAGTGGATACCGATCTCCCGCCGGGCGCTTTCCGGTGAATCGGAGGCATGTACCACGTTCCTCCCGATATCCATGGCGAAGTCTCCCCGGATGGTTCCCGGAGCCGCCTCGGCAGGGTTGGTGGCCCCGACCAGGGTCCTGACCACCGGTACCACGTTCCTCCCCTCCCAGACCATCAGGAAACAGGGCCCGCTGGTGATATAGTGCCGCAGCGAGGGGAAGAAGGGCTTTTCAAGGTGCTCACGGTACTGTTCCATCACCCGTTTTTCCGGGAGCCTCTCAAGCCGGGCAGCGACCAGCTGCAGACCTTTTCGTTCAAGGCGTGCAATGACGTCTCCGATCAGCCCGCGGGCAACTCCGTCGGGCTTGATCATTACGAAGGTCTGGTCCATAACACCTTACTCCTTTCCCATCGCCTTCCGGCCTGCCTTTGTCCAGGGAACCCGCCGGGGTGCGCGACCGAGCCGGAAGTTGTTCTCGCACTTGGAGCTGCAGAAATAGAAGATGGAGCCGTCTTTCCGCACGAAGAGCTTCCCGGTGCCCGGTTCGATCGCCTCCCCGCAGAAACTACAGTTCTTCCGCTCTACCATCTCTTTCACCGCCTCGAGAGCTTCTTTGCCTCACGCTCGGTCTCAAGGAGCATCAGGACGTCCCCTTCACGGATGGGACCCACCGTGTTCCGGGTGATGATACGCCCCTTGTTGGGCCCATCGAGGATCCGGCACTTCACCTGCATCGCTTCCCCATGCATCCCGGTGGAGCCGATCACCTCAATCACTTCAGCGGGAGTACCTTCGTTGGCCATGGTCCTCTCACGCTCTCATATCACTGATTTGCTTGGCGATCTCGTCGATGAGATCCTTTGCCTTGCCGGGCTTGACAATTGCAGCAGCAGTGGATCCGACTTCGAGCCCGCTCGCGGCCCCGATATCATTCTGTTTGTTGATAAACAGGTAGGGGATTTTCTTCTCTTCGCAGAGTGGGCCCAGATGCATCACAATCTCTTCCGGCTCCACATCTCCGCCAATGAGAACCAGTGCAGCGAGACTCCTCTCGATTGCTTTCGTCGCCTCGTTTGCACCCTTCTTGATCTTGCCGGTGTCCCTGGCAATCTCAAGAGCCTCGAGCGCTTTATTCTGAATCTCTTCAGAAACCTCGAATTTCATGTACGTCTTAGCCATAACTCACCTCATTCAGGAGTAGCGTAGTCTCCCTCATCACTCATCAGTCAGTAACGACGATGTAGCCATATCAATTCGACAGGAACGGAAATAAAGGTTTGTGACCCGGCCCTGTACACGAGATTTCAGTCGGAGATCTGGTAGATCTGTACCCCTGAATGGTTATAAATGAGGGGGAGGCCCGCTTCCTCCACCCGCACCGTATACCGTTCCCTCTCCGCATCCCCGACATAGAGGAGTGTTGCGTTGTATTTCGCCATCAGGGCACGCGTCTGTTCCGGATCTTCGTAGATGAGCCTGATATCGTTCGTCCGCTCCCCGAACCATCCGTCAGCGCGCCACATGTACTCGTGGAAGGGCATCCCGATAATGGCCGGAATTCCGGTGAACGAGGAGATGCGCGAGTAGTAGGTGTAATCACCCCCTTCGGCTTCCACGATCCCGGATATGCCATCGAGCGAGCGGAGATAGGCAACCGCTTCCGCATCTCCCGGGTGGGCGGAGGAAAGGTATGCCAGGCCATCGAGGGTGTTATCGCGGTACTGGTAGTCGAAGGTGACGGTGAGGGGTGTGAGGAGGAAGAGCATGACGGCAACGATCAGGACCGCCCGCTGCAGGTGCGGAGGGAGTGCCAGACGGGATTGCACAGGGGTGAGCAGGGTTGCGGCCATGGAGAATCCCGAGGCACCCATCAGGAGCCAGGCCGGGAGATAGAATTTGAAGACAGTATTCATCCGGTAGTAGGTCTCCCCCATGTTGTCCTTCAGGTACAGGAACTCGCAGAGGATGACGACCAGAAGCCCGAAGATGGCCAGCAGATCAGCGGGATCCCGCTTTTTCTTTGTCAGGAAGTATACCAGCGGAAGAGCGGCAATCCCGGCTGATGCATACCCCGCCAGCGCGAACGGCACCGGGGTAATGAGCAGGTACGGGCGCTTTACGATCTCCCGATGCAGGACGATGAGGAACAGGGCGATAAAGATCCCGTGAACCAGAAGAAAGGCGGAGACCGGCGTGGGAGTATGGACGAGGCCGACCCCCTGGATTCCCCGGGTGTTCATCTGCAGGTAGAAGGGGAGGTAGAGCAGGACCGAAATGAGCGGGACAAAGACGAGGAAACTCCAGTCCCTCAGGAGCAGACCGCTTTTCTCCCCATCCTCTTCCCTGTCCGGTATAGGGAACCGCCCCAGGATGCCGCCACTCCCTTCCGGAGCAGGGTCGGCGGGGGACCTGCCCTGGTACCAGATCAGGAGGCCGAATACCACCGTCACCGGGGCATAGAGGATCACGTCCCAGGTGTTGATGAGCGGCATGGAACCGAGGGAGAGAGCGGCAAGCACGATCAGGACCAGGCGTCTCTCTCTCCCGGAATCCTTCCACTGCAGCAGGGCATAGACGAGGATGAAGATCAGGAACACCTGGTTGAAGATGGAGATCACGTGGGCATGGAGATCCCCCCATACGAAGGAGAAGATCGGGTACTCATTGATGGCATTGGGAACGGTCCTGGTGCTGTCCCAGAGGACCGATCCCAGCGCCTTGCCCTGGAGCAGGTTCCAGATAAAAGAGGGGTTCACGACGAGCAGGGTCAGGAGGGGGAGCCACCGCATACGCCCGGTGAGCAGGTGGGCGAGGGCATACATCAAGACTGCAGCATTCGCGAGTACGGTGGGGAGGGCGAGGTTGAACACCACGGGGGAGGGGATGGTGCTCACGACCCCGAGTGCACCGAACATCCAGTACCCGAGGTAGTAGTAGACGTTGAGGAACCCTCCGGCAAACCAGGGGTCGAGCGGCGGGACCACAGGGACCCTCATGACCGAGGCGAGCATTGCGTGATCCATGAACTTCTCGGCGTAGGATATGCTCGGGTTGACGAACCGGAGCTCGAGCATGAAGAGGAAGAAGATCAAAAAGACCAGTATCCACCGCCACTGGCCGGCGAAAGAGTTCCGGGTGTACTGCCGTTTGTACAGGAAGAGCCCGAAGAGGATGATGAACGGCACAAGGGCTGCCTGGAGAGGGAGGTGGAGGAGCCCGCAGTACCAGGAGATGAGGGTGAAAGTGAGCAGGGAGACGGGGAACGAGACCGGATAGGAAAATTCCCGGAGTGCCGGGCGGAGCGCGGGCCAGACCGAGAGCTGGAGAAAGACGAGGAGGGCCAGCCAGCCGAGCACAGAGAGGATCTGGAGTTCAGTCTCCAGCCCCGTCACCCCCGTACATCTCCTTCCTGAAGGCGGAACGGATGGTGTCGATGACCCAGTCGCCGAAGAAGTAGATGGAGACGATCCCTCCGCCGAGCGTGACCAGGTTCTTGAGGAGATGGTCGATGACAGCGATGAGGGTCGCAACAGCAGGATCGACTCCGGCGGCGGTGAAGGTCAGGGCCACGGCAAGCTCGTAGGTGCCGACCCCGCCAGGTGTAAGCGGTATTGCCTTGACCAGGTTCCCGATAACGATAGCGAGGACGATCACGGCGATGGGGATGGGCTGCTGGAACATCATGGCCACAAAGAGACAGACCACAATATCAAGTATCCAGATCACGATGGACTGCAGGGAAATAGAAGTCACCGAAGGCAGAGAGAGCGAGACTGCCCGGATCTGGTCGAGGAGGGAGAGGAGGATTCTGACATACCGGTTCCCGGACACCAGTCTCCCTGAAAAGATCAGGAAGACGAAGAAGGCCGCACCGAGTGCAAGGGGGAGGAGAATGATGATATAGAACCAGTCCGGCACGTTGAAGACGAAGAGCAGGGAGACGGCACCGAGGAGGGCGACCATCACAATATCGAATACCCGCTCCACGACCAGGGAGGAGATGCCCTGGGAGATGCTGGACCCGTACTCGTGCCTGAGGATGAACACCCGCACGAGATCACCGAGCCGGGCGGGTACGATGAGATTGGCGGTCTGGCTCACGAAGATGCAGCCAGTGGAGAAGAGGAGCCCGCACGAAACCCCCACCCCTGAGAGGATGACCTTGTACCGGAGCCCGCGCAGCAGCCATGCAGCGATGCAGACCACGGTTGCGAGGAGGAGATATCCCCACACCACATGCTCAAGAGCGATGACCAGGTCATCCCTGACCCGGAGGAGCATGAAGGCGATGATCCCCAGCGCAATGAAGGTTGAGATGAAGATCGCGCTAATCTTCCGATACATGCAGCTGCCACCAGAGCCCCAGGATCGCTCTTCCCATGTCCCAGATGTCGCTTCTCTTCACGGTCGTCTTTGCCCCCTGGTTCCAGACCACCGGAAACTCCATGATCCGGTACCCGGCCCGCCCGGCGCGGACCAGTACCTCGGTGTCCCAGAACCAGTGGGTGTCTTTTATCGACGGAATGAGAGCCAGGAGCCGTTCCCGGTTGAATCCCTTGAATCCGCACTGGTGATCGTGAAGCCTGCTCCGGAGGATGCTCCGCACAAGAAAGTTATATCCGCGGCTGGCGATTTCCCTGCCCCCGCTCCGGATGATCCTGCTCTCAGGGAGGAGCCGGGACCCGGTCGAGATATCATACCCGTCCTGGATGGCAGAAATCAGTGTCCGGAGGTGCCTGAGGTCGGTGGCAAGGTCGACGTCGTAGTAGCAGACCACCGGTTCGTGTGCCTCCCGGAATGCCCGGTTCAGCGCCTTTCCCCGCCCGAGCCGTTTATCGGAGTGGAGAAGCCTCACCCGGGGATCTTTCCCGGAATATGCACGGACGAACTCTGCACTGCCGTCAGTGCTTCCATCTTCGGCAATGATGATCTCGAACCGTTCTCCGATCTCTTCGAGTACGGCGACTGAACGGGGGATGGCCGTCTCGAGCGCCTCCCGGTCATTGAAGACAGGTATCACCACGCTCACCCCGATATCGTTCACGGTTCTCCCCCGGTCCGCTCAAGCTCGCCGGCAGCTGCATACCCGGCGGCGATCGACCCCTCCATGCTCCGTTCCGGGTAGTTGGAGGGCGAGAACATCCCGGCCCAGTAGAAACCTTTGGACTGGTAGGCGGGAATCATCTTCCGGTATCCTGTTGTGAACACAGGCCCGGCGAGGGGTTCCACAGCCATCCGTTCCCAGTGGATAGATGATTCAGGGACTCCGAAGGTTCTGCAGAAGTGGTCCCGCATCACGGTATCTGCACGGACAGGCAGATCTCCGGTGAAATAGGAGGCGAGGTAGACGATATGCTCACCATAGCGTTCGGCGGGCACGAAGTTGGTATGCGTGACGACCGCTCCATAGGGGCCGGGGTTCTTCATGTTCAGCCAGTAGATGCCGTCTGTGACCTGCTCATCGAGCCCCAGGGCGAGGCAGGCAGCTCCCTGGTAGGGGAGCGGGGAAAGGTCCGGTCCGCCAGCATGGCTGAGTGCCTGGGGTGGGATGGTGGAGATGATGGCGTCATAGCGCTGTCCGTTCACCCGCCATTCACCGCTTTCCCGCGTAATCCGGGTTACCGGGTCATGGAGCCGTATGGTGCAGTCCCTTCCAACTGCATCAGAGAGAGCATCCACGAGCACCTGGAACCCCCCCCTGAGATACCCCAGCCGTTCTCCCGAGAGGCCCCGGTTGGAGCGGATGGCAATCCTCCCGATCAGCCAGGCTGCCGAGATGTGGTTCCGGCGCTCACCGAATTTGCTCCGCATGAGGGGTTCAAAGAATGATTCATAGGTCCTCATTCCAAGTTCCCGGATGATGAATTCCTCAGCGGTGACGGTGTCGAGGGTTTCAGGGTCCATTCGTTTTGACCTGATGGTGAGGAGGGCGAGCTTTGCCTTGTCCTTGAGGGAGAGGAGCGGGTAGCGGAGGATCTCTGCCGGGGTATTGAGGGGATAGAGCATCCCGTCTGCAAAGTATCCCGTGGTTCCCTCGAGCCATTCAAGCCGGTCGGCTATCCCGAGCCCGGAGAGGAGGGAGAACAGCTGCCGGTCTTCCGAGAAGCAGTGGTGGTAGTACTGTTCAATCCAGTAATCATGTATCCGGTGAGAAGAGAGACAGCCGCCGAGGTGTTCTTTTTTTTCGTAGATCTCAACCTCGTGCCGGGATTTGAGCCGCAGAGCTGCTGCCAGACCGGCAAGTCCGCCCCCAACGATGCATACCTTCATCAGAGAATTCTCGGTACTCATTTGAAAAGAGGGATAAAAAAGCCTCCGGAAAAAACCTGTACGGCGATTATAAGGCCTTTCTGGTCATTGACGCCATAAGAAAGTTTTTGAACTTCCGGAAGCAACGTATTATCTGAATACTTTAAATAGTCGCAGGAAAATTGCTGCTGGTTGGTGTTTTGTCTCCATGAGGATATTTTTCATCGGGTTTGGTCAGGCGGGAGGAAAAATTGTCGATATGTTCATTGAACAGGACAAGAAGCTCGCCAGAGGCAGTTTCCGGGGTATTGCGGTCAATACTGCCAGAACAGACCTGATGGGACTCAAACATATCGATCTCAGGGACCGGATCCTCATCGGCCAGACTGTAGTGAAGGGACACGGCGTGGGTACGGATAATGCCGCCGGGGCAAAGATCACCATGGACGAGGCCGACACCGTCATCAGTGCCATCGACCGCCGGGGTACCCATGATGTTGACGCCTTCATGATTGTTACCGGCCTGGGTGGAGGAACAGGATCGGGGGGCACCCCGGTACTGGTCCGCCAGCTCAAGAAGGTTTACCATGAACCGGTCTATGTCCTGGGAATTCTCCCCGCACCCGAAGAAGGCAGACTCTATTCCCTGAACGCTGCCCGGAGCCTTGCCACCCTGATCAAGGAAGCCGATAACACCTTCATTTTCGACAACAGTGCCTGGAAAAACGAGGGTGAGAGCATCAAGAGTGCATTCTCGCGCCTGAACGATGAGATCGTCCGCAGGTTCGGGGTCCTCTTCCGGGCAGGAGAGGTCGGAAAAGCGGGTGTCGGCGAAATGGTAGTCGATTCGAGTGAGATCATCAATACACTCCGGGGCGGGGGAATCAGCACCGTGGGATATGCCATTGCTTCGGTTGCCGGCACCAGGTCCCGGAAATCGGTCTCCGGCATTCTCGACGGCATAAAGGGATCGATCAGGAAACGGGAAGCGGCAGAGGAAGTCCTCCTCGGTGAGGACCGGACGGCGAAGATCATATCCCTGACCCGGAGAGCGATGCTCGGAAGGCTCACCCTCCCCTGCGATTTTTCGACCGCGGAACGGGCACTTGTTCTCGTGGCAGGTCCACCCGATGAGCTTGACCGGAAGGGAATCGAGAAGGCCAAGAGCTGGGTCGAGGAAAACATCGCCGGTGTGGAAGTGAGGGGCGGAGACTACCCTGTTACCAGCAGCTATGTTGCCACCGTCGTCCTTCTCTCTACCATCGGGAGCGCTCCCCGTATCCGGGAGCTCCTCTCGGTTGCCAGGGAGACAAAAGAAGAGGTAGAACGGTCAAAGGACAGAAAGCCACTCAGCATTGATGAGGACATCGAACCATTATTCGAGTGAGAAAAAATGAGCAGGTCATTACAGTTCACGGGAATCCTTTGTGGGATCATCTGTCTGGTGTGCATCACATCAGCAATCTCGGTCGGGAACATCGCCATCAGCCCGAGTGGGGACCTTGTATCGGGTGTTACCCGGGCGTCAGCATCGTTCATTATCAATTTCCCGTCATCGGGAGGATATACGTTTGATAACGACCATACTCTCCAGATGGACACCGAGCTTGATGATGCCATCTGGACGTATTCGATCCTGCTTGACGGGATAGAAAACCCGTCCAAGAGCGAGGCAGGACCGAATATCAGGCTTTCGGGGTGGGAGCTCTCTTACCCGTCAAACCGGGAGATCTCCCTCAAGGTGAAGGTGCAAGGAACGGCCCCGGTTGTTGACGTGTCCAAAGAGCAGATCCTGGTCAGTGTCCGTGAACTCGACAACCGGAACGCCGTTGTTACCGGGAGCCAGGTCACCAAGACCAAGATGGTCCTGAACCCTGAAACCATCGGCGACTCTGCCGCAGCCGAATCGGCTACCCTCACTGCATTACGGCCCAGGATCGACCAGCTTGCGGCCGGCGGTATCGACACCTCTTCTGCGGAGACCAAGTACGGACAGGCGGGGACCCTCCTCAAGAGTGCGGAAACGAACAGTGATTTTGCCAGGGCACAGTTTGACCTCACCCAGGCGGTTTCCCTCATCGACAAGCTCGAATCAGAGGTCGTGATTCTGGAGGCACAGAAGGCGATTGCCGATGCCGAGTCATCGATCGGGGAGACTGAGGACCTGATTACCTACTTCAGGGTGAACAAGAGCATGAGTTCCGATTCCCGCCTCATGCCCATCCTCTCCAAGTGGGAGATCGCCGCCGAGAGGCTGACGACAGCCCGTGATCTGTACAGCGAGGGCGAGTACGAGGATGCAGCCAGAAAGGCAGGAGAGGCAGCAGCCAAGGGTGACGAAGTCCTCGCCGATGCACAGGCCCTGAAGGAGGACGTTGATGCAAACCCGCTCGCCGCCCTTGGCGGAATCGGTGGAGCAATCTCAGGGAGTATCGTAACCATTCTCATCATCGTGGTGGTTGTCGTCCTGGTGGTCATCGGCATTATCCTCTTCAGGCGGCGACGTCGCTGGGACGAGCTCGGATAACCTCTCTTTTTTCTCCCGGGAATTTCCGGATCCCATTGAGTTATTATCTGATAGTTCCGTGCGGTCATTCCGGTTCACGGAGCTGGTGGTGCCCCTGTGAGCTCACCCGGTAAACTGCCTGCTGCTAATCCCGTCGAGATAACCGCCGATCCGGGGACACAGGGAACCGACTACTTGAAGTCTGTCCCCTTTCCGTGTCCCTCACTGACACTCCGGTTCCGATCCGAAACAGAGGAGGGTCGCGATCATTGAGTTCCCCCCCCCAGGCAGTACTCACGGTGTTTCTGCCAGCCCTACCAGGGTTCGTTCTTCTGGCAAGGCTTCAGCGGCCTGACCCGGGGTTCAGGTACCGGAAAAAAAGATTATGACTGCGGGATTCCGGCCTTCTCATAAAGTCCCGGTTTTGTGAACACATCGATATTGATGCTCCCCATCTTTCCGTCCCGTTTGAAATAGTATTCAGGAATCCGGTCCTCGTTGTCATAGATCGAGAACCAATAGCTGAGCTTGTAGGTTGTTTTGGTGAATCCTTCGAGAGACGGATAGCTGTCGAGGTCATGGGTGATCACCATGTCGGGATCGATCTCATAGATTGCCGGCTCGTCGATGATCCTGCCGTAGAACCGCATCTTCTCCCACTTCTCCCCCCGCATGTACCAGGGGAGCGGCCAGTAGTTCTCAGACGCAATGACCACCGTTTCAGAGGCATCGATCAGTGCAAGGACCGTCCGCATATCTTCGGAGTTCTGCACCTGCACGATCGGCTCGTTCACGTCGGCCGGGACAAAACAGATATGCCAGGTCATGAGGATCAGGAAGAGACACGATACCACCGCGATCAGGGTTTTCTTCGGCGTCATGAGGTAGACGGCGACAAAGATCATCGGGAGGAGCTGGTGAATGATCAGCCAGGGGACCTTCTCACCGATGTAGGCGTAGGCTGCAATCGAGGACAGCATCCAGAAGATGCAGAAGAGGGAGAACAGCTCTTTTTTATCCCAGGCTGCAGGCTGAACCGGGAGAGCGGGCAGGACTTCCGGTGATGGTCCCACCAGGGTCTCCTGACCAGCCTTCCCACCTCCCCTGAACCGTGAGATGACGGAGGTGAGGGGGTTGTGCCTGACGGCAAACTGGGCGGTGCCGAAGACGGCCAGGAGGAAGATCGGCACCTCATAGAGCAGGAAGAGGAGGATGTAGAAGAACCAGGGGCCGCAGATACGGCACATCCCGTGCATGGCTGCCCAGTGTTCATACGCCCGTATCCAACCCGTCTGGACAATCTCGGGGTGGATTCCGAACGACGAGTAGAACACGACCATGATCCCCACGGCAACGATCATACCGGCTACCAAGTCCCGGAGCCAGGAATCCGGCAGCCGGATCTTCTTCCTGAGGATCAGGAAGAGAGCGAACACAGCGAGTATGATGAGGAAGATAGGCATGTCCTCTTTCAGTGACATCCCGCAACCGATGGCCAGCCCGGCCAGCAGGGCATACCGCAGCCTGCCCCGTTCAAGGTAGGCGAGGATGGCGGCGAGGATCAGGACGGTGAAGAAGAGCTGGAAAATGTCATGGCGGAGGAAACGCGAAAAGTAGACGAGGCTTGGTGAAACGGCGACAAAGAGGGAGGCGACCAGGGTCTGGCGCTGGTCGAGGTAGCCGAGGGTGTGGATCCAGTAGATCACCGGGATGATTGCCGCCCCGAAGAGGGCCGGGAGGATCCGGGCGACGAGGTCCAAGTCGCCGAAGAGTGTGAACATCCCGGCGGTGACATAGTAGAGGAACGGTCCATGGTACATCGGGTCATAGGCATAGGACCCGTCCGTCATCAGTTTGTAGGCGAACCAGGCATGGACCGCTTCATCATGGTGGAAGAGCTTGAGGTCCAGGACAAACAGGCGGAGAAACAGAGCCAGCAGGAATATTGCTAAAAAGAGGTTTCTGAAGGAGAACCAGGCCCGGATCCGGGACTGAAATCCGGCGGTCAATCCGCACCCTCAGCTCTCGAGGACGATCTCGATGCCGATATCTTTGGGGACCTGGGTGCGCATCAGCTGGCGGAGCGCCCGCTCATCTGCGTCGATGTCAATCAGCCGCTTGTGCACCCGCATCTGCCAGCGGTCCCATGTTGCGGTACCTTCCCCGTCCGGGCTCTTCCGGATGGGCACGACTAGACGTTTCGTAGGGAGTGGGATAGGACCTGCGAGGTTTACTCCGGTCCTC
Organism: Methanolinea sp. UBA277; assembly: GCA_002499905.1. GTDB lineage: Archaea > Halobacteriota > Methanomicrobia > Methanomicrobiales > Methanospirillaceae > UBA9949. Next base: position 61,551 of record DANP01000016.1, read on the forward strand.
TCTGCAATTTCCCTGATCCGGTCGCAGACCATCTCAACTTTCTTGAAATCGGTCCCTGTCAGGCGTATCCTGGCCTTCTGCATGATATTCACCGTAAAAATATAGGATCGGAGTTATCTCATCTGCTTGGGCTGGATGGCGATGCACATCCCGGCGGCAATGGTGCTTCCCATATCACGGATGGCGAACCTTCCGAGCTGGGGGAGCTCCTTTACGTTCTCGATGACCATCGGCTTGGTGGGTTTGACCTGCACAATGGCTGCATCACCGGTCTTGATGAACGTCGGGTTCTCCTCCTTGGTCTGGCCGGTCCTCGGGTCGAGCTTCTTCTTCAGCTCGATGAACGTGCATGCTGTCTGGGTGGTATGGCAGTGGAACACGGGGGTGTAGCCGATGGTGATGGCACTCGGGTGCTGGAGCACGACGATCTGTGCCGTAAACTCATCGGCAACGGTCGGCGGTGCATCTGCCGGTCCGCAGACGTCCCCACGGCGGATGTCTCCCTTGCCAAGACCACGGACGTTGAACCCCACGTTGTCCCCGGGTACTGCCTGGGGGATCTCTTCGTGGTGCATCTCAATGGACTTGACCTCACCCTCCTTGTTGGCCGGCATGAACGAGACCTTCATGCCTTTCTTCATGATGCCGGTCTCGACCCTGCCCACCGGGACGGTCCCGATACCGCTGATGGAATACACATCCTGGATAGGCAGACGGAGTGGCTTGTCCAAAGGTTTTTCGGGCTCCTTGAGCGTGTCGAGGGCATCGAGGAGTGTAGGGCCGGTGTACCAGGGGGTATCCGGACTCTTCTTGGCGACGTTCACGCCCTGGAGTGCACTGGTGGGGATGAAGAGGGTCTCTGCAGGCTTGTACCCGACCATCTGCAGGAGAGCCGAGAGGTCTTTCTTGACTTCCTCAAAGCGCTTCTGGTCGTACTTGACTGCATCCATCTTGTTGATGGCAATGATGAGCTGGGTGATTCCAAGCGTCCTTGACAGGAACACGTGCTCCTTGGTCTGCTCCATCACACCATCCGGTGCAGCAACCACCAGGATTGCAGCGTCAGCCTGGGATGCACCGGTGATCATGTTCTTGACAAAGTCCCGGTGTCCCGGGCAGTCCACGACAGTAAAGTAGAACTTGGGTGTGTCGAACCTCTTGTGAGCGATATCGATGGTGATACCTCTCTCACGCTCTTCCTTGAGGTTATCCATGACCCAGGCGAACTCGAATGTTGCCTTGCCCTTGCTCTCTGCCTCTTTACGGTATCCCTCAATGATATGAGGAGGTACGGCTCCGGTCTCGAACATGAGCCGTCCTACCATCGTTGACTTCCCATGGTCGATGTGTCCGATAACCGCCAGGTTAAGGTGGGGCTTCTCAGCTGCCATAACATTCCTCCGATAAAGACAAACTGCAGAAGTACAGCCTGTTTACGCGAGTATTATGAATTGGATACGGATCCTTATTAATCATTTCGATGAGCGAAATTTGGGTATTTTTCCCGAAATAACGGGAAAAACCGGTATTATCATATCAAATGGACACGATAACACCTCCCCACTCATGAAGACGCTTGCCATCACCCGGGATGAAAAGAAGGTCCGCGCAACAGTTGACTGTGCTGACGGCGAGGTATCAATTTATAGCAATTGCGCGTTCTGCATCCACTGCAAAGGGATCAGGACTGGGGGACAGCTCTCCCCGACACCCCAGGAAGCAGCACTGCGGAATCTTTCCGCCGGAGCTTCCGGAGATGAAGTTCTCTTGAAGGCCGCAATGCAGTTTAATACCCTGGCAAATTCCGGCACGGCAATAGAATGCGATGACGACCAGAATGGCGGGTTCAGATCCCGGTACCGGCGCTGATATCCTCTGCTGGAATGACCCCCGGTCTGAACAGCTCCCCTTCGGGGATTTGGCCCCGTATCTCCTCCCTGAACTTCTCGTACTGGAGATCATCCAGTTGATCCGAGAGGAGTCTGCCGCTCCATGCCCTCCGGTACACCCAGCTGACGACCTTTTCCACCACGTCAACTGCAGCGCTGCTACTCCTGACTGCCACCAGTTCCCGCCCGACCTTCGGGTGCCTTCCCCGGCTCCCGCCCACGGTTATGAAGTAGTAGGGGCCCGATGATTGGAGGAGGTCGTACGGGCAGGACCGGATGCAGACCCCGCAGTCGATGCACTTCGAGCTGTCCAGGACCGATATTCCTTTCTTGATGGCGATTGCGTCTTCCTTGCAGTACTCGACACAGGTCCCGCACCCGGTGCACATCCCCGGAACCCGTATCGGCTCGATCTTACCCGTGATGCCGATCTCGTTCAGCATCGGACTGGTGCAGGCGTTCGGGCAGCCGGAGACCGCTATCCTGAGCTTCACCGGCATCTCTTTCCCGAAGACCCGTTTGTCGATCTCCACGGCAAGTGCTATGGCATCGATATTGCCGAAGATGCAGCGCTGATTCCCGGTGCAGGCGAGGATATTCTTCACTTCATCTCTCTCTGCACCGAGCGGGGTCCCATTCATGGAAAGATCGCGGGAGATATCATCGAGCTGCTCCGGAGGCATGTGGGGAAGCTCGATGGTCTGGCGTACCGTCATCTGTACGGCATCCGCACCGTACCGCTCGGCGATGTCTGCGATGCCCCGCAACTGTTCAGGGGTTATCATCCCTGCCGGAATACGTGTCCGGATGGTGCAGTATTCCGGGTTTCGTTCCGTAATCACGCCACCTTTCTTATGAATTCCGAGATCCTTCAACATCAGAGAAAGATACAGGTCACATGGCCTAAAAAACTGCGCCCCCAGGAATGATCACCAGCGCTGCAAGCACCAGGGCGCGGGTGATCTCTCCGGAGGCACCGACAACATCCCCGTTCACTCCTCCGAAGAGGCGCCGTGAGATCAGGAGGAGGCAGGCGGGGACGATGACCGTGACCAGCGCTGCCCCGGCAAGCCTGAGAGGGGCGACCGGGAGGAGGAGCAGGGGGATACAGAGTATGGCCGAGAGAACGGGAAAATACGGCCGTGCATACTGGTGGAGGAAGGAGTGGATTCCTTCCCGGAACGGCGGTCCGTACATGGTGAGGAATGCCATCGAGAATTTTGCGGCGACCTCTGCGGCAATAAGGGCCGCCCAGAGGATCGGTGACGATGCCATGGCGGCGAAACTCACCAGGGTCACAGCACCTCCCATAGCCACACCCCCGGCCCCGATCTGCCGGTCGGTCAGGGCCTGCTGCCGCTTCTCCCGGTCTCCGTGGACCATGAGCCCGTCGCCGAAGTCGAGCAGCCCGTCCAGGTGATGGGCACCGGTGATGAAGAAGAGCGCGGCGACCGCAACGGCTGCAGCGAGCAGGGGTGTGCCGATCCAGAACACACAGATTCCGGCAACCCCTCCGGTTACGTATCCTGCGACAGGATAGAGCCAGGAATGTCGTGCGAACGAAGCGAAATCAACCGGTTCCCCCAGGGGGATCAGGGTGGTGAACTGGAGCAGGGCGCGGAGCGGATTCAGCAGCATTCACTGTAGAGGCGGGATGTGCACCCGGCGATGAGCCCGGCGACAGCATCGTCTAGGAACGGCCCGAGGAGCGAGAGGATTCCCGGCTTCTTCTGGTCGTACCTGGTGAATTCAAACCGGGCATAGGTCCCACCTATGCACTCGGCGATGGCCATGCCGATGATCTCATCGGAGAGCAGGAATACCGGGTCGCCCCGGATTTCCGGATTGGCGGAGTCGAAGATCTCTTCTTCGAGGAGCAGGGCGCCGAGCAGGAGGGAGGCGACGTTCGGATCACCGAGATACTTCCTGATCTTTTCCCGGATGGCTCCTGCCGCCTCTTCTGCATCCATCCCGTGGGGCACGTAGAGGACCATGGCGGCGGCGACCATCCCATCGACTGATGCTCCTTTCTCCTTAAGGCGCTCTTCGATTCTGAACATGAGGGAGAGATCTTCTCCGGATTCCCTTATTAGGATTCCCAAGACAGGTTCCAGGGAGGAAATTCCGCCTGGAACGGCGTACCGGCTGGGAATTCCCGGGAAGTGAACCCATTGGGCCGGTTCCCCGGCTTGCACTCTTCAGCGAAAGGGTTTGCCATTGGACAGCTTCCCGGCCGGGACTTCCGGCGATGCGATTCTCAGGGATGGAATCTCCTGGCGGCGTCCCGAAACGGTCCCCACCGCACCAGGGATAGATTGATGCTCCGCGAAGTGCGAGGGATCAGGGAAGATCCGCATGGCATTTGTCTCCACGAATCCGGAAATACGCCCGGAACGGCCTTTGTTCTGCAGCATCCTCTCCAATACCCTGCTCTCCACGGTTCCCGGGATTTCGGGGGCCGGCCCGACACCGGAGAAGACGCTGTATACTCCCATCCTGGATGCGGAGCTGATTGCACAGGGATCCATCACCAGCATGCCGTCGAAGCCCAATACCCCCACCGGCTGTCCGACGCCGGCATCCATCACCCGGGCGATGATGGAGCTGACCGGCCTCTCCCCTCTCTTCATCAATGCCGGGCTCGCGCACCGTCCCACAGTCCCCTGCCTCGATGTGTACGGGATACCGGGAGACGATCCCCGGTTCGGTGATGCAGTTCCCGCTGCACAGGATCTCTTTGCCCGGGGGAAATCGCTGGGTACCTTTCTGGGACGGATGGCCGATCTCCTGGTGCTCGGTGAATGTGTCCCGGGCGGCACTACCACCTCGCTCTGCGTGCTCCGGGCACTCGGGTACCCGGCCCGCGTGAGCAGCAGTTATGTCGAAAATCCGGTCTCGATGAAGGAAGAAGTGTGGCGGATCGTAGCCGGGAGGATCGGTGAGTCGGGGCTCTCCTCACCGCTGGATGCGGTGCGGATTGGGGGAGATCCCATGATCGCCGTCGGTGCGGGAATTGCCGTAAGCTTCCCCGGCCGCCTGATCCTTGCCGGAGGAACCCAGATGCTCTCTGTTGCTGCAGTCCTGAAGGCGATGGGAAAACCGGTCCCCCACATCGTCACCACCTGCTATGTACGGGAAGACACTTCGGCAAACTTTGCAGAGACGGCAGATCGCATCGGAGCAGAGGTATCGTATGTCGATCCGGGGTTCGGGGATATCGGGCACTCCGGTCTCGCCCGGTACTGTATCGGGGAAGTCAAGGAAGGGATGGGCGCGGGGGGTGCCATGTACCTGGCCTACCTGCTGGGATTCACACCCGGGGCAATCCGCGGGAAGATCCTTGAATTCGCCCATGCCTATTCCTGAAAAGAGGCCTTATTACCACCGGTGATCAACTTATCAGGGAATGCTCCCGATCTACGTGGTCAATAACTACGGGCAGTTCAACCACCTGATCCAGCGGATGCTCCGGGATCTGGAGATCGATGCCAGGATGATCCCGAACAGCACCCTTCCGGAAGAAGTCGCTTCCGGGTGCCGCGGGCTGATCCTCGGGGGCGGGCCGAGCCTGGAACGGGCCGGTAATGCCGGCCAGTACCTGGATCTGGGACTGCCGGTGCTCGGGATCTGTCTAGGTCTCCACATTATCGCCACCATATTCGACGGGACCGTGACGCCCGGCCGCTCCGGTGGCTACGGCCCGGTCGAGGTCGGGATCAGGGAGCACAACGAGATTCTGAAGGGGTATCCGTCACGGATAAAGGTCTGGGCCTCGCATGCGGATGAGGTGTCAGTTCCGCCGCCAGGATCTGTCAGGCTTGCCACCTCGCAGATCTGTGAGAACGAAGCTATCGCACTTCTCGACCGGCACATCTACGGTCTCCAGTGGCATCCCGAAGTGAGCCATTCGGAGAACGGCAGGCTGGTCTACGAGAACTTCAACCGCATTACCCTCGAACACGGTACATCATAAGGATAACATATCATGGAAAGAAATGATCTTGCCCGTCAGCTCCGGGATATCGGTTTTTCCTGCACCCGGTGTGGAGAATGCTGCAACGGGACGGACAACCTGGTCATGGTATCCCCGGAAGAAATTGAACAACTGGCAGGTGAAACAGGTCGTGCCGCAGATGCCCTTGCCGAGCCCTATCCGGAGTGCATTGGGATCGGGGACGGCGGAAGCATAACCTTCGAGTGGTCGCTTCGGAAGGGCGAATCCGGCTGCAGTTTTTTTTCTGAAGGACTCTGCACCGTCTATGCTTCACGCCCCTGGATCTGCCGGACCTATCCGTTCATGCTCGAGAGCGGACGCCTCCAGGTATCAGCCTGTCCGGGCATCGGGGGGGATATTTCCGCTCATGAGGCTTGGGAGCTTGCCGGGCTTCTCCTGGAGCGGAGAAGGGCTGAACAGCAGGAAGAGGAGCGGGTCCGCCGGGTCCTTGCCACGGCCCGGATTCCACCCGGCTGCCGGGTCCTCGTGGATGGCAGGGGAGTGAAGGTGCTCTGATGACCGAGATCCGCATTATTGGAACTGCACACGTCTCAAGTGAAAGCGTTACGGAGGTACGGGAAGCCATTGCAGAGTTCTCACCCGACGTGGTCGCTGTCGAGCTCGATCCCGGCAGGTACGCTGCCCTGAAAAAGCAGGTGCAGGAAGCATCGGTATCAGATGTGCTCGAGGCAAAGACGTTCACCCAGCTCCTGGTGCAGTGGCTCCTCGCCTACCTCCAGCGCCGGATCGGGCTCGATGTAGGGGTTGAGCCCGGGGCGGAGATGAGAGCCGCTGTCGAAGAGGCAGAAGCGCGGGGCATCAGGGTCGGCCTGATCGACCGTGACATCCGGATTACCCTCCGGAGATTCTGGCGCTCGCTCTCGTTCATCGAGAAACTGAAGATGTTCTATGCCCTCATGGTCTCGATCACACATATCGAGGAAGAGGAGATCGACATCGAGGAACTGAAGAAACAGGACGTCATCTCCACGGCTATGGAAGAATTCCGGAAATTCTCTCCCAACGGTGCCCGGGCACTCATCGATGAACGGGATGCCTACCTCGCCCACCAGATCATGGGGCTCTCGAATCAGTACAACCGTATCCTGGTGGTGATAGGGGCCGGTCACCAGCAGGGAGTGAACCGGTACCTGGAGGATCCGGCTGCGCTCCCTCCTGTCAGCACCCTCACCGCGGAGATCAAACCCCGCCCATGGGGGCTGATTTTCGGGGGAATCGTCACCTCTCTCTTCCTTTTCCTGCTCGTAGCGATCGCCTTCTCGGGGGTGGGAATCGAGGTCCTGTTCACTGCGCTCCTCTACTGGGTGCTCATCCACGGCCTGCTGACCGCGGCGTTCACTCTCCTGGCCCGGGGCCACCCGCTCTCGGCTGCCACCGGGTTTGCGGTATCCTGGTTCACCGCATTAAACCCGCTCATCGCAGCAGGGTGGTTTGCCGCAATTGTCGAGGCGAAGATCCGGAAGCCGTCACCAGCTGACTACCGGAAGATCTTTGAGGCCGAGACGCTCTCGGACATGATCCGGATACCCCTCTTCAGGGTCGTCCTCGTTGCGGCGGTGGCAAATGTCGGGAGTACGCTCGGGACCATCATTTATTTCCTCTTCATATTCCCCATTCTCGGCATCGATCCCGGCCTGCTCATCAGTGAGGGCATCGGGAATATGGTCCAGGCCGTCCAGGGCCTCTTCTGACCTTTTTTCTGAACGGAAAGTATTTTGCCGGTGTGCTGCCACCAACTCCTCGTGAGCTGCCATGAACAAAGAGTACCTGCTCTTCCTCGTCTTTTGCCTGGCGATTGCCATTGCCCCGGCTACTGCTGCCGTAAACACTATCCCCCCATCGGGGACCGTATTCATTGGTGAAGACGATCTTGACATTTCCGCCACGGGGGTTCCTGTCAATACCAATATCGTCTGGTACGGAACAGGAGGGACCATCGGTTCGGCACCCTCGGCAACAGTATTTGTCACCGATCCGACCAGTTTCTATGTATCGCCGGTCCTCTTCGAGGGAAAAACCGGGCCATGGTTTACCGAATCCGGCAATGTTCTTGCCTTCTATGTCCAGGAACCCCAGATTTCCATCCGGATTTTTGATGAAACCGCTGGTTTTGAGATCACAAAGTCCACCGTCTGGGTCCCCAAGGGAGACATCATCGGGTTCCAGGTAGACAATACGGTCTATATCCTGGTAAACCGGCTCGGGTCTCCCGGGGCGCCGGTTACCATCAGGATCCGCGGGCCGGACGGAATCGAGTATTCCGCCGTTGACGGCTTCCAGCTCAATGACATCCCGGTCAATTCGCCGAACTATAAGACAGGGCCGGTATGGTCTACCCGTGATTACGCGAACGGGAACTACATGGTCTGGGCGGAGAGCACCGGGAATGACATGAACACCAACTATCCCCGGGAAGGACTGACCATCTCCCAGAAAGTCACCTTCCTGATGCAGAGCACAAACCCGCTGATCACCCCCACCCAGACAACCCTCCCTACCACGATCACTACCCCCATCCCGACGACAGCGCCCCCTACGACCCTCACACTACCTCTCACCTCTGTCCCGACCACGGTTGAGACGACCGTCCCGACAACCGTTCCGCCGACAACCACTCCGGGATTCGGCCTGGCGGCCTCCCTCATCGCCACGGCCGGGGGATTGATTCTTGCACTGAACAGGAAATGAGCGACCGGGACCTTACCGGATCTCAAAGAAACCATTTTTTCGTCCGCGGGTAAGGGAAGTACCATGAACGTGGGAACCACCATCATCAAGTGTCGCCATAGCGTCCGGTCATTCAAACCGGCCCCGGTTGAGGACCATATCATCAGGGATATCCTGGAGTGCGCCCGCCATGCCCCGACGGCGATGAACCTGCAGCCCTGGCTCTTCGGGGTCATCAGGGAGAAGTCCCTCCTGAAGAAGATCGCCGATCTTACCGACAACGGGAAGTTCATCGCCGATGCGACACTCTGCTTCACCGTGTTCGGGGAACGGGATGCGAAGTACCACCTCGAGGACTGCTGTGCAGCAACCGAGAACATCATCCTTGGGCTCCAGGCGTACGGGGTAGGGTCCTGCTGGGTTGCGGGCGACAAGAAGCCGTACGCCGAGGCGGTCAGGAACCTTCTCAATGTACCTGAGAAGTATACCCTGGTCTCGCTCATCCCTGCCGGTTACCCTGCCGATATCGCCCTCCAGAAGAAGAAGAACCAGGATGAGATCTCCTTCTTTGACACCTACGCCAGCCGGTAACTTCTCGTTCCCGGAGCTCACCGGTCTCGGGAAACAAAACTTATTTATTTTCTGCAGATTCAGCGAAGTGTGGTGAAACCTGATATGGAGATGAAAGATCTCGGATCCCTGATCAACACGTATGACACGGCCGCTGGAGAGGCAGTGGGCAAGCGGGAGAGCCACACCCCGAAGATAGAGGCGCCGGCAACGGCAAAGGCGGACGAGGCCGTCACCGTGAAGGTCACTGTCGGACCCCACCCGAACACGCCTGAACATTCCATCCGCTGGCTGGCGGTCTTTTTCTATGAAGACGGACGGGCATTCAACCCTGTAACCCTTGCCAAGGTATCGTTCAATGCCCCCACCACCGAGCCGGAAATTACGCTCAAGGTGAAGCTCGCACGGAGCGGGGTTATCCACGCCCTCGAGTACTGCAATCTCCACGGCCTCTGGTCCGGAAAGAAAGAAATCACAGTAAAATAACTTTTTTTCCCGGTAGGATGGGCCGTCTGCCGCGGGACATGACGCTCCTCTGCTGAAGCAGCACCGGGGAGGAGGGGGCCTCCTGTGTTGACACCCGGCCTTTGGATCCTTCCCTGCATCCATCCCTGCAGATAATCCGGAGAGACCGGCCGGGAAGGAACAGAATACCGGGGTGTCCCGATGCCCGGACTTCCGAAAAGGCTCCGTTGTTCCCGTAGATATCCCTGAAATAAAATCCTGGGACAGTATTCAATCTTTCAGGACGCGGGGATCATCATGTATGCGTACGGCCGGGTTGATATCAGAATGAACCAGGATCTCTATACAACCGGCTCTTCCGGTGGTAGAGCTCTCACCGATTTGGCGTAGAAGAATCCGACAACCCCGAACGTGACCAGCGGGGAGAGCCATGCCGGGATGTGGAACCCGAAACTGTCCAGCACCATGATGGAGCCGAGGAAGAGGATGGAGTACATCGCCCCGTTCTTGAGAAACAGGTACCTCTTGATCCGGTCTACGTTACTGATGGTGATCTCCCGCACTACGAACGCCCCGAGACCGTTTCCGAGGATGATGAGGGGAACCGAGAGGGTGAAGGCAAACGCACCGAGCACCCCGTCGATGGAGAAGGTGGCGTCGATTACTTCCAGGTAGAAGATCTTGCTCCAGTCTGACATGGTGCCTCCCATCATCTTCCGTTCCTGCTCCTCGGCATTCTGCCGGAACCCGTGCACGATGAAGAACGCCGTTGATCCCATCACCGCGGCAAAGGCCATCATCGGGTTTATCCTGAGAGAGAACCAGACCAGCAGGGCCAGGAGAATGGAGACGATGGCAAAGAACCATACCCCTTTCGAGGCGATATAGCACTCGCCCCTGAGGCCGTAGTGCTTCTCCTCAAGGAAGATCCAGTGCAGAAAGAGGAAAAGGAGGAAGGTCCCGCCCCCCATCAGGAGGATCGGTGCCGACTCCTCGATGGCGGCAATTACCGCGGGATCGTTTGAGAATGTCGCGGTAAGCGCCCCGATCGGCCCGAGTGCCGGCGTGGACATCCAGACGATCAGCCAGGGCAGGACGCCCCGGATGATGAATACCGCAAACAGGAGTCCCCAGAGCAGGAACCATCGACGGGCCCACTGGGACATGGTGGAGAGCACTTCGGCATTGATGATGGCATTGTCAATGCTGCAGATGGTCTCAAAGAGGCAGAGTCCGGCGATGATGATGATGATGGAGAGGATATCCATGGTCGCGTGGTGAAGGGTTGTTGATGTTCCCTTAAAAGATGAGCGCTCTGAACAGTCAGGAGCATGAAATCCGACCGGTCCGGGTTTCCAGGGTATCCCGGCGCGGCGGACCCGGCCTACCCAATTATTATCTGTTCCCTGCCCTCACCCAGTAGTGATGAAACGGCCTGTTCTCCAGGTTGCGCTCGACCTGCTCGACCTCCCTCGGGCGATCCAGATCGCCCGTGAGGCGGTCGCGGGGGGTGCGGACTGGATAGAAGCGGGGACACCGCTGATCAAGAGCGAGGGAATGGAAGCGGTCCGGAGTCTCCGGTCGCACTTTCCCGACCACGAGATAGTTGCCGATATGAAGATTGCCGATACCGGGGCGCTTGAAGTGGAAATGGCCGCGAAAGCCGGTGCCTCGGTGGTCTGCATCCTCGCTGATGCCGATGATACGGTCATTGCCGAGGCGGTGCGGGCGGCCTCGCTCTACGGTGTGCGTCTCATGGCCGACCTGATCAATGTCGGAAATCCCCTGGAACGGGCCGGGCAACTGGAGCGGATTGGCGTGCAGATCGTCAATGCCCATGTCGGCATCGACCAGCAGATGATCGGGAAGAGCTCACTTGCCCTCCTGGAGACGCTCCGGGATGCGGTGGGGATGGAAGTAGCCGTTGCCGGCGGCCTCGATGCCGGGACCGCTTCCCAGGCGGTGGCACAGGGTGCAGATATCGTTATCGTCGGGGGGGCCATCACGCGATCAGCGAGGGTTACCGGGTCAACCCGTGCGATCCGGGAGGCGATTGATAGTTTGTCCGCCGCCCCGCCCGTCCGGATAACCCAGGAGGAGGCTGTCAGGGAGATCCTCTCCCAGGTCTCCTCCCCGAATGTAACGGATGCCATGCACCGGAAGGGGGCGATGGCCGGGATTGTCCCGCTCTGCGGCGGGCTGAAGATGGCGGGCCGGGCAGTCACCGCCCAATCGTTCGCCGGGGACTGGGCAAAACCGGTCGAAGCCATCGACCATGCCGGGCCCGGGGACATTCTGGTCATCAATAACGAAGGGAGCTGTACCGTTGCAACCTGGGGGGAGCTGGCGACCCTGAGCGCCCTCCATCGTGGTATTGCGGGCGTGGTTATCGACGGGGCAGTGCGCGATATCGACGACATCAGGAAGCTCTCATTCCCAATCTTTGCACGGGCCGTGGTTCCCAACGCCGGAGAGCCGAAGGGATTCGGCGAGATCAACTGCGAAATCCGGTGCGGCGGGCAGCTGGTCAGGCCCGGCGACTGGATCATCGGGGACGAGAGCGGCGTGGTGGTCATCCCCCGGGAGCGTGCCTACGAAATCGCCCGCCGGGCCATTGAGGTGAAAAAGACCGAAGAGCGGGTCCGCGAGGAGATCCGACGGGGGAGCACGCTCTCGAAGGTATCGGAACTGGTCAAATGGGAGAAAAAGTAAGGCTCCCCGTCCCATCGCTGCAAGGAATCGCTCCAATGAATTTTACCTCCCCCCTGGGTGGAGTGCCCTGTTCATGAAGTGAATCGGGCGGAAACCACCCAGATCGGGTTCTTTTTCTGATCCGTGACCCTGCACGGGAGGTGATACCGGACGACCGGGAGGTTTACCAGGTTCCGGGACCTATCCGGTTCAATCGGCAGAGCAGCACGAGCGGAAAAAAAGAGTTGTTACTGGAACAGTGAGCTTTCCAGGAGCGTTCCCCCCCCGTTCCTGATAGCTGAGATCGCGGCATCGACATTGTCCACCCGCAGGATCAGCACGGCTGCGTCCTTCCCTGAATAGGCATAGGAGTACTCGATATTGATCTTTCCTTCACCGAGAATACGGGCAATTTCGTAGAGTCCGCCGGGTACGTCCTTCATCTGCACTGCAATCACGTCGGTGAACGCCACGTTGAAGCCGATGCCCGAGAGCTTCTCGTACGCTTTCTGGGGTTTGTCGACCAGCGCCCTGACCACCCCGAAGCCATCCGCTTCGGCGATTGAGAAGGCAAGGATATTGATCCCCTCTTCCTGGAGGGCTTTTGCGATGGCGGCCAGCCTCCCGGGCTTGTTCTCGGAAAATACCGATATCTGCCTGATGACGTACTTCTTATGCTCCATGTCAGATCTTCCTCCTGTCAATAACCCGCTTTGCCTTCCCTTCGAACCGCGGGAGGGAGCCCGGCTCGACCAGCTCCACGTTCACCGCAACGTTGAGGGCGTTCCTCAGACGGTGCTCAACATTCTTCCGGATGGCCATGAGGTCGGTGATCTTGTCTGAGAATGCCTCCCTGCTCACCTCCACCTTGACCAGCATATCGTCGAGCGCCCCCTTCCGGTCCACCTCGATCATGAAGTGCCGCCCGACCTCCGGGACGGTCATCAGAGTGTATTCCACCTGGGAGGGGAAGACATTGATGCCCCGGATGATCAGCATATCGTCCACACGGCCGGAGATCCGGTGGACCCTCGGATGGGTTCTCCCGCATCCGCAGACATCGTCATCGTACGAGGTGATATCCCCGATTTTGAACCGGATCATGGGGAGAGCTTCCTTCTGGAGCATGGTGATCACCATCTCCCCCTGCTCTCCGGGACCCAGCTGCTCCCCGGTCCCGGGATCGAGGATCTCAACGTAGGCAAGGTCTGCCCAGACATGGAAGCCGTTCTGTTCGGTGCATTCGCAGAACATCGGACCGGAGAGTTCGCTCGTGCCATAGATATCGTAGGCTTTTATACCGAGCCACTCCTCGATCCTGGCCTTCATGTTGTCGGACCAGGGTTCAGCACCGAGGATGCCGATCCGCAGGCTGGTGTCGTTCCTGATGCTCACCCCCATCTTCTCGGCAACCTCCCCCATGTGGAGGAGGTACGATGGGGTGCAGGCGATGGCGGTGGTATGCAGGTCCTGCATCAGTTCGATCTGCCGCTCGGTGTTCCCGACGCTGGTTGGGAGCACGGTGGCCCCGATTCGCTCTGCACCGTAGTGGAGCCCCAGACCGCCGGTAAAGAGCCCGTAGCCGTAGCTCACCTGGAACACATCACCCCGGCCGAGTCCGCAGGAGACGAGACCCCGGGCAAGAGAGGCGGTCCAGTTGTTCAGGTCGTTCTGGGTATAACCAACCACGGTCGGCTTCCCTGTTGTCCCCGATGACACGTGGTAGCGGACAAGGTCCTCCTGCCCGGCGACGAAGATCTTGTCAGGGTAGTTGTCCCGCAGATCACCCTTGTACATGAAGGGGAGCTTCCGGATGTCATCGAGCGTCCGGATATCATCGGGATGCACCCCTGCCGCTTTCATCCGGTCATGGTAGAAGGCGGAGAAGCTGTACAGCCGGTACACCAGCGTTTTAAGGAGCCGGTACTGCAGGCGTCGGATATCCTCGCGGGGCATCTCCTCTATCCTCGGGTCCCAGCACTTCACCTAGACCCCCTCCCGCCGGTCTATAACCCGCTTTGCCTTCCCTTCGAACCGCGGGAGGGAGCCCGGCTCTACGAGTTTCACGGTGGTCCGGAGCTCGAGCGTATCCCTGAGCTCCCTGACCACTTTCTTCTGGATGCGTGCCAGGTCCGCGAGCTCGCCGGAGAAGTGAGCGCGGTTGATCTCAACTTCAATAGTCATCTCATCAAGGTGATTGACTCTGTCAACATACACCATAAACTGATTCCCGACCTCCGGAATACGGAGGAGCACATGTTCGATCTGGGACGGGAATACATTGATCCCCCGGATCACCAGCATGTCATCACTCCTGCCGGTGATGCGGGCAATCTTCCGGGCTCTCCCGCAGGGGCACCCATCGGGCAGGAGCATGGTAATGTCCCCGGTGCGGTAGCGGAGCAGGGGCATGGCCTCCTTGACCAGCGGGGTGACCACGAGTTCTCCCCGTTCTCCTGGTCCTAGCACCTCACCGCTTGCCGGATCGATGATCTCCACGAGGTAGGAATCGTGCCAGATATGGAGCCCGTCCCGTTCAGGGCACTCAAAAGCCACGCCGGGACCGAAGAGCTCGGAAAGACCGTAGCTGTCGAAGGCGGTCACGCCGAGCCGGTGTTCGAGTTCTTCCCGCATAGCGTCAGACCAGGGTTCGGCACCGAACAGGCCGGTCCGGAGCGTTGAGAGCTCCGCCTGCATCTCCTCGGCCACCTCGGCCAGGTGCATTGCATAGCTGGGGGTGCAGTGGATGGCGGTTACCCCGAAGTCCTGGATCATCTCGATCTGCCGTCTGGTATTGCCCGTCGCACTGGGAATCACGGTGAGCCCGATCTTCTCGGCCCCGTAGTGGAAACCGAGCCCCCCGGTGAACATCCCGTAATTGACCATGTTCTGGAAGATATCGCCCTCCTTCAGGCCGACCATGGTGAGGTTCCGGGCAATCAGCTCTGCCCAGGATTCGAGATCCCTGCGGGTATACCCGACCACGGTCGGCTTCCCGGTAGTGCCGGAGGTGGTGTGGATCCTGACCACCTGCGACAGCGGGACGGCAAAAAACCCGAACGGGTAGCCGTCCCGCAGATCCTGCTTCCGGGTGAAGGGCAGCTTCCTGATATCATCGAGCTTCAGGATGTCTGCGGTCCTGATACCTGCCTCCTTGAGCTTCTGCTGGTAGAACCCAACGTTCCGGACCTGGGACAGAGTCCATTTCAGGCGTTTCAGCTGGAGCTGTTCCAGGTCCTTTCCCTTCAGGGTCTCTATCTTCTCGTCCCAGAACATCACCATACTCCTTCTCTCCTTCTTTCAGGCACAAAGAACAGAGCTGTTTTCCTTACCGATCGGACTATTTCCATACTGAAGCACCGTGAACAGACGACTCAGGGCCGTTTGATACGGTATATATCATTCGTGTTCCCACAAAAATCTTGTCAGGACATAGCATGGCAGGCTGATCATGGTGCGGAACTGTCGGCTAAATTCCCTGAAATCCCTCTCAAAACGATGTATTGATGTAGACGGCTGGCCTATTTCTGACCATACCAGCCGGGCCGGTTCAAAGGAGGATACGAAGGTGCGGGTACCGTGGAAGACAGTTGCAGGGTTCGGGGCGCACCTTAAGGCGACCAGGAATACGCTCATCATCCAGCGGGATGGACGAAAAGAGGAGCTGCCGCTCGATACCATCGATCACCTCCTTCTGATGGGCGGCCATTCCCTTCATACCTCAGTGGTGAATGCCCTCCTCAGGTCTGGAAAGGCAATCTCCTTCTTTGAGGCCGACGGTCAACCCCTCGGAACTCTACGCCGGTACGGCGATCACCCGGACGCTGTCGTCCGGGATGCACAGGAACGGGCACCATCCCACTCCTACGCCCTGAAACTGGCCAGAGCGGCCACCATCAATCGCATTGCCGTGATCGAATCGCTGGAGGAGGGCCGTGAGGAACGGCTCCTGTACAAAGGGGAGATCGAGATCATCCGGCAGCATCTTGCCGAGCTCGAGAACCTGGTCCGGGTTGATGAGATACGGCGGGTCTACCGGATGGTCTCGGACATGTACTACGAGATTATGGCCCGGACCGTATCACCGGACCTGGGATTCCGGCGGCGGACCACCCGCCCCCACACCGACGTGGTCAATACTATCCTCTCGATCGGCTACGCAATGCTCTTTGGCAATGCCTGCGTTGCCGCAATCGGTGGCGACTGTGACCCTGACCGGGGTTTCCTCCACAAGGGGAGGGCCGGCCTGATTCATGACCTGATCGAACCCTTCAAACCGGCCATGGTCGACTGGCCGGCGCTGGAACTGGTCAGGGCAGGCCTGGATCCGGGTGAATGTGAATGCGGGGCCGAACGCTGCATCCTCTCTGATGAACTCCTGGCACGATTGGTCAGTACGTTTCACGGAACCATCCAGCAGGATGTGATCGATGAACAGGTGCTGGTCCTGAGGGAATCCCTGCTGGGAACAAGTGAATTTTTCGTGGTAAAGCTTTAGGTTAAAGTCCAGGAGATTCTCTCACCCGTGGTATGAGTCTGGGTCTGACAAGCTGCCCTGACGGAATGCAACTCCGGACAGATTTCCTCCCCGATTACCATCGCCGCAACCTACGGTTCGATCCTCTTGACCTGGAAATCCCCGAAATGGGTGAGGGGGTAATCTGAGATTTCGATATCACGGATAACCGCCCGGGGACACCCGTAGATCATCGAGACAAATTTTTCAAGCAGAATAGGATCGCTCGTAGCGATGACGAGCACGGTGCCGTCAGGAAGGTTCATCACTTCACCCCTGATGTTGAGCCGTCCGGCAAGGGAGCGGATGCAGTTTCTCATGCCCACCCGATGAACCTTTCCGGAAATGATTATCTGGATCGTCTTTTTTTCCGGGACAGATAACCTGCCCGATTTCGCGGCGGGCACGCTTTCCCTCCGTGCCTGATCTTCCACACCATCTCCCGTTCTCTCTGTTGCCCGATAACGGTAATAGTCTTTCCCCTATCCCCCCGATACCCCCGTTAACGTATTGCAGTATATGGTTTATGTATCTGGAAAGGAACCGATCAGGGATTGGGAAATTAAGCCCTATTTCGCGGAAAAACGAGAAAATACAGGATTTATGAACGGGATTGAGGTTGGGCTATCCGCGCTGCATCCGGTCGATGATTTCCTCATAGAAGAGCCGTGCCGTCTCCGCATCCGGGGATTCGACAAGGACCCGCACCAGGGGTTCTGTCCCTGAGGGGCGGATTAATGCCCAGGAATCCTTCCGGTTGATTCGGATACCGTCTGTTCTGTCAATCGATTCCCCTGAGTACCTGGCTTCAAGGGTGGTAATCAGAGCCCCGGGGTCATCCGCCCTGAACTTGCCCTTGATCAGAGTGAACTCCGGCAGATCATCGATGAGGGCGGAGAGGGGACGCTGTTTTTCGGCAAGGATGGCCACCATCATTGCTGCCGTCATTCCCCCATCCCGGCAGTACTGGTGGGACGGGTAGATCAGCCCGCCGTTCCCTTCACCGCCGAACGCTACCGGCACACCGTCTGCCTCGAGAGCCAGCATGGTTCGGGCGACATAGATGCTCCCGACGGGAGTGTACCTGATATCGCAGCCATGCTTTCCGGCAATCGTCTCAACCAGGAGTGATGTGGATACCGGGGCGACCACCGTACCCCGGGTCTCGTGGCAGATCCGGCCTGCGATGAGGGCGAACTCCTGGTTTTCCTCGATATATCGGCCGTTTTCATCGATGAAAACCGACCGGTCCGCATCACCGTCATGCGCGATCCCGAAGTCGGCACCCGTTGCCCGGACCAGGTCGCAGAGGGGTGCAAGCCCGTCGGGCGACGGTTCGGGCAGCCGTCCCGGGAACCTCCCGTCCATCTGGCCGTTGATGGTCAGTACCCGGCATCCCATGCGGGTGAGGATCTCCGGGGTGGTGAAACAGGCAGCCCCGCATCCGGGGTCCACGACAACGGTCAGTTCGTTACCAGTTCCGGCTGGGAACTGCCCGACAACGGCATCGATGTACTCGTGGACGAGGTCGGGAGCGGCATGTTCACTTCCAGCACCATTCCACGGGGCGAGGTCAAAGCGGCGTCCGAACAACCGGTCTTCCAGGAGAACCGTCTGCTCGTCCCCCATTTCGGTACCGTCAGGCTCGATGACTTTCACTCCATTGTATTCCGGAGGGTTATGGGAGGCGGTGATCACCGCCCCGGCATCAAAGTACTTCCGTACCAGGTACTGGAGTGCGGGGGTGGGGAGGATCCCGCAGTCGGTAACTTCGCAGCCTGTCGCCAGGAGGCCGGCTTTCAGGGCTGCTGTCAGGGACGGTCCTGAAGTCCTGGTGTCCCTTCCCACGGCGATCTTTCCTTTCCGCATCGACCCGAGGGCAAGGCCGATGGACAGGGCAAGATCGGGGGTCATGTCAATCCCGACCACACCCCGCACGCCGTTCGTTCCGAAGAGTCTCTTTTCCAGTTTCAGCAATGACACGACGTCAGTCCTCCCTTGTGTCCGGAGTGGTCATCGGGAGCAGGATATCGGTGGCAAACAGGGCTGCTTCTATGGCGCTGTTGGCATCTGCAGCACACACCCCGAGGTGGATCTCCGAATATCGCCTGCCGGGAATTTTTCCGGAATAGCAGAGCCTGACGAACAGTACCCCCGCAATGTCCCGGATGTTCCTGGCCAGGTCCCGTTCTGCATCCAGAATAATGGATTTATCAGCATGTTGCGGGCATGCCAGGTTGCAGAAGAGGACCGTGGTGCCCGGATAGCACCCTTTCCGGAGTTCCCTGGAAAATCCTTCAGCCGTGGTGAACTCTTCACACTCACCAAGGCGGGCCAGCACATCATCAATGGTTGGATCGGTCATCAGCACGTTTCCGGCACCATCCAGTTCCCCGATCACAAACTTTGGAAAAGGCTGGGCCTTGAATCCTTCAATGACCGCAAACTGCATCCCTGCATCGCAGAGCATGACCAGGATCTCCTCGAGATCGTTCTCCCGGATTGCAGTAATCGTCTTTTCACTGTCGATTCCCGCCGATATTCTTGCACCGGCCTCAAAGAATCGTGTTGTGTCTTTCCCCTCTTCAAGGTTCACCGTGTGATGCCCTATGTGTTTGATGACACCGACCGGCCCGCGGGCTTTCAAAGCCGGGATCAGGGAGTGGATGAACATGGTTTTTCCCGTCCCTGAGACCCCGGCAACGTGTATGATCTTCATGGAGATCCCTCCTCACTCCCTTTCTCACCCTCTTCACGTGACCGGAGAAGAGCCGCCGCTGCTTCCCCGACACTCCGCATAACGTCCGATATCCGGTCCTCAATATCGATCTCTTCGTCTATATCGAGCGAGGATCGTTCAACCTCGAGCAGGAAGCGGGCCACTTCGCTCGCCTCAAAGAGGAGGTCATCGAGCTCCTCCTGGGTGAAGAATCCGCACATGGCGCCGTAGAAGAAGGTTGCCCCGGACTTGGTGACCTTCTTTTTGAACGAGTTCCGTGCCTGGTTGACGGCCTGTGGGGTGTAGCATTCCTGCATGAAGGGCACAAGTTCCGGGAGGTGCTGACCGATAAAGGTCATCTCTGCCCCGTTCCGGGTCCGGAAGTCGGTGCAGAGGCGGGCGATGGCCCATTCCCTGGCCGTGATGTAGGTTCGCCTCCTGAGAAACTGGTTCACCTTCCGGTAGGTCGCACCATCGACTTTCTTGAATTTTTTGTACTTGTTGATGTCCTCCTGCCCGAAATGCTGCGCCATACTCATGATAGCATTATACACATGGTTTCTTATACACTCCGGGTAACAGGCGTCTTCAGGGGGCCCTTTTATATATAGCATCATATGGTTTATGCATTCATCCGGGAGGTTCCTGCATGATGAGAAAAATCTGAATCTTTAAAGTTATTTTTGAAAAATAGCGGATAATTTCTTTTATTTAGGGGGCAACATCGACTCCTGAAAGCAGCATGAAGGTTACAGGGAAGGACCTCATCGCGGTACACTTTTTTCCATAAAAAGGATGTTGGTAAGATATGAGAGGGCAGGGATCATTTCAGGTCCCGTGAAATCCCAGAAGGGTCAGGATTTTCAATTCCAGGGTGTTGTACAAGCAACACCCCCTCTCCAGGGACTCCCGAAATGTCATACAACGCCCTGTGTGCGGTTGAGAAACATGCTTTGGAGAGAGAATCATCATCCGGATTTTTTCCGGCATTTTCGGCACCGAACATGTGAAACGATTTTTTTCGGCTTTTTGGAGTGATAAGCGGCCTGGAACACCTTACACCTATCCGGTGAAATTCCATTTCCACGGTTTTCTTTCTGGCGGGAGGTAATTCCTGGCTTTTCCCGGCATTCTGAATTCCTTGGAATTTTTCCACTCATTGATACTCTCCCGATAAATGGAAAGGCATGATTAAAACGGAAAGCGGGGCGTCCTTTCTTTGATCACGGGCATTCTTATACCTGCAATAGACGACAGTATGGACGCTCCCGATCTGCATCTGTCAGATACCGAAGGCCTCTGTTTAATGGTTCAAGGATCACGCTATTCTCTTCACCTGATCCTTTCAGCGCCGTTTCGCCTGGTACGAAGAACAATCCAAACACTCGCCATCATCTGCGGCCCTGTTTCATTGATGCCAGGACCTCTCATGTTGTAGGGAGAGGTTTCAGATCGTTTCCTTGGCACTTTCCTGCATGTGCTCTCCTTCCACAAGCTGGGGGGCTTGGATGGCTACTGTCCGGGGAGGATCGTCATGTGAACAGATTGCCAATTGCTGGATATAGAAATCCAGTTTGTCCTTTCTGAAATCCCGTTCGTCATACTCTTTTCCAGGATTCAGGAAAATCTTAAAAATCGCCAATGCAGCTTGCCGGAACTCATCCCGGCAGGTTCTCCGAA
>DANP01000016.1:82773-116301 GCA_002499905.1 Methanolinea sp. UBA277
GTCGATCGGGCATCATTATCACCAAATTTTCACCCCCCCTCTGCGAGATCAGCCTCATATCGGCCTTCTTTTGACCTTCATCCGAAAAAACATAATAATATATGTCGAAAGGAAACGGATTCCATTTCTGTGCGACTATGAGGCTCAATATTTTCCGACCCCCCAACACGTTTCCATGATTCCCCTAAATGAGAA
Source organism: Methanolinea sp. UBA277 (assembly GCA_002499905.1). Lineage (GTDB taxonomy): Archaea > Halobacteriota > Methanomicrobia > Methanomicrobiales > Methanospirillaceae > UBA9949. The sequence continues at coordinate 82,969 of DANP01000016.1, forward strand.
ATGTGAATTCCGAACTCAATAAAACCTGGATAGGATCAGGAACTCGAAGCTCCAGGGCTTCTCATGATGGTGCGAGGGTACTTCCGGCGGCAGGTACGAACTCTTCTGGAGCAGAAATCTCTGTGCCGGGAATGACCGGAGAGGCCTCATGACGGTGTCCATCATGTGAAGAGATTATCCGGACCTGTTCTGATGGAATCATCCCGGTGAGGAGATTATCCGGACCTGTTCTGATGGAATCATCCCGGTGATGGAGATCCGATCAACTTTCCCTTGTTGTCAGGACTGATTTGCACGATGGAGATCCATCATTATCCTCTTACAGGGTCTCATCTATTGTGGAGATTCCCATTCACCGAAACGGAAAAGCTGGACGTCCTGTATCTCCGATCTCCTTTGCGTAGAATGCTTGTTCTGCGCAAAACTTTAATTATCGGGAGAAATAAGAATAGAGCATGGAGGCGGGCTTTTTTTCCGAATGGCTCGGACGGTACCGCCATTACCTGCGAATGCGCAATTATTCACCCCGGACCATCCAGAGCTACGAGCAGGTGGTCCGCCATTTTGCCTACTATGTCTGGCTCCGCCGTACTGCCGATCCCGAGAAGCTGATGGTCTACTGGGAGGACTTCTCCAGGGCCCGCCTGGATACCGGGGTCGATGTGAACCCGGTCATGATCACGGATTACCTCACCTTTCTCTCATCGAGGAAGACCTACAAACCAAAGACCATCCACCGCATCATTTCCACCATGAGCTCCTTCTATCGCTTTCTCTACTCACAGGGGGTGATCTCCTCCAATCCTATGTCAGGGGTGGAGCGGCCCAAGATCAAGGATCAGGAGCTCCGCTACCTCAAGCACAGCCAGGTGCTCAGGCTGATCGACTCGATCGCTGACCCCCGGGACCGGCTGATCGTCCGGACCATCTATGCCACGGGGGTCCGGGTCTCCGAGCTCTGCGCCATGAACATCGAGGATATCGATTTTGAGGATGAGACCATCCGGGTTCGGGGGAAGGGAGGCAAGATCCGCATTGTGTTCGTCGACCGGGAGACTCTCGAGGATATGTCCCGGTTCATTGGCAACCGGATCGCGGGCCCCCTCTTCCTCGGCCAGCAGGGTCACCATATCTCCCCCCGTTCGGTACAGCATATATTCAGGCAGTATGCCCCCGCCGGTATCACCCCGCACAAGATCCGGCACAGTTATGCGAGCGAACTCTACCGCAGGTCAAAGAACCTCCGGGTGGTGCAGGAGAACCTCGGACACACCTCGATTAAAACCACCGAGATCTACCTGCACACCGATCTCGACGAGCGGAAACGGGTCTACCAGGAGTTCTTCCCACTGGCCGAGGAGAATAACCATCCGGCTGAAGCCCAGAAAAAGAAGGAGCAGGAACGGGAATAGCCATAGAGGACGCTTTCATCTCTCTCCGGCGGAGTGATTTCTCGTTCTCGGAGTTCCGGTTGTGGATTGAGACAAGATATATCCTCGCCGTCCCTTCCGAATAAGAGGAATCCATCCGGAATGTGAGCTAACCTTCCTGGAGTACGGGTATCCTGCATCGACTCGGGGCACGATTTCCGGCTGACCGGCAGTCGTTTGGGAAAAAGGCATGCCCCCTTGATTCAGGCATACCGCCCGAAAACGGACCGCCCCTCCCGGAATACACGGCATGCCCTTCGATTCCAGGAACGGCCCGGGCCGTCTTTTCGACACCCCCATCTCTCGTTGAGGATGCTCCGGCACGGCAGGGAATGGGTGGTGTGAGAGATTCGTGATGCCGCCATTGTCCATGACAGGGGATCTCCGGCCATATTATTTGAAAATAATACATCATAAAAAATAAATTTCTATTCTCCCCATTTTCAAAAAATATCAATAAATTTTCCCCATCCATCTGATTATGAACCCCGCTGCCCCCGAAGTAATAAACCATATAATGCTATACACAAAAGGCGTTTCTTTTTTCATCAGTGTACTATCCTGCAACCTGAGAACGGGGTCCACTATGGTTGTATCACCAGGCTAAAATATTCAGAAGGTGATGAAAACGGCGATAGGAAAAAGGTCAATTATCGCTTAATTGTAAAAAATAACTGATCTCTATTGGTTTTAGCAATCCTGCGACTCTCCTGACCGGATGGTTTTCGAACATATTTTGAACCTCCTGAGAGTATGTTCAGATGCGTGAACGGGGAACTGATCATCCCGCCGGCATGGGAGGAACTCCGTGCCCTCCTCGCTGACCGGGATGCGGGTGTTGTGTACGTCATTGGCCCGACCGACTCAGGGAAGAGTACCCTCTGCCGGTTCCTGCTCGGGAAACTGGCAGGGCCGGAACCGGCCGCCTACCTTGATGCCGATACCGGGCAGTCCACGATCGGCCCGCCTGCCACGGTCGGCCTTGTATTCTGTGCAGGCAAACCGGCGCGGCTCATACAGACCTTTCTCCGGTTCGTCGGCTCCACCTCGCCCCAGGGGCACATGCTCCAGCAACTGGTCAGCACCGCCCGGCTCCTTGATATCGCACGGGAGCAGGGGATCCGCCCGGTGATCATCGATTCACCGGGGTGGGTCGAGGGGCCGGTGGCCGAGGAGTTCCAGATCCGGATGATCGACCTCCTGCATCCCGACATCCTGGTGGCCATCCAGAAGGACAGCGAGCTTGACGGAATTCTGGCAAACTTCCGCTCGCGGACCGGTATGACCATCAGATCGATTGCGCCATCCCCGCAGGTGCAGGTGCGGTCCCGGGCATGGCGGGCACGGTACAGGCAGGAACGCTTCCGGACCTACTTCTCTGGGAATATTACTATCGGGATTCCGCTTTCAGGGACAGGATTCCATGGGAGAATTCCGGACAGCTTCCGGAACGAGGACTGGGAGAACCTGCTGATTGCCCTCTGCGACCAGGACATGTTCGTCGTCTCGCTTGCCATCGTCGAGAAGCTCGACCTGATCGAAGGGATCCTTCACATCCGTTCTCCCCCGGTCGACCTCTCCCTGGTCGCCTCCGTCCAGGTAGGATCGATCCGGCTGGAACCGGGGGTGGAATTTCTTACGGATGAATAATCAAAATACCAAAGACGCTCCGGGGGCTCCGCCCTGCCGCTATGGCGCCGCCGGATGCGACAGGGACGTCTTAGAATCCTGGTGCTGGTTGGGGAAGCCAAGGTCTCATATGGAGGAAAAAAAGGAATATTCCTATTTCGGTATCGCGTGCGTTATCCCGGGAATGACATACGTATTGGCAAAGGTCTCCTGGTAGCCGTCCGGGAACCTGACCACGGCTATCTCCGGTGAGGCATCGACGGTCACGAACCGGGAGAACCAGTATCCCTTGATGGCCGCCTCGGCGCCCGAGAAGTCGAGGGCAGGGGTGGTGTAGGTGACTGCCGTCAGGGTATCGGTCACCGCGGCAAAGTCATCCACCTTCAGGGTGGTCATCCCGCTCTCCACCGAGGTAACCTGAACATCTTTTCCCGAATACTGTTCGAGCGCTTTCTCGAGCTCCATCTCCGGCTGGGCGATCCGCATGAAGACGGCCACCCGCTCGATCCAGGAGAGCGAGTAGTGCGCCGTGATATCCGCATCCCCGTCCGGGCTGATGGTGATATCGACGCTGTTCATGGTGAAGGCCGCAGCCGGGGCTGTCAGCAGCCCGGCGAGGAGCACCAGTCCGATCAACAGGGTACATTTATTCATCGTAGCATCCCTCTCTCATCCATTACCCGCTGAACGGGATCCCAGATAAAGCTAGTCACCGGGCAATTCACCGGGGAAGCGAACCTTCACCTCACAACCATTATCGGTTTGTCATCCTCACATTCCAGTACATGACCGAGCAGAAGAAGCAGCTGGCCATCGCCGTGCTCGTTACCTGGCTTCTTCTGGTGATCTTCTTCATGATCCTTGCCCGGAACCTTAATCTCGAGATCTTCTTCGTGCTCTGGCTGATCGGCCTCCTGGTCATTGTCGAGCTGATCAGCCCGGCCTTTGTCCGGCCTTCCTACCTCCGCTACCTCAGGTACATCATCGCTGCCGGTGTGATTGTCTTTGGTGTCATTGTCGCCCAGAAAGTGATGGAGATCCTTGCCGCATGAACCGGATGGCCGTGATCGGTGCTGCGCTGCTCTCCCTGGCCTTCCTGGCACTCCTCAGTCCCTTCATCCTGCACCCTGTCCTGTATACCTTCGAAAACGAATCATCAACACCATACCAGGCCAACCCGGCCGCCCTTGAGCAGCTCTCGCAGGAAAAATCGGCAGATCTGTCCGCCCTGATGCAGGACATCCTGGACGCACCGCAGCCTATCGTGCTCAACATCAAGATCAGGGATTTTGAGGAAGCGGAGCGGGCATTCGAGGAGTACAGGGAGCAGTCGCGTTCCTTCGATTCCCTGGTGGTTTCCCTTGAGCTCTCCGAGTCCGCGGTTGGCGATTTCCAGCGTGAGAACCGGAAGAACCTCGCCGCTCTCGAGCGGATGATCAACGAGAGCGCACAGTTTGACGAGATAAACCGCCTGGAGATCCGGTACCGTTCAGAGGACAATCCTACGCTCCTCTATTCGGTCATCTATGAAGGGGAAGCAGTCCACCAGGCTCTCTCAAAGACCAGCGGGCAGTTCCGGGAGCGTGAACCGGACATCCTCGGGATCAGCCGGGAACTCGGCCTGAATGCCACTCGTTACCAGGAGGCGGTGGATACTCTCGAAGAGATCGTGGAGGCGGACCGCGTGCGCCAGGAGGAGCGGGCTGCCAGCCAGCCGGTGCTGAATCCTTCCACCCTCACCCTCTCTGTCTCCCCCCTCACCGGAACCTACGGGGATACCCTCCAGGTCACCGGCACCCACACCTTCATGAGGCTGACTGAGGTTGTTCTCATTCTTGACAGCCGGGACTGGAAGACGGTCCGGCCCGATGAAAACGGCATCTTCCGGACCACGCTTCCCATCGGCAGGATCCGTTCCGGCATCCACGTTCTGTTTGCCACGTCAGGCGATCTGTACTCAAACATCATGTCCTTCACCATCGGCCCGTCCGACACCACGCTCTCTCTGGAGTGCGATCCTGCCGGGAGCGAGGTTGCCTGCACGGGGAGCCTCTTCGCCGGCGAGGTGCCGGTGAAGAATGCCCCGGTCCGGATCCTGGTCGATGGCAGCGACCAGGTGCAGGCGGAAACAGCAGCAGACGGGACCTATGCAGCGGTGCTCACCCTGGCTGAAGGCGATCGTACCCTGCAGGCCGTCTTTGACGGCGAGGGGTATCCGCTCAACCCCTCGGAGAGCGTGATCCGGACCGTGACCATCTCCCCGGTAACCCCGCTTCCCCTGGCGGTTCTGGTCGGCATCGGTTTCATGGGAATTGCCTCCCTGGGTGCGTTCTGGTATCTCCGCCGGCAGGCCCGGGCCCCGGTGACCAGACCGGCGGAAGAGGCTGAGGCGGACGCGGCACCAGCTCTCTCTGACCAGGAACCCCCGCTCCCCCTTCCGATCGATGTCCTCATCAGCTACCAGGATCTCGTTGCCGCTGGAAAGGGGAGTGAGGCTGCCCATCTGCTCCACCGTTCGCTCATCGGCCGCCTCTTCCCAAGAATCATCGATCCCTCCGCAAAGACTCCCCGTGAACTCCTGGCCCTGCTCATGGATTCATCTCCTGCCGTCCCCTTTCGCTCCTTTATCAACCGGTACGAGGAGGTCCGGTACGGAGGCCTCCCGATCAAGGCAAGGGATCCGCTGCTCTCCCACTGGAACGAGGTCCTGGCACTCCTGGAGGAGGGGTCCCATGCATAAGATCCGTCTCGTCGCCGTCATCCTGGTGGTGATCGCCGCCATAGCGCTGGCCGCCCACTTCTCTACCACCGATCTCGAGTATTCCCGGTACAACTGGGAATGGACCGGCACCTCGGGGTTCTTCTCCCTGCTCGAGGAGCAGGGTGCCCGGGATATCACCGCGTACGCTGCTCTCTCCGGCAGCAACGACACCCTGCTGCTCATCATCGCCCCCGATGCGCCCTATACCCCCGATGAGGTGAGTGCCCTCCGCTCGTTCCTTGACGGTGGGAACACGGTGTTCATCGCCGATGAAACCGGTGAGTCGAACGAGCTGCTTGCCGGCCTGGGGAGCACCATCTCCGTGATCTATGGGAACCTCTCGAGCGCGGACAGGGAGTACGCAGATCCGCGGTCGGTTATGGTGTATCCGAAGGGAGAGGACCCGATCACCGCCAACGTCTCGGCCCTGGTCCTCAACCGCCCGGCTGTGGTTTCCGGCGGGGATATCCTCCTCACTACCAGCCTCTTTTCCTGGGTGGACGCCAATGGGAATGGGCGGATTGACGGGGGCGAAGATCTCTCTTCCTTTGCGGTTCTTGCCCGGGAAGCGGTCGGGAATGGGACGCTCTACGTGTTTTCCGACCCGAGCATCGTTGCCAACGGGATGCTGAACGCCCGGCTGACGGCCGATAACCGTCTCTTCATCGACCAGCTCCTCACGATCCGGGAGCATGTCCTGGTGGACCAGTCCCACTCCCTGACTGCCGGTGCGGATGCGGTGCTCAGCCTGGCGAACCGCGTGAAAAACACAATGGTTATAAAAATTTCCCTGCTCATACTATCCATAACGACACTTGCTTTTGCCTGTTCCCGGAGATGGGGGGACGATCATGGACCAAAGAATCACTGATACGGAACGCTCTGCTATTTCCTCTGCCTACCGGCAGATACGCGACGAGGTCACCCGGTTCATCGTGGGAAACGAGGATCTCCTGGAGATCATCTTCATCGGCCTCCTCTCCGAGGGCCATGTGCTCGTCGAAGGGATTCCGGGCACGGCCAAGAGCACGCTCGTGAAGATCACCGCCCGCCTGCTCGGCTGCGATTTCCGGCGGGTCCAGTGCGCTGTCGACACCCAGCCGGCCGACATCATCGGGGTCCGGATCTGGGACCAGAACCGGCGGGAATTTGTCCTCCGGAAAGGTCCCATCTTCACCAATATCATGCTGGTCGACGAGATCAACCGCCTCCCTCCCAAGAGCCAGAGCGCGTTCATCGAGTCCATGGGTGAACGGCAGGCCACCATTGACGGCACCACCATCCCCATCGAACGCCCCTACATCGCCATTGCCACCCAGAACCCCTTCGAGCGGGAGGGCACCTTCCCCCTGATCGAGGCCCAGAAGGACCGGTTCATGTTTTCCCACCGCTCACAGTTCCTCGGCGGAGACGATGAACTGGAGGTCATCCGGAGGGAGCACTCCGGCAGGCTCAACTGGGATGCCTACCTCCAGGGCCACTCCCCTGTCATCCACCGGGACAACCTCCTCCGCTTCATGGATTCGATCAAGAAGCTCCATGTCGAGGACCCGGTGCTCTCCTACATCCGCGACCTGGTGGTTGCCACCCGGGAGCACTCGGACGTGCAGCTCGGCGTCTCCGCCCGCGGTTCCATTGCGCTCGTCCGGGGGGCAAAGGTGCTCGCCGCCATCAGCGACCGGACCTACGTCATCCCTGACGACGTGAAGAAGCTGGCGCCGTCCGCCTTCCAGCACCGGCTCCTCCTCACCCGGGAGGCCGAGATCTCCGGCATCTCTCCCCGGCAGGTGGTGCAAGAGATCACCGATTCAGTCGAGGTGCCATAGGATTGGACCTGACCCGCTGCGGCCAGGGGATGGTGCTCCTGGCCCTCGTCCTGGCATTCTTCGCCTTCCTCTTTGACGACATCCCGGCAGCTCTGGCCGCCGGAGCCCTGGTCTTTTTCCTCGCCGCCCGGAGCGCAGTCTTCCTCTCCGTGCTTTCTTCCACCGTAGTATCCATCGCCGTCACCCGGACGGTCTCCAGCCGGTACATCCGCCGGGGGACGGCGGTCGAGGTGACCACCTGGATCGGGCACGCCCTGCGCCCGTCGTTTTCTCTCCACCTGACCGATCTCCTCCCTGACGGTGCTGCCCTGATCGGCGGGTCCCCGGCCGATGTTTCCGACAGCACCCTCCACTATACCCTCGCTCCTTTGAGCATCGGGGAGCACCCTTTTGGCGGGATCCGGCTTACCCTCTCTGACCCGTTCTTCACCACCACGCTCACCGACCGGCGGGCGGAGAGCACTGAACCGTCCCTGACGGTGCTGCCGGCCTCGGACTACGCCCTCTCCGGAAAGGACCTGTATGGCGAGTCGGAATCCCAAACCATCTCCCCCATCCCGAGCCCGGGCATCCGCTCCTTCCGCGAGTACCTGCCCGGCGACGACCCCCGGAAGATCGACTGGAAGCTCTCGGCCAAGCACGACACCCTCTATGTCCGGGAGTACATGGGGAGATCGGACACCGCCCAGCTGCTCATTATCGACCTGCCGGATGCGTCCGTGCCCTTCTCCACCAAAGCCTTTACCCGGCTGAAAGAGGCGGCGGTCGCCGCGATTGCCACCCAGCTCTTCCCTTCCCCGGGGATCCCGGTCCTCCTCATCTCCGGGGCAAACCTCATTTCGTTTTCCCCGGTGGAGTCAGATCCGGAGAAGGTGATCACCCTTATGCGGCAGCTTTCCCCCGCTCCCCGTCTCCACCACCTGTACCGCCATGCCAGCACCCCGTCCCTCCGGCGGCGGTATTCCCCGCGGAACGGGGGGACGGGAATGAACAACGGAAGGGAGTTCACCGGTTTTCGTGAACGTTCACGAGAGAGCAAAAACCCCGGCACAGCTCCGGCTGAAGAAGAGTTCGCCCGAACCCTGGCAGCGGTCACCGGTTCCTTCCTCTCCCGCCGCACCCCGACCACCTACGAGGCCCAGCTGGCCCGGGCGCTCCATCCCCTCAGCACCACCACCGCCCACCTCTTCAGCCTTGCCGAGGGAGACGAAAGCCACCTCCGCCTGCTGGCCGAGCAGGCGACCCTGCGGGGGATGGCGGTCCACCTCCACATCCCGGAGGAGTCCTACGACCTCCCGACCCGGGCGAAGATGGGCCGGTGCTCCTTTGCCTCCGTGGAGGTGGTCTAGGTGATGCCCCATGACCGGTGGTTCCTGTTCCTCTGTGCCGGAGAGATCGCCGTGGTTCTCGCCGGGCAGGTGAGCATCCCCGCCGCTGTTCTCCTCCAGCTGCTGGTACCGCTCATCATCTTCCGGCAATCCGTTGTGAGCGGCCCTTCTTCCTCTCGTATCGCCTTTGCAGCAGTCTTTGGCCTGGCAACGGTCATGTTCGCCGTCTTCCTCCTCTCCTTCCGCCACACCCTGCTCCCCCTCCTCATCCTCACCGCCGCCGGGCTCCTTGTCGTTTTCATTATCACCATTTCGAAGTACCGGATTGACCGGCGATATGGAGGTACGGCATGATGCGGACGCTCACGCGGGCTGGAACGCTCCCGAAGTACCGTCTGGCGATAGGAGTCGTAACATGACGCGGACCCTCACCCGGCCCGACGGATCTCCATCGTCTGCTCAAAATACCGGATTGACTGGCGAGGTGCAGCGGATCCTTCACCCTGGTTGGAACGACTGCCCACATCTCACAGTACACGATGACAAACGGAGTCGTAACATGATGCGGACCCTCACCCGGATGGAAATGACCTCCATTCATTTCCCGCCGTATTCTATCGAAGGGCAGTATGGAGTCGTAACATGACGCGGACCCTCACCCGGACTGAAACGACCGCCCTTGTCCTCCTGGGGCTGGCGGTCCTCATTATGGCCGCCCTCTTCTTCATCGGCAGTAACGACCTCATCACCGCAACTCTGATCCTGATCGCCTTCTCCTGCTTCATCTCCGCCCTCTTCATCTTCAGCTTCCAGAAAAAGGAGCAGGTCGATGCCGATATCGCCGCCCTGCTGGCCGTCCCCTCCATGGCCACCACCTCCCGGCTGCTCACCGATCTCGGGGTATCCGGCCCTGCCCGGTTCATCCCGGTCATTGACGACGGCACCTTCCCCTCGCCGGTGATGCAGTTCAACCCGGTCTCTGAGTTCCGGCCGGTCCGGCTCACCGAAGACACCAGCTTTTACACCGGCCCGGGGGGGGGAGGGGTGCTCACCGTGCCGTCCGGGGCCCCCCTGCTCTCCCTGCTCACTCACAAGAAGTCGCTGACCATCCCGGAGACCGAGCCGGACCTCTTCGCGGCCATGAAGGAGGCTGGCGAAGACCTGCTCGAGCTCTCCGACAACGTCACCGTCACCCGGGAAGGCGACGAGATCGTGATTGGAATGAGCACCTACCTGCTCATCTCCGGTTGTCTCAGAGTCCAGGAAGAGTCGCCCCGGATCTGTGCCCTCGCCCCCTGCCCGGTCTGCTCCCTCATGGCCATGATGCTGGCCCAGGGATTCGGAAACCCGGTGACCCTGGAGCAGGTCTCGGTGGAAAAGGGGAAGCTCACGATCCGGATACGGCAGAACTGGATAGAGGATGTGCTGAAATCACCGGCGATCGGGAAGGTGGCGAAAGGTGGCAGGATCGATGTCAGCAGGCTGCAGTAATCAGGCAGCCGGCATTCTCTTGTTTCCGGCGAGGGTATCTTTCATCCTGGTCCAAACGGGCAAGTTCATCAAGACGGTCGCATGCCTGGAGGAGTTCTGAGGAGAGTGATGTTACCTTCTCCTCGTTATACAAGACCAAGCGCTTCCCTCCGGTATCTCTTCCGATCTGGAAGGATCAGAACTGAGTCAGGTCCTCCTCGGCGTCGGGCTTTCCCATTATTGCCGGAGGATACCGGATTGTCATAGGTATATATCTGGTTATGAGTGAGGTTTCAGGGAAAGAACTCTTGATTGTTATCTGTGGCGCCGCGTCGTGACTTCCACCATCAGCCTTTGGAGGAAAAATGGGAGATGGCCGGGTTCACCCGGTGGCCAGGGTCTGCTGGCCGGACCGCCGGATTGGCTCGCAATGAACTTTTCCGGCGAGGGCCTCCACCCGGTCCGGCATCACCCCGTATCGGTACCATGGCCGGTCCGGCCCGCGGACCCAGAGCTCGCGGGAGACATCTCCCGAGATCGGGACTTCCCGCAGTTCGGCGATCTCCTGGCTGCATGAGCGCTCGATGTCCGGGACTGCGAAATGCCGGTAGCGGAGTCTCCGCACCCGCACCAGGGTCATGCAGTCTTCCCGGACGGTCATGAAGTCGCAGGGGAGCCAGGCGGCATGCAGGGCGATGACCCGGGACCCGGAGGCTGACGCATACTGCATCGCCTCTGCGATCGCCACCTCCGGCCGGCGTCCCCGGCTCACCTGGCATCACCTCTGAGGTATTCCTCATGTGCACCCAATTGTGGTGATTCCGTGGCAATCTGTACACCCCATACGCTCCGGTGGATGGCGGGATTATGTCCGCCAACCGACCCAGACACCGGAGGCCATCGCTGCCGGGGCGGCCACCTCCGTATTTCTTCTCCTGTACCGATCTCAGCACTCCCGGAGAGACGCATTCTTCTCCCTGTTTCTGTGCATTGCTGAGAGTGTTCCTTGATGGATGTCGTCATGTCCTCATTCCTGCACACACGTTCCTTCAAAGCCGTGAGATCGCGAGAGCGTCCGCTCCTGCTCCTGAGACCCGGAGAAACGCTGCCCGACCCCGCTCCCGGCTTCCCGGGACCGTGTGGCATCAGAGTATTGGTTGTGAAAGGTGATATGGATTGACCCGCTTTCTGAACGGAGACCGTTATGGCATACCTTTGGCGGATCGGAGGCCATTGAGTTGCAAATTTCATTTCAATCATCCTGCACGCACGTCTCCCAGAGGCCAAAGCGAGGTCGAGAGCGTCCGCTCTTCACGGTACAGGTCCGCAAGAACCGCTCCCGCCCCGGTCTCCCGGGACCGTGCGGCGAATCAGGGTTCACGACCGGATAATAAATACCTGCCTGCCCGCTTTCGAAAGGCGCTCGTTCCATGCCCCGTATGGAGATCTGACCAGAATGGTTGCGAACGAGTTTGCAGGTTCCCGCTGCCGTGCATCCGGATACTTTTAAAGACTCCCATGTCCAATTTTCCAGAAACAGGGAGATCGATGTGACTCTTGCAGGTGAGAAAATACTGGGCCGGCTCATCGAGCGAATCGGCGATTTCGAGTTGTTCTGCCGGGATATTGAGCAGTTTCTCGCCAGGCACTGAGGAAGAGATCTCCGGTGAACCGGGGGAGGGAATGCCTGTCCTGTGACTAAATACGTTTATTTCGGCGTATTTTTCAAAAATAAGCATTTTATGCCCTTTTTCAGGAAACCCCACAGATTGCTTCCAATGGCCGTTCTCAGTGGGGATCGATGGATTCTCCATCTCTTTTCGATCCCTGAATAGCGACCTAATAAATAGCATCTTTTTTCTCTGGTTATAACCATTATTTTCTGAAAAGAACCGATTTTATCGGAGTTTTTCAGAAGCGTGGACATCATTTCCTGTGGAACTGGATTTCCTGGGTGGAATAGGGAGAAACGGAGGCCGTACAGGGGTTATTTGGAATACGGTCAGGTTGGGCAAGGGGTATGTGGCTTATCCGGGTCATGTTATAAGCAATCCAAAGAACATTAGTGATAGGAGGATAAACCAGGCAGCACTCATGAAATATGCGGTGACCGGCGGTGCCGGGTTCATAGGGTCACACCTTTCTGAAGCACTTGCAGAAGCTGGCCATGAAGTTCTCATCATCGATGATCTGTCTTCAGGAAAGATCGGAAATATTGCCCACCTCACTCCGAAAGAAACCGTCACGTTCATCCAGGGGTCGATCACCGGTTTCGATCTCTTGCAAAAACAATTCCAGGGAGTCGATGGAGTCTTCCACCAGGCGGCATTCGTTTCCGTGCCTCGCTCCATCAAAGATCCTCTTCTCAACCATACCATTAATATCACCGGGACCCTGAATGTCCTCCTGGCTGCCCGGGAAGCAGGGGTTAAAAAGGTTGTATTCGCATCATCGGCGGCAGTCTATGGGAATCTCCCTGAGCTGCCGAAACGGGAGGATATGCCGGTCGACCCGCAATCTCCGTATGCCCTTGCGAAGCTGACCGGCGAGTATTATTGCAGGCTCTTTTCGGAGCTTTACGGCCTGAAGACTGCAGCTCTCCGTTACTTCAATGTCTATGGCCCGCGACAGGATCCATCCTCTGATTATGCCGCGGTTATCCCGAAATTTATTCACCGCTTGAAGAACGGCCGGCCGCCGGTCATTTATGGTGATGGAGAGCAGACGAGGGATTTTGTTTTTGTGAAGGACGTCGTGCAGGCCAATATCAAAGCCATGGACAGCGATGCCCAGGGAATTTTCAATGTGGCAAGCGGGGTTCAGATAAGTGTAAACGATCTTGCCACAACCCTTTCACGATTATTCGGATTTTCAGGAATTCCTGTCCGTGCTCCGGGACGTGCAGGTGAAGTGAAATTCTCGGTTGCCGATATTTCAAAGGCCGGAAAATCATTCACGTTTCATCCGGAATATTCCCTTGACAGCGGTCTGAAGAACTCGGTATAGGTCAGATTTTATCCTGCGAGACCCGCATCTTCCAAAATTTTGATGATATAGGTAGTATCGCTGTACAAAGCTTATTTTTTTAAATTTTCCAGTTCCCTTGAGCACCCTTGCGGGATCACCCTTATCCTATGCCGGCTCACACGTTCATGGAAGAACATGTTCAGGTGATCGTCGACGTTCTGGTTTGCCTTCGCCCTGCTCGGGGCATTTTGCCAGGCTACCTATGCCCTCCTTGTCAAAGTGTTCCTCAGGAGGACATCCCCCTGGCCCCTTGCAGGTTTTTCCTTCCTTGTGGCTTCCCTAATCCTTTTTACCCTCTCCGCAATGTACGGACTTCCCGGGATCGGTTCAGGGTTCCTGCCGGCTGTGGCAGTCACCGTGACGATCAATATCTTCGCCACCATCCTCTTCTATCGGGCGCTCTCCCGGACGGATCTCTCCCTCTGCGTCCCCATGCTTTCATTTACCCCGGTATTCCTCATCCTCACCTCTTTCATCATCCTTCGCGAGTTACCCTCCCTTCCCGGAGCCATTGGCATCCTGCTGGTCGCGGCCGGGGCGTACCTGCTCCAACTGGAATACTACAGAGGAAGGCCTGTCTCCTTAATAAAACCGTTCCAGACCCTGCAGCACGATCGGGGGGTACAGATGATGTTGTTGGTTGCCTTCCTGTACAGCATCTCGGTCAACTATGACAAACGGGTGGTGATAGCATCCGACCCGGTTTTTGGTGCTGCGGTGACACTCTTTCTGCTGGCCATTCCGTTCCTCATCATTACCCTCTGTCTCCACCAGAGAAAACTTCTCAATTCCCCAGCGTACTGGTCATCGCCATCGTCGGTTCCGGAGGCTCCCGCATTCTCCATCTCCGCACCACGCGCTTATCTTGCGATCGGTGCCGTTCTTGCCCTCGAGGCCTTCGCGATCAATACTGCCTATACAATGACCGTTGTCCCCTATGTCATCACAGTGAAGCGGTTGGCGATATTTTTCTCCGTGCTCTACGGCGGACTCCTCCTCGGAGAACGCCAGCTGGGTGGCCGCATTCTCGGGGGACTCGTGATGATAGCGGGAACGGTGCTGATAGGGCTCCTGGGGTAAATGGGTGCCTTGTCCGGTGGATGCTCCAATTCAGACAATCCGCATTGATGTCCACGGATGAGCATCCTGCAGTTATTCACTGGCACTATACCGCAGAGGAATTGGGTATTTCTGTCATTTATTCGCAGTCTGACTGTGGGGCCTGGCCTATGGACCCGGGGATAGTACAAGATTCTTGACTGCTCCCCGCCATCACTCTGGCAGCATTCCGAAAAGAAGCGGGCGGAAGAGAAGGCTGAAAACGTGGTCTCCTTCTTCGATCCTGCCGACGAGAAGGTGACAATCCCCCGTCACGGCCCCCGACGGTCCTGGAAGATGGGCGACGCAGAGCGACCAGGCCTTCCTGGTGCAGCAGATCGCCGATGCCGAGGCGGTGGGAAGATGAATTACGTGATCTCTGTCCCTCGGGTCTCCTACGAGATCGAGTATGGGTTAATTAAAGGCGGGGGGATGCCAGGGATGAAGCAGGGTGAGTAATGAGGGGAGGTGGGGGATTCTTTTTTTCGATCGGGGTTGGATTTTATGAGTTATTTGGGGAGGGAGAATTTTTCATGAAATCTTGCAAGTATTTATAGTGAACAGTATCTTCTTTTTATTTAGTGGAATTCAAAATCACTTCAAATCGTGCTCCGGGGGAACATAACCAGGAATGACACACTATGGAATAAACTCTATTGGGAAATACGCTCAATTTTTTGAACCGGTAATCCTGGGCTTTCCTTCCCGGGAAAGGATAGGACAAACAGATTTTCCCGGGACCATTATCGGGGATAATGCAATACTCCGATCAGGAACCGTGATCTATTGCGATGTAGTGATCGGGGATAATTTTCAAACCGGGCATAATGTCCTGATCCGGGAGAAGACCAAAATTGGATCGGACGTGGCAATAGGGACTTCAACGGTTATCGAAGGGTTTTGTTCGATTGGAAACGGGGTAAGAATCCAGAGCATGGTCTTTATTCCCACCCATACGCAGATAAGAAACGGGGTATTTATAGGCCCGAATGCGATCCTTACCAACGATCGCTATCCTCCAAGCGGTAAACCCGAACTGAAAGGACCGGTTATCGAGGATTCGGCTGTGATTGGTGCGAACAGCACCATTCTGCCCGGGATCAGGATCGGGTCGGGTGCTGCTGTTGCCGCGGGGGCTGTGGTTACCCGGGATGTCCCGGCAGGGAAGATGGCGATTGGTGCACCTGCCAGGATCAGGGATCTACCGGAACAGATGAGGAGAGAGTCGTGATCCCCATTGCAAAACCATTTACCGGAGAAGAGGAAATCGAAGCGGTCACGGAAGTGCTTCGCTCAGGAATGCTTGCCCAGGGGAAGAACGTGGCCCAGTTTGAGGAAGATTTTGCAAAATACTGTGGGGTGCGTGAGGCAGTTGCGGTAAATAACGGAACTGCGGCGTTACACGCTGCACTTCTGGCCCTTGGAGTGAGTTCAGGGGATGAGGTGATAGTCCCGGACTTCACATTTTTCGCTACAGCATCGAGTGTATGCATGTGCGGGGCCAGGCCGGTATTTGCAGACGTGGATGAAAAGACATTCAATGTCGCTGTGGATTCGGTCGAGGAGAAGATCAGTCCGAAAACCAGGGCCGTGATAGGGGTTCACCTGTTCGGCCAGCCATTCGATGTTACTCCCCTCCGTGAGCTATGCGAAGATGCAAAAATTCCCCTGATCGAGGATGCGGCCCAGGCCCATGGGGCAACCTATCACGGGAAAAAGGTTGGAGGATTGGGGGATGCAGCCTGTTTCTCATTTTACCCTACCAAGAATATGACTACCGGGGAGGGGGGGATGGTAACTACCGACAACCGGGATCTTGCTGTAAAAATCCGCGTGATAATAAATCATGGACAGAGTGAAAAGTACCTTCACACCTGTCTCGGTTACAACTACCGGATGACGGATATCGGGGCTGCCATCGGCCTCGTGCAACTCCGGAAGCTCGGTTCATTCAATACGAGGAGACAGGAAACTGCCGCGTTCTACGATGACCATATTCCTGCAGACGGAATCGAAACCCCGGTGGTCGTACCTGGCATGACCCACGTCTATCATCAGTACGTGCTGAAGGTGACCCCGGAGTGCCGGCTCTCACGGGACCAGCTGGCCATTGCCTTGCGTGACAAGGGGATCGGAACAGCAGTGCACTACCCCATTCCTCTCCATCGGCAACCGGTCTTCGAGGAATGCGCCCGGAAAGGGAGCTGTCCGGTTGCTGACCAGCTGGCAGGCGAGGTACTGTCTCTCCCTGTCCATCCCCTGGTAACAGATAAAGAACGTGAATATATCTGCGAATGTATCAATGAGGTGACCTGATTCATGGATGTCGGAGTAATTGGTGTCGGCGTGATGGGAAAGAACCATGTGCGTGTCTATTCCGAGCTCAAGCAGGCCAGCACCGTCTACGTCTACGACCTGAACTATGAGGCAGCGACGGGCGTCGCCATCGCCAATGAGGCTATCCCCTGTAATACCCTCGCGGAGCTCCTGAAGAATGTGGATGCGGTGAGCGTCTGTGTTCCCACGCCTTATCACCGCCAGATCGGTGAACAGGTGCTCGCTGCCGGAATCCACGTCCTTATGGAGAAACCGATGTGTTCCACCGAGAAAGAGGCAGTGGAGCTGCTGGCCCACAAGAAGAAAGGAACCATCATGGGGGTCGGGCACATCGAGCGGTTCAATCCCATTGTCCCTGAGATCAGGAGGATCATCCGGAAACCTCTCTTCGTGGAAATGAACCGCCATAACCCGGCCTCAGCACGGGCTGTGGAATCATCGGTCATTGAAGACCTGATGATCCATGATATCGACATCCTGCAGCATGTCCTCTTCCATGACGGCCTGGAATTCTCCGCTGCCGGAAACCGCGACGCCGCAAGCGCCCTCTTCAGATTCGACTCGGTTTCCGCATTCCTCTCGGCGAGCAGGAAGTCCTCGAAGAAGATACGGCGGATATATATCGAAGAAGAAGACCTCACCGTCGAAGGGGACTTCATGAACCAGGAAGTCTACACCTACTACAAGCCCGAGAAGTACAAGGTCGAGAATGAGCGCTATGTCCAGGAGAACATCATCGAGAAAGTGATGGTCAACAAGGTGGAGCCGCTCAAGGTCGAGCTCAAGACCTTCCTCGAATGCGTTAAGAAGGACCGGCCTTTCCCGGTAACTCCTGAACAGGCCATCCGGAACCTTGCCATCTGCGAGCAGATCCGTGCAGCGGTTCAGAGGTGAGAACAGGAATGGCATCATCCCTCGAACAGACATTCGCGAAGCGGGGGCCGATCCGCACCATCGGCGTCATCGGAATGGGCTATGTCGGCATCCCGTCCGCAGCACTCTTTGCCGATGTCAATCATTATCAGAAAGTCTACGGGTTTCAGCGTAACTCAAAAACTTCGGGCTACAAAATCGCCATGCTCAATCGTGGTGAGAGTCCTCTGAAGGGAGAAGAGCCGGGGCTTGACGAGCTCATCAAGAAAGTTGTCTCGGTAGGGAAGTTCACCTGCACCTCCGACTTCACCCGCATCGCTGAATGCGATGCCATAACGCTCACCATCCAGACTCCGTTTAAGAACCCGAAAGACCTCGAGCCCGACTGGACCGCCCTCTTCCAGGGAATCCGGCAGACGGGAAAACACCTCACGGAAGGTTCTCTCGTTGTGCTCGAATCCACCATCACCCCTGGAACGACAGCAGGCATCGCGAAGCAGATTCTCGAAGAAGAATCCGGGATGGAAGCAGCAAAGGACTTCGGCCTCGCCCATGCACCCGAGCGGGTCATGGTCGGAAGGCTGATCCGGAACATCAGGGAGCATGACCGGATTGTGGGGGGGATCGACGAGGCAAGCACGAAGAGAGCGATCGAGTTGTACTCGCCGGTGCTTACCAAAGGACGCATAATTCCCATGACTGCCACTGCAGCAGAGGTGGAGAAGACTGCCGAGAACACCCTTCGCGATTTGCAGATCGCCGCAGCCAATCAGCTTGCCCTCTACTGCGAGGCAATGGGGGTGAACTTCTACGATGTCCGGGAAGGGATTGCTTCGCTGAAAGAGGAAGGGGTGACAAGGGCGATCCTCTGGCCGGGAGCCGGGGTGGGGGGCCACTGCCTTACCAAGGATACCTACCACCTGGAACGAGGGGTGAAGGTGCTCGGGGGGCCGCTCGACTACCCTGAGGGAAAGGACTCCCTCTTCGTCCTCGCCAGGAACATCAACGATTTCATGCCCAGGCATATGTTCAACCTCACCAGGGCTGGACTGGAGCGGGTGGGAAAGACGGTAAAAGGGTCTAAGATTGCGGTGTTGGGATGGGCTTTTACAGCCAACTCGGATGATGCGAGGAATACGCCATCAGAAGTGTTTCGGGACCTGATGACTGAGGCCGGTGCGGATGTGAGGGTGCATGATCCCTGGGTGGAGGATTACCCGGGAGTTGAGATTGAAAAGGACTTGGACATGGCATTGAAGAAGGCGGATGCGATCGCTATCTTCACCGGGCATTCCCAGTACAGGAATTTGAGGCCTTCTCATTTGAAGGAATCATGCAGCGGCACTCATCCGATCATTGTTGATGGGAGAAACGTGGTGGATCCGGACGCATTTATCGGGATAGGATTCTTATACAAGGGGATTGGACGAGGGGACAAGAATGGGCATCCGCTCCGGTGAGAAATATTTACTGAAATAGGGGTATTTTTATGAAGATTGTTTCCATTGTGGGAGCCAGGCCGCAGTTTATCAAGTGTGCACCGCTCTCCCGTGAATTACGGAAAGTACATACCGAGATACTTGTCCATACCGGGCAGCACTATGACCCGGAGATGTCAGATATCTTTTTTGAGGAGCTTCACATCCCCATGCCGGATTACCACTTGGTTGATCCCTTTGCCTTAAAGTCGGAATTCTATAGATCCACCTCTTGTAATGATCTTTACAGTCGAGAAGGGATGAACAATGACTCTATCTATATTATGATGCGGCATTAGTAGGCGGGGATGATAATATTGAAGGAGTATTCATATTGAGGGTATTGAATCCATCGGAAAGGGGCATTTCAAAAGAGCAACTCCCCCGCAATCTCGCTGGGAATATCGGATATTTTCTGGTAAATCTTGGCATTGGTCTCCTGCTCGTCCCCTATTTTATCTCTACACTCGGGGTTGCGGCTTATGGGATCATCCCTCTTGCAACTTCATTGAATGGCTATGTTGGATTGCTTACACAGTCGCTCAATACCGCAGTATCCCGCTATCTTACTATAGATCTCCAGCGGGGGGATTATGTTACTGCAAATAAAACCTTTAATACGGCATTTTTCGGTATCTCCGGAATTATTCTCGCGATGGTGCCGGTGGTGGCTCTTATTTCTACATATGCACCCACAATATTCAATGTACCTTCGGGACAGGAAACAGGAGCAATATACCTTTTCCTTGGTGTCAGCACCGCATTCTTGATCCGTTCATGGTCAGGTAACTTCACGGTTTCACTTTTTGCGCACAATCGCTTGGACCTGTTGAATCTTGTCAATATCGTGAATGTTGTCATCCAGGTTCTATTGATTGTCATATTCTTTTCGATTGCAGCCCCCTCGCTCGCACCCATCGGGTTGGCATACCTGATCAGTGGGATTGTCGCATCGGGATTGGCAATTATTCTTTCCCGCTGGATCAATCCATATTTACACATCAATATCCGTGATTTTGACTTGTCACGCCTGCATGAACTCACTAGAATGGGATGGTGGGTGGTCATCAACCAGATTGGTTATATCCTTTTCTATAGTACTGCTCTCATCTTGGTGAACATGTTATTTGGGGCTACTGCAGGTGGGGAATATGCCATTGCATGGCAATGGGTTATCCTTCTCCTAGCTATCGCGGGAACCCTGTCCGGGGTGCTGACGCCAATAGTGTTGACATACTATGCGAAAGAGCAGACCGAATCCCTCATCAGAGTATCTAAAAGTGCCGTCAAGCTGATGGGTCTATCCATGGCGCTCCCAATCGGCCTTGTCTGCGGTTTTGCTCCGGCACTGCTCACAGTTTGGGTTGGCAAGGAATTTTCCTTTCTTGCCATCCTGATGGTGGTGCTAACAGGGCATCTTGCGATTAACCTGGCCATTCTTCCGCTCTTCTCAATAAATATTGCATATAACCGTGTAAAGATCCCTGGAATCCTCACACTCGTTATGGGTATCGGCAATCTATTCCTCGCCATCATTCTCGCACTTTATACGGGACTCGGTTACTACGGGGTTGCCATCGCAGCAGCGATTGTCCTCACCCTCAAGAATGCCCTCTTCACGCCATGGTATGCAACCCGGATCCTCGGGGTATCGGCTCATACATTTACCCGTGCCATGTTGCCGGGTGTCATTGCTACAATCATCATCGCAGGGTGTGCTTCTGCCATATCCCTGATCTTTCAGGTGACAAGTTTTTTTCCACTCGTCATGGCTGGTGGAGTACTTGCTGCGCTCTATCTGGCCGTCCTCTGGCCCCTGGGCCTTGATGGATTTGAACGCGGTTTGTTCTCTTCGTATTTACCCATAAGCATCAGGAGATATGTGAAATGAAGCCCACTGTTCTTTCATCTGTCGTTGATCACGATCTCTGCATCGGCTGCGGAGTATGTGCAGCAATGTGCCCTGACAACGTCCTTGAAATGCAGTTTAATAGATTCGGGGAGTATAATCCCTTCAGCATCGGGGAATGCACAAAGGAGTGTGGAATCTGCCTGAAGGTATGTCCATTTGTGGGCGGGAATCCAGATGAAGATGCTATCGGACAACAACTCTTTGGCGATGTTTCCGGGATTCAGCATAGGCATGAGACCGGGTATTTTCTCAATTCATATGTGGGATACTCAAACGTGGATGGGCACCGGGAGTATGGTTCATCCGGAGGGATTGCGACATGGCTCCTAGAAGCGCTGCTTACCGAGGGCGTCGTTGATCACGTAATCTGCGTGGTTCCTACCTGCGACACGGAGGGACTTTTCGCCTTCAGGGTCTTTGATACCCCGGAAGACGTGCGCACGGGGGCCGGCTCGGTCTACTACCCGGTGGAGATATCGGCTGTCATCAGGCAGGTCCTCGAAACACCCGGACGGTACGCTATCACCGGCCTTCCCTGCTTCATCAAGGCGGTCAGGCTTGCCCAGAATAGGAACAAAAAATTGCGGGATCGGGTCGTCGTCACCGTCGGCCTCACCTGCGGGCAACTGAAGAGCAGGCACTTCACTGACTATATCGCCGCCCTCGCAGGGGTGCGAGGGAAGGTGATGAGGGTGCATTACCGGGGGAAGAGCCCGGACCGACCGGCGAGTAATTATCATTACACTTTTACAACCGCAGATGGAGAGGAGCGCAGGATCTTCTGGAACGAGGGGATCGCCGAGGCCTGGACGAACCGGTGGTTCACCCCGCATGCATGCAATTATTGCGATGACATCTTTGCCGAGTGTGCGGATGTCACCTGCATGGATGCGTGGCTACCTGAGTACTCGAAGGATAGCCGGGGGACGAGTCTGGTGCTTGTGCGGTCGCCGCTGGTGCAGAAGGTGATTACAGGGGGGCAGGGGGGCTATCTTGACCCGATCCCTATCGAGAGGGTGTTGCAGAGCCAGGCCGGGGTCGTGGAGGTCAAACGGCAGCACATGATGTACCGGATTTATCTTGATCAAGAGAAGGGATCGAAGGTGCCGGAGAAGCGGGTGACCCCGAAAAAGCCGGATAACCATTTCCTGCGGCAAGAAGTATTCCTGAAGGATCAGATGCAGGTTGCGAGCAAGGATCTCTGGAACTCTGAAGAGCCGGACATGCAACACTTCAGGGAGGGGATGCGGCCATATCTAGAGCAGGTCAGGAGGAGTGAGTGGATCTCAAGGGTTATTATGTTCCCTCTCCGAATGGTCAGGCAGATGATGCGAGGATATCGTCATGGGTGAGAAAGGGCCACTGTTTATTCTTGCCGGAAATGGCCCGTATGAGAATCGCGGCTGTGAGGCGATTGTGCGGGGGACAATGGAGATCCTGCGAGAGTATTTTCAGGATCCGCGGTGTGTGTGTTTGAGCCATTTTCAGAACGAAGACCAGTTCATAAAACAAGTTGAACATGAAACCAATGATGCTATCATTCATCTGGCTTCCCGGAAGCTCTCGAAGAAGCGAATTCAACGCTCCTTCTGGAAACTCGAGACCTGGCATGGACTCTTTAATTATTATTTCGACAGGAATGCTTTCTTTTCTTGGGTCTATCGAGACATGCTCCCCTATCTTAACGACACTGCGGCCGTCCTCTCCGTTGGTGGGGACAACTATTCCCTTGATTACGGGGTGCCGACTCATTTCACTGCCCTTGACGACCTTGTCCTTGCTCATGAAAGACCTCTGGTGATCTGGGGAGCTTCGGTCGGCCCTTTCAGTGCGATGCCCGACTATGAAGAATACATGTGCGACCATCTTCGGAAGGTCACCGGGATATTCGTCCGCGAATCTGCCACGGTGGAATACCTTGAGAGCATTGGAGTGGCCGAAAACGTGTACCCGGTCGCGGACCCAGCGTTTCTCATGGAACCGATAAAACCGGCAGGTATCGAAAGAGAGATGCCGCTGGATGAGGAAGCGATAGGCATTAACCTCAGCCCTCTAATGGCGAAGTTCGTTACGGGTGGGGATCTTGAACGATGGACTAAGGTAGCAGCATCGATCATTTTGAAGGTGGCAGAAACGACAGAGATGCCGGTTTACTTGATCCCACATGTGACTTCGCCCCACTCTGATGATTCTTCATTTATGCAAAGAGTGGTCTCTCTAATCCAAAGAAAGAACGAAAATATAGCACTATTATCCTCAAAATATACCGCTTCTGAAACTAAATGGATTATCAGCCAGATGGCTGTCTTTGCCGGTTCTAGAACTCATGCGACTATCGCTGCCCTTTCATCAGGAGTGCCGACAATGAGTTTTGGCTACAGCATCAAGGCAAGGGGTATCAATAGGGATATCTTCGGCCACACAAGATATTGTCTTGGCCCCATGGATCTCGAGGCAGAGACCGTAACCGACCGAATCATATCAATGTGTGATGATGGTCAAAAAATCAGGATGGAACTTCAATATCGTATCCCTGAAGTGCAGAAGTCGGCCCTACATGCCGGTTCTGGCCTCAGACGTATTGTTGAGGAGAATATACATGCCCAAAGTATCGGTTGTCATCCCCCTTTATAATAAAGAGCCCCATATTGCCCGTACGCTCAATTCGGTTCTAACTCAGACCTTCCAAGACTTTGAGGTGATCGTTGTGGACGACGGTTCCACGGATAGCGGGGCGAAGGTCGTGAGGGGATTTGATGATCCCCGGATACGCCTGATCCAGCAGGAAAATCAGGGAGTGTCGGCGGCAAGGAACCGGGGGATTGAAGCGGCGAAGGCGGAGCTGATTGCGTTCTTGGATGCGGATGATGAGTGGCTGCCTGCATTTATCGAGACAATACTGCGGTTAAAGGAGAGGTTCCCTGATGCAGGGGCATATGCGACTGCATGCAGGATCTATTTACCTAATGGAAAATATAAAAAAATAAAATATTGGGGAATACCCCTTGGTGAATGGGAAGGATTAATTCCATCATATTTTGAAACGTGCAACAAAGGGGATTTGCCAATAACTGCAAGTAGCTGTGCTGTTCCCAAGAATATTTTTTTAGAGGTAGGACTATTCAAAGTTGGTGCATGGTGGGGTGAAGATTCAGACCTATGGGGGCGAATAGCTCTTAAATACTCAATAGCGTTCAGCAGAATAGAAAACGCAGTATACTTTTTGAATGCAGAGAATCGTGCCTGTCGTAAACATAAATCGGTTCAAATGCATCCATTCGTAATAACCGCTTTTAACGAATTTAACACTACATCCAAAATGGTTAAACCAGGTTTGAAAGAATATTTAGATAATAAAATAGTTGGAACGCTTTATAGAAATCTCTTTGCTGGTGATCATAAAAGCGTTAAAGAAATATTAACCAAATATAGTTGTATCCCGACAAAAACAAAAGTCTGGTTTTCATTTTGGTGTTATGTGCCGCAACTAATATTATCGGGATTATTGTTGACCTATGAGAATTCTTTTAAAAAAATCAAACTTAATCTTATCTCTGACAATCGGTAGTGAATCGAAATTTATCATAGATATACTCTTGAACCTCCTGAATTCATTATACAATTGTGGAAATTGTTCAGGGACTCATAAAAAGCCGGTCCCAATAGTAATGGAGTAAAATAGTGTTCATCTTTGATGCTTACTGGCAGAGTCAAACTTTCTTCCCTCCACACGATTAACTTATTATTTAAATACTCTTCATCGAAATCTCCACTGGACGTAAGTTTAAATTCTTCCACATTTTTAGTATCGAAATAAACCTTAAATGGTCTCCTGGCAGTTTGCCCATCAGTAATGATAGTGCCGTCATATTTTGAAACCAAATCTCCAAAAAGAGTCATCTGGGAATCAGACCAGATCAACCTCTGAGTAGTAGCTGATACAAACAGTGGTGAATCCATATTCGTGCTACCGTTTGTAATCATAAAGAAAGATGTAAACATTAGTAGCAATACAATCACAACTGGAAGTCTTATTCTTAATTTTGCATTCGATAAAAATAAAAGAATACCAATACTCACAAATAGTATAAAAGATACTATGGCAAAAGCTGGCCATCGATCGGGGATAACATTCCGCATTCCTAAAATGGGGAATGCATAGCGAATAAAAAATAGTACAGAAGCAACAAATAACAGTGCAAATACTGGCCAGGTGACTTTTTTCTTAGAAATACAATGCAGTACGCCAATAATCCCAAAGAAAGTATATATGACGAAACCAAACATGTCATACAATTGCAGCCAATTTCCTGAAATATTTGAAAAAGATTCGTTTACAAGAAATGAAGCCTCTTCAGCGAGAGAGTTGAATAATCCCCTTAAGATCATCTCTGTGAATGAATATTGAGGGTTAAACCATTTTACCATTAATAAGAGGCATGAAAAAATGCCAGCAGTAATCAAAAAAGATGATAATCTTTGATATTTATTGCCATAAATAGTATTATAAATATAAATAGATATAAAAAGAGATATAATAGTTATTAGCATGATGAACGATGAGATGGTATGCGTCCATACAATAAGGAACAACAACGGGAATAATATTAATGAATATATAATTCTTCGGTCATTTTTACTATAAAATAACTTAAAAAATAAATAAAGCATAAAACTGTAAAGAACGATACCAAAACTCATTGCAATAACCTGTATTGACCACTGAATGGAGCTATCAAAGAAACTTACCAATAAAAATGATAATAAGGCGATTTGCTCATTGCCTGTTATAAGTCGGACAATAAGGTAAACAAAAATGGCTCCTATTACAAGTACAATGCTAACGACAAATAGAGATTCTTTTATCTCTAAATTTGCAAAAATGCCTGAAATTGTTGACAATATATGGGCTATAGGGTAATTTATATAATCTGATGGAAACCCATCTGGAACAGTCAGTCGACCACTCTCAGTGAAATAAAATATATATTTTGAGTGTACCCATGGGTCAGATCCAACTGGATATCTGGAAATAAAATATGCGCTGGCTCTAATAAGTAGAGAGAGTAAAAATATTTTTATAATTAGATAGGATCGTTTCATCCAGTCAATTTTTAAACATAGTATAATATCCAATCCAAGAGCAGCAACACTCAAGGATATAACAATAAAAAAAATTAATAAGCGGGTATAGGGTTCCGCAATATGGAGTAGGATCAGCAAGAAAGCGAATGAACCCCAAAAGAAAATATCCAGGTAACGGGAAAAATGTGAGGTATTATTACTATTAAGTGTATAAATGGGAGTTAATTGCACTAACTTTTGTTTATAATGAATATATACGGAACAGCTAATTGCAATTGTTGGACTAAGCAAAAATAATGCATTACTAGTGTAGAAATTATTCATTATTGTCATAAAAACTCCAATTATTAAGCCCAGCAAAGCCAATATACCATCAAAGGAAAAGAAAAGAGTCCGGATAGATTTTCGGACCAATAAGAAACAGACAATAAGTGTAACTATAGTAAAAACCGTTGCAGTTTCATCGAATGTGCTCAACATACGGCTTTCTGAATAGTTTTACTTAATACCTTTAATCTATTATTACCCTACGTTACTTTTCGCTGTTTTGTCGATGAAAAGTGAATATACCCTAACGATCTCCTTTGTGATATTCTCCCACGTAAACCGCTCCGCATAAGCGAGTATCGCCTGCCGATTCCATCCCATGTCCAATCCGACAAGGATTTTCTCTGCCAGATCTCCGTGATCGGCGGGCTCGACGAGCAGTCCGTACTCATCTGACGTGATGATCTCCTCACTGCCTCTGTTTCGGCACGAAATAACAGGCTTTCCACAGGCAAGAGCCTCGACCTGAACGACACCAAAACTTTCCGAGAGGCTTGGCAGGACAAAGAGATCACTGGCGTTCATCCACAGCGGAAGGATTTCGCTAGGCACCGACCCAAGCAACCGCACCTTATCGCCAAGGTGCAATTCATCGATCTGCCTCTGTAGACTCCCCCTCTCCGACCCGGCCCCACCGATATAACAGAGTACATCGTCACGCTGATCACAGACCTGCTTCATGGCATCGATCAGGTAATTGAAGCCCTTCCTTTTGATCAGATTCCCTAGCGTGAAGATGATCTTGATATTATCTGGAAGGCCAAGCCGCTCCTTCGCGATATCAATAGGGTGGAAAATCGGGGAAAACCCATTGGCGATCGCACAAACCCGCTCGTTGTAGCGCTGCAAGACCGGGACGTCTGTCTTGTTGACCCTGATGAGGGCGTCGGCTCCAGACCAGGCAGCATTGATAAGAGGGTGGGCCATCCTGACCTCCTGGTCAAACCATTCGCCGTTTTCGTGGATTGTCGTTATTAGTGGCGTCCCGAACTTTTCCTTCAACCTGACGCCGATATACCCGGAAGGCCAGGTAAAGTGAGCATGGATTAGGTCAAAGTGGAGGTGGCGCTCATTGATGGTTCGCTCCACCACCTGCAGCCGGTTATCGATCAGGATTTTGCTCAGCCAGAAGATGGGGATATAGAGGGATCTTGGGTAATAGACCTCAACATTGCTGTAAGAATAATTCGTGCAGAGTTTGTCTTTCTCGAAGTACCCAAAAGAACGGAATATAGGAGCAATTATGATAACCTTTTTGAAATATTTCTTTAATTCGGCCACCTGATACTTGACAAACGTTTCCGCGATAAAAGATCCATCTTCATTAGGGTAAGACGGGGTGAGGATCAGGAGCGTCTTTTGTTTCAGATTCTCCAAGGAAGTTTCAGTTGTGTCCCTCATTCCAATCATCAAGTTCAGACCCGCCCTTTCCCAATCCCCAGATAAACTATTCCCTCTTCCTCGCCGAACAAATTTTTCCCGTCCACGATCACCGGCGAGGTCATAAGCCCCTTCATCCACTGCGGCGATATGTCTCGGAACATATCATGGTCAACAAGGAAAACCGCACAGTCTGCCCCTGCAAGTGCCTCCTCTATGCTCCATGTCGAACAAAAGACCCCTGATTTCGTCTGGATCGAGGGAACGAACGGGTCATACACCCTGACCTCTGTTCCGAGATTAACGAGCTCCTCGATAACCTTTATGGCAGGGGATTCTCGGGGATCGTTGATGTTCTTTTTATAGGCGAGACCCATAACGGCGATTTTCGCGCCATAGAGGCTCTTGCCGACTTGTCTAATACCCTTCTCGATGAGATTGACAACGTGCATTTTCATGAACTCGTTGATCTCGCCTGAGGTCTCGATGAAGCGGGGGATTAAACCGTATTTCTTCGCCTTATAGGACATATAGTAGGGGTCGAGTGGGATACAGTGGCCGCCGACGCCCGGGCCGGGATAGAACGGCATGAAGCCGTAAGGCTTGGTAGCGGCGGCATCGATCACTTCCCATGTGTTGATGCCCATCCGCTCGAAGATGAGAGCCATCTCATTTACCAATGCGATATTCACGTTCCTGAAGATGTTCTCGACCATCTTCACGGCTTCGGCCGTACGGGCATCGCGGACAGAGACGATTTTCTCAACGACACTTCTATAGAGGGCGGCAGCGACGTCGGTACACTCGGCATTGATGCCGCCGACGACGGTCGGCACTTTTTCGATAGGGAAATTCTTATTTCCGGGATCAACCCGCTCCGGGGAATAAGCTACACCAAAGTCGATACCTGCTTTAAGTCCAGTATCTTCCAGCATGGGGATCACCACTTCATCGGTCGTACCGGGGTATGTGGTGCTCTCTAGGATTACAAACTGGCCTGGGTGGAGAACAGTCTTGATAGTCATGCAAGCATTCTTGATATAACTTAGGTCAGGGATTTTATCCTCTGTCAGAGGTGTTGGGACACAAATGATGATAAAATCGCACTGGCGAAGATCTTCCGGGTTTGAGGTTGGGAAATAGGTATATCCAAGGGATTTGGAAAGCTGATCGTTTGTAACGTCCTGAATATGAGAATTTCCTGCCCGGAGCCCCTCAACGATGTTTAAACAGACATCATACCCAAAAACGGCAAACTTTTTTGTAAAGGCCATCGCCAATGGGAGGCCTACATACCCTTGGCCAATGATGCCGATTTTTGCACTCTGATCCGTGATTTTTAATAACAGATCCTGCATGCTTCCTCCACGTAATATTATTGAGGTTCAAACTGTTGCTGAATCTCAGGGTTATTTTTCATCAGATCGATACTTTCGGGATAATGATCAATGAACCAGACCATGAAGGCCGTCACATCGCATCTCTCCAGCAGAAGAAGTTCCCGTTTCCGTTTGCCTTCCTGTTTCAAATTCTTATTTCCAAGTAATTTTCTTATCTCATCAAGCACAGTCTCGTCAGTACAGACCCGGCCGGAAAAATCAGAAACAAGGTGGTATCTCTCATCCTCTTCAGTGATATAACCCAGGCCAAGGGTGTTGACATAGATCGCATGTGTACCCAGCACGGCACATTCCGACGCCGTTGTGGCTCCCTCCCCCACATACAGCGTCGCGTAGTACAGCAGGTCATGCAATTTCTCCGGGGAGACCCGGATCTGGTAGGGCTGCAGCTCCTCGGGCAGCGCCCCCTCCGAGGTGATCAGCACGCGGCCGTATGGCTCTAACGCCTTCACCAGCCGGACCTTGTCCCGGATGCCGTGCTGCCCGACGTCGTGGCTCGCTTGCCAGGAGACGAAACGGATGATGATGAAGGGGTCGCCTTCGGTGAGGCCGAGTTCAGTGAGGACGGTGGGGTTCGGGGTGAAGCGGTTTGGGTGGAGAGAAGCAAGTTCCATATACCCATTGAACCGGATTTGCTTCTTACCAAGATTATGGGTATAACAGTAGGGCGTACAAACGGCCTCAACAAAGGGCAGATATAACCTGATCTGCTCGGTACTATGTTCGGTATCTTCAAAGTTGATACACGGTTTACGGAGAAGAAAAGAGATATGAGCAGCACGGATAGAGCCAAACCCAACAAGGATATCAGGTTTAAAGGATTTCAATAATCGATAATATCGGATATCAATGATTGGGATTTTTATCAATTTACTGACGAGTGAAGTTCCGTAATTCCCCATCTTCTCATATTCGAGGTGATAGTTCTCAAGTAGTTTATAAGTAATATCTTTCTCACTTGCAGTAATCAGGACTTCATGACCTTTTTCCTTCATTTCCATAATGAAATATTTGAAATAATGGACATGGGCGGGGTGATTAATATCAACGACAATTCTCATAGCAGACTCACCCAAAATGTCGGAATATTGACGTACTGAAGGCCTTATACGCAGACATCGGCATAACTCGAATGACCGAGCTCCCTAATCGATACATAATGGAGTCCCGAGTGGTTGCAATCGACTGGCTGGGAAAATAACTGTAGCAAAGTCTTCTCTCCCGAGCACCCCATCTTTTTTTAAACTGGATCAACCCAGCGTTGTCATAAGAGGTTCGGCCAAAGTCATAAATCTGATACCCGTTCCCGCAGGCATCTTCGATACTTTTCCAGATAAACGCATTATAAGGATGGATATCGAGATGTTTCGGATCCGCCGCACCATAACCATAAATAATCCGGTCCTTGTAGTATTCCATCACCCCACCGGCAATGATTCTCCCTTTGTATTGTGAGAGGTACATTCGGACATAACCATCAAAAATTGAAAAAAGGTTCTTAAAAAAATCCCATGGATGACAGGGAACCCCCAAATTATGTTTCGTGATGCAGTTAAATTCATAAAATTTTTTGAGATCTTCAATGTTTATTGAGCATTCAACAGAAACACCTTGTTTTTTCGCTTTATTTACCGCCCAACGGACACTGCTCTTGTCCATCCTTTTCCATATATCTCCTGGATTTTGAGACAATTCAAGGACATGTTCACAGAAAGTATTTTTTCGTTGGAACATCTGGGTTTCAACATTTTTTCTGATTTCAATCTTTTCAATATGATATCTTTCTTTGATGGCAACTGCTTCGTCAATCAGGGCAATTTGTGTGGAAGTATCTCCAATACATCCACATTCATGAGAAAACGGAACCGAACATAAGCGATTCCCCGTCAATGTACTCTTCACTTGGAAGAGGGGCAGCATTCCGGTCAGCTGTCCGGATTCATCAGTTGCGAAGAGGTAGCGAGACTTATAGTCGAACGTTTTCTCCAGGAAAGTCTTCCATTCGGGGGTATGATAGAGGGTCGCATCACTCTGTTCATCAAGAAACCGCCTCCATTCATTCTCCGGAATCTGCCGTAGGATTTCGACCATTACCGCATCGCCACTATAATGTTCTTCCCTGTATTCATCACAACATCTTTCATGTAGCTGATAGCCCAGTCTCCCGCACTCACTGCCCATCTCTCCGGATGCACGGTAAGGTATAGCTCTTCTATCCCAGACGATTCTATCCACGCAACAAGGTCGTCAGTGGTCTTTACATTGACCCTCCCTGAACCAGGCATTATGTCCCGCACGGAACGCTTCCCGCTCCAGGACCGCCCGGTGTCTGTTAGGTATCGCACATCTCTCCCACCTATTGAGAGGTACGCTTCCCCTTCAACCCCATAATTCCGGAAATCATACTCCTTCCAGAGGTCCCGATTATCATAGGAGGATAACGGACTTCCATGCATACAGATGGTATTGATCTCACAGATATCCCGCATAGCTTTGAGTTCCTGCTCGAAGAAACGAATAGCTATTTCAGGGTCTCCTTTTGCCTTTGCAAGCACCTCATAATGATAACCTATCTCGTGGCCAAAGTCTCGGATCTTTCGTATAATTTCCGGTTTGAATGTGTAAGGATAGCGGAAGTAATAGGTAGAACAGATGCCCATTTCGTTTTCGAGCCGGGCCATCCGGAGGGCATTCTCCGGTTTCCGGTCGACATCGTGCCGGAGGATTGCAGTTTTGGGTACGTTTTCCTGCCCGTTTTCCCGTTGCTGCAGGTAGTCACGGACCGTCAGAATTGCATAGCCGCAACCGAGGAGTGTCTCGCACAGTTCCTGGTACTTCTCGAGGGTGAAATCACGCACGAGCCTAATACCACCCGTTCGTATTCTTCTCCTGCTGCATGTCAAATAACATCGCGAAGAGCCAGAACTGCGCCCCCAGGCCGAACACCACGAGGGAGAGCACGAGCGGGACGAACATCGCATTTCCCAGCACGAACTTGTAGTACAGGGAATAGAGCCCCCCGAGGATACCCAGCGCGGTGATCACGAAGCCCAGGGCATAGTAGAAGACCAGCGGGTGGAAGCTCAGTACCACATACTTCATCTTCATCCGCCACAGGAAGTCCTTGAACAGGAGCCTTGAAACCCTGAAGATGTAGGTGCTGTACTTGATCCCTGACTTTTCCTTGCCATAACGTGCAGGGTGCGGTAAATTCTTGATCCTGAATCCCCATACGTTCAATTTCACCAGAAGATCGTTGCAGTAACCATATCGTGGATAGATGCCTTCAAGGCCGATTCGCTCAAGGGCCCGGCCAGAAATGGCAGTGTACCCATTCTGGGGGTCCATCATCTGCCAGTAGCCGGAGGCCATCTTGGTGAGGAAGGTGAGGATGGCATTCCCAAAAAAGCGCCACTTGCTCATCCCCTTCCGGTACTCGGGGCTGATCAGCCGGTTGCCAATGGTATAATCGCATTTGCCGTCCACGATAGGGTCAAGCAATTGGGGGAGGAAGGCGGGGTCCATCTGGTTGTCGCCAGCCATGACTGCGGCGATATCCATTCCATCTGAAAGGGCCCGCTTGTAGCCGGTGACAATGGCCGCCCCGACACCCTGGTTCACCTCGTGGTGAATGGGGACAATGCGGGGGTCATTCTTTGCGTATTCCTGGATGAGGTTCCAGGTGGTATCCTTCGAACAGTCATCGATGACATAAATCTTTGACACGAAAGAGGGGATTGAGGAAAGGGTCTCTCCAATAAGCAGCTGCTCATTGTAGGCCGGGACAACAACGGCAACGGTATGGTCCCGGTAGGCGTTCTTCAGAGGAACGGCCGCTTCTTTCGGGAGTGAACGGGGAATGACGATGGGATGGGGCTGGTCATGATGGATGGCCAGGCTTGAATAATCCTTGGGATGATAATACACAGAAGAGATCGATGGAACGGCCCCAACTGCCGAATTTGCCGTGAT
>DANP01000015.1:0-14551 GCA_002499905.1 Methanolinea sp. UBA277
CATACCTCACAAATCCTCCGGTGCATGAGGAATGGGAAGTGTGATTCGAATTGGTTATTTTAATATTAAAAGTTTATAAATATGAAAAAATCACATTAATTTTTATGCTACTTACTGAAAAAATTCTAATTTTTCTACATTTGAAAAAGAGGCTACCTAATACTTTGAGCTTCTGTATGAAATATCAAAAAGAGAGATAAAGGAAATTCATATTCAATGAAATAGAAAGGAAATGGATATAATCTATCTTATCAAGGATCTCTGGCGAACACGAAACCTTCAGGATTGGATTAATAACAGATTCAATTCGCCTGGTGATGTGATTATACCAAAACAATATTTTACCGCTATTCAAACACAGGAAGGAATTTTATTTAATATAGATGATCAATTACAGTTTGTCGTTGATTCAATCCGAGATTATAATATTCGAGATCTACGGCCAAATGATAAAGTCTTGGATATTGGTGCTAATGTAGGGGGTTTTTCACTCCGAGCTGCCCGAATTACATCACATGTCCATGCAATAGAACCTCTTTTTTCACATGAATTAGAAAGAAATATTGAATTAAATCGTTCCTCCATTGTTGTTCATCCTGTAGCTCTGGGGGATGGTTCAGAACTCACCTTATCATGGTGCGGGAGAAGAAAGGTTGTACCTTCATATCCTCTTTGGCGATTAATTGATATGGTAGGTGGTTGTGACTTTTTAAAAGTTGATGCTGAAGGAGCAGAATGGTTTATTGATCCTATTGAATTTAAAGATATACGGCGCGTAGAAATTGAATTACACCGATTTGGATCACATCATCAACAAAAATTTAATGATTTTATGAAATTTTTTTCAAGAAATTACACAATAGACTTTACTCCGGATCGAGAGAATCCTAAAGTTTATGGAATTTTACATGCAGGAATAGAATGAATATATTTCTCTGTTAATAACAATATTCACTAGATGTTTGGTCGTAGATGGTATGGAGTATAATAACAATAGTCTTGGGTAAATCGGGTGAGTTACTGTGTCAAGCCTTGCAATACTCATAGTATTTGGAAAAGTCATACAACTATTTTCGCAAATAAGAGTTGAAATTCAATGCTAGAATTAGCTATAATTAAGAAATATTTTGAAAATTATTGCGAAAAATCTAATAAAGTTATGTTTGATATTGGCGCCCATGTTGGAAGCTCATCAATTCCTTTTGCGAAAAAAAACTGGAAAATTTTCTGTTTTGAACCCGATAATACAAATTTTATAGATTTACAAGGGACTATGAAATTCTATAAAAACGTTACTTGCTATAATATTGCAATTTCAGACAAAGATGAAAACGAAGTTCCTTTTTTTATCAGCAACAAACATTTTGGTATTCATTCTTTAGCATCTTTTCATGAAACTCATACCAAAAAAATTTTTATAAAAACAAGGAGACTTGATAGTTTCGTCGAATCAAACCATATTAATTCCATTGATTTTTTAAAAATCGATACAGAAGGGGCGGATTTCCTTGTATTACAGAGTTTAAATTGGAAACTTTTTCATCCCTTTATTGTTATGGCAGAGTTCATGGATTCTAGAACGATTCCGTTTTTTAACTATTCCTTGGTAGATACAGTAGATTACATGAGTAATTTGAATTATTTTACCTATATTTTCGAGTATGAACCTGTTTTTGAATTCGGTCAAAAGGGAGTAAAAACAAAAAATCCAGATCTTATAGAGGTATATGCATATAGTTCTGAAAAGAGACCAAAATGGGGAAATGTTCTTTTCGTACTCAAAGAAAATAAAAATGATTTTGAAAAAGTATTAAAAAAATTTTTGTTCTATAGAAAAATAAAAACAAATATCCGTAATTTTTTCAATATGGGGCAATGAAAATGATTTCAGTCATTATCAGGTGTTACAATGAAGAAGAACATATCGGTCGTTTGTTAACTGGTATTACACAGCAAACAGTGAAAAATATTGAAATTATTTTAGTCGATTCCGGCTCAACAGATGCAACACTGTCCATTGCTTCACGCTTTCCGGTAAAAATTGTTTATATTTCTCCGGATGAGTTTTCCTTTGGTCGGGCACTCAATAGAGGATGTCGGGAAGCTCAAGGTAATTACCTCGTTTTCATCAGCGCCCATTGCTGGCCGGTCTATCATGACTGGCTTGAACAGATTGTGAAATCCTTTGCAGATGAAAAAGTTGCTCTCGTATATGGGAAACAGCGAGGAAATGAAATTACAAAATTCTCTGAGCATCAGATTTTTCGCAACTGGTTCCCGGAAAAGACTGATTTATTACAGAATCATCCATTTTGCAACAATGCAAACTGTGCAATAAGAAGAGAAATTTGGGAGAGAATCCCCTATAACGAAGATCTAACCGGGCTTGAAGATATTGACTGGGCAAAGCGTGCTCTCGATGCAGGGTATATTATCGCATATTCCGCGGAAGCAGAGATCATTCATGTTCATCAGGAGACCCCGGAAAGGATTTTTAATCGGTATTTCCGTGAAGCTATTGCATTAAAAAATATTTTTCCTCATGAAAAATTTTCTTTTTGGGACTTTTTAAAGCTCTATAGCTCGAATGTATACTCTGATTGCATTAAAGCATACAGAGAGAAAATTCTATCAGACACCATCCTTGATATTTTTCAGTTCCGGTTCATGCAGTTCTGGGGGGCATATAAGGGATTTTCCCAGCGGGATCCACTATCAAAGAAATTAAAAAACACTTTTTATTATCCGAATAATTCACCAAAACATCCTCCTGAATATACCCGGTTGAATCCTATTGATTATAATCGAACAGAATCGGAGGAATCGTGATGAATAATAATTTCATTGACATCTCGCTTCCTTTAATAGCTGATCTTCCAAAATGGCCTGGAACTCCGGATTTTTATCTCGAGAGATTCCTTGATATGGAAAATGGAGATTCATGTAACAATTCACGAATAGAATGTGATGTCCATTCCGGAACACACATTGATGCACCTCTTCATTTCTTTCAGAATGCAAAAAGCATCGACCAGATTGACCTTGAATTACTAATAGGCAAAGTCTATGTTGCATATCTTCCAAAAATAGACATTATAACGGAAGAAATACTCAATAGTTTACAAATAAACGATGGTATTATACGGATTTTTTTTCGAACAAAAAATTCTGAAATCTGGTTAAAGCGGAAATGTGAATTTTATGAAAATTACGTCGCTTTAAGTCCTGATGGCGCCCAGTGGCTTGTGAACAAGGGAATAAAACTGGTTGGTATTGATTATCTTTCTATCCAACGATTCAATGATACAAATTCTATAACGCATAAAATTTTGTTGGGTAATGAAGTAATAATTATTGAAGGATTGAATTTGTGCGAAATAGACGAAGGAATGTATGAACTCATCTGCCTTCCTTTAAATATTGTGGGATCAGATGGAGCACCTGCACGTGTCGTATTGAAAAAGATTTAATTCGGATATCGTCATGAAGTATCGAATAACAGCACTTGTCCCGATGCGGCATATCAGTGAGCGAGTTCCTGGGAAAAATTACCGGCTCTTCAATGGGAAGCCACTGTATCATTATGTCATTACCGAACTCCTCGGATGTCCGCTTATTGATCGGGTAGTAATTGATACAGATAGTCCTTTTATACTGGATGACGCTCAAAAACACTTTGAAAATGTGCAGTTGATTGAACGCCCTGAACATTTGAGGGATGGAAAAATCCCGATGAACGAAATCATCCTTAACGACATGGATGCGGTCGATGCAGATTTTTATTTGCAAACTCATAGTACAAACCCGTTAGTGAGAAGCGAGACTTTCACTCATGCTCTGGAATTATTATTAAACTCATATCCTGACCATGACTCATTGTTCTCTGTTTCCAGAATTCAGACGCGTCTATGGGATGTATCCGGAAAACCGATGAATCATAACCCGGCCATACTCATGCGAACACAGGATCTCACTCCCGTCTTTGAAGAGAATTCATGCATATACATCTTTTCAAAAGATGGAATGGAAAAATCACATAACAGGATTGGGAAAAAACCGCTCATGTTTGAGATGAATCCAATCGAAGCATGGGACATTGACGAGGAATTTGATTTCAGGATTGCCGAAGTATTTTATAAAGAACGTGAAGGGTTGCTATGACCTATAATATACTTATTTCCTGCCCGCATTTACAGCGAACAATTGACTGCTATAGAGAATTATTTATTAAATATAATTTTGATGTTTATATCCCCCATGTAGAACAAAAATTGACAGAAGACGAACTCGTTGAAATTATCCATCAATATCATGGCATCATTGCCGGCGATGATGAAATCACCGAGAATGTTCTGGAAAAAGCAAAATTATTAAAAGTTATTTCAAAATGGGGTGTCGGAATTGACAGTATTGACATATCTGCCGCGAAAAAATTTGGAGTGAGAGTATATAATACACCCAATGTATTCGGCGAGGAAGTAGCAGATGTGGTAATGGGATATATCATTCTTCTTGCGAGGCATCTACACATCATCGATCAAAAGGTCAAAGCTGGCGACTGGACTGCTGCACAAATTCAGGGATCATCGTTAAAAAATAAAACACTTGGTGTGATTGGTGTCGGGAGTATTGGAAAAGCTGTAGTGAAACGGGCACTGGCTTCTGGAATGGAAGTCCTTGGGCACGATATTGCTCCCATTGACGATACATTTATACAACAAACGGGCATGAAACAGGTGGATATGGACACTCTTGTAACATCCTCTGATTTTATTTCACTGAATTGTAACCTTACTTCTTCAAATCACCACATGATCGATAGAGAAGCTCTGGAAAAAATGAAAAATTCTGCATATTTGATAAATACCTCCCGTGGACCATTAATTGACGAAAAAGCCCTCATCGATGCATTAACCTACAGGAAAATCGCTGGTGTTGCATTGGATGTTTTTGAATACGAGCCCCTTCCTGCAGAAAGTAAATTTCGTACATTGCCCAATTGTATTCTTGGTGCTCATAATAGTTCAAACACCATTGATGCGGTTCTTCGCGTGAATGAAATGGCTATAGATAATCTATTAAAAGGTCTGGGAATTGAAAAAAATGAATAAGATTGCCTTAATTACAGGTGTTTCCAGCGGCATTGGAAGAGCAACCGCGGAATTATTTTATGAAAATGGATGGGAATCAATCGGTGTTTCAAGGAGAAAAATTGCTGATTCAAAATATTCTACACTCCATCTGCAAGGAGATGTATCCAAACCAGATGAAGTAGAAAGGGTCTTTAGAGAGGTTAAAAGTTCATACACCCATATTGACACCCTCGTTAATAATGCTGCCATTCAAGTATGCAAGCCGATATTAGAAACAAGT
Source organism: Methanolinea sp. UBA277 (assembly GCA_002499905.1). Lineage (GTDB taxonomy): Archaea > Halobacteriota > Methanomicrobia > Methanomicrobiales > Methanospirillaceae > UBA9949. Next base: position 5,374 of record DANP01000015.1, read on the forward strand.
ATTGATGAATGGGATTTGGTATTCAATACGAACATTCGTTCAGCTTTTCTTTGTTCAAAATATGCATATCCATTGTTAAGCAGAAGCGGAGGAGCAATTATCAATGTGAGTTCCGTACATGCAATTGCCACATCACCTAATATCGCAGCATATGCAGCGAGTAAGGGAGCTCTATTAGCATTTACGCGGTCCTTGGCAATAGAATTTGCAAAGAATAACATCCGGGTCAATGCTGTTTTACCAGGAGCTGTTGATACCCCGATGTTGCGTGAAGGGCTCAATAGAGGTAATTTATCAGAGATACCTTTCCCAAAACAGCTGGATCTTCTCGAAAAAAAACATCTCTTCGGAAAAATTGGAACTCCTTCAGAAATTGCACACCTTATTTTATTCTTATCAGATAATTCGAAATCTTCATTCATTACAGGGCAAGGAATTATTGTGGATGGAGGAGTAACGGCTAAATTAAGTTCTGAATAAACAATTATTATGGGAATAAAAAGTATTGTTAATAAATTTTTATGGCAAATAGACCCTCTGCATAAAGAAAGTCGTGAAAGAATTAAAAAGTTGGAAAATATCCATCAAGGCCAGCGATGTTTTATTATTGGAAATGGCCCAAGCCTTAATAAAATGGATTTAAAACCCTTAAAAAATGAATTTACCTTTGGTTTAAACAGAATTTATCTCCTATTCCCAAAGATTGGATTTTCCACAACCTACTATGTAGCAGTAAACAAATTAGTAATTCAACAATGTGCGGAAGATATTGAAAAATTGAATATACCAAAATTTATTAATTGGTATTCCCGGAAATGGATAAAATTCACTGATGATATGATAATGATTAAGGATCCTTATGATTTTTCTTTAGGATTTTCAAAGGATCCTTCAGATATCATTTGGGAAGGTGCTACGGTAACTTATGCTGCAATGCAATTAGCTTATTATTTAGGCTTTAAACAAGTAATTTTGATTGGAGTTGACCATAATTTTGTAACGAAAGGAGAACCACATAAAGAAATTGTATCGACGGGTCCGGATCAAAATCATTTTGATTCGGCATATTTTGGTAAGGGTTTTCGATGGCAATTACCCGATTTAGTCACTTCTGAAAAAGCATATAAACTTGCAAAAAAGAATTTCATTGAAGATAATCGAGAAATTTTCGATGCAACGGTGGATGGACATTTAGATATATTTCCAAAAGTAAATTTTCATGACTTATTTTAAATATTTTTATTATATATTTTTAGTATTAAATTGATCCAAAAATTTTCGATCACATTAAAACTATTATTAATGATGAAAACATCTTGAGTCTATATATTTTATGAAAACTGCGCTAATAACCGGAATAACAGGCCAGGACGGCGCATATTTAAGTAAATTCCTTCTCGAAAATGACTACAAAATACTCGGCATCATCCGCAAAGGTCCCACCTCACTATTTCGTCTGAAGTATCTCGGTATTGATAAAAATATTAAATTTATACCGTGCAATTTACTGAATCAACAGCAGGTAATGGATATTTTAAAAGAGCACCAGCCTGATGAGATCTACAATCTGGCCGCCCAGAGTTCCGTCGCCCAGTCTTTTGAAAACCCGAGTGAAACGATTAACTTCAACATTAATTCTGTGCTGAATATCCTGGAGAGTATAAAAATTATCGACAAATCCATACGATTCTACCAGGCTTCGAGCAGTGAGATGTATGGGAAGGTGAATTCCCTGCCGATAACCGAAGAGACTCCGATGCATCCCTTAAGCCCCTACGCGGTTTCGAAATCGGCGGCACACTGGATAACGATAAATTTCCGGGAAAGTTACAATCTGTTCGCCTGTTGTGGCATCATGTTCAATCATGAATCATTCCTGAGGGGGGAGCAGTATTTCATCAAGAAAATCATCCGGCAGTCTCTTGAAATGAAACATAGCCGGCGTGATTCCATTAACGTCGGAAATATCGATGTCAGAAGGGATTTTGGCTATTCTCCCCGGTATGTCGAGGCCATGTGGCGGATGCTCCAGCAGGATACACCGGATGACTACATCATCTGCTCAGGAAAATCCATTTCTTTGAGAGAAATTATCATTTACGTCTTTGATAAGTTAGGCATCAGCCTGGATAATCTCGTTATTGATCGATCGTTATACCGGCCGAATGATATTCTTAATATATATGGGGACAATTCAAAGGCAAGGGAAAAGTTAAGGTGGGACTATTCCGTTGATTTCATTGACATATTGGATATCTTGATCGAGGAAGAAGAGCGCAATTATTTTGAGTGAAATTTTAATAAAATGGTGAAGTATGTCCCCAAAGTTGAGCATTCTGACTCCGGTTTTCAATGGAGAGCACTATATAGAAAATTGCATCAGAAATGTCATAGATCAGAACTGTCCATTACTTGAACATGTAATTCTGGATGGAGGATCTACGGATAGTACGCTCAGTATTATTCAGCATTATGCCGAAAAGAATTCCCATATTCGGTGGATTTCCGAAGAAGATAGCGGCCAGTCAGATGCGATGAACAAAGGTATCAGGTTGGCAAAGGGAGAAATCATCGGATTTCTGAATGTTGATGATTTTTATGAAGAGGGAATCCTGAATAGAATAATTGAAATTTTTACATCACTTCCTCAACCGAGTTTACTCGTTGGTAACTGTAATGTATGGAGATCTGATAAGACCCTCCTCTTCGTCAACCGACCCTCCAAATTGACCCTCTTTGACCTGGTATGTGGAAAACCATTTCCTGTGAATCCTTCGGCTTATTTCTATCATAAATCCCTACATGATATCATTGGGCCTTATGATGTGAATGATACCCATTCCATGGATCTCGATTTTCTTCTCCGGGCAGTCCAGTACGCCCATGTCGTTTACAGGGATGAAATTTGGGGAAATTTCATGATGGTGCGTGGTTCAAAAACACTTGATGAATCTGAGCGGGATATTACCTTTTTCCGGATGAAGGAAGTTCTGAAAAGATATCGTAAAAATTTGAATTTTCCACAGAGGATATTTTCAGGGGTCTATTTCACCATTCTGGAAATCGGTCGGTTTTCACTTCACACCCTTCGTAAGTTTAATATTAATCCAAAATTTCTGAATGAGAGAATTCGCCATTGAATTTGCCTTATTTTATCCTTCAAAGATAGAGTTTGACTATCTCCTGAATCCTTTTATAGTGAAAATAATTCCAGATCACGCTATCTGAAATTATCTCATCCCTTCTGGCACAACTTATGCAGTACCCGAAAAATACACCCAGAGCCTTTGAAAGACCATCATTCATCACGATATAAATGCAACCCATCAGGAGCAGAAATGGATGATACCCGAGATAATAGCGTGCTTTCCCAAATTGTAAGGAAGATCTCCACCACTCCCTTTCGATTCCGGTATCTTTACGTAAATTAATCACCTTTACTTCGGGGATTTTTTTTATTTTCCAGCCCTTCAGACGTAGTTTTGCCAGGGTGACCGTATCAGGAGAATACTTCGTAACAGGAAATCCACCAATATCTTCAAGGGCCTCTTTCCGGTAAAGGCGCTTATCCGGGAGTTCATCTTCAGGAAACTTATCTTCTTTCAGGCATTCATCAGGAATGCTGTTAATATCAATAGAGCCGGATCCCCGATATGTATAGGCTTTACCACTGACAACACCCGCGTGTCTATCAGCATTAATGGCCTGCATCAAATATTCAAAAAAGTTCGCCGATAAGACCTGATCTGCATCAATTTTTCCAACATACGAGTATTCAATCCTGTTCCTGATTGCAATACCAGCGGCAAACCGGTAGGCCTCATCCATCGCAATTGAAAAATTGATATGGCCTCCTGCAGATGAGAACGTTTCCTGCTTTTTTACCTGTATCCAGTAATGAATTTCGCTCAGGTTTTCGGCAATCTCCAGTGTTTGATCAGAGCTATTCCCGTCGATTATAACCCAGAGCACCGGCCGAATGGTTTGTCCGATGATACAGTCTGCCACGTTTGGAAGCATGACCTCTTCATTTCTCACCGGGGTCAGGAGGATATACTTCACCAGGATATTCACACACCGATTAATTGTATGATCGCTCGTCTTCATCACATGATTTGATACACTATGAGTCCTTTTTATTCTGTACCGCTTTCCGTGCAAAGTCGATTATCGTATCAAAAAAAGACCGGAAAGAATATACTTCCCACGCATCACTGAACATCACCGTATGCATCCTATGAAGAATGTCTTCACTTATTTCATCGCGGTTCATGAGAGAGTCTTCAGAAAATGGTATGTATGCTCCTTCTAAATGCGGGAGACTTAGTTCCGGATCAGAAATGTAGAAGGTTGCACAACCGCTTCTGATACTGTTGATTAACTTTTCAGAATGATAGAGATCTTTCAGGCTGTTCTCGCACACAATCCTATACTGATATTTTCTTGAAGTCTCGATTTCGTCAGGAGCGAATCCTTTCCAGTTCGGGAGCGGCCAGGAGTCTCTGCTATAAATATCGAGCCCGATACCCATGGCATTGATTTTTTTTGCGAGCCTGATCCGTTCAGGGAGCGGCCTCCCGATCCAGCAAATGCAGTCCTGCCGTTCCCCCCATGTTTCGGTCTGAGGATCGGCCCATGAAATCGGAAAAAAAAGGCGCCTGAATCTCGTTCCCGGAGCTACCGAGAATGTCCGGGAAGGATCGGCAATCATATGAGCAATCCGGGAATTCGTCTGGGCTTCCCCATTCAGGTTGAGGTATGGCACCTTTCCGAATCGCTTCTGGCACTCATTTCGTAACCGCCGCAGGGATACTAGACCATTGGGAAGATTCTCTTCTTTATAAACTCTGAAATCCGGTTCGGGATAATCACCAAAAATCCATTCTATATTTTGCATTTTCAAGTATTCTAAAACGGTTATTGATGAGCGATTTATTGATAGGGAGAAATAGTGATTAAAATTCCAGATTTTCGAAGGAATTTCACTTATGATTATTGAATTCACGGATCAACAATTAAATGATCTATTTCTAATTAAAATAAATTTTCGTGAATCTCTCCGAAAAAAATAAAATAGTGTTTGAAATTAACATAATAACATTAGAGAAAATTCTCAAACTTTTAAAAAATATGAACATTCTGGTAAGATTTAGGGGGATAATGAACTTAAAAAATTTTTTACCGAGAATTTGGTATCATATTGATAAAATAAAAAGTCGTCACTACAGATACTCTCCAAACCAAATAAAAAATCGAGGTTATTTCAGTCAATATGGTCAAGATATTATAGTTTCAGAACATTTCAAGAAAAATAAAGGTTTTTTTCTTGATATTGGTGCGCATGATGGAATATCTTTGAATAACACATACTATTTTGAGAAAGTTTTAAATTGGGAAGGAATCGCGTTTGAACCTAATCCGGAAGTGTATAAAAGGTTAATAAAGAACAGAAAGTGTGAATGTATCAATGCATGTATATCCGAAAAATCAGGAGAGATCGAATTTTTACTAATCAATGGTTATTCCGAGATGTTAAGCGGAATTCAGAGTAAATATAATTCAAGTCATATGAAGAGAATAAAACGTGAGATAAAAATCCATGGAGGGGAAATTAAAAAAATTTTTACATCATGTTGTAGAGTGAACGAAATTCTCAATGCTCGTAAAATCAAAAATGTTGATATAATAAGTATTGATACGGAAGGTGGGGAATTCGAGATAATTAATAGTATTGACTTTTCAAAAATCAATTTCAAAGCAATAGTTATTGAAAATAATTATTCAGATTATCGAATTTGGCAAAAATTAATTAATGAAGATTTTTATTTATTCGCTTTGGCCGGGTCAGATGAAATTTATTTTAAAAGAGGAATATAAAAATATTTTTTATTATATTATTATTAAAATGATATTTCATGCCCCCCGCATCCGGCTGCCCCATCTGCGGGGCCCCCATCGAATACCTCTCCGAGCCCGAGGAGATGGAGTGCCTGTTCTGCAAAGAGAAACAGCTTACCTCCTCCCGCTGTGTGAACGGGCACTTCATCTGTGACCGCTGCCACCGGTTGAGTGCCGAGGACCTGATCGAGAGCACCACCATCCGGAGCACCTCGGACAACCCCTTTCTCATCGCCGAGAAACTGCTGGAGAGCCCGGCGGTCAAGATGCATGGTCCGGAGCACCACTTCCTCGTGCCGGCCGTGCTGATAGCGGCGCTGTACAACCATACCGGGCAGCAGGACAGGAAGGAACAGTCCATCAAAGCTGCACGGCGCCGGGCGGAGCTGGTGAAAGGAGGGTTCTGCGGCATGATGGGGGAGTGCGGGGCGGCGGTGGGAACCGGGATTTTCGTGAGCGTGGTAACCGGGGCAACACCGCTCTCCCGCGAGGAATGGCGGCTCTCCAACCTGATGACGTCCCGGGCCCTCGAGGATATCGCGCTGCACGGCGGTCCCCGGTGCTGCAAGCGGAACACCTTCCTCGCGCTGCGGTCGGCGGTCAGGTTCATTGATACGGAGATGGGTATCCGCCTGCCGATGCCCGGGACCATCCGCTGCCGGTTCAGCGACCAGAACCGGGAGTGCCTGAAGGAGGAGTGCCTGTTCTGGCCCGGCCCCTGACAGGTCCGGGAATATGCCCTTTCAGCAGAACGGATGAGAAAAGTGTGGAAGCCTGTTTTAGTCGTTCTCTTCCCGGTATCGCTCGAGGACCTGCCTGATGATCAGGCTCGTGCTGCAGTAGGTGTCGCCGGCATACTTCCCGATCCTGACCACCTCTGCGGTGATGCCCTGTGCCGCGAGGTCCTTCCGGAGCTTCTCCTCGTCAAAGTGCTGGTTGAACCCGATGGTGATGATCGCGGGCCGGATCTCCCGGATGGGCCGGAACATATCGTGGAGGTCCCCGAGCACTGCATGGTCAACCGGTTTTAATGCGCCGACCATCTTCTGGCGCTGCTCCTCGGGAACGATCGGCCGGGGCTTGTGTCTGACATTAGCATCACGGGCCACGATGACGTGCAGTTCATCCCCGAGGCGGCGGGACTCTTCGAGGTAGTAGAGATGCCCGGTGTGGAGGATGTCGAACGTGCCGGTGGCAACGATCCGCTTCATGCAACGACCTCCAGTTCAACCCGTGCGCCGCTGGCCCGGAAGCAGGCCCAGCTTCGCTCGTCATAGGGGAATCCCACGATGAGGTGGTACCTGCCGGTCCGGGGAAAGAAGGAGAGATCGGCGTCGGAGGGGATGAGGATGCCGTTCGGGTGGGAATGCACGCTCCCGGCCAGGTGGGTATCGAGCGGCATCATGTCGAGGTAGAGGCTCGCCGATATTTCGGTGCTGGTCGTCCCCGGCAGGAGATTGAGCTCCTCGATGATGCCGTCATTCTCCCGCAGGAGCCCGGCGTACTCGTTGGGGTGCTGCTCCATCCCGATCTGCAGGAGAAGGGAGAGGAGGTCTTTTCGTATGCCCTGGATCTGCATCCTGTGTTCTCTTTCATTGGGTAAGAATGGAGATTAAACTAGGGGTTGTGCGCCATTCCTCCCGTGTGCGGATCCGCGCGGGGCCAGGTACCCGCCGGTCATGGTCTCCTTCTGCACCTCCAGCCCTGATTGAGACAGCGGACGGGACCTGGTGTATTCTCTCTCACCATTCCATGACGCGGCCGGGTTCTCCGGGGATACTATCATGGAGCGGAGGTGAAAGCACAGGACCATTCTTCAGAACGGCCCGTCCTGTTCAAAACTCCGTCCGAACTGCAGGGCAAGCTCGGCCTTGAAGAGCTCGGCGCCGAGGTAAGCGGCATGGTCGAGGAGCGAGACGTCGCCGTTCTCCCGGATGGTATGGAAGAGGCACGCCCAGGAGGTGCCCCGGTATGCCCTGCCCGCAATGACCGCGACAATCTGGTCACCGTCGATCCCGATCCGGAAGTTGCCGCAGGGATCGTAGCGAATCTCTTTCGGCAGTGGTAGTTCCGGAACGACGCGCTCATACCGCACCGGTGGTTCCCTCCGCCGCCGCTTCTCCTTGATCACCAGGAGGTCGATCCCGAGGTCCTTCGGATACGGCCGGCCTTCGGTGAGCACCATCATCTCGGTCGCCCGCCGCATCTCCGCAATTGAGCCCTGCGTCTTGTCGCTGTGCTCGCTGGTGAAGATGACTGCCGCGTTCACCTCCCGGGCCATACCGGCGAGGACGGCGTTTGCACCGATGGAATCGGCATCCAGCAGTTCGACCACGTTCCCGGCACCGAAGAAGAGCGGGTAGCCGGCCGGCTGAAAATTTCTGAGGGCGGGGACCAGACCGGAACCGGCAGGAGGGAGGAGCGGATCGGCGATGATACAGGAGATGCCGGCCTCCGCGGCAGCCCGGATATTCTCAGCCAGCGTTCTCTGTCCGGGGACCACCACCGCCCCGGTACCGTATTCACCGAGCAGGCTGCCGACCGCAGGTATGTTTCCCTCATGGAGGCTGAGAACGAGATCTGCCCGGTCAAGGGAAGCGGCGATGAGGGCCGGGTCCTGCGTGTCAACCGCGAGCGGCCCGGAGACCCCCCCAAGTTCGCTGAAGACCCGTTTCACGTCCGCGGGGGTGGCATCAAAGCCGAACCCAAGGTCAACGATGTCGGCGCCGGCGGCAAAGAACTCCTCAGCACGGGCGAGGATATCGGGTTCCCGGTGGGCGTCCATGATCTCGGCGAGGACCTTCATGCGCGAAGTCCCGCCGATCTTCACGCCGCGGATGAGGTAGTCGGAATCGGCTTCCTCTTCCCGTTCCGCCACCGTCCGCATCGCCTCTTCCCGCCGCCGCTCGCCGAGCAGTTCATCGGCCGGGACGGTGCGGGAAAGGGTCACCGTGCCGAGCAGCGGGAGAATGAGTTCCAGGTCGGCGGCATGACGGGGGCCGCGGCAGACCGGAATGCCTGTCTCCTTCTCGACCTCTTCAAAGGAAGTCGTACTCATCCCGGATACGAGCACCAGGTCATATTTCCCGTCCTTCAGCAGCCCCTTCAGCTGGGCGGGTGACAGGAACGAGGCGATCTCCCCGGTCACAACCACGTCGGCATCCATCCCTTCCGCCGCCTTTCTCACGATGGCGGCGGTCGCCGATCCGGTGGGGAGGAGAAGGCGCATATCAAACGAGAATATTCACAGCAGGGAGATTTATACCCTGTTCTGTAGCCA
>DANP01000015.1:14591-15536 GCA_002499905.1 Methanolinea sp. UBA277
TATCAGGAGATTCTGCCTGCGGATATCGAGAAGAACCCTGTACCTGCCAACCCGGAACGACCAGATCTGCACACCTTCAAGAGCGTGGACGTAGGCTGAAGGATTATCCGTTATGGATTCGAGCGCCTTGATAATCCTCTCCTGGTCCTGCCGCGGGAGAGCCTTCAAGTCACGGAGAGCACGCGAAGTATAGCTCAGGGAATAAGACATTTACCTTACCCCGAGTTGCCTTTTCACCTCTTCATGCGAATAGATCCGACCATTACGGATGTCCTGGAGACTTTCTTCGATAGCATCAATCTCTTCAGGGTTCAGAGGCTCAGTGTCATAGACCCTGTCAAGCAGCCGCGCGATGACATCATTGTAGGACTCCCGGGGGTGGACTTTCAGAGCGTCAAGCTTTCGCCGGTTTTCCTCGCTTACTCTGAGACAGGGAGTATTATGCATACCAATATCTACACATGTTAACTAAAGAAGATTTTGGTAGCGAGAAGAGAAACCGTGTTCCCTTATTTACCCGTGAGAGAAAATTTATTTGAATATCGTGCTCGCCTGCGACCTGCATGTCCATACCAGATTTTCGAAAGACGGTGAGAGCAGCGTCGAAGAGGTTATCCGGCGGGCAGAAGCGGCAGGCCTCGATGCCATCGCCATCACCGACCATGACACCGTCCAGGGCGCCCTTGCCGCCCTCGATATCCCCACCCGGCTGGTCATCATCCCGGGAATCGAGATATCCACCCGGCAGGGCCACCTGATCGCGCTCGGTATCACCGAGAAGATCCCTTCGGGGATGGATGTAATGGACACGATAGTCATGGCACGGAAGAAAGGGGCCCTGCTCATCCTCCCCCACCCCTACCATATCTGGCGGCACGGGGTGGGCAGGAAGCTCCGCTCCGCCCTGTATGCTGTAGACGCTATCGAGGTCTTCAACAGCAGGTA
>DANP01000015.1:15556-45880 GCA_002499905.1 Methanolinea sp. UBA277
GATGCCCACAACGCCCGGTATATCGGGTTCGGCCGGACACTGGTGAACGCGGAACCGACCGTCGAATCGATCCTGCAGGCCATCAGGGAGGGGAAGACCACCCCTGCCGGGAAGATGACCCCCCTCCCGAGCTACACCCGGCAGGCCCTCCGGAACACATGGAAGAAGTTCAAGCGGCGGATGTATCACCGGTAAGGCTCGCCTTCCGGACGGCATACCTGGGCGACCGGTTCTTCGGCTCCCAGGTCCAGGCAGAGGAGCGGACGGTCGAAGGGGAGTTCATTGCTGCCTGCCAACGGATGGATCTCTTCTCCGATCCCCGCGAAGGGCGGTTTCTTGCCGCCGGGAGAACTGACCGCGGGGTGCATGCAAAGAGCCAGGTGTATGCTCTTACTACGCTTTTCCCGGAGCGGGCGATCACCGCGCTTCCCTGGCAGCTCCCGAAGGATATCCGGGTCACCGGGTACGCTGTTGTCGATCCGGATTTCCACCCCCGGTACCGGGCCGTCAGCCGGACCTACCGTTACTATTTCGGAAGGAGGGATCTTGACTGCGAAGCAATGGATGCCGCTGCTTCCCGTTTCGTCGGGACGCACGATTTCACCCGGTTTGCCCGGATCGAGGGGAAGGACCCGGTGCGGACCGTGAACACCTGCCGGGTGTTTGATGACGACAGCCTCCTCTGCTTTGATGTGACCGCGGAGAGTTTCCTCTGGCACATGGTCAGGTACATGGCATCCGCTCTTTCGCTGGTCGGGGAGGGGAGCTGGGATGCGGACACCATCGGAGACCGCCTTGAGGGAGGGGAGACGCCCCCCCTCAGCCCCGCCCCTTCCTTCGGACTCATCCTCTGGAAGGTGGACTGCGGGATATCCTTTGAACCCCTCCCGGAGGCCGGGCGATCCGGGCAGTTCGTGCGGGAGCAGGGCGAGTACCATACGGTCATGGCCCGGATCTGCGAGGCGCTCCAGAAAGAATAACCACGCTCATCCCCCTCCCTTCCCGGGTGGCTGATGACCACCGGATACTGAAAGAGCCTCCTTCATTCAGCATCAGGCCATGCAATTCCCGTGCTGCTTTTTCCCGGAACCGGGATAACCCCCTGCAGTCCGACCTGTTCCCCGGTGCCTTTTCCGAACCTCATGCTTCATCCGGTCAGGCATCGCAACCATCACCTTTTCTCAGGGAAGGCGAAGGCCGGGAAGAACCGGTCCTCTTCCCTGAGGATGACCTTCGATACTTCCCTGCCAGGGCAGGGATGCGGGGAGATGCGTGCTGTCGGGTTGTCCATCATGATCAGGCTCCGCTTCCTGTACTTTGATAACGCCTCCGGCAGAATCCCTGCATACAGCAATGGCGACCTTCGTCTGCACCCGGTGCGGGAAGTGCTGCATGAGCCTCGGGCGGCACATCCGGATCGAGCGGAGCGTATCACCAGTGCGGCACTACTGCCGGAACGCCCTCTCAGGAGAGATTACGCTGGTGACCATCCATCCGGAGAAGCGTGCTCTCTTTTCAGAGAGATATGAGGACGGGTGGTGCCCCTTTCTCAGGAGAGACCCCGGCGGGCTCTTTATCTGCACCATCTACGAGAACCGCCCGGCGATCTGCCGGGATTTCCGGTGCCGCACCATGATCATCACCAGCCGGGAGGGAACGGAGGTCGGACACGTCACGGGAAAGGCCAGTCTCTCTACCGGGGACCCTGTCCTTGAAGCACTCTGGAATGATCTGAAATTCCGGGTGCCGGGAACCGGTCCGGCATGGTTCGGGGAAGTGCGGAAAGAACTGATGATCCACGGCTATGACATCGACCTTCTGACCTGAACCGGATGGCCGGGATTCGCCTGATAGTACCTTTTTTACCGATATAACGCTAACTTTGTTCCCGAGTTTACAATGACCGAAATCCCCAGAGAGGAGTTCATTCTAAAATGCACGTCAGCGTGTGCCGGATGCCCCTCCTCGCTCACGCTGCGGTATGTGCTCAAGGCGGCAGGGCCCGACACCGTACTCGTGGTCCCTGCCTGCTGCACGAGCGTCATCCAGGGGATATACCCCAATACTGCCATGAATGTCCCGGTATACAACGTGGCCTTTGCCGCAGCAGCGGCATGCGCCTCCGGGATGAGCGAGGCCTACCGGAAGGCCGGAAAGAAGACCAACGTGATCGTCTATGCCGGGGACGGCGGGACTGTTGACATCGGCATCCAGGCCCTGTCCGGGGCATTTGAACGGGAGACCGATTTCCTGTACATCTGCTATGACAACGAGGCCTACGGGAACACCGGGATGCAGCGGTCGGGCTCGACGCCGGTCGGCGCGCGGACCACCACCACCCCGGGCGGAAAGGTCCACATGAAAAAGGATATCGACAGCATCGTTGCCGCCCACAATCCCCCGTACATGGCGACCGCGTGCGTCGCATATCCTCAGGATATCTTCAGGAAGGTCCGGAAAGCCCTCTCCATCCGGGGCCCGTCGTTCATCCATGTCCTTGCCCCCTGTCCTCCGGGCTGGCGGTTCGCGTCAGACATGACGGTGGAGATGGGGAAACTCGCAGTGAAGTCAGGGATGTGGATCCAGTATGAACGGGAATACGGGAAGGTCACCATCAACGGAGCCTCCAAGGCAGCGATAAAAAAGCCTGTCCCGCTGGAGGAGTACCTGGCTCCCCAGGGAAGGTTCAAGGGGATCAGCCGGCAGGCCATCGACTCCCTCACATCCCAGCGGGACCGGATGGCAACGCGGCTGCAGCGTGAGGAGGAGGGTGTATGCTGACCATCGCCACCGGCAACAAGGCGGTCGCTGCTGCGGTCAGGGAGGTCGGACCTTCGGTCGTTGCAGCCTACCCCATCACCCCCCAGACGGAAATCGTCGAACAGATTGCCGAGTACGTGACCTCGGGAGAGCTCGACTGCCGCTACATCCCGGTGGAGAGCGAGCACTCGGCGATGGCGGCCTGCATCGGTGCCAGCATCACCGGTGTGCGGACGTTCACGGCCACCAGCTCGCATGGCCTGATGTACATGCACGAGATGGTCAACTGGGCGGCCGGGGCCCGCCTCCCCATCGTGATGGCCAACGTCAACCGTGCACTCGGCCCGGGATGGAACGTCTGGGCCGAGCATACCGACTCGCTCCAGGAACGGGACACCGGATGGCTCCAGGTGTACGTCAGCACGGTCCAGGAAGCCTATGATGCGACCTTCATGGCCTTCAGGATCGCTGAAGACCGGGACGTGCTGCTCCCGGTCATGATCAACCTCGACGGGTTTCTCCTCTCCCACAGCATGCAGAGGCTCGAGACGATCCAGCCCGGGGACTATGTTCCCCCGATGGAGCTCCCCCATGCCATCGATACCGCGCACCCGGCCGGATATGGAACGCTGACCGGCCCGGATGAGTACTTCAGATTCCGGTGGGACATTGAGCGGTCCATGCGCCGCTCGGTCGGGGTCATTGCAGAGGCCGAGCGGGATTTCGCGGAACGGTTCGGGAGGTCCTACGGCCCGGCCCAGGAGTACCGGTACGAGGATGCCGATGTGGTGGTGATCGCCATGGGAACCCTCGGCAAGGAAGCGGAGGTAGCTGTCGACAACCTCCGGAAGGAGGGTATCAGGGCAGGATCGCTCCGCATCCGGTGGTTCCGGCCGTTCCCGGAGCTCGACCTCGGCGGGCGCGACCTGGTGGTCATCGACCGCGACTACTCGTTCGGGTTCGGCGGAATCCTCGCCCACAGCCTGAAGAGCAAATTCCGGGTCGATCCCTACAACGTAATCGCCGGACTCGGCGGCCAGGAAGTCACCTTTGACGACATTGCATCCTTCATCAGGGAACGAAAACCCGGAGAAGAGTGCTGGTTCGGGGTGAACGGCAATGTATGAGATCCGGATCCACTCCCGCGGCGGTCAGGGCGGGGTGACCGCAGCACGGCTGCTGGCACTGGCCGCCTTTCGCGACGGCAAATATGCCACCGCCTGTCCGTTCTACGGTGCCGAGCGGCGGGGGGCGGCGGTGGTCTCCTACGTGCGGATCGATGATCACCCCATCCGGGTCTACAGCCAGATCCGGAACCCGGATCTGGTGGTGGTCCTCGACACCAGCGTCATGGAGGTGGTGGACGTCTTGTGCGGCCTGAAACCGGACGGGAAAGTGGTCCTCAATGCAACCAGAGGAGAAGAGATCGCCGGCCACACCACCTACAGGGTGGACCTTACCGGGATAGCGCTTTCGCTCAACCTGGTCATAGCCGGAAGCCCGATCCTGAATACCCCGGTGATCGGCGCACTGGCGAAGATGGGGATCATCTCCATGGACTCGGCGAAGATTGCGATATCAGAGATGTTTACCGACAAACGGAACGTGAAGGCGGCCGAAGCTGCCTACCAGGAGCTGGTGGTATGAACGAACATCTGGCCATGAGCAGACCAAAACAGGGAGCATCGGGAAAGACCGGTTCCTGGCGGGTGTTCAAACCCGTCGTGGACAAAGAGCAGTGCAATGCCTGTGGCCTCTGCGCCATGTACTGCCCGGATGCGGCCATCGATGAAGATCTTGAGGTCGACCTCGAGTTCTGCAAAGGCTGCGGAATCTGCGCCCGTGAGTGCCCGAAGAAGGCAATCACTATGGAGCGGGAAGAAAAGTAGATTTCTCTTTTTTTTACTCTTCTATCGGGCACTGTCCGATATACTCCAGATTGAACTTGTAGAAGTGGGTAAACCCGCAGTTGCGGCACCGGACGGTGAAGTGGTTGCACCCGATGGTCATGTCATGGGGGCCGGTGACCCGGCAGTTCCGGCAGCTTGCGGGGGTCACCAGGTGCCAGACATCGAAGCACCCGATCGGGGTGAAACTTCCTTCCTTTGTCACGTCCTCGATCCGCGGTACAAATATCCGGGTTGCACCACAGTTCTGGCAGATGACCTGTGCCTGGTAAGGGACTGCCTTGATGACCTGGTCGGCCTCTTTATGGCAGTTGTAGCACGTGGTCCGGTACTTGGTGAAGACAAACCGGTCCATCATGTATGATAATTCGGGGAAAGCCTATAAGAAAGTAGTCCTGTCATCGGGCAGGAAAAAAGGTATCGGGTTGTGACTGGAAGACAGGGCGCTCTAGAATTCCATGCCGCCCATGCCGCCCATGCCGCCCATGCCACCCATGCCGCCCGGGGGCATTCCCTCGGGAGGCGCGGCGGACCTGGAGGAGGCGATGACATCATCGATCCGGAGGATCATGATCGCAGCCTCGGCAGCGCTGGAGATAGCCTGGGTCTTGACCCGGAGAGGCTCAACGACACCCGCTTTGAGCATATCTTCGGCCTTGCCCTCGAAAACGTTCAGGCCGACGGTCTTCTTGCCCTTCTCGTGAGCGGCGCGGAGCTCGACCAGCATGTCGATGGGGTCAAGCCCGGCGTTCTCAGCGAGCGTCCTCGGGATAATCTCGAGAGCGATAGCGAACGCTTCGATGGCCAGCTGGGCACGACCGCCCACGCTTGCCGCATACTCCCTGAGGCGGAGCGAGAGCTCGATTTCGGGGGATCCGCCGCCGGCGACCAGCTTCTTGTCCTCGAACACCACACCGACGACTCTGAGCGCGTCCTCGACCGCACGCTCGATCTCGTCGACCACGTGCTCAGTTCCGCCACGGACAATGAGCGAGACCGCCTTCGGGTTCCTGCACTCCACCACGAAGACCATCTCCTCACCGGAGACCTTCTTCTCCTCAACGAGACCTGCGTACCCGAGTTCCTCGCTGCTGATGGCATCGATGCTGGAGATCAGGCTCCCGCCGGTGGCCCGGGCGAGCTTCTCCATGTCGCTCTTCTTGACCCGGCGGATGGCAAAGACACCGGCCTTGGCAAGGTAGTGCTGGGCGATGTCGTCAATTCCCTTCTGGCAGAAGAGGACGTTTGCACCGGAGGCAACGATCTTGTCGACGATGTTCTTGATCATCCGCTCTTCCTCATCGAGGAAGGCCTGGAGCTGGTCGGGGCTGGTGATGTTGATCTCGGCATCCACCTCGGTCTTCTTGAACTCGACTGCTGCGTTTAAGAGAAGGATCTTTGCGTCCTTCACCTTCTTCGGCATGGCAGGGTGGACACGTTCCTTGTCAATCAGGACACCTTCGATAATCTCGGAGTTGTCGATTGACCCGCCGACCTTCTTCTCGACCTTGATATTGTCCTTGTCGACGGTCCCGTCCTCGTCGGCCACCATCATGACAGCCTTGACCACCAGCTCACAGAGCTTCTCCTTGGAGGCCTCTGCACCCTTGCCGGTCATGGCAGTCTCGGCGATTTTCCGGAGCATTGCGCTGTCGGTCGCCTTGATGGTGATGGCAATGTTCTGCAGGATATCCTGGGCCTTCTCGGCCGCCTGGCGGTATCCCTGGGCGATGACCGTCGGGTGTACGTCCTGCTCGAGGAGATCCTCGGCACGCTTCAGGAGTTCGCCGGCAATGACCACTGCGGTGGTGGTACCATCGCCGACCTCATCGTCCTGGGTCTTGGCGATCTCCACCATCATCTTGGCTGCCGGGTGCTCGATGTCCATCTCCTTAAGGATAGTGACCCCGTCGTTGGTGATAACGACGTCTCCGATGGTGTCGACGAGCATCTTGTCCATGCCCTTCGGCCCGAGCGTGGTCCTGACCGCGCTCGCTACCGCCTTTGCGGCGGTGATGTTCATGCCCTGTGCATCACGTCCACGGGTGCGTGAACTGCCTTCTTTCAGGATAAGAATTGGTTGTCCTCCAAGCTGCTGTGCCATGGGTATTCACCACTTTGTAGCGATAAAATTGGTTTGTGGTTCTATATAATAATTATGACTTATCGATCATTTCGATGAGCTCTTCTCCGTCTGCAATTTTGTGGAGGCGCTGCTCACCAATCACCAGCGTGCTCCCGATCTTTTTCTCCTTGTAGTAATCGGTGAGCACACACATGGCATGCGTCCCGGTGACCTGGGAGATGTTCCCGATCAGGGCTGCGCGCTTGACCACCTTGCCCGCCGCGCCGTACCCGGTCAGGATGGTATGGTTTGAAAACTCGATGAGGGCCTGGAACGGTGCCCGCTGCAGGGTATGAAGCTTCATTCCCATCCGTTCCAGGAATCCCATCGGGACATCGTCACTGGTCTGCTCAGGCTCATCCCTGAAGTGGGAATCGTACATCATGAGATCGATTGACCGGACGAGCGCGGCATCAAAAATCTCCTCTATTTTGAGGGCGATGTCGAGCGTTGTCCCCATCCCGCTCTCGTACTTGCTGATGGTCCGGCGGGAGACCCCGAGGAGGTTCCCGAGGTCGCCGAGCGAGAGGTTCCGCCGCTCGCGCTCCTCGCGGAGCACCTCGCCGTTGATATTGACATAAAGGCCCCCCGGGGATGCATACACCAGAGGCGGGATCCTCTCAACTAGGGCGTCGTAGAGGGTGGCAATGCTCACCGCGTAGATTCCGTACCTGACATAAACCGCACCCCGTTCCAGCTCCGCATCTCTCGCCCGCTCACCGATGATCAGGGGGGAGCCCTTCAGATACCGGGCGATGTGGTCAAGGTCGCGGGCAGTCTCCTCGCTCACACTGTCGATGTGCGAGACAACCTTGAGAACGATGAGAGTCTCCTTCCTGCTGGTAATGATGTCAAAACTCCGCGGCCGCATGGAGAACCGTTCCGATACCCGGAACCCGGCCATGAGCAGGACGGAGACGACCATCTGGAGGAGGCGATCCTGTGACATTTCCCTTTGAGAATGGATATAGCGCTCTGCATTATAAATAGTAGTGCAGGATGCGGATCGGCATCGACGATACTGATTCACCGGCCGGGATGTGCACGACCTACCTCGGGGCAGTGCTGGCCCGCCGCCTCGCCGGTTCAGGCTTCAGGGTGACGGAAACCTTCCTCGTCCGCCTGAATCCCAACGTCATCTACAAGACCCGGGGGAATGCCGCAATCTGTATCGCGTGCGAGGGTGATCCCGATACGGCATTCGCCCTTGCATGCGGCCTGGTGGACGAGCTCGCCGACCTGGCGTGCGATGCCACCAATCCGGGGGTTGTCGTGGCCGAACAACCCCTGCAACCGTCGTTCTACCGGAAGGCCGTGCAGGACTTCTGCGGGATCGATGAGGCGGTCAGCATCCTTGAAGGGTCCGGCGCCCGCTACCGTGGCTACAAGAACCGTCGTGGCCTGATCGGTGCGGCCGCTGCCGTGGCCTGTGACTTTGAGGATGCCACATGGGAACTCCTGTCCTACCGGAAACCGGAGCGCTGGGGAACCCCGCGACGGGTCGACCGGGAGAGCCTCTTTTCAGCCGAGGAGAGAACCTGGCCCCACACCTGGGACTCAGTTGACCGGGAGAATGACGTGGTGGTCTGCGTACCGCATACCCCGGATCCGGTGCTCTTCGGCATTCGCGGCGAATCCCCGGCATGGGTCGGGATGGCCCGGGGATATGTCCGATCCGAAGACCCATTGATCGAACAGATCTTCCTGACCAACCAGGGCACCGATGCCCACCTCATGCCCGGCAGGATCGGGAACCTGAGGGAGGGCTGTTCCTACCTGGTCAGCGGAACGGTTACCTCCGCCCCGGTAACCGGGAACGGCGGGCATGTCTCTTTCATCCTTGGCGAACAGGGGGAATCTGTACGCTGCATGGCCTACGAGCCGACGAAGGGGTTCCGGGACATCATACGGCGACTCCTCCCGGGTGATGAGGTCACTATTGCCGGGAGTTACAAGCGGGGGAGCATGAACCTGGAGAAGATCCTGGTCCGCACCATTGCACAGGTGGTGCTGACCCGGCCGCCCCGCTGCGGGGTGTGCGGGAAGCGGATGACCAGCGCCGGAACCGGGAAGGGGTACAAGTGCCGGGAGTGCGGGAACCGCTCCGGGGAACCCGAGAGAACCGGGGTCGATCGAGACCTGGCGTGCGGGTGGTACGAGGTCCCTCCCTCAGCCCGCCGCCACCTGGCAAAACCGCTGGTCAGGGGTCCACCCTCTGCCGTCTGACCGGAGGGCGACGCACTTATAACCTTTCAGACATCCTATGGTGTACCATGGAGTGCGGGGAGCCGGTTGAACAGGTTGAACTCCGTCCCGGGATGAGCGTGAACGATCTGGTAGTGCAGCTCTCCCGGGCCGGTGCATACAACGGGGGGGCGCTGGCACGGGCGGCCGACATTTACGAGCGGATGCTGCGGGATCCGGAAACCACGAAGTTTTTCGGCCTGGCCGGAGCGATGGTGCCCGCCGGCATGGGAAAGATCGTGAGCGATCTCATCGCGGCAGGACACATCGATATCCTGGTGAGTACGGGGGCAAACCTCACCCACGACATTATCGAAGCCCTGGGGTGCCGGCACTTTCACGGCACAGCCGTGTGCTCAGATATCGAGCTCCGGCATGACGAAATCAACCGCATCTACGATGTGTTCCTGCCGAACGATGCCTTCATCACCTTCGAAGAGTTCATCCAGGAGAGCCTCTCCCTGCTCGATCCCGGCGCGACCTACCCGATCTGCGAACTCCTCTCCCTGCTCGGCCGGCGGCTCGACCACGGCATCCTGGCCACGGCCGCACAGAACGGGGTCCCGGTGTACTGCCCGGCGGTGGCAGACTCGATGATCGGGCTCCAGTGCTGGCTCTACTCACAGTCCGGGAAGATCTCCGTGGATGCTTTCTCGGATATGAAGGCCCTCCTCGATGTCTGCTTCTCGGCAAAGCGGGCCGGTGCCCTGCTGGTGGGCGGCGGGGTGCCGAAGAATTTCATCCTCCAGAGCATGCTGATGACGCCGAACGGATTTACCTACGCCGTGCAGCTGACCGGCGACCGGCCTGACCTCGGCGGTCTCTCTGGTGCAACACTCGATGAGGCCCGGTCATGGGGCAAAATCACCGGGGAGGCGGCTGCGGTGACCGTGTACGGTGATGCAACGGTCACGCTCCCGATCCTCGTGGCAGCAGTCCTGGAGCGGATGGCCGGATGACCGAGCTGATCCTCGCCCTGGACGTGGCCGGCCGGGAAGAGGCGCTCCGGGTCACCGGGCAGTGCGCCCCGCATATCGATGCCATCAAGGTCGGCTATCCCCTCATCCTCTCCACCGGCCTCCCGTTTGCCCGGGAGCTCGCCTCCTTCGGTCTCCCGCTCATCGCCGACTTCAAAGTGGCCGACATCCCCAACACGACCCGCCTCATTGCCGGTCAGGTGTTCTCCCACGGCTTTGCCGGCATCATCTGTCACGGCTTCACCGGGAGCGATGCGGTCTCGGCCTGCATCGAAACAGCCCATGAAGCCGGCGGGGAATGCTACGTGGTTGCCGAGATGAGCCATCCCGGAGCGGAGGAGTTCTACCACGGCGGGACCGCAGAGCGGATTGCCGCGCTCGCCGTCTGCCTCGATGCCGATGGCATCATTGCCCCGGCCACCCGCCCGGAACGTATCGTGGTGCTCCGGCAGATTGTCGGAAGAAAGAAGATCTATTCCCCGGGCATCGGAGCCCAGGGCGGCGATGCCGGGAGGCTGGCCGGGCTTGTGGACGGCATTATCGTCGGCCGGCAGATCTACGAGGCTCCCGATCCGGCCGCGGCCGCAGCACAGTTCGCCCCGTACCGCCGATGATGAGAACCCTGAATCTGATCCGGTGATGATCCCTATGAGTCAGCTGAGGCGGAACGGGACCCTTCCTGAACTTCAGGCCATTCTAAAACTTTAAATCAGAAATAGACCATTTTACTGTATGCAATGGACTGAAGAACAGAAAAATCTGGCAAAAAAATATAAGCGCCTCGAAGATATCCCGGCTGCCGACCGGCGCTACAAGTGCCACACCTGTCACCTCATCGTCGATACAACACCCTGCCCCCTGTGCGGGGATGAGCACCTGGTGATCCTGTGCCCGCTTGACCACTGCCACTGCTCTCACGATATCATCTCGGGGATCGAGTACTGCCCGCTCTGCGGCGAGGCCGTCTGCCCGGAGTGCGGGAGCCACGACGTGGTCCAGATCAGCAGGGTGACCGGCTACCTCCAGGAAGTCTCCGGATGGAACGCCGGGAAACAGCAGGAACTCAAGGACCGGGCTCGCTATACCATTGCATGAGGTACTATCTCCGGGGCGGAACCCTCATTGTCAGGGGATGCTTCAGGGCGGCAAGCACGGGAATAGAGGGAGGCATCAGACCGGTCAGCACCCTCCTGAACCATACCGTCCCTCCCGGCTGGGATCACCGTGACCCGGCACGCGACCTCCGGATGATCATCGCCCGCCACGGCCTGCCGGATGATTGCTTCGGGCTGATGACCGCGGTGGAGATGAAGAACCTCTGTATTTTCCAGTACGATTTTATCACCGTGTTCATCACTGCAGGGATCAGGAACCATGAAGAGGCCGGTCCCGGCACCATCAATATCATCATCTGCAGCAGGGAGGGTTTCACGGATGCCGCTCTCCTCGGGGCAATCATCACCGCAACCGAGGCAAAGGTCCTCTCACTGGCAGAGAACGGATACGACGTGGCCGGGACCCCCACCGATGCGGTCATCGTTGCGTCAGAAGGAGAACCGGTGCACCCGTATGCCGGGCCGGTCACCGAAGCCGGGAAGAGGATCCGGGAGGCCGTGGTATTCGGCGTGGCAGCGGCCATGAAGCGGCATGAAGGACAGGTGGTCCGGGATGGCCCGTCCTACTTCATTTTCTCCCGGTACGGGGGTGAGCACTGGGTGGAGTGGCAGCCGGCGCACTGCCCGTACTACCCCTGCCACTTCGACGGGCAGCGGTGCGACTTCTGCTACTGCCCCTACTACCCCTGCGGCGACGAGTCGCTCGGGCACTGGGTGCAGAGTTCCACCATAAACGGACAGGTCTGGAACTGCGCATCATGCACGCTCCTGCACGAATCGCTGATCGCCGATTACCTGCTGCGGAACCCTGAAGCCTCGCTTGAGGAACTCAAAGCGCGGAAGAAGCGGATGCAGGAAGGGGGGCGGTCATCACCCTGATTTCCTGAACTCCAAAAAAAATATCCTGAAGCCTATGCCGTGATGCCCAGGGCAGCCGTAAGCTCCTCCAGGGGGATGCCATGGACCATCGCTGCTTCGCGAATGGTCTCGCCCCGGGCGATGGCGCACCCGACACAGCCCATCCCGAACTTGAAGAGCACTTCTGCTGCTTCCGGTTTTGCATTCAGGAGGTCGTAAATCGTGCTGTCAGCCGTTATTTCCATGCCTCAGTTATTTGAGGGTGCAGGTACTTAAATCTGCAGCTACCGGACAGTTTCACCACCCGCCCGCATCCTTTATGTGGGTACGGCCAGTGAACTCTACCTGGAGATGTAAGAGTATGGACTATTCCGATACCGCAGACAGAATCTCCCTGAAAGTGAAAGCAAAGGGCCATGAGGCCGACACCGCAAAGATCGAAGGAAAACTCCGCCGTCTCGTTGAGGAGTTCGGCGTCCCGCCCGCAGAAGCGGAACGGACGGTGATGAATGAACTCGCCCGCGAGTTCTCCCTCAACGGGCTCGGGACCGCAGCCGGAGAGGAGAAGAGCCTGAATGCCCTGATGGCCGGAGAGTGGGCCACGGTGGAGGTGAAGGTTGTCTCGCTCACCAGCGCCCCCTCATCTGCCATCGCCCAGAGCGGCATTCTCGCAGACTCCTCCGGGGCGATCCGGTTTGTGGTCTGGGCAAAGGCGAATGCTCCTCTGCTGGAACACGGGAAATGGTACCGCTTCGAATCCGCAGTGGTAGACGAGTACCGGGGCTCGGCAAACCTCAAGGTCCATTCCGGAACGGTCATCAGGGAGATATCCCGGGACACCGTCCTGATCCCCGAAGTCACTCCTATCGCCGATCTTACGCCAGGCATCGGGAGCGTAAGGGCCAAGGTTATCCAGGAATGGGATGCCACCCATGACCGGATGCTCCAGACCGGGCTGCTCGGGGATGAAACAGGGACAGTAAAGTTCGTCATCTGGAAAGAGGAGGGTAAAGAACAACTCGTCCCGGGGATGGTGTACACCCTCTACTACGCCATCGTCGACGAATATTCCGGGCGGTACTCACTCAACCTGAATACCGCGACCGTGATCCCGGAAGAAGGGGATATCACGGTCAGCAGCGGGGACACCCGCTTCTCAGGTTCGCTCGTGCACATTGCCCCGGGATCCGGCCTGATCAAGCGGTGCCCGGTCGAAGGATGCAACCGCGTTCTCTCCCGGCAGAACTACTGCCCGGTCCATGAGATCCAGCCGGGATTCATCTATGACCTCCGGATCAAAGGCTGGCTCGATGACGGGAAGGTGACGAAGGAGATCCTTGTCCGGCGGGAGGTGACCGAGCAGCTGACCGGCATCTCCATGGACCAGGCTAAGGAACTCGCCGAGAACAACCCGCTCGGGATGGACGAGGTGTTCCTCCGGGTCCGTGACCGCATCCTCGGCCGCTACCTCAGCTGCAGCGGCAGGGAGATCGACTCCCGGGTGCTCGTGAATTCCTGCGAATTTCTCCCGTTCAATCCTGAAGAGACCGCTTCACTCCTGAACCGTGCCGGGGGGTCTTCCTGATGGCCGGACCGGCACGGGGTGGCTTCCCGCGGCGGGAGTTCGCTTTTGAACGGGAGCCCGCCCGCAGGGTCTTTGCCGCGGAACTGCGGGAGAGCAGGATCCACTTCCGCGAAGGGGAGGACGAGAAGAGCCCCACCTACATCCTGCTCCCTACAGGGGAACGCTGCAACCGGATCTTCCTGGTGGGTACACTGACCGAGAAGAAGAAGCAGGGGGAACAGAACATGTTCTACCGCGCACGGGTGGTAGACCCCACCGGGACCTTCTTCATCATGGCCGGGAGCTACCAGCCGGAGGCCATGCAGCAGATCGCCCGGATCGAACCTCCGGCCTTTGTCGCCGTGGTGGGAAAACCGAACGTGTACGAAACTCCCGATGGGGCGGTGCTGATATCGGTGCGCTGCGAATCAGTCACTGCGGTGGACAAGGACACCCGCGACCGGTGGGTGCTTGACTGTGCGAAAGCAACCCTCGACCGGATCGATGCTCTTGGCACGACCCCGGACGGACAGCGGGCCGGGCAGGAGTACCGGACCGATCCGGCACTCTTCCGGAAACTGGTGTTCGAGGCCCTCTCCCAGCTTTCACTGTGAGAGCGGTATCCACGCAACCTTTATTTTTTAGCGCGGACATCTTCGCGTGATGCCTATGGATGAACAGGAGATGCGCGAGCTGCTACAGAAACTGGATCTGAAGGCCCTGAAGGAGGCGGCGAAGGCCCAGGGGATCAAACCGGGCCGGTGCCCTACGAAAGTATCGATCGCCAGGATGCTCCCTGACGATGCCCTCCGTGCCCTGGCAAAAAAATAGGGTTATGCAACGAGAATGACCTGGACCGGACAGAGATCGGCCGCCTCCGTGACACATGCCTCAAGTTCCGGAGGCACCGTTCCCTCATCCAGTCTCCCGTCGTTCCGGTACTGTTCCAGAACCTGATTCAGGGTATCCTCTTCACTAAGTTCGAAAAATTCGGGGCAGACATCAACGCACGTCCCACAGCTGACACATTCATCCCGGGTAATCTTCACGTTCATAACCGGTATTCCTCTACCGCCAGTATGCGGTCTGCCAGAAAAAAAAGATACGCTGATGGCGATTAGCCGGAAGCTTTCTCCCAGAACTCAACGACTTCCGATCCCTCGATGAACACCAGTCCGTGTTTCCGGGCATATGCCTGGGCATCGGCTTTCGAGAGGGCACGACCGGATCGCTCATCAAGCATCTCGCAGACGGTAACCGCCGGCGTGATCCCTGCCATCATGGCCAGGGCAATGGAGAGCTCGGTCTGACCCCTCCGCTGGTTGAGGAGGTTTTCATCGGCCCGGAGGATGGCGACATGCCCGGGAGAGCGGAACCGGGCATGGAAATCCACCCCTCCCCCGTTCAGGCTCATCCTGACATGCTCGGCGATGGCGTTGATGGTCAGTGCACGGTCATTGTCGGTCACTCCCGTCCAGGTATCACGGTGGTTGACCCAGAGCGAGAATGAGGAGCGGTTCTTCGTGTCATAGGGGACCTGTCCGACCATCCCTGCCGTATCGGGGCAGGAGCGGAGCAACTCGGTGGCAAACGGCAGCCCGAGCAGGTTCGCCGAACGGGCGGGAATTGCCGTGCAGATCAGGCCACCGCCGTCCCTGCGCATCTGCGCCACATCGACCGGCCTGACCCGGTCTGCCCTGATGGCAAAATCCGTCTCCCGTTCCCGGTCGTCAAAGTCGTAGAGAAGGATGAACTTCCCCTCCCGCAGTGCTTTCAGTGCATCTTCAATCATGGTGCCACCTCAATGGCTATCATATCGGTATCCTCAAGTCCGTACGCTTCCCGGAGTGAGACCGGGGCGATGATCTCCAGAATGTCATCAGGATAGTGGGATCGGCCCGGGATGACGATTCCGCAGGGGGTCTGCCTGATCCGGCAGGGCAGGCAGCGGGCATTCCCGAACGTTCGCTCATCGGCGGTAAATCCCTCGATCGGGATCCAGTCCCGCTGGTCCAGCCGTTTCCGTATCGGGAGGCTGGAGGGATCGAGCCTGATATTGAGGGTCCCGGGGTATGGCCGGAAACCGAGAGCACGGGAAAACTGCGCCACGTAGTGGTCCAGGCTCATGTAGTACTTCCCTTCGCCAAGCCCGGTAATGACCGATCCGCTGAGGGAGTATTCCCCTGATTCCTGCGAGAAGAGCCGGCAGTATTCCGAGTACTCGCGCCTGAGCTCCTCCTCCCCGCTCCGGGTGATGGTAATGTACTGCCCGTCCGGGTTTACCGATCGGGTGAGCATCATCCGCCGCTCGAGGGACTGGAGGCGCCGGGAAGCGGTCTGCGGGCTGGTGCGAAGCGTGCTCCCGAGCGACTGGGAGGAGGCCCAGACCGGACCCTTCAGCCCCCCCATGAGGGCCAGCGCCTTGAGACACTGGAGGTCCTCAGGCATGATCATACTTATCAAAATTGAGATGCTTATTATTTATGGGTATCTTTTCTCCTACTTCGGGGAATGTCGAATACATGTTCGTTAATTATATCATCCCCCCTGCCCCCATCATATGACATGAAATCTGATTTGCGTCATCAGCTTGCGGAGAAGATGGCGGGTGAGATAACGCTTTCAGACTCTCCTGGAAAAGCCCTGAAGAAGTGGAGGATGAGCTTCAACATCCCCCAGGGAGTACTTTGCGAACGGCTCGATGTCTCCCCCTCGGTCATCAGCGATTACGAGAGCGGGAGGAGGAAAAGCCCCGGAACCGCAGTGGTGGGAAAGATCGTGGACACGATCCTCTCCATAGATGAGGCGAACGGGGGCAAGTACATCAAGAAGTTCGGAAAGATCCTCTATGCAGACATCGATGACAATGTCATCTACGACATTCATGATTACCCGCAACCGGTCCCGTTGAGTATATTCGCCGGGGTCCTCGGCTGCAAGACCGTCTGCGGCTCGCTTTCCCAGTCAATCTTCGGATATACGATCATCAACAGTCTCAATGCGATCACCCAGCTCTCATCGAATGAATTCAACCGCATCTACGGCTGGAGCACGGAGCGGGCCCTCATTTTTACTGAAGTGACCTCCGGCAAATCGCCCATGGTGGCGATCCGGGTAACCCCCTTCAAACCCCGCTGCGTGGTGCTCCAGGGGATCGAGCCGGAACTCGTCCACCCGCTGGTACCAAAGATGGCGGAACGGGATCACATTACCGTGCTCTGCACCGCGATGGGCGTTGAGGAGATCGTGCGCGTTCTGAGGGAAGAGCAATGGTAGGAATCATCACGTACGGGGTATACATCCCCCGGTACAGGATTAAAGTCGAAGAGATAACCCGGGTCTGGGGTGCTAACGCCGATGATATCACCGGCGGACTCGGCGTCTTCTCGAAATCGGTCCCTGACCTTGACGAGGATACCGCCACGATTGCGGTCGAGGCGGCCAGAAATGCCCTCGCACGCAGGGTAATCGATCCCTGCGCCATCGAGGCGGTCTATGTCGGGTCGGAGTCCCACCCCTACGCGGTCAAGCCTACGGCATGCACGGTCGGGGAGGCCATCGGTGCCACCCCGTGCATGACTGCCGCCGACTACGAGTTTGCCTGCAAGGCAGGAACTGCTGCAATCCAGACCTGCATGGGGCTTGCCACGAGCGGCATGATCCGGTACGGACTTGCCATCGGATCCGATGTGGCCCAGGGAGCCCCCAGCGACGCTCTCGAATATACCGCCGCTGCAGGTGGTGCTGCCTACGTGATCGGCAGGGATGACCCGATCGCCCTGATCCACCGCACCTGCTCCTTCACTACCGACACCCCCGATTTCTGGCGCCGCGAGGGTCAGGATTACCCGCGGCATGGCGGCCGGTTTACCGGGGAGCCGGGATACTTCCGGCACGTCGAGGGTGCGGTCCGGATGCTCTTCGAGCAGACCGGGAAGAGCCCGAAGGACTACACCTACGCTGTCTTCCACCAGCCGAATGCGAAGTTCCCCCAGCGGGTGGCAAAGATTCTCGGATTCTTTCCGGAACAGATCAAACCCGGCCTGGTGGTCCCGCGGCTCGGCAACACCTACAGCGGGTCTTCGATGATCGGGCTTGCGGCAACGCTTGATGTCGCAAAGGCCGGCGACCGTATCTTTGTGGCCTCCTTCGGCTCTGGTGCAGGGAGCGATGCCTTCGACATCGAGGTGACCGATGCCATCGAGTCTGATGCGTTCCGGCGGGACGCTGCACCCAGCGTTGAGCAGCTGCTCGCCAATCCCATCTATATCAACTATGCACAGTACGCCAGACACAAAGGGAAGATCGTGATGCAGAAATGAGAGACGTTGCAGTAATCGGGGCAGGATGCACCACCTTCGGGGAAAAATGGAACATGTCGTTTCGGAACCTCTTCGTGGAGGCAGGGATCCTCGCGCTCGAGGATGCCGGAGTTGCCGGTGAGCAGATCGACGGACTGTATGTCGGGAACATGAGTGCCGGCCGGTTCGTCGAGCAGGAGCACATCGGAGCGCTCATTGCCGACTATGCCGGGCTTGCCTCACACCACATCCCTGCGACCCGGGTCGAGGCCGCGTGTGCATCGGGAGGGCTCTCTTTCCGACAGGCGGTCATCTCCGTGGCCTCCGGGATGGAGGACATCGTGGTCGCTGCCGGGGTCGAGAAGATGACAGATGTGGCCTCCGGGGCGAGCGTCGATACGCTCGCCGGTGCGGCCGATCGCGAATGGGAGGGGTTCGTGGGGGCGACCTTCCCGGGGCTCTATGCCATGATCGCCACCGACTACATGAACCGCTACCCCCTCACCCGGGAGCAGCTCGCGCAGGTGGCAGTCAAGAACCACTTCAACGGGGCCCGGAATCCCATCGCCCAGTTCCAGCAGGAGATTACCATCGATACCGTGGTCAGGTCATCGCTGGTTGCCGACCCGCTCCGGCTCTTTGACTGCTCCCCCATCACAGACGGGGCCGCAGCAGTTGTGCTCGCACCCCTTGATCGGGCACGTGAGTTTACCGACACTCCGGTGAAGGTGCTGGCCAGCGCCCAGGCAAGCGACACCATCACCCTCCATGACCGGCGCGACATCAGCACGCTCGATGCCTCGGTCGCCGCGGGCAGGCGCGCCTTCCAGATGGCAGGGCTCTCCATCGCAGACATCGATCTCGTCGAGGTGCATGACTGCTTCACCATTGCCGAGATATGCGCCATCGAGGACCTCGGGTTCTGCAGGAAAGGGGAGGCGGGACGCCTGACCGAAGAAGGGGTGACCGCGCTTGACGGGGATATCCCGGTCAATACCAGCGGCGGCCTGAAGGCCTGCGGCCACCCGGTCGGGGCGACCGGGATCAAGCAGGTCTTTGAGATCATCCAGCAGCTTCGCGGAGAGGCTGGAAAGCGCCAGATTGACGGGGCAGTGATTGGCATGACCCATAACGTTGGTGGCACCGGCGCAACGGTCGCCGTGCATATCCTGGGGGTGTGAGCACCATGTCTGTTGCACGATTCTGGAGAAAGATCCCCCAGCGCTACAACCTGATAGGAACCACCTGCACCACCTGCGGCCGGTACTTCTTCCCGCCGCGATCATTCTGCCCTGATTGCCGCCGGGCAGGAAATATTGTGGACTACAAGTTTTCCGGGAAGGGGGCCGTGGTCACCCACACAGTCATCCGGACGGCGAGCGAGCAGTTCGAGAAGATGACTCCCTACGTGCTGGCCATCGTGAAACTCGATGAAGGGCCCCGGATCACCGCGCAGCTGGTCTGCACACCGGAGGAGGTTCGTATCGGAATGCGGGTGAAACCGGTCTTCCGGAAGATCGCGGCCGACGGGGAGAGCGGGGTCATCTACTACGGGACCAAGTACGTGCCGGCGGAATAATCTCCCTTTTTTAGTCCGCACCCACTCTTGTGATTCTCTCTGATCTGATGCCCCGTCGCTGCGATAACGCCTGTGCGACACAAAAGTCCGATAGTTCCCTGAAATAAGGGCAGCATGTACGACGCTGGGCGGTATCCCGGGGGTTGGTGACGGTCAGCCCGTTTTCATCGGGAACCGGTTTCCCGCGCTTCCCCACCCACCACGATATCATAGACCGCATGCCACCTGCCAGGTGAGTACGAACGGACGTACCGTTCCGTCACATCCCTGACAGGATACTTCCGGAGCTCCGGGAGGGCCTCCCCTTCCGCCGTCTGGAGGACATAGCAGTGGATCGAGCCTCCCGGCCGGCAGAGCGCGAAGGCCTCCGGAAGGAAGGGCAGGGCCCCGGTCGGGTGGTTCATGATGATGCGGTCAAAGGTCCAGGGGAGGACCGTGCGGATCCGGGAGGTGTCTGCGAGGAACGGGAGCACATTTGGTGCACGGTTCAGCCGGATATTCTTCTCCATAAGCCGGACCGCGCCCGGGTTGATATCAATGGCCACCACCAGCTCCGCCCGGTCCGCAAGCACTATCGCGAACGGCCCGACCCCGGAAAACAGGTCGAGCACCCGCTCGCCCTCCCCCATCTGAGTCACGATGCGCTGGCGTTCCGTGGCCAGCCGGGCGGAGAAGTAGGCTTCCGACAAATCGATCTCAAACCGTTTTCCGTATTCGATGCAGGTCGTCCGGGTGGTGTTCTTTCCAGCCAGCAGCCCGAAGCGGCGGGTCCGGTATTCTCCTTCAACATCGCTCACCGGGAAGAGCACGGTGTGGAGGGAGGGACGGGAGGCGAGGAGTTTCTCTGCTGCTGCAGGATCGGCATGGAGCATGATCGCGATGCCCCCTATCAGCTCGTGCCGGGGCAGCTCCGGCAGCGGTCCGCGTGAGAGGAAGGATGCCCGTTCAGCACCGTCCAGCTGTGAGACGACCGGGATCAGGAGAAAATCCCCCTCAACCCTCAGTTTCAGGCTGCGGTCAAGGAGGCCCTCCCGTGCGAGCCGCTGCCGTTCCCCCTCGCCCCGGCTGCGGGGCACCCGTACCGCCCACTGCTCCTCTTCCATACCTTTGAGCCACCCTCATTTATCCCGGGAGCGTAATAGTATCCATGGAAGATTATCTCGAGAGGCTGAAAAAGGGGTCGCTGAAACTCTATGCGCTCGAGTCAGAGCTTCCGCCGGATGATGCGGTCAGGGTCCGGCGGACCTTTATCGAGCGGGAGACGGGGGCCGATCTCTCCGCGACGGGATCATTCACCATCCCGATCGACCGTGCGGCAACAAAGAACTGCGAGAACATGATCGGCACCGTCCAGGTCCCGGTGGGGGTCGCCGGGCCGCTCCTGGTGAAAGGTGAGTACGCTCACGGCTCATTCTACATCCCCCTGGCAACAACGGAAGGTGCGCTGGTGGCCTCGGTGAACCGCGGGTGCGGGGCCATCACCCGGGCCGGCGGAGCAGATACCCGCATCTTCCGGGACGGGATGACCCGGGCGCCGGTCTTTGCTGCCCGGGATATCACCCATGCCCGCGAGATCTGCGACTGGGTGGCCTCCCACCGGGACGAGATCACCGCGGCGGCCGAGAGCACCACGTCACATGGGAAACTTACCGGGATCATGACCGCGGTCGGGGGGACCAGCGTCTTCGTGCGCCTGGAGTTTGACACCAAGGACGCCATGGGGATGAACATGGTGACCATTGCCAGTGCGGAAGCCGCCGGGGTGATATCGGCTGCAACCGGCGCCCGCCTCATCGCGCTCTCGGGAAATTTCTGCACCGACAAGAAACCGGCCGCAGTCAACATGGTCATGGGGAGGGGGAGAACCGTTGCTGCCGGAATTTTCCTCCCTGACGCCCTGATCAGGGTGGTCTTCAAGACCGACGCCCGGACCCTTGCTGAGGTGAACATGCGCAAGAACCTGGTCGGGTCGGCCCGTGCGGGATCGTTCGGCTTCAATGCCCAGGCCGCAAACATCATCGCCGCCCTGTTCATCGCCTGCGGACAGGACCCTGCCCATGTAGTGGAGGGGAGCCTGGCCGTCACCACGGTCGACCCGGTCGAAGGCGGGGTCTACGTCTCGGTGACGCTCCCCTCGCTTCCTTCCGGCACGGTGGGGGGCGGGACGGGGATTGCGACACAGCACGAGTGCCTGGCCCTCCTCGGTGTGGCCGGAGGTGGAAGCCCGCCGGGCACGCATGCAAAAAAGTTTGCCGAGATCATCGCCTGCGCTGTGCTCGCCGGGGAACTCTCCCTGCTCGGGGCGCTCGGGGCGCAGCACCTGGCCCGGGCCCACCAGCAGCTCGGCCGCTAAAACCGGAACCACTTCATCATGACCACCGCGTCCTCCCCGTTTGCATAGTAGCGGTCGATGAGGAAGACATCCCGGTAGCCGAGGCGGCGGTAGAACTGCTGGGCGGGGAGGTTTGATACCCGGACCTCCAGCTGCACTCCGGCGGCGAGATTGATGGCGAACTGCCGCTCGGCCCGCTGAACCAGCATCCTGCCCACCCCCCACTTCCGGTACGCCGGGGTGACGGCCAGGTTGCAGATATGGCCGTAGACCTCCTCCCCGGTGTCTTCAATCCCTCCGGCGATGAAACCCACCACCCTTCCCTGATGGACCGCAACAAAGAACGTGGAGGGGAAGTAGGCGAGGGTCTCGGCAAACACCTCGGCGCTCCAGGGATCAGGGAACGATTCGGCCTCTATCCCGGCAATCGCACCGATATCATCCTGCCGGGCCTTCCGGATGGTGATCTCCCCGCCCATGGTCTCCCATACATGTATGCCACTGAAATAATATAGGTACAGGGGAAATGAGTAGAGAGAGCCGGGTTTTACCATGGTGAAGATATTTCGTTTTGCTGCGGTCAGGCCGGAGCGGGAGGCTGCATCCCGGGTGGCAGCCGTACCCTATGACGTGGTCACCGCTGATGAGGCTGCCGCGATCATCAGGGAGAACCCGATGAGTTTTCTCCGGATCAGCCGTCCCGATGCCGAGCTGCCCGATATCCCCCCCCATGACGACCGTGTGTATGCCCGCGCACGGGAGCGCTTCGACGAGCTGCGGTCTGCCGGGGTGTTCCGGGATGACGGGAGCCCGGGGATGTACATCTACCGGGTCAGCTCCCGGGCAGGAACCTTCACCGGGCTCTGCTGCTGCCTCCCGGTTGAGGACTACGAATCCGGGGTGATACGCCGGCATGAACAGACGCGGTACGACAAGGAGGATGACCGCACCCGGCATATCGACGCGGTGAACGCCAACACCGGGCCGGTGGTCCTGATCTACCGGGACGCGGGATCGCTCGCCCGGCTGATCGAGGGGCTGGCCGACACCCTCCCCCCGGAAGCCGAGGTACGCTGGCATGACGGTTCCCTCCACCGGATCTTCCTTATATCCGACCCCGGGGATCTGGCCCGCATCGAAGCGCTCTTTTCCACTGTTGACCGCCTCTATATCGCCGACGGGCACCACCGGGCGAAGTCGGCAGTCAATGTCGCACACCGGCGGCGTCAGGATGGCAGGGGGCCACGCGGCGAGGAAGACCGCTTCATGGGAGTGCTCTTCGCCGATTCCGGTGTCCGGATCCACGGCTACAGCCGGATGGTCCGCGACCTCGGCGGCAGGACCCGTGAGGAGTTCATGAACGCGGTTTCCGGGTCGTACGGGATTGTTCCCTGCGGGCCGGTAGACCCCTCGGCCTTCCAGATCGCCCCGCGGCAGGCGACAGGCAACGGTCACCTCATGCATATGTACCTCGGCCGAACCTGGTACGAATGCCGGGCGAAAGGGGACCCCCCCTCCGATCCCATCGCGACACTCGATGTATCGGTCCTGCAGCGTGAGGTCCTCGAGAGGATCCTCGGCATCACCGACCCGCGGGGAGATGAGCGCCTCCAGTACCTTGGCGGGGCCCGGCCCATCGCCGACCTCGAGGCCATGGTGGACCGGGGCGAGTACGCGGTCGCCTTCTCCATGCAGCCGGTCAACGTAGAGACGGTCCTGTCCATCGCCGATGCGAACGGGATTATGCCCCCGAAATCCACCTGGTTTGAACCGAAGCTCCTCTCCGGCCTTATCATCCATACCCTCTCCTGAATACCTTTTTTCCCTTGCCGGGCAAAGGAGAGTACAGCATGATCAATATCGCACTTCCCAAGGGCAGCCTTGAGGCGCAGACCCTGCAGCTCTTCAAGGAAGCAGATCTCGACGTAAAACGGGGGGAGCGGGACTACAACCCGGTTATCTCCGATCACCGTATCGACAAGGTGAAGATCCTCCGGCCCCAGGAGATCCCGAACTACATCGAGATGGGATACTTCGACCTCGGCATCTCGGGCCTCGACTGGGTGAAGGAGACCGGTTCCCGGGTGCGGGAGGTGGCACGCCTCTCCTACAGCAAGACCGGTGAAGGGACGGTCAAGATTGTGGTCGCGGTGCATGAGAGCGAACCGATTTCCGACGTCACCCAGATCCGGCCGAACAGCCGGGTGACCACCGAATACCCGGAGATCACCAGGGAGTTCTTCGGGCGGCTCGGGATCCCGGTCCAGCTCTTCCCCTCCTATGGCGCCTCTGAGGCGAAGGTGCCGGACCTGATGGACGTGGTGGTCGACCTGACCGAGACCGGGACTACGCTGCGGCGGAACGGCCTGAAGATCATCGGCCAGATCATGGAGTCTTATACCGTGATCATCGCCAACCGGGACAGCTTCGAGGATGAGGGGAAGCGCCAGGCAATAGAGGAGATCGTGACTCTGCTGCTCGGGGTAATCGATGCCCGCCACCAGGTGCTCCTCTCCATGAACGTCCCTGATGAGGACATGGACCGGGTGATAGCCGTGCTCCCGGCGCTCAAGAAACCGACGGTGAGCAGGCTGCACGGCATCGACTACTACAACATCCAGACCGTGGCCAGGAAGGGCGAGGTGAACACCCTGATCCCTAACCTTAAAGCTGCCGGGGCTGAGGATATCCTCGAGATCCCGATCACAAAAATCATCCGGTAACCCATTTTTTGCATCCGCCCGGTGCGTCAGGAGATCGACATCTGACGAACGATTGCCCTGCGATCGCCCAATCACTTCTTATCAACGGTTCTTTTCCCGAAAAGAGCGCAAATTTTAAATAGCGCGACAGCGATGTTCTGGTAACGGTACCCGGAGGGAGAGACCCCGTTGCAGGAACAGGGGAGTGCGGAAGGGAGGTCTGATGATTTGGCAGTCCTCCCCCGCGCTCCCGGTCCCGAAATCCCTTTTCACCTGCTGTTTTTCCCTGATACGATTCCTGAACCGCTTTTTTCTCTTTCAGACCCCGGAGACGAGCCCATGCACGACAGGATCGAGATACTGGTTGACGGGAGCGGCGACGGCCACTCCGTCGCCCTCTTCCCTGGCGAGGAGGTTTTTTTCTCATACGAACGAGGAGCATCAAACAACGAGGCCGAGTTCAACGCGGTCATCCTGGCCCTCGAGAACCTTCCGGGCGACAGCCATGCCCGGATCAGGACCGACAGCCAGGTCGTGGTCTGGCACCTTTCCCGGGAGGAGAGGGCACGCCACCCCAGCTTCACCAGGAAGCGGCTCGTTGTCCAGGACCTGATCCTCCAGAAGAACCTGAAGATCGATATCCAGTGGATCCCGCGGAAGCAGAACCATGCCGACCGGTTCCTGAAGCACTATATCAACAGCCTCTGCGGTGCGGCCGGAACCGAGCCCCTGTACCGGCGCGTCCGGCGGCTGGAGCACGAGAACCTCCGGCTCAAGGCAAAGCTGAAGCGGGCCATGAAGATGCTCGAGCGGCGGAACGCATTTTCTGCGGATTCGGCGGGGCCGCTGGAGATGTTCCAGTAGGAATCCGGGTGCATGAGCGATGCCTCGTTCCCGGATACTTGGGGTGACGGAGAGATAATTCGTGCTGTTTTCCGGATCGCAGGAAGACAGGTCTAAAAGTTCCATCGTTTTTATTATCTCCTGCACTCCACCCACTCACTATGAAGATTCCACTTGGCGCGGTGATACCGTTGGTGGCAGTTCTTGTCCTTGTGGTCATGACCGGCGGGTGTTCAGAGCAGCTGCCACCCGCACCACCAGGAAATACGGTATCATTGAGTGACGGGCAGGAGCCGTTCAGGCCCATCACGCTCGATGAGGGAATCCAGAACCTTGAAGCACTTTTTACCAGCGAAACAGACCTTCCTTCGGCACGACCACGGTTCTCTCTCGTTTACCTGCAGGGACGAGGGGTCAGCACTGAAGGCAAGGCGGAACAATGGATATTCGGGGTGACCACAACATGCCAGAATTATTTTGTCCAGGTTGAATCAAACCGCCAGGTGCTGGTCCCGTGGCAGGGTGAGCTGCCGGAAAAGGAAATTGATCTCTCTGCACTTGTGCAGCCGGGCGACCTGCTGGCCCGGAACTGGGACTCTATAGAGGAAGAATTCGGCCCTGAAGATACCTCCCTTGTCGATCTTGAACTATCGGAGGGTATCTATGCGGTGACACCCTGGAGGGTAGAGATGTACAGGATTCTCTATTTCGATGCGGTCACCGGGAAAAGAATCTGATATCCCGTTTTTATTTAAAAAAGAAGTTATTTCAGGATAATATAATTCCTGCCGGCAGACGGCTGTTGTGGTGCCGGGGGTGCGGCTGAAATGACCGGGCCGGGAGCATCACCGGCATTTGAGACCACCCGGAAGAGGAGATCACCGGGCGGGAGCAGCCTCCGCGGGTAGCTCCACACCCCGTTCTGGTTGGCCTGTTCGGGCGTGAGCACCCTCTTGTCGATAAGGATCCAGGTCATACCGCCATCGTTGGAGATGTAGTAGTCCTCGGTCACCAGCATGACCCCGGTGTAGTTACGGTAGATAGGCCACGAGATCATACCCGATTCCGTCTGGGTCGATTCGCCGACCGAGATGTTCAGGCTGCTCGTGTTGAAGCCGGTGGTCACCATCTCCGGTACACCGGTAATGTATGTTTTCGGTATGGACAGGCTCGATTGTCCCACGGTCCCATTGAACGCGACACTTGAACCAGGACCAAAGATGTTGATGGTCCCGTCATCAAGCACCTGGAGCCGGTACATCGCCTCCCAGACCTGCCCGAGGTAGATAGTGCCGATATCGAAGCCAAGGTTCCGGGTCCCGTTGAACTCTGCGGTCTGGTCCACCGTGTAGGGGTATGACGGCTCATGGGCAGGCCGCGTCCCGTTTGCCAGCGTTGAATCGACGTGAGTTTCGGGAACATAATCGAACACGCGGTAGGTGTCATTCACGGTCACCGTGAGATTATCGACCTCCAGGGTGTCATACTTGAGGTCGACTTCGGTTCCCACGCCGGCCATGGTCTGGAGATCGCCGGCAATGGACCGGTAGATATCGGCAATGTTTGCCGCATCGCCGTTATAGTACTTGCCACCGGTGCTCTCGGCGAGGATGCGAAGGGTGTTTCTGCCATCAGTTGAAATATCTTCAGCATATCCGATGGAATAAATCCTAATATTGTTGTTCTTCGCATAGGCGGACATGTTCTGTTCGCTCACTGTTAAACCGTCAAATGGCCAGTAACTCCGCGTTGGAAGAGTTGGGGGTGTAACCGACACATAGGGATTATTTTCAGGACTGCTAGGTTTATATGAACTTCCTCGTGCCAAAGGATCCCCGTACCAGTTGTAATCCCCGTCCGAGAGCACGATGATTGCCCGGACTGCGGATGCCCGCCCGTTGTCCCTGATCTCGTTGATTGCCCGGTAAATCCCGTACCGCATCGGCGTGCCCCCGGACGGGACCATCATATCAACGGAGCTGTTGATGAGTGCGGGATTCGCGGCGAGGTGGCTCTCAATTACAGCGTATTCACCATAGAACCGGTTGTCGCCCGGGTAGTGGGAATTGACATAGGTCTGGTGGCTCGACCCGGTGTCATATGCTATGGTGTAGGGCCAGTAGCTCTGATAGTTATAAGTCGTGGGCGTCGTCGGCATATCCCAGTAGCTGTCCCTGTAAACCCATTTAAAGCCGGTATCGCCAACATAGTTAGAATTCGAAGAGACGCCGTACATGTTGGTCCAGTCATAGAACCACCCGTTCAGGTACCGGTTACTCCAGCCGGACCCGCTCCGGTAACAGTAGTAGTACCCGCTCAGGTAGCGGTATTCCGGGCTCAGTTTTGCCCGTCCGTTCGTGCCGAATGACACGAGCCCGACATGGTCCTGCGACGGGCTGACTTTCATGACCCCGGTGAACTCCTTTGAGGCGATCATGACCGGCACTATCCGGTCATCGGGGTCATCCTGGAGCATACTTCCGGACCGGTCCGTACAGAGAACCACATCGATGGGTTTGGGGCGGAGCGCCCACCCGTCCCCCTTCAGCCTGACCAGCACGTCCACGAAACCGGTCACATTGACCGTCTGGGGATACACCTCTGTCTCGATGCTCAGGTACGGATAGTTCTTCCACGAGAGGATCAGGGTCTGGGTTGCGGACTTCCCGAGGGTTGCATTCTGCCAGAACGCAGTGGCCTGAATGGTCCCGGAAGCAGTCTCGTCGTAGTGGAGATCCAGCCAGTCTGCTGTGAAGCCTCCGGGATTGAAGAGTACGATCGCAAAACCGTCACTGTTGGTCACCGCGGTGGTGCTGACCAGTTCCGGGTTATCGGTAATGGTATAGGTTTCTTCATAGACAGGGGTGCCGAGCGAAAAGGTCACCAGTTCGCCTTCCACCGGGTTCCCGTTCTCATCGATGACCTTTGCCATCAGTTCTGCCGGAATCCAGCCCACCACGTCACGACTCGGCATCGAATCAGGCACGGCGGTGAACTGCATGTCCTCGGCCTCCTGGCTGATGAACCACACCTCCTTTGAGCAGCTCACCGACGAATTGTCGACGGATCTCGCGGTGAGAGTAATCTTCCCGATCGATGACTTGGGACCATAGGTGATCATGGCCTGGCCGAGAGAGTTTGTGTAGACAATCCGGTCTTCGCCCTGGACCGTGGTGGTGATCTGAACAGGGGTATTCATCACCCCGTTGCCGAATTCGTCCGTGAGCGTGTAGGTGATGGCATAGAGGCTTACGCCGTCTGCATAGAGTTTGGGAGGGTTGTTGAGGTAGCCTTCAGGATTGAACGCCTGGTGGATCGCAACCGGAGGCCGGTTCGCCAGTCCCTGGACAAAGAAATACTTGTCAGGGATGCTCCCCATATCCGGGTTGACCCTGACCACGTTGATCGCCGGAGAGGTGCTCGCCTGGAGCCAGGCAGTTGCCTCCCCCAGCGCATCGACCGGAACCGTCATGACGGTAAACGGTGAGGTGGCGTTCAGGAAGAGTGCGTCCCCCAGGGGTGAACTGACCAGGAACTGGACCGTCTCGGCAATCCTCCGGTTGTCAACAGGGTTCCCCCACCGATCGATATACCTCATGATGATCGGCGCGGTCGCACCGACCGACATCTCACCGGGGGCGTTGTATGAGGAGAGGATATAGGGGGTATCATGGTCGATCTTCTGGATGCACTGCTGTTCTATTACCGTCACATTGTCCCGGAAATGGTACGTGACAAATGCCTTGAGGGTTGCATTTCCGCTTTTCTTGGCCACAGTAAACCGTGACGTCGCGATCCCGGAACTGTTGGTCAGTGTGCCTTCCGGGCTGAAGGAGCCCATTCCCTGCTCAAGAATGGAGAAGTCTATGTCGAGATTGGGGATCGGGTAGCTCCCGTTCCTGACCTCAAGAATGGCATAGCAGCTGTCCTGGCCATTGGCCACCAGCCACTCTTTCGTTGTGGTCAGAGTAATGGTGTCCGGGATCGGGTTCAGGATCTCTATCTCTCCGACCGCAAAAACTTCCGAATACTGTATTCCGCCCTGGTCATAGAAGACCCGCACCGACACTCCGGCTATACCGGCTTTCGTTCCCGCACTGAACGTGGTTTCTGCAATTCCTGAAGCTGAGGTCACCGCAGAGCCCGGAGAAAGGCTCCCGAGACTGCTGTCATCAAGGATGAAACTGACATCGAGGCCCTCTACCGGGTTGCTCTGATTAAGGACCGTTACCGATATTCCTGCTGTGTCAGCACCATGTGCCACAAGAACCTGGTCTGTCAGCATGACCTGGATCTCATCGGGTTCCGGGTCGTCCGCAAGCGCCGGGCAGACGGTGAGAACAAGGAGTAGAATCGCCACCAAGATTTTTATTTTCGACATGCCACACACCCCCCCTACCGGGTGGATTGATTCAATATTGGCTATATAGTGAGACCCCTTATATAAGTATGGTAAATCAACATTCATGGCGCAGGTTAATCGTGCCCGTATCCATGAATCTGATTCAAATACAGGCAGAACAGCTGATTTTAACCGGTTTATGCATCAAAGATTTTTAATAGAGATAACTCCGTATCTCTGATTAATGGGCACTGGTCAAGGTGGGGGAACGCACAGGAGGAGCCCTGCCCGGGGGTTAGCACGTGACGACTCAGGACAGCTCTCCATCGATTTCTTTATCGGGCTCTCAATTTTTATGGTAACCCTGATCATTGCGACAACGATGATCTCGGGGCTTCTGATAAATCTTCAGAACAAAAAGATCGACTACGATGCCGTGGCCTATCGCACCGGGGTCATTCTTACCGAAGATCCCGGTGAGCCCAATAATCCGATCAACAACGTGACCATCACCGAACTGGACCAGTGGGAGTTCATCGGGTACGACCAGCGGGACCGGGTCCGGAGGTTCGGGCTCACCCTCTATAAGAGCTCCCCGAGAATCCTTTCACAACAGAAGGTGGCCAGTTTTTACGACCCGGCGAAATTCCCGGACCTGTCCGATTACCGGGAACG
>DANP01000009.1 GCA_002499905.1 Methanolinea sp. UBA277
GTGGATCTGCCGCAATGTCATGTCCCTGTCTGAGCTGGAGTTCCGATGGATAAAAAAACATCCGTGGTCCATGAGACGGGTTCCAATGGAGGAAAACAGCTCCACGAGTTCCGGATCTCCTGCCAGAATGCGGGGGAACTACACCGGACCGGTCCTAGCTCTGGATCAGCCCTTCCTTCCGGAGGATATTCCTGAACCGGGTGGCGCTGAGGTAGTGGTCGGCCAGCAGCTTGGCGTTGAAAACGAGGCTGAAGATTCCATAGACCGAGGGGGCGTTCTGCGCCTCCCGTGCGGTCTTCAGCTCGGTCACCTGGAGGTCGAGGCCATGGTCCGATGCAATCCCGGAGAGCTCTGGGATCGACCGGGCGACCCAGGGGCACTGGTTTGCATAGATGATGTGCAGCCCCTGGTAGTCTGCCAGCCGGGACCGCCAGTCCCGGAACTTCGGAAGCGGACCCTTCGTCAATGAGTACACGAGGAGGGAGTACGAGGGCTACTCTTCTTGCACGAGAG
Organism: Methanolinea sp. UBA277; assembly: GCA_002499905.1. Taxonomy (GTDB): domain Archaea; phylum Halobacteriota; class Methanomicrobia; order Methanomicrobiales; family Methanospirillaceae; genus UBA9949. Next base: position 514 of record DANP01000009.1, read on the forward strand.
AAAACCCGGATTTCAGGAAGAGATCCTTTCCTGCCATGAACGGCCCTTCGCTTGTGATGACCGCCACCCCGGGCTTTCCGGCCTGCCGTGCGTCGTCGATACAGGCCCGCACCAGGCGGGAGGCATTCCCCAGCTCCCGCATCTGTTTTGGATAGACCCAGATGCAGTGGATGAACAGGCAGCCTTCCGCATCCACCGCCCGCCAGGCATACTCCCCCGGAATGTACTCGATGTAGCCAACGGTTTTCCGGGTGTCCGGCACTGCCAGGATCCTGATGGCCAGGCCTTCGGAAAACCGCTCCCGGATCCAGCCCATCCGGATCTTCGTCCCCTCCTGTTCGGGATTCATGAAACAGGAGAGCCCCGGATAATCCGTGAGAGTATCAGGAGTGATGCTGATCAGCTCGGGAGCCTCGCTCATGAGAGGATGTTCATTTCAGTGATGAAAACGGTATGCTGTGGAGTATCCCGGGAAGGAGAATACTGCTGATAGTTACAAGAACGGGAACGACCAGATCGTACCGGTACTGATGTCCATCCCCTGCGACAGAGCAGTCTTCCCGGCCGCGGATGAAGTCTCCCTCCATCGAGTGTGCGATGCCGTGCATCATATGGGGGAGGCCCGCAACCGGGGCGAGCTCGGGGAAGCGGTCGCCCGGGAGATTGAGACGTTCTCCCTCGCCGAGCTCCAGGCCATCGGAGGAAGCATCAGGAACGAGGTGGACAAGCTCCCCTCCCCTTACCGGGAGAAGATCAGGCCCTATTTCCACGAGCAGTTCTTCGGTATGCACCACCGGCTGCTCTGCATGTTCCGCTCCGGTGTGTTCCGGAGAATGGACGAGCCGATCACTGATCCGGAGACCTTCCACAAGTTCCTGGTCATGGTCCCCGAGGGGTGCTTCGGGAGCCCCGCGGACTCCGGCACCGAGTTCCGGTTCGGTGAGCCGGGCGGCTCGCTGTTCTACTACCTCCTCTCGGCGTTCGCCATGTTCGTCATGGACGAGCCCGGCCATCCGGTGGGCACCCCTTTCCCCGGAGGGTTCATCGTGGAGCAGCGGGGAGCAGAGTACTCCTGCCCCATCCGGGACAAGGAAGAGGACATCCCCTTCTCCATCTGCAACTTCTGCCCTGCGAAGCAGATGGAAGGGGTGTAGCCGGCAGAGCCTGGTTCCTGGCGGCACTATCGCCCGGACGACGGCTCCTGACAGCGACCATCGTACCTTTGCCGGATGAGAATTGACTCCCGGATAAGAGATTTCCGCGGGTGAATCCCGCCATGGGTTGTCACGGACCAAAGGAATAATTTCTTCCCTGATAACGGGAGGATGATGAAGCTCAACATCCCGCCGAACTACTTCTACCTCACGCTGGTTCTGAGCACGGTCTTCTTCTTCCTCTTCCCGCAGTATAATGCCATTCCGTTCCCCTGGAACTTTGCGGGGCTCCTCCTGGTCATCCCCGGCATCTACCTGATCATCCATTCCTGGCAGATCTTCATGCGCCACGGGACGCCGGAGAACTACGTGGACCGCCCCCGGGTGGTGGTGTCAGATGGTATCTACCGCTACTCCCGCAATCCAATGTACGTGGGGGCACTGATGACCTCCATAGGGTTTTGTGTTATACTGATGGGAAATCTCCTCTCCTTCATCGGCACGGTCTTCCTCTTCCTGGTCCTGCAGCTATTCTTCATCCCCTGCGAGGAGCGGCAGATGATCGATATCTTCGGCGACGAGTACAAGGAGTACATGCGGAAGGTCCGGCGATGGATCTGAGCAGGGCAGACCTCTCCTGGACGGATGAGTGAAGGGAACTGCCACACGGCTCACCGGTTCCACGCTCGTTTGAGGCCAATTTCTTTATAGATCCGGACAGATATCAGATCCATGGCAAATCCATCCCCTCTCAGGCTCACCGCTGCGATCATCGCCGGCATCTTCGTCGGCTTCTTCCTGTTCTTCGTCGTCGCCCTGGTTCTCGGGCTGTTTTCCGAAACCACTGGCTTTTCCGTGTCCACCAATTTCTCCGAGAACGCTTTCAGCGCCGTGCTGCTGGCCGGCCTGATCCTGCTCTGCACGGGTGCGTTCATATGGAAGGTCTGGACCACCCCCCCGACCGAGGAGACGGAAGGGTAGACCGCACCAGGGATGCCGGCACGGCATCCCGTTCTTTTTCATCATAATACCGGATTCTGCCGCGGGCATGCGGAACGGTCCGGGAACGGTATCCCGGATTCAGAAAAAGGGGATGACCTTCAGGTCTCAACCGGATACCCGGCGTCAACCCAGGCCTTAAAGTTTCCCTGCAGCCGGTAGACGTTCGTAAACCCGGCGTCGACCAGCTTCTGCGCACCCTGGATCGAGGCGGCGTCGGTATGGCAGTAGATGAGGTAGATACCGGCTGGATCGAGGGTCGGGATGGCGGCATCGAGCGAGCCGTCTCCCACGTAGTAGTTGACCGCTCCGGGGATGTGCCCCTGGGTGTAGATGGGCGAGACGTCGATGATGACCAGCCCCGGGGTGGTGTCGATCAGCTCCTTTGCCCCGGCGGCGGTAACGTCCGTGTAGTTCCCGGGTATTGGCGGGGCCGTGGTCATGCACCCGGCCAGCAGGACGATGACGACGGCCAGTGCGGCGAGTATCAGTTTCATCTGGTTCACCTTCCGTGGATACCAGAACCTGTCCCGGTCTCGTATATACACCTGCCGGCTGATGGTTCGCACAAACCATGCCACAGCCCGCCTGCCGGGTGACGATTGAGGGACGGTAGACCGGTGAGGTGTCCTTGTGCTCTGCCTTCGCAGAGGGTTTCACTCCCCTGCTTCGCTCATCCGCTTTTTCCCGAAGATCTGCCGGGTCATGGTGACGATCCACCGGTAGTTCAGCACCAGATGGACCAGCACCAGCAGCCCCATCAGCACCCCGGTCCAGTCATGGATGAGGGTGAGGTCCCGCATCGGGAGGACTACCCGGGTGGCCCCGATGGCACGGAGGAATCCCGGGAACTTGATCACCCCGGTGATGAAGCAGAGGATGAAGCTGACCGCCAGGCCGAGGTCGACGATGTACTTGAGCTGGGCCTTATACATGGATGGAGTGTAGGTGGTGGAGGGAATAAGGTGTTGGGGTTCCCATCAGCCGGGCGTCTGGATGGAGGGGCGGGCACCAGGGGCCAGCTCACTTGTGAAAAAAGACTTCCAGCCACAACCGTAGTTCCGGTCGCCGGGACCGTGAATTCATCACACTCACCAGCATCCCCGGTAGAAACATTAACATCGTTCCTGGCTCAAGCTATTGGCACTATGTGGAAGGCAGTGGAGGTTGATGCCTGGATTGCGGGCAGGAAATCAAGTCTCGAGGAAGCCCGGGCCACGGTGACGGAGATCCTCGAGCGTGTCCGGAAAGACGGCGATACGGCGCTGCGCCAGCTCTCCCGGCACGTCGTGCTGAAAGAGATCGCCGTGACCGATGAGGAGCGGGAGGCGGCCTACGATGAGGTGGACGATGCGATTATCGAGAGCCTGGCCGATGCAAAGAACCGGATTGAACGCTTCCACAAGCTCCAGAAACCGCGGGACCTCTGGCTGGAGGAAATCGGGCCCGGCATCGTGCTCGGGATCAAGACCACCCCGCTCAACCGGGTCGGCCTCTATATCCCCGGCGGCCGTGCCGCCTACCCGTCATCGGCCCTGATGTGCGCCATCCCGGCAAAGGTTGCCGGTGTCCCGGAGATCTGCGCCATCTCCCCACCCCCGATCAGCCCCATGACCCTGGTAGCCCTCGATCTCGCCGGGGTGACCGAGATCTACCGGTCCGGTGGGGCCCAGGCCGTCGCGGCCCTGGCGCTCGGCACGGAGTCGGTGAAGCCGGTGCAGAAGATCGT
>DANP01000005.1 GCA_002499905.1 Methanolinea sp. UBA277
TTTTCTTCCTGTGCAATGGAGAGATCAAATGAGGTTGCTCCTGTATTCGGGCTGACCGGAGCCGGATCCGGTGAAATGGAGAGACTGCCGGTCAACACCCCGCGATTACCTGCCGATGACGGTTGTGATAAAAATTTCAGGATTTCCTGTTCCCTGTTTATTGGCAGCGGCGTGCCTGCACTTCCGGGACTCCCGGCTGCCGAGACCGCCTGCTGGACAGGGGGGGCAATACCGGTAACCTGGATGAATGCCGGCTTCGATACGGTTCTTGATTCCGTAACCCACATGGCATAATCAAGGTAATTCCGGGTGACGGTGAGGGTCACGGTGTAGGAACCCGGGGCCGTGTAGGTGTGGACCGGGTTCTGCTCGGTCGATGTCCCCCCGTCGCCGAAGTCCCAGGACCATTCGTCAGGCTCCCCGAACGACCAGTCTTCGAACAGCACGGTAAGCGAGGCAGGACCGGACTGGATATTCGCCGAGAAATCTGCCGAGAAGTAGTCCGGCCGGAGCGGCGGCCATGTCCTGCAAGTGGTATTGAAGGGGCAGCTGCAGCAGAGCGGGTAGGTCAGGTTGGTGAAGTTGAAGCCGAACGGGCAGCTGCAGATCAGGGGGTAGTAATCCAGGTAATTACAGGGGCAGGAGGGGGAACCCGCACAGGGGCAGGCGTCATCGGCTGATACCGGGATGCATACCAGGAGACAGCAGAGCATCCCGGCGATGAAGAATGAAGGTATCCATCTGTCCATACGAATCACTGTATGTTCATTAGGTCACGGATAAATATATACGCTCTTCCGGATTGATCGGGTTCTTCCCATCTGCCATTCTGTCGGCCTGAGCGGATGGTCTGAAAGAAGGTTATATATACATCATGATTTATCATGCTCTTTGTTAGCATGCTCCAGAGTGACAGGGGCGGAGATGTCAGCAATGGATACAACGGATATTGATGAACTGGTGTCGCTCCTCTCGCACCAGGATACGGAGACCCGGTGGAGAGCGGCGTCTGCCCTGGGAGCATGCGGCGATGCCGCACTGGAACCTCTCCTGAAGAAAGTGTATGATGATGATCCCAATGTCAGGGTGCTCTCCATCTGGGCGCTGGGAAAATCAGGGAATCCGCAAGCCGCCTGGCACCTCGAGCGGTTCGTGCGTGATGAAAATTTCCTCATCGCCATGGCCAGTGAAGGGGCAATCAGCCGCCTGTCACGGAAAGCCTGAAAAAATCATTTTTTAAAAAAAATGGTAATTACCGGATAACCCCGGACTCGTATGATACCAGGTACTGGAAGAGCGAGACATCGCCGATGGCAGTCCGTTCTTCTTCGAAGGTGATCTGCTGGGCGGCGATGGGCGCTCCGGGACAGGTGCTTCCGCCTTCAGTACTGTGGATCTGAGTATAGGCAGATACCAGGCCGATGGACGGGGTTGTTTCAAGCTCGGCAACCCGGATGCGGTAATCAGCCCGGGCCGGGTCGTCAATGACCGGGACCGGTGTCCAGTACCCGGGATCTCCGGCGGGGTTGATGTTCCTGATGCCCGCCGAGGTGGATGCGGAAACCACGCTCATGTCAATGGCGCTTCCCGCTTCAAACCTGTTGCAGAACATGGGAATGCATTCGTGGATACCCGGAAGGAACGGACAAATGGCCCCGCCATCGGATCGGATAGCATTCCCGACATTGAACATGCTCATGTCCTCGGTCGAGTAGAGCCTTCCCACATCATCGGCAACAAAGGTGACCTGCCGTACATTCTCCACGTTCGGGTTCGGACCAAGCTGAACGCTCGTATCGATGGAACTCTCCTTCCGGTAATCGATGCTTCCCATGACCGCTTGGGTATTTTCCGAATACGCTACGTGGGACTGGACTTCCCCGCCGGGGTTCAGCGGTGGTTCGGGCTCGATGATCGGTTCAGGCGGAAAATTGCGGTAGACCAGATTTGCACCAAGGATCTCACTCGAGATCCCCCACTGGAGCTCAACCCGCTGGGACATTATTCCCGTGGCAATCAGGTTTGTTGATACCCCGATCCCCTGGGTCTCGGCAGGCTCAGGGGGGAGCACATCTCCGGATACGGGCATCGTGATGCAGAGGGTGAGTAGAATCAGAATTGCACATGTAATCCAGCCATATCTTCTCAACAATTCACCTCCGGGTGGACGGTATGCAAGAGTTTGGTGAGTCAATATTTATACGTTATCTTTGGTGACGAACATTCACCATAATGCTGAAAAGGAGGGGGAAAAACAAGAACGCCCAGGTCGGAATTCGAATCCGAGTCGTCGGCGTGACAGGCCGACATGATAGGCCACTACACTACCTGGGCACTCGCTGCAAGTGGTCCCGCCTCCCGGATTCGAACCGGGGACATCGCGGTAGCTGCGCAATTGCCTGAATACGGCAAATCATACTACAGCCGCGCACTCTACCAAGCTGAGTTAAGGCGGGATTTGCGCTCATAATATAGGGGTAATAATGCTATTAAACATATCGATATGAAGATCCGAAACGTCGATTTCGGTCACTATTTTATAATATGAGCGCGAATAACTGATGTATGACTCGCACACCAGATGCGGGGGATCGTTTTCTTCACCGATAGCCAGGCAAAGTCACACGTAACTGTTTTTGACACCACCCTGAGAGACGGTGAGCAGACACCCGGTATATCATTCACCTTTGAACAGAAACTTGAAATTGCACGCCAGCTCTCCCTGCTGGGCGTCCACGCCATCGAGGCTGGTTTTCCTGCATCGTCACCGGGAGAACGGGAGACGGTGAAAGCCATCGCTGATCTCGGGCTCGACTCGGTCATCTGCGGTCTTGCACGCTCAAGGACCGAGGATGTGGAAGCCTGCCTCGACTGCGGCGTTGACATGGTCCATGTATTCATCCCGACCTCAGAAGTCCAGCGGGTACACACCATCAAGAAAACACCGGAAGAGGTCCTTGCCATCACCGGTGAGATTGTCTCCTATGTGCGGGATCACTGTGAGCTCTGCATGTTCTCTGCCATGGACGCCACCCGGACCGGGACAGATTACCTGATCGAGGTCTTCCGGGCCGCAGCAGATGCCGGCGCGACCATCATCAATGTACCTGACACGGTGGGTGTCTATACCCCGACGGCGATGAAGAAACTCATCTCCCGGATCGTTGCCGAGGTAGACTGTCCCGTCGATGTGCACTGCCACAACGATTTCGGTCTTGCCGTGGCCAACACCACCACCGCGGTGGAGGCGGGCGCATCGCAGATCCAGGTCACGGTGAACGGGCTCGGCGAGCGGGCAGGCAATGCCGATATCTCCCAGACGGTCATGATCCTCGAATCGATCTACGGGGTAAAGACCGGGATTAAGACCGAGCACCTCTTCGAGACCTCCCGGCTGATCTCGCGGTATTCGGGTGTCCCTGTCCCGATCACCCAGCCGGTAGTCGGAGACAATGCCTTCTCCCACGAGAGCGGCATCCACTCCCACGGTGTGATCGCCTGTGCCGCCACCTTTGAGCCGGGCATCATGACCCCGGAGATGGTCGGTCACCGGAGGAAACTCACCCTCGGCAAGCATGTCGGACGTCACGCAGTGCGACAGATGCTCTCCGATGTCCACCTCTCTCCGAGCGATACCCAGCTTGACCGGATCGTGGAGAAGGTCAAGTTCATCTCCACCAAGGGCAAGAAGGTGACCGATGCCGACCTCTACGAAATCGCCGAGAGCGTCATGGGTGTCGGCAACGGCACCCGGGCAATCGAGCTCCAGGACATTGCCATCATGACCGGGAACCATGTGATTCCTACGGCGAGCGTTAAGGCTCTCTACTATGGAAAGGAGCTGGTCTCGAGCAGCACGGGGAACGGCCCCGTCGATGCAGCGCTCCGGGCAATCCTTGGCATCGTCCCGGCAAAGATCCAGCTGAAAGAGTTCAATATCGAGGCCATCTCCGGGGGCTCGGATGCCATCGGCCACGTGAACATCTCGGTCGAGGATGAGCAGGGCCACGTCTTCTCGGCCAGCGGATCGGGGGACGATATCGTGCTTGCCTCCGCTGAAGCCATGATCAATGCCGTAAATCTCCTGCAGCGGATCCAGCCGGCAGAGAGAAAAGAGTAATTTTTTTTCAGGAGGCGCTCTGGGTTTTCCCCTCGAGTGCCTGCTTGATCTGAGCCTGGAGCTGCTCAAATTTTCCGGAGAGCATGCCTTCCTGTTTCTCCAGTGACTTGATCCTGAGCTCGAGGGTCTCGATCTTCTCGGTCAGGTTCTTGAGCACGTCTTCCTTTTTCTTCTCCATCATGACCGTGCCCACGCTCATGAAGACCGGGGCATCATCAGGAACATCATTCAGTTCCTCGGTCGCCCGTTTTGCCTCACGGACTGCCATCTCATACTGTGCCTTCTGGGCGCCGATGGTCTGCATCTGCTGCTGCATCTGCTGCAGCATGGCGATCTGATTCTGGATTTTTGGTGACAGTGCACTGCTCATGGATTTGTCTCCTGATTGATAGCGAGATCCTGCATCTCCTGGGCCACGGAAATCAGCCGGAGCCACATATTGAGCGAGGCCCGGAGCGCCGCAACATCCTCTGCATGGACCTTCAGCACCAGGGTGCCCGGCCCTTCAAGCAGGCATTCGGCCCGGGAACGGGGATTGACCTCGGCCTCCATCTCGGGGCTGACCGCCCGGAAGAGCGCTTCGGCCTGGTCCGACCTGAACCTGAAGAGCGCCTCATGCCTCATGGATCATCAGTCGAAGCAGGTAGCGGCGTTTCCTGGTGCCGTCAAAGAGGCACCCCCTCCCGCCTGTTTCCGACAATTTCACCGGTATATATGGTGCCAGTCGCTCATAAATAGATGGGTCATCGATCAGGATCCCCGGCAGACGTTCACCGGACCGCTCCACCATGCTCCATGCCGGAATCCTGATATCTGCGACAAGCGTGCCATGGTCCGAGAGCTGGAGAGAGAACTCTTTTCCCCGGGATGAGAAAATGAAAAAAACGGGATCGAGTGAGTCTATATCAGGGAGGCCCATTTTCCCCCGCAGGATATAGGGGCAGTCTGCCGCAAACGCGAAGTCCTTGGCAAGCGACCGGAGTTCAGGGACGGGTTTACGGGACGTGGTGACGATGGTCATCGAGCATGTAACTCTTTGATCCCGGCACCACGTTCCTTGAAGAGGATCCGGTGCCCGCAGTAGGGGCAGCGGACATTGACATCAATCTCGACTCTGGACTTGCACCGGGCGCACTTGTAGGACCCTGCCACTCCGCTCAGACCTCCTTGCCGAGAGCGCGATCGATGGTGCGAAGCGCGATGCGGAGCTGCGGGGTCTGGGGCTGGTATGCACCTCCGGCGAACCTGAAGCCGCACTTCCTGCAGCCCCAGATGCCGGTTCCCTCCCTCCTGACTGCAACGGTGTCACATCGCGGGCAGCGGTGGGCTGCCCTGGAGATCTTCTCAGTTTCGTTCACCCGTTTCCGGACGAACCTGCCGTACCTCGGGCCGAAACGTCCGGCGCTTCCTGAAACTCTTCCCTTTGCCTTGTGCGTTTTCCGTGCCATAGAACCTGCCCCGGTTATCTGTCTCTTATTCTATGTCCTCTCGGCTAATATACTTGATTGAGGATGCGCACCTCACCCTGGCCCCGGGTGACGCGGTTGACCAGGTCGTAGAACTCTCCCTGGATACCTGCCGGGATGCGGACGACACAGATCCAGGATCCGTCCTTCTGCCACTCCTCTTTATCCATCTGGGCGACAGCCTGGATTTCTCCGTAGGCCTTCGAGGCGAAATCCGGCGGGACTTTCACTGCTATACGGACCTCCTCGAACCTGATGGGGAGGATAGGGCGCAGCGCTTTTACCGTCTCCTTGACCAGCTCCTCGGTGTTCTTGTACAGGTCAATATTGACCCGGGCCTCGTCCATCGCCATCTCGATCCGCTGGGGCGGATGGGGAAGGCCGGTCTGGGGATTGACCGCGTTCCGGGCGATGAAGGTGATGACCTGCTTTCTCTTCTCGGCAATCATGTGCCGGCGCTGCTCAGCCGTGAGGTGGATCTCCCCCTTCCGGATGATTCGGTCCGCCGCGGCAGCAAAGTCAGTCGTGGCGAAGACTTTGGTCAGCGCCTCCTCCGATGACCGGGTTCCGCGGGAGGAATTCTCAAAGATGGAGAGAGCAGCCACCATATCCTCGAGATCGATCTTCTCGCCCTGGCGGTACCTGACCGCCAGGTCGGGATCGACCAGCAGTTCAAACTTTTCTCCATGGCTCTCGAGCCGTGCCACCACTGCTTTCTCGAGGGGTATCATACCCTCACCCTACTTCTCGAATTTTTCGACGAACGATGCGACCTCTTCCTTGGTCATCTTCCGGAACTCGGGCTTCCGGGCCTCTATGATGCCAATCTCCACGGTGTTGACATCGAACTTCCCTTCGGTGGCATCGTGGAGGGCTTTCAGGCCCAGGAGAATGGCATCCTTCAGGAGAGCGTCGTAATCGTACTCCTCCTCGAAAACCTTCATGACTGCGTTTCGGCCGATCCCGATCCCGGTCGCCTTGTACTCGAGGAGGGTTCCGCTCGGGTCGGTCTCAAAGAGGCGGAATTCCCCGTCGCTGATTCCGGCGATCAGCAGGGCTGTCCCATAGGGTCGGGCCCCGCCGAACTGGGTATAGGTCTGCATGTGGTCGCACAGCTTCTTCGCCAGGGCTTCCACATCGATCCGCTCATCATAGGTCACCCGGTTGATCTGGCACTCGATCCGTGCGCGGTCCACCAGGGCGCGGGCGTCTCCGACCAGTCCTGACGAGGCGACCCCGATGTGCTCGTCGATGACGAAGATTTTCTCAATCGATGAGGGTTCGAGGAGGCGTGAGCTCACCCGTTTGTCCACGATGAGCACTATTCCGTCTTTGCATTTTATTCCGACCGCGGTCGTACCCCGCTTGACCGCTTCCCGTGCGTACTCGACCTGATAAAGGCGGCCGTCCGGACTGAAAACCGTGATGGCCCGGTCATATCCCATCTGGTATGCCTGTGGCTGCATTATAATTCCTCCAGATCATTCTGTGTGAGAAACAAGAGCTCCTGACTTTTAATTCCTTTTTCCATCAAATCAACCTTTTGACCCTGATACCGGCGTGCAATGTACACTCTGCCCCCGAAATGAACCTCTGCCGGCTGTTCCGGTTCGTCAGGACGTTCCTCCGGAAGTCTTCTCCGGAGCGCGTGGAGCGTGCCGGATGTCGCCCTGGGACGGAGCACAATTCTCCCGTCCCCTGCGGCAGTGACCGTGGAGAGCGCGATCCTCAGATCCTGCTCGCCGCCCCGGGCGCACCGGATAATGACATAATCAGGCCCGGAGGAGATCACTGCCGGGCTGATCGCAGCAGCCCGCACATCACCAAAGAGACTGGTCACGGCATCAGCGACGGCATGATAGAAGTCCTTCTGATCGGCACCGGTGCCTGGCGGCTCGATCCCGACGAGGATATACCGTTTCTTTGTCCTGAGTGTCGGGGGCAGGGGTTTCATGGCAGCACCCTGACAGGCCCTGGTGGGTTCAGGAGACCTCCCACCGTGGTAAGTGCTGCCTGAACATCATCCTCTTCCATGCCAAACAGGCTGCAGAGGAGGGTGATCTCCTCAACAGAACGGAGATCGAGAACTGATCGGGCATTGCTTGAGATGGTAAGGGGGAACCGGTACCGGGAATAGAGCCGGATCAGCTCCCCGAACCGCACCAGTACCCGCTGACGGGTTCTGCCGGCAGCGTGGATCACCGGGTAGAGGTCAAGGTCAATTGCCACCCCGCGGTCGGCAGCCTGCCGGGCACAGACGTGATTAAAGGATTGCTTCCGGGTCAGGTGGAGGTTCCGGAGCATGTGCACCCCTTTCAGGTTCAGGACCGCCCGGTTGAAGCCGTTCTCACCGGCGTTCACCATGACCAGCGACTGCCCGTTCCCCCGCTTTCTGAGCTGGCCGGATACAGCCCTGACGGTCTCTTCGGCAATCAGGACGGCGGGTATGACCCTGACACCGCTGTAAATGAGCGGGGTGCCATCCGGGACCACGATGCTGTCGAACCCGAGCTCCCCCGCCTCAACCGCCATCCTCCGGAGTGAGGAGTCCCCCTCGGGGTAGGGATGGATACAGGCGTCTGCAATCGTCATCAGAGCAGAATGGGAAAAAGAGGGATATCTTATTTGCCTAGGTTACCATGCGACCTGATGCTCGGACGGGTCTTCTCGGTTCCCCTGCCCCGGGTCATCATACCGCGTCCCTTTCTCCCGGCACTGGTCTTTCCACGCTCGGCACGACCGCGGCTCGTACCCCTGCCAATCCATGCGAGCTGCTTGTCGGCAAGAACAGCAGGGTGGTGGGTATCGACAAGGATAACCTCGAACCACTTCTGCTTTCCGTCCTGGCCCACCCAGTATGAGTTCAGCACTTCCATGTTCGGATACTTCACCGACGCCCGCTCCTCAGCCATGCGCTGCAGGCTCTTTGCCGGGGTTATACGGTTCTTCCCCATCCGGATTGACCGGCGGGCACGGACGTACCGCGACTTCCGGCGGCCTCCGCGACGTATCTTCACCCGCACTACGGCAACGCCCTGCTTGGCCTTGTAGCCAAGGTTCCGGGCACGGTCGATACGGGTCGGGTGCTCGACCCTGACCACGCTGCCCTCACGCCGCCATACCTGCATCCGGTGCCACTGGAGGCTTTTTACCCCCGAGTCGGCGGGCTTTTTCCATGCCTCACGTACGTAGGCATACATCGATTTCGCCATGGTAGATCACCATCAGGTTCAGCGTCAGAGACGCCACATTCCTTCACGGGACGGATCCCGTAAGACCAGTATATATCGGCAGGATGCTTCTTAAAGCCATGCCCGCGGGAACGGAGCCTGCCCCTACCCTTTCCTTTTCTCGAGCACCCGGATATCCTCAATCCGGGTCACCGGGTACTGCCCCTGCCCGTCCTTCTCGGCCGATTTGACCATGTCCCAGATGGTCAGGAGGGCGACAGAGACACCGGTGAGCGCCTCCATCTCGACTCCGGTCTTTCCGACCGAGCGCACTGTGACAGTTGCCTCGATGGCATCCTCTTGCTGGTCAAACGAGACCTCCACTGACGTGACGGGAATGAGATGACACATCGGAATGAGACGGGGAGTATCCTTCACTGCGAGGGTTGCGGCGACATGTGCCGTGGCGAGCACATTGCCCTTGACCACCGTCCCGGTCCGGATTGCCTCGAGCGTCTCCTTCCGGAGCCTGATCCTGCCTGCCGCAACTGCCTCACGCCTGATTTCTGCTTTCGCACCAACATCCACCATGTGAACCTTTTCATCCCTGATATGAGTGAATTCAACCATTACCTGCCTCCCTTTCCGAAGAGCTCGAGGGAGATCTGGGCCGGTAGATCGCTGGCCAGCATCCCCCCGGCACGTTCCTGCTCGATCGCCATCCCTGCCCGCCCGTTTACGTAGGCCGCAATGCAGGCAGCCTCGAACGCCGGCAGATGACAGAAGAGTGCCGCTGCAACCCCGGCGAGCACGTCACCGGTTCCCCCTACGGTCATCAGGGGGGTGCCGGTGCGGTTGAACCGGACCCGGGTGCCGTCGCTGATGATGTCGACCGGGCCCTTGAGGAGCGTGGTTCCCGGAATACCGGAGTCCCGGACTGCACGTGCCCGCGGGACGAGGTCGTCTCCGGGCGGCTTCCCGGTCATCCGTTCGAATTCCCCGGCATGAGGGGTGAAGAGCGAATCCTCCGCCTTCGGAAGCGGCGCCCGGAGGGCATCCGCATCGAAGACCACTCTCCGGCAGTGGGGAGAAAGAGCCCGGATTACATGGTGGCTCTGGTCGCCGAGCCCCGGGCCCATAACTACCACGTCGGCACGGTCGACGAGCCGGAGAATCTGCTCGATGTGCTCGGCCTCGATGATCTTCCCTTCAAGGGGTTCGTAGATGAGATCGGGCACCGGTTCGAATACCGGGGATGCAATCCGGACGATATCCGCACCGGCCCGGAGCGCCCCGAGCCCGCAGAGGTAGGGAGCACCCTGGTAGGGCCCTCCCCCCACCACCAGGACCTCCCCCCCGTTCCCCTTATGCGCGTCCGGCAGCCTCTTCTTCAGCACCAGGAGATCCCCGGGTCCGGTGAAGATCTCGGCCTCCAGCGGGATGCCGATGCCGGCCACTTGGGATCCTTCTACTTTCGGCCGGTGGAAGGCGAGGATGAGGTCGGCCCGGATGCCCGGTGTGGGGATATCAGCACTGATGACTGTTGCCGGGGAGCTGCTGGTCAGCTCCACGCAGGTCCGGACCGGTTCCTTCACCGCTCCCTTCAGCCCGGTGCCGAGCAATGCATCGACAATGACATCTGCACCGGAGAACAGGCCGTGGAGCGCCAGGACATCCTCCCTGCAGGCGACCGGATGGACCGAGACCTGACAGTGGGAGAGGACCTGCAGCTGCCCGGCCGGCTCAGCAGTCATTCCTGCTCCTGCAATGACGATGAGCTCCGGCCCGAGATCCTGGAGGTACCTGGCGGCGACCATACCGTCACCTCCGTTATTGCCCTTGCCGCAGAGGATCAGCACCCGGCCGGCTGCGGCTGCCCTGACCGATTCGGCGAGAGCCCGGCCGGCTCCCTCCATCAACTGCAGCGAGTTCAGCCCCAGTGCCCGGGCGTTTGCGTCCACCACCCGCATCCGCTCGTGGCTGATCATCCCGGTCTCGGCAAATTCTGCTGTTTCCGGTGGAAGAACATCCGGTTCACCGTGCGTGTGCCTCATTGATCCTCATCGTGTGGTAGAGCATCTGGTTGCAGTGCTTATGAAATATGGGGCAGCCCTCCGGCATGATCCCGGCCCGGATAGATTCCCGGAAACGGCAGGAACGCCAACATTTTTCCCTGAATCAGCGAAATACTAGAGTAATGGGTCTCTCCGATGATGTACGGGCCGCGGTACGGGAACTCTCCTCGCATCCCGACGTGACCATCATCTCCCACATCGATGCGGACGGGATATCCGGAGAGGCCATCCTTGCCCAGGCACTCACGCGGGAAGGAGTCAGGGTGACATCGGTCTTCGTCCGGCAGCTCGAACCTCTGACCATGCGGCAGGTGCCGAAGGACGACTCCTTCAAGCTCTTCTGTGACATGGGTGCCGGTCAGCAGAACCTGCTTGAGGAGCACGGGCTCTCCAACGAGGAGGTGCTCATCATCGACCACCACGTGAGCCAGGACTGCGGGACCGCTTACCAGCAGGTCAACTGCCTGCCCTACGGCCACACCAAGCTCTCTGCCGCAGGAGTGGCCTACCTTGTGGCGCGGGAGATGGACTCCGCCAATACGGATCTGGCCCGCCTCGCAGTAATTGGAAACGTCGGCGATATGATGGCCCGGGAAGACTGCGGCCTGGTGGGACCTGCACGGGATATCGCTTCCGAGGGCGCGGCGCGGGGTTTGATTGAGATACGGGAGCGGGATCTCAACTGCTACGGGGTCTCAACCCGGCCGCTCCATATCTGTCTCTCCTACAATGACGACCCGTTCATCCCCGGGATCAGCAACAACGCAGCCGGAGCACAGAAGTTCCTCCAGCGGCTGGGCATCCCGCTCCGGGACCCGGTCAAGGGGTGGCTTGTCTGGGAGGAGATCCCGGACAAGGACCGGAGACGGATCACCAGTGCCCTGGCCCAGCAGCTCCTGGCCCACGGGGAAGGGATCTCACGCCTCTTTGCCGAATCGTATCTCTTCCCTGATGAACCGGAACGGACCCCCCTCCGGAACGCCCAGGAGTTCGCGACACTGCTGAACTCCTGCGGGCGGTGGTCACGGCCCGGAGTGGGAGGGTCCATCTGCCGCGGGGACCGGGGGATCGCTTACCGGCAGGCCGAACACATGCTCACCAACCACCGTGCCATTATCCGCGAGCTCCTCCATTATATCCTGGATACCGGAGTCTCCGAGCTCTCCCACCTCCAGTATATCCATGTCGGGAACCGCTATCCCGACACCATCGTAGGTATCGGGGCAGGGATGGCGCTCTCCAAGCTGAACATGGACAAGCCTATCCTGATCATGGTGGAGCAGCCGGAAGATCCGGACCTGACCAAGGTCTCTATACGGACCACGGAGCGGGTAGTACAGAGGGGAATCGACCTCCAGCAGGCAATTACCAGGGCTTCGGCCGCACTGGGCGGTTCGGGCGGCGGCCACCGGATTGCAGCCGGAGCATTCATTCCCCGGGAATCAGAACAGGAGTTTGTCAGACGTGTCAATGAATTACTCGCCGGACAGTATGCGAGCGCAGGTACAGGTCATCGCTGACTTTCAATTCGGACGTGGAGCAGGGGCAGCCCTCTTTCCCGAAGACTGCGAATTCGTCCTCTCCCGGACCGGGAGGATCCGTCAGGTGACCCTTGGGGGGGGACGCCTCGTCACCGTCCGGGCCATGGACGGGAAGTTCACACTCGGTATCGATGGCGCCCTCAGGCTCATTGCCGCCCTGCCACCGCCGGCCTACCGGGTGGTGGTGCTCGATGAAGTCGCGGAATTCATCCGCCAGGGGAAGAACACCTTTGCAAAGCATGTGATCGCCACAGATCCCGAAATCCGGGCCGGGGATGAGGTAATGGTGGTGACGAATGATGATGATCTCCTCGCGACCGGTTCTGCGATGCTATCCGGCAGGGAGATGCTGCTCTTTAATTACGGTGTAGCGGTAAAAGTACGGCAGGGAAGGTGAGCGGCATGATGCCCGGTAACATAAACCCGAAGAAGATGAAGCAGATGATGAAGCAGCTCGGGATGCAGGTGGAGCAGATCGAGGACGTCCTTCGCATCGTGATCGAGACGCCGAAAGGAACCTACATCTTCGATGCGGCCGAAGTCACCGCCATGACCATGCAGGGGGTCACCACCTACCAGATCGCGGGTCAGCCCCGGTTCGAAGAAAGCGCACCCACCATACCCGAGGACGATGTCAGGCTGGTCGCCGATCAGGCCGGGGTTTCCCTTGAGGCGGCCCGTGACGCACTCACCGTCTGCCGGGGCGATATTGCCGAGGCAATCCTGAAGGTCGCGAAATGATCAGTCCGGGAACCCGGATCCTGCTCACTGGTGAGGGGAGGACCTACTTTGTCCGGAGTGGAACCGGAACGTTCTCGACGGACCGGGGTATCCTCGACCTCGATGCGGTAGTACAGGCATCGCCGGGAGATACGATCGTATCGCATACCGGGCATGCATTCCGGATCCTCATCCCCCGGGCCCCGGACTTTTTTGAGCATGCGAAGCGGACCGGCGCCCCCATGCTCCCCCGGGATATCGGGCTGGTGATCGCCTTTACCGGGATGAACCGGAACGATGTGGTGCTCGATGCCGGGGCCGGGAGCGGGATCGCCACCATCTTCTTCGGAGGAATTGCCCGGAAGGTCGTGACATACGAGGCACGGGAGGATTTTGCCCGGATCGCGGCTGAGAATATCCGGGAGGCGGGCCTTGAAAACGTTGAGGTCATCGCGGGGGATGTTCTCTCCGCTGAAGGGGTCTTTGATATCGTCCACTACGACATGACTCTCGGCCCCGAGCATGTCCGCCATGCCCACTCCCTGCTCCGCCCGGGTGGCTACCTCGCCTGCTACACCCCGTTCATCGAGCATCTCTGCGTCGTGATGGATACGGCAGAAGGGCTCTTTTCATCGGTAAGAGCGGTTGAGTGCATTGAACGGGAGATGACCCGCTCCAGGCGGGGAACCCGGCCGTCGACCCGGGTGGGTCACTCCGGGTACCTCACCATTGCGAGGAAATAACAGCCGAAAAATATCCGGTTCTTCCGGTTTTTTGTTCAAATCAAAAGATTTTTACTCCTCCGGATATCAGCGTTGAATGAGGTACTGATTTGACGAGAGGAGATAGGGCATGAACGCAACCAGGCTCCTTTTTGTTGCGATCGTGATTTCGGCTGTTCTTACCGGCATCGTAACTGCCGACCGGGGAATCGAGGCGACACCTGAATCCGTCGGGATTACCACATCAACCACGATCATCGCTGAAGGGAACTTTGAGTCGCATACCGAATTTGCCATCCGGACGACTGATAACCCGACCGGCCTAAGCAACCTTGCGCCCCTTGGCGAGGATGCAGGGGTCTATGAAGCGGTGTATACAGAAGATACGCAGTCATCCGGCACCGGGATCATCCGCTACGACAAGGAGCTCGATATCGAGACCTCCGGCCAGATCACCGGGCAGTGGAATGTCGAAGCAGTCAAGCAGCTCACCTATGTAGGCATTGACGGGGGCCGGGTCTACTCCGGTGACTACATGATGATCGACGGGGCAGCACGGTCATCCGAGACCGCAGATTCGATCATCTGCCCGTTCGCCAGTGATGCAAACGTGATCGCACCTGCCTACTGCAACCGGGCTGAGGCAGGGAGCACGATCGATATGTCGGTTGCCAATGTCCAGACCGTCGCCACCGACCGCTTCATTGTGGCGTCCGGAGATCATCCCGTCGAGCTGAACTATTGGATCCGGGTGCTTGAACTGGAGGACGGTATACCATCCCGGGGCTCGGCATCGGCATTCCTGGACATCATTGTCCACGAGGGTTCCCGCGGCGATGCCTCCGAGATTCTCATGGAACGCCTCGAGTTCTCGGATGTCACCACGGTTGACGGTGAGATCACCACGTTCGACAAACGGGTGCACTACGAAGCGGGACTGGTAAGGTAAGATCCCCTTCTTCCCCACCCGTTCTCTTTTTTCTTCCCGTTCATGATCCGGAATGG
Organism: Methanolinea sp. UBA277; assembly: GCA_002499905.1. Taxonomy (GTDB): domain Archaea; phylum Halobacteriota; class Methanomicrobia; order Methanomicrobiales; family Methanospirillaceae; genus UBA9949. Next base: position 14,820 of record DANP01000005.1, read on the forward strand.
AGCTAACCATCAGGTTCAATAATCAAAATTAATGGTTATTTTCTCAAACGGGCAAATATATGGGTTATTTTTGGAGAAATGCTTTATATTCATGATTCAAAAAGCCTGAGAGATGCTGTGAGTATCAGCCATAACTGATGCACAGTATTGGAAATACAGAGCTGCAGGAGAAACACGATGAAAAAGACAGCAATTCCGGTTCTCTTTCTCGGACTGATGGTCCTGGCCACCGGAGTGGCCATGGCCGACCGGGGGATTGAGCCTGTTCCGGAGACCCAGGGGATCGTGACGTCAACCACGATCAATGCCGTGGGCAACTTCGCCTCGCACACAGAGCTTGCATGGAGAACCACCACCAGCTCGGGCGGGCTGAACAGCGTCCCCCCGCTGGGATCAGAAGCTGCCATTTATGAAGCTGTGTACACCGAGGACACCCAGTCCAACGGTGTCGGCCTGATCATGTACGACAAGGAACTCGATATCGAGACGTCCGGCCAGATCAGCGGCCAGTGGAACATCGAGGCGACCAAGCAGCTCGCCTTCATCGGTATTGACGGCGGAAGCGTAGTCTCGTCCGACTTCATCATGGTTGACGGGGCAGCCAACCCGACAGCAACCGGAAACGCGGTTATCTGCCCGTTCGGCGCTGACACCAGCACCATGTTCCCGGCATACTGCAACCGGGCCCAAGCCGGATCCACCATCGACATGACCGTGGCTAACGTCCGGACCACCTCGACAAGCCGGTTCATCATGCCGTCCGGCGACCACCCGGTCGAGCTGAACCATGATATCCGGGTGACCGAGTTTATCGAAGGTGTTCCCTCGCAGGGCATGGCCAGCGCATTCATGAAAGTGCTGATCCAGGAAGGCAACTCCGGATCACCGGCAAACCTGACCGAGCGCATCGAGTTTGAAGAGAGGACCACCGTTGACGGTGCCATCACCCTCTTTGACAAGCTGATGCACTACGAGTCGGGTATGGTCCGGTGAACCCTGAACCAATTCTTTTTTTTTGTCTTTTCCGTCGACTACCGAATGAACTACGATACTCCTGATGGGAGTCTTCTCTCTTCCTTTCCGGCACTAGTAATCTTGAAAATAATTGCCAGATTCGGGAAATCTTTATTATTCCGTTCTTTCGCCATCTGTTTTACGAAAAGTTATATATAGTCACTCCTTGGATTTTCATAAGATGCTGACGAGTATCAGCAACGAAATGTAGGTGAAATCTATGAAGAAACTCGTAATTCTGGTCATCGCCGTGGCATTCCTTGCCGGCTATGCAATGGCAGACATTGGAATAAATCCGGTCCCCGAGACCCAGGGTATTACCACTTCAACATCTATAAATGGGGTTGGCAACTTTGCCTCCGCCACTGAAATCCAGTGGAGGATAACTGATCAGGTCGCCGGCCTGCCAGATATTCCGCCCCTCATTGCAACATATGGTATCTACGAGTCGACATACACCGAGGATACCCAGACCCACGGCGTAGGCCTTATGCTCTACGACAAGGAGATGGACGTTGAGACCTCCGGCCAGATCTCCGGCCAGTGGAACATCGAGGCCACCAAGCAGATCGCCTTCATCGGTGTGGATGGTGCCTACGTCGTCTCGAGCGACAACATCATGGTCGATGGCGCAAAATCATATGCTGACTCTACTATTACTGAAGTGATCTGTCCGTTTGCCGGAACTATCTCAAATACCATCCCGGCATACTGCAACCGGGCTGAAGCCGGCAGCACCATCGACATGACCGTGGCCAATGTACGGACCACCACCACCGACCGGTTCGTCCAGCCCTCAGGTGACCACCCGGTCGAGCTGAACCACGACCTCCGGGTCACCGAGCTCATCACCGACGTTCCCTCCGTTGGACTTGCCTCTGCTTACATGGAAGTCCTGATTCAGGAAGCCCGTGCACCACCTGAGCCGGTTGACATGACCCAACTTATGGAGCGCATTGAGTTTACCGAAGAGACCTCCTTTGACGGAGCAATTACCCTCTTTGATAAGCTGATGCACTACGAGTCCGGTATGGTTCGTTAATCGAAAAAAATCCTTTTTTTTACGCCAATATTCATATACCCCGCATGAAATACTCTTCGCTTGTGCTGATATGTTCAGCATTCAAATGTAGGAGGAATGCGATGAGGAAACTCGCAATTCTGATTGTGATTTTGACATTCATTATGGTTAGTCCCGTGATTGCCGATAGGGGGATGGGTCCCGTACCGGAAACCCAGGGGATTGTTACCTCTACGTCGGTGAATGCGGTCGGGAATTTTGCATCCGTCTCCGAACTCCAGTGGAGAATAACCGATGATCACCGGGGTCTCCCTGCGATTCCACCGCTGGGAGAGCCAGGGTGGACGATTTCGGCCATCTACGAGTCAACGTATACCGAGGATACCCAGACCCATGGCGTCGGCCTGATGCTCTACGACAAGGAACTGGATGTCGAGACCTCCGGCCAGATCTCCGGCCAGTGGAACGTCGAGGCAACCAAACAGATCGCCTTCATCGGCATTGACGGTGCCTATGTTCTTTCCAGCGACAACATCATGGTCGACGGCGCTGGTCTTGATGACGAGTATGGGGACGATTCCGATACCGGTAGCTATGTGATCTGTCCATTCGCAGAAACGATCAGTCCTTCATTCCCGGCATTCTGTAACCGGGCAGAGGCCGGTTCCACGATCGACATGACCGTTGCCAACGTCAGGACCACCTCTACGGACCGGTTCGTCATGACCTCAAGCGACCATCCGGTCGAGCTCAACCACGACATTCGTGTCGCCGAACTCGTCAGTGATGTTCCCTCGGTTGGCATGGCTTCTGCGTTCCTTGACGTCCTGATCCAGGAAGGCCGTTCCGAGTATAATGAAGTTGAGCCTGAACCTCCCGATGTTCTCTTCGAGCGTATTGAATTCTCAGAAGAAACAACTGTTGACGGTGCGATCACGCTCTTTGACAAGCTCATGCACTACGAGTCGGGGATGGTCCGGTAATTTTCCTTTTTTCACCGAAATACTCAAACGTTCCTTATTGATGATCCTTCTATGCTGAAGGTATCAGCATGAACTACAGGAGGCAATTAAAATGAGGAAACTCGCAATCATTGTCATCGCAGTAGCATTTCTCACGGGGTTTGCCCTGGCAGACCCCGGCATTCCCCGGTTCCCGAGACACAGGGGATCGTGACATCGACGTCCATCGATGGTGTCGGAAACCTCGCGTCAGCGACCGAACTCCAGTGGAGGATTACGTACTTCACTACCGGATTACCTGATATTCCACCGCTAAATGCTCCCAATAGAATCTATGAATCGACCTACACGGAAGACACCCAGTCCCACGGTGTCGGACTCGTCTTCTACGACAAGGAGCTCGATGTCGAGACCTCCGGCCAGATCTCCGGCCAGTGGAATATCGAGGCAACCAAGCAGCTGGCCTTTGTCGGCGTTGATGGAGCCCACGTGGTATCCAGCGACAACATCATAGTCGATGGCGCGGGTGCGATGGGACCTTCCTCGAATACATCCTATATCTGTCCGTTTGTACAGGACGTAACTACGTTCCTTACACCATTCTGTAACCGGGCAGAGTCGGGCAGCACCATCGACATGACCGTGGCCAACGTCCGGACCACCACCACCGACAGGTTCGTCATGCCCTCGTCGGATCACCCGGTCGAGCTCAACCACGACCTCCGGGTCACCGAACTCCTCACTGATGTGCCCTCTGTCGGAATGGATCAGCCTACATGGATGTCCTCATTCAGGAGGCACGGAGCCAGAACGCACCGTTCCCGACACAGGTAACAGCAACGAACCTGATGGAGCGCATCGAGTTCACCGAAGAGACCTCCGCTGACGGAGCAATCACCCTCTTCGAGAAGCTGATGCACTACGAATCGGCCATGACCGAACCCGGAACGGCTGGTGTTGTAACAGGAGCTGGGTAATCCTGTGAACATCGGAGGCCGGACCAATCCGGCACCTTTTTTGACTGTATTCACCCGTAAATTACGGATTTTTCAGGAAGATATGCCTATAACATGGCGAAAAAGTCCGTCGAAGAGATGCGGAGTATTACCGAATCAATACTCACTTCATGAATCTCAAGCCCGTTCTGTTCGAGTCGGCATGGTGTGTTCTGCCCGCATATAACCGCCAGGTTATCCGATTCCACCTTCCTGATTGAAATTTTCATAAAGGGATCGCAATCAACCCCTGTGCTGATGCTGAGAGTATCGGCATTGAAACGTAGGTGAATATTTCATGAAAAAATTTGGAATAATGGTCATTGCCCTGGCACTCCTGGTTACTGGATTCGCCATGGCGGACCGTGGTATAACCCCGGTCCCTGAAACCCAGGGAATCGTAACCTCCACGTCTGTCAATGTTGTTGGCAACTTCGCCTCCTCGACCGAGATGCAGTGGCGGATTACCGATAATGCCGGTGGTCTCCCGGCTACGCCCGCTCTTGTCGCACCCGGTGCGATCTATGAATCGACCTATAGCGAAGACACCCAGACTCAGGGCGTCGGCCTGATGCTCTACGACAAGGAAATGGACGTCGAGACCTCCGGCCAGATCAGCGGCCAGTGGAACGTCGAGGCAACCAAGCAGATCGCCTTCATCGGGATCGACGGCGCTTCCGTGGTTTCAACTGACAACATCATGGTTGACGGCGCAGCTCAGAACAAGACGACCAGCACGGCTGTTATCTGTCCGTTTGCATCGGATGTTTCGGAACAGTTCCCCGCATACTGCAACAGGGCCCAGGCTGGCAGCACCATTGACATGACTGTCGCCAACGTCCGGACCACCACAACCGACAGGTTCGTCCAGCCCTCAGGAGATCACCCGGTCGAGCTCAACCACGACCTCCGTGTCACCGAGCTCGTCGCCGATGTGCCCTCCGTTGGATTCGCATCCGCATACATGGATGTCCTGATCCAGGAAGGCGGTGCAGGCAATGCCAATTCGACACTGATGGAGCGCATCGAGTTCCACGAGGAGACCTCCGTTGACGGAGCTATCACCCTCTTCGACAAACTGATGCACTACGAGTCCGGAATGGTCAGGTAAAATCAATATAACCAATTTTTTTCTTCTGTGAAGATTTATCCTGTTTCGTTGCGGGATTCCTGTTCTGTCAGCATTCCAGGTTCTTTTTCGTTCGCATTCGTTGAACCCGCAGGGTACATGAATGCACCTCCCGGATTGAAATTTTCTTAAAGAGATCGCGATCAACTCCCCTTCTGATGCTGAGAGTATCGGCATTGAACAGTAGGAGGAATCTCATGAGAAAACTTGCAATCATGGTCATTGCCCTGGCACTCCTGGTAACCGGATTCGCCATGGCTGACCGCGGAATCCCTCCGGTCCCCGAGACCCAGGGAATCGTAACCTCCACCTCAGCGAATGTGGTTGGTAACTTTGCCTCATCCACTGAAATGCAGTGGAGGATCACTACCGATACAGGCGGACTCCCCGGAGTTCCGGTCCTGGACGCACCCGGTGCAATCTACGAGTCGACCTACACCGAGGACACCCAGACCCAGGGCGTCGGCCTGATGCTCTACGACAAGGAGATGGATATCGAGACCAGCGGCCAGATCAGCGGCCAGTGGAACGTCGAGGCAACCAAGCAGATCGCCTTCATCGGCATTGACGGCGCCTACGTAGTCTCTACCGACAACATCATGGTAGATGGCGCAGCTCAGAACACGTCAACCGACACAGCCGTTATCTGTCCGTTTGCAACTGCAGTGACCTCTCAGTTCCCGGCATACTGCAACAGGGCCCAGGCTGGCAGCACCATCGACATGACCGTGGCCAATGTCCGGACCACCACAACCGACAGGTTCGTCATGCCCTCCGCCGACCACCCGGTCGAGCTGAACCATGACCTCCGTGTCACCGAGCTCATCAGTGATGTGCCCTCCGTAGGATTCGCATCCGCATACATGGATGTCCTGATCCAGGAAGGCGGCGCAAACGCAGCCAATTCGACTCTGATGGAGCGCATCGAGTTCCACGAGGAGACCTCCGTTGACGGAGCAATCACTCTCTTCGACAAGCTCATGCACTACGAGTCCGGCATGGTCAGGTAACCCCTGAAAACAAATTTTTTCCCTTTTTTAGCTTTTTTGTCCCGGAAACATCCTGAAAGTGTTACAAAAGGTTTAAAAAGACCTATGCTCAATAATTTACTTTGATGCTGAGAGTATCAGCATAAACTGTAGGAGGATTTTCATGAAGAAACTCGTAATTCTGGTCCTCGCAATGGCACTCCTCACCGGATTCGCCATGGCCGACCGTGGTGTTGACCCGGTCCCCGAGACCCAGGGAATTGTTACCTCTACCTCAGTCAATTTGGTAGGTAACTTCGCATCCGCCACTGAGATCCAGTGGAGGATCACTGATAATGTCGGCGGCCTCCCGGGCGTTCCGCCCCTTGTGGCTCCCGGTGTGATCTATGAGTCGACCTATACCGAAGACACCCAGTCCCACGGTGTGGGCCTGATGCTCTACGACAAGGAAATGGACGTCGAGACCTCCGGTCAGATCAGCGGCCAGTGGAACATTGAGGCAACCAAGCAGATCGCCTTCATCGGCATCGATGGTGCCTACGTCGTCTCTACCGACAACATCATGGTAGACGGCGCTGCCATGAACACCACTGCATCTGAGAAGGTCATCTGTCCGTTCGCATCTGCCCCGGTCGATGTCTTCCCGGCATACTGCAACAGGGCTGAGGCCGGAAGCACCATCGACATGACCGTGGCCAACGTCCGGACCACCACCACCGACAGGTTCGTGATGCCGTCCGCCGACCACCCGGTCGAGCTCAACCACGACCTCCGGGTCACCGAGCTCATCAGTGACGTGCCTTCCGTTGGATTCGCTTCCGCATACATGGAAGTCCTGATCCAGGAAGCCGACAAGTCGAACCCGGTTGACATGATGGAGCGCATTGAGTTCTTCGAGGAGACCTCCGTTGACGGAGCAATCACCCTCTTCGACAAGCTCATGCACTACGAGTCGGGCATGGTCAGGTAACCCCTGAAAACAAATTTTTTCCTTTTTTTACTGCTAATATCACAGTAAATCACGTTTCCCATGGTAATGGGAGAACGCCAGAATTCGGTGAAAGTTTCCCTCGTAGTATTTTCTGCCCGCCGGCACCAGATAAAGGGGGAAGTTCCTTCAGACGATCAAGCCATTCAGTTCGAACGTCCCCTATGATATCTCCCGAGGGGAGAAGAGAGATATTGTCAGATAAATTGAAGGCTAAAAATTCTTCTTTTTTTATAATAAGGTCTATAATATCCCGAAATAAACGGAAACGTTCATAAATGTTCGAGATCAACCTTTGAGGCTGGTGCTGAGAGTATCAGCATGAACTATAGGAGAATTTTTATGAAGAAACTCGCAATTCTGGTCCTCGCTATGGCACTCCTCACCGG
>DANP01000014.1 GCA_002499905.1 Methanolinea sp. UBA277
ATCACCCCTCCTTTCTGCATGGATGCAAAACCGCGCTTCAGGAGCTCGGTGCCAAATCTCAGCTCCTCGAGCTTCATATGCCAGTAAATATTGTCATTGATCCCAATATAATGAGTGCCATCATGACCGCAAGCGAGAAGGTAACGGTGACCGCCCGTACAGCGGAGATGATCTCCTGTCCTCCCTCCTTCAGGGATCGTTCAGGGGTTCCCATCAGATACATCCCCGGTTTCTCGAACTGTACTCCCGCACCGCCTGCAAGGATGGCCATGGGAATGCCCCCGTTGAACCCCGGACGCTTCCACCGGTCCCGTCTGTACGCCTCGTACGCGGGAGAGAACCGCCCCCTGACCCCGAAGTACATGAGAAGCAGAACTCCCGCGATCCTTGCAGGAATAAAATTTAAAAGATCGTCCATCCGGGCGGAGAACCATCCGATACGCTCACGCTCATCGCGGTAGCCGAGCATGGCATCCATGGTATTCGCAGCCCGGAAGACCGCAGCACCTGCAAGACCAAACAGCCCGAAATAGAAGATCGGCGAGATAATGCTGTCTACCAGGTTCTCAGACAGGGATTCATAGGCTGCCGAGAGGACCTGTTCATCCGAGAGGTGATCGGTTTCCCTGCTCACCATCAGCGCTGCCTCCTGCCTCCCCTTCCCCAGATCGCGGGATAGTGCCTCACTGACCGACCGGGCATGTTCTTCGAGGGAACGCCATGCCAGGCAGAACTTCAGGAGGACCGGGGCGACGATGAGAAGGAGAGCCCAGGGAAGGTAATGCTCTGCAAGAAAAAAGGGAATCGCGAAGAACGTGACAGTGAAAAACCACATCACCACTCCTGCTCCCCGCTGAATGGCAGGATGCCATGCATCCGGCCTCCCCCACCAGCCGATAAATGACCCGAGGAGCGCAACGGGGTGGAACCGGGTCTTCGGGTCGCCCATGATCCGGTCGATGCCGAGCGCGAGGGGGAGAATCAGGGCATTGATGGCGAACATTGGAGGGTCACTTCCGTTCTTCCGGCATCAGGATACACCACTCCGGGTTCCCTGCCACTTCAGATCTTCGAAAGAGTATCCGGTATCATCCTATTTCCCGGTTACGGGATAAAAGGGGCTCTGTTATTCAGATGGTGACGGGGGCAGAAGATCCGGGATCCCATCCTCCACCGGATAATCTACCCGGCAGACCAGGCAATGGAGTTTTCCTTCTCTGATCTCCCGGTCATCTCCGTCGGTAACCGTCAGGGTGAGATCCCCCTTGCAGACCGGGCAGCAGAGGAGGGGGACGATGGACCGTTTCATTGCTCATCACGCAGGTCGATGATCTGGGAGACGTCCGGTCCGGTTGAAATGAGCGTGACGGGGGCACCAATATCTGCTTCGGCCTGGGCGAGGAAATCTTTCGCTTTTTTGGAGAGCTTCCCGTATTCGGTCACCCCGAAGCAGTCATGGTCCACTTTGTCGATACCGGTGATTGCTGCCTGGGTACAGCCGTTGATCATCGCCGAATACCGTGCCATCGTACCATCCCAATCGCCAATCCGGCGCTGCCGGTGCGTTACCGTTCCGAACTCCTGGATGCCGAGGCGATCCGATGACTCCCGGGACATCTCGGTCGAGAACGGCCCCTCCCCGACTCTTGTCGGATAGGCCTTGAACACCACGATGACATCATCGATGCGGGTAGGCCCGACACCATTGTCCGAGGCGATCTGAGATGCTGATGTGTCCTTACTGGTCACGAAGGGGTATGTGCCGTAGTACAGCGATATACCGAATCCCTGGGTTCCCTCCAGGAGGACGTTCTCTCCCCTGTCGAGTGCTCCGTTCAACTCAGCCGGGACATCCATGAGGTATGGTACGAGTTCGGGGAGGTCTTTGGCCTGCCGTGCCACCCGCAGCACCCGGTCGGCGTTGGCCGGTCCGCAGCCACTGCCCGTGGAACCGATGGTCTTTGCCAGATGGTCGCTCGATTTGTCCCTCCGGATATGGTCCTCTTCGATAATTGAACACCGATAATCTATGAATGTCCGGTCCCTGACTTCGAGGAGCTCGACTTCGTGCTTGAATACCCGCGGGTCTACGAGCACTCCGGTTCCGATGCAGAGACGGGCGTCCGGGTATACGAAGCCGGACGGGACCATACGCACGCCGTATTCCTTGTCCCCCATCTTGACCGTGTGTCCCGCGTTCGGACCAACCCCGCCACGGGAGATGATGGTGGGCTGGTCATGGTATGCCACATGGGCAACAACCTTTCCCTTTCCCTCGTCACCGAAAAATCCGCCGACGATAATCGTACAGCTCATTGTCCAACCATCTAGTATGGGGTTGCGGTTGCCATAAACTTATACCAGGTCTGATCCCGGGTCCTCTCCTGTTTCAGGATCCGTCCCATATTCCTGAAGTACTTCCAGTGGAGCACCAGATGCGCGGTAATGAAGATAAAGAAGATAATCCGCTGGCATAGTGGAGGTCACTCCATTCTGAACGGGTGATCCCGAGATAGATCCTCTGCGTGAGGGTGGATGATTCCCCTCGGAATCCGCCTCCCCCGGACGGGAGGACCCAGAAGGTCACAATGCTGGATACAAGACCGGAATCAGGGTGACAGGCACCGCAGCGTCGATCAGCACATTGATGATGGCCTGCTTCATGGTAACCGAATATACGGTTGTTTTCTCCTGTGAGATCTTCTCGCCCGACAGAACGATAGAGGAGAGCATATGAAAGGAGGGGGTCGCAGGCTGCTATCCCGGAATTCCCAAAAAATATTTTTTGTCTCTACCCGAGAAGACTGAGTCTGAAAAAGGAGAGGCGGGTATCTTATCCTGATTGGCCGGCGATAAAATGCTCCATCCGCAGGAGGGCCTCTGCAAGATCCTTTCGGGATACGGCATATGCACACCGGCAGTGATTCTCCCCTCCCTTTCCGAGCACACTCCCGGGGACCACGGCAACCTGCTCGTCGCGCAGGAGCTGTTCAGCAAACTCAAGGTCAGAGAGCCCGGTTATTTCCACCGATGGAAACGCATAGAATGCTCCTTCAGGCATGTGGCAGGACAGCCCAATCCGGTTCAGCCCCTCCACGAACAGGTTTCGCCGTACCCGGTACTCCTGCACCATGCGATCCTTCTCATCTTCCCCTCTTCTGATAGCCTCGAGGGCCGCCATCTGGCCCATGACCGGTGCGCAGAGCATGACATACTGGTGTATCTTCAGGGCTGCAGCACAGATTTCTTTCGGGGCGCAGAGGTACCCGATCCGCCATCCGGTCATGGCATAGGCCTTTGAAAACCCGTTCAGGGTGATGGTCCGTTCCCACATCCCATCCAGGGTAGCCGGGGATACATGAGTACCGGTGTAGGTCAGTTCCGAATAGACTTCATCGCTGATGAGGAGGAGATCATGGTCGGTGACGATATCCGCAATGGCAGAGAGGTGTTCCTGCCTCATCACCGCCCCCGTCGGATTGTTCGGGAAATTGATGATGAGGGCCTTGGTCGTCGCGGTTACTGCTTCCATCAGGTTGTCGGGATTGAGACGGAAGTGGTCCTTCTCCCTGCACTGGACAGGGACCGGGACTCCGCCGGCTAAGGTTACACAGGGCTCGTACGAGACATAGCAGGGTTCTGCGATGATTATCTCGTCACCCGGATCGGTCACCGCCCTGATGGCAATGTCGAGACCTTCTGATACCCCGGTGGTAATGATCATCTCATCATACGGGTCGTAGGAGAGCTGGTAATGCTGCTGCAGCCATACCGCAAGCATTTCCCGGAGCTTCTGGATACCCTGGTTTGAGGTGTAGGAAGTCCCGCCCTGCTCGATAGAGTAGATACTTGCTTCGCAGAGATTCCACGGAGTAGCGAAATCCGGCTCTCCCACTCCGAGGGAAATGACCCCCTCCATGGAAAGGGCCAGATCGAAAAATTTCCGGATCCCGGATGGAGGAATTACCCGGGCACGGGTGGACACGAAATCCCTCATGGCCTGCCTCACAGAGAGTAGGGGATCCGTTCCCCGGTTCCTTTCTCGCAGAATGCCTGGCCATTTTCCTTGTAGGTCTTCATGATGATGTGGGTGGCCGTCTCACGTATCCGGTCCATCGGAGCAATATATTCTGATACAAACCGGGCGACATCGTGCATCGTGTTCCCCGTCACTGTCAGCTGGAGGTCGTACACGCCGGTAATCAGGCGGAGAGACCTGACCTCCCGGTACTTTGACAACCGTTCCGCGATACGGTCATACCCGTAATCCCGCTCAGGGTTCACCTTGAGTTCGATAATTGCTGCGACCCCCCCGTTTGCTGCCCGATCCCAATCGATAACCGTGGTGTAGCTCCTGATGATCTTTTCCTCTTCAAGGGCTGCAACCCGACGATTCACATCGTCGGGAGAGAGTTCAGCCATAATTCCCAGTTCTTCGGGGGAGATGCGGCTGTTTTCCTCCAGGAGATGCAGGAGGAGGAGGTCCTTTTCGTCCATATTGGTTTCACCTGAACAGGGTCTTCACCCAGACGATATCCATCTTATCGAGGCCCTGAGCGCTCAATCGCTGATCGCTCCGGATGACGTCCCATATTTTATTTGTATTTGAGTCAAACCACATCTCTTTTGTCCTTCCGTACCGACCTCTGCTCACGACCCGGGTATTGATCACCCCGAGCATGTTGAGTTCCGAGATGAGATCAGTGATTCGCCGGTGGGTCAGGACATCGAGATCCATTGCAGGAGCTATCTCCTTGTAGATACGGCTCACTTCTCCGCTGGTAAAGATATTCTGGCCCATCTGATCGATCAGGAGCATAGAATAGAGTATCACTTTGCTCTGCGTGGGAAGGGTGGCAATACACTCAACCATGCTGTCGGTTTCGATCTTGGCCTGGGCCTTCTTTACATGCTTCTCCCGGACCCTTTCACTTTCTTCGCGATCTGCAATCTCACCGGAAACCCGGAGCAGATCAAGCGCTCTCCTGGCATCCCCATGCTCCTGTGCAGCGAGGGCTGCACAGAGTGGAATGACCCCGTCCTCGAGCACGTCGTCATTAAACGCAATATCGGCACGCTGCTGAAGGATGTCACAGAGCTGTGGAGCGTTGTAAGGCGGAAAGACCAGTTCTTCCTCGCTGAGAGATGAAAGAACCCGCGGGTCGAGGAAGTCCTTGAAACTCAGATCGTTGGAGATCCCGATCATACTCACCTTTGACTTTTTCAGGTCGGTGTTGATACGCGTGAGGTTATAGAGCGTCTCATCACCACTCTTCTTGACCAGTTTATCGATCTCATCGAGAACAATAACCAGCACTATTCCAGTAGCCTCGAGCTGGTTCTTGAGTTCCTGGTAGACCTGGTCAGTGGGCCACCCGGTCATGGGGATAACCGATCGCGCTTTGTCACTGGCGATTTCATCATCGTCAGAGAGGCTCTTTGATATCTGGGCGAGCACCCTGTACTGAGTGTCGATGCTCTCACAATTGATAATGACCACCCGGCACGAGGTTCCCATGTGGTTGCTCGCGTTCTCGAGCTCACTTCCGACATACCGGACCACCGCTGTCTTCCCTGTCCCGGTCTTCCCGTAGATGAGGATGTTTGAGGGGGTCTCATTCTTCAGGGATGGTGCGAGAATGGATGCAACCTGATCAATCTGTGGTCTCCGGTGAGGAAGGATCTGTGGCCGGTATGAGTGGCGGAGGACCTCCCTGTTTCTGAAAATATTATTTCCTGCGAGATATTTTTTAAATAAACCGATTGATTCCTGTCCTTCTGACACTCCGACCCCCCTGGGATGTGATCCTTAGGTATCCTCTCATAAAAATCTGATCATTTGGAGGATATATAAACCCTTCAATTTCTACTCGAACTTGGTCGTAAATGTTTCATTTTAAAAAAAGCAACCTTTTAAAAAGACTTTTTTTAGATGGGAAATTCCGACCTTTCCATACGAGAATTTGGCGATGCTGACCCCCTACCCTAGTGTTTCCAGTGGAAATAAATTAATGATACAGTTTCCTGCATCTTAAATTTTAAAATGATAGCCATTGGTAAATTAATTCATTCAACTATAAAAAAAATATGAAAGGCATCTCAGAATATTCTGGAATGACAAGCAGATATCTAAGAAGGGAATTATTTTTCTGATTCCATGAATAATCTTTCCATATATCGACGGAGTTGTTAGTTTCTGTTTATCCTGGTTCTCTATTTTTGATATTCTCTCTCTTTGATATGCCATTGGATTGTCCATCAGAATAAAACTGGGGAATCACGTCCACTCAAATCACCGTTAAACTGATCAAAATGAAGAACGAAAGTCATGGTGAGTCCGGTTTTAATTGAGGTCAAAAGAGATAGAGCGTGAACATCTCAGATGGTGAACATGCACGTGAATCGGTATTCATTCTGATTTTGAATTCCCATCGAACGATAAAGATAGGGAACCCAGAGCTCATACCAAAGCAATTCCCGTAAATATTCAGTAATACAGACAATTCAGAATTACTGAACAGTTCCCCGTCTTGTGAAAAAACATCCTGGGAAAGAGCTTAGAGTATTAATATTACCCCTCCGAGGATTCACCGGACAGGGATGGAAACCTCTCACCAATTCTCATTCTTTTTGAAAATTCAGAAAAATCAAAAGCACCAGAATCATTCACCGTTTAGCCTGAGAATACAACAGCCGGAAGGTTGAGAGAAGAAGAAACCCGGGCTCTCCTAATTTCCTTCGCGTTTATGAACCCTGTCGGGATTCCTGATCTGCAATCCCGGGGGTGACCGGGAACGAGCTCCAGTGGAAACAAAGGGGTTGGGTATTCACACCATGAAGCTCTTATGCAACACAAGCAGGTATGAACTTTTAACTTCTCTGTTCTATAGCTGAAACAATGAAACCAGACCATGTCCAACCGATGATCATATCCGGAGCAGTGATAACCGTGTCAAGTTCCAGAACCAAGGAAACCGATACGAGCGGGGAGACCATTATAACCCTCCTCGAGGATGCAGGGATAGGGATCACCTACTACTCCATTGTTCCGGACCGGATCGAGGCCATCCGGAGTGAGCTAATCCACGCACTGGAGCGGGCCAGCTGTGTTGTTCTGAACGGGGGAACCGGACTGACCCACGACGATTGCACAATCGAGGCGGTAACCCCGCTCCTGGACAAACAGATTGATGGATTCGGAGAGTTGTTCAGGATGATGAGTTTTTCGGAAATCAGCAGCGCAGCCATGCTTTCCCGGGCTGTTGCCGGAATTTCCGGTGGAAAAGCCATCTTCTGCATTCCGGGTTCAACCGGCGCAGCCAAGCTTGCGACAAGCGCGCTCATCATTCCAGAGATACGGCACATTCTCACCCATGCAAACAAGTAGGACAGCTGATGCCCCGGCATGGCTGGATAGCGTTCCGTTATACGTGTTTAGAATCCCAATTCTACCCGGGCCAGGTTTTTTTCGTTTTCTGTTCAGAAATTCCCCAGGCATGATGGATGCTCTGTTATGGCAGGGTCCAGGGTCCGGTGCACAATCTTGTTTTCAAAATTTTATTTGGTGTGGAATTTCCTGATTTATATCAAGCCACTGACGGGCCGGGAGATTCGGGAGCACCGCGAGACTACCGGTATACTTCCAGAAGGGCAACCCGTTCGAGGACCAGTTCGGTTAATCTGGAAGGGCCGACCACTGTAATCTCTTCCGCAGAGATAACAAAAAGTTCCCTGATATGCTGAATTTTTTCAGGAGAAAGGGTCTCCCAGTCCTCATCGCAGATCTCACCGAGATCAAGCAGTTCCTCCAATGCTCCGGAAGAGGCCGGGCAGATGCAGAGGTAGGTATCATTCAAACCGGTATGCACGCCGAAACGGATTCCGATCTGACACTGCCGGGATCCGGAAGCGTAGAGGAAGGCTTCCATCTCGACGCTGTTTGAGATCGCCGACCCGCCAGTGAAAGCGCGGAAGGCATGGTGAAGAGCGGAACGGACATGAGCCATTCCCGCCATGTTCGACGCATTGAAGAGGATGATATGAACGCTGTGCCTCGCAGCAATATCGCGGACCATGGTCAGAAACGCTTCCGGATCCTGGATCCCGGTCCTGTACTGAACAATCATACATTCTTCTGCCTGCATTGGCGAATCACTCCGTTTCCCGGTTCCCGAACTGGAAAAGATCTGCCTGCGATGCCGATCCGGATGCGGGGACCTTGCCCCCCTCCTTTCCTTTGAGATAGGAGAAGACCTGGGCAGTTATTCCGTGGCCGAGAATGGGAATGACCCGTTCTTCCCCTGCTGCCAGGATCTTCTCCGCTGATGTAAACCCGTTGTTGAAGAGCCGGCGGGCCCTGACCCGGCCGATATTTCTGATCCTGACCAGGGGGATCAGCTCCCGTTTGATACCATGCTTCATGCAGAGCTCGAACTCCCCTATCGAAGCGGTAAAACCCAGCCTGAACATCCGGTTCAGACGTCCGGTTGCATGGAGGAGCCAGTTTGCGCTCTCCACCAGAGCATAGATATCACCCGGCCCGATTGAGTACCGGTCGCAGATGGTTGCGTCCGGGACTTCATGGCTCCAGTCGTAGAGGACCATTGCCGTTTTCAGCCCGCGGAAATACGCCTCATCCTCCCCATAGGGAAGGTCCAGCCAGAGTTCATCGTCATGTTCGAGCACGAACCGTTCCAGGTAGTGGCGGTCCCTGTTCCCCACGTACAGGGTGAACATATCCGGGGTACTGCAGATTACCTGGAGGAGACCAATATCCGAATACTCTTCCGCTCCGGTAATATGCTTGACGACGAGATCCGCACTCAGGGGATCGATGTAGAGCTGCGAGACGAGAGTCCCGTACTCCGTTGCCGAGAGGTAGTCTCCCTGTGTGGTAACCATCTCTGCACGGTCAAGGAAGGAGAGTGACCTCCCGATGACCGATGCCAGTAACCTGTCGGTCTTCTTCTGGTGGAAATAAAAGGTATTCCGCATGAATTCGCGGAGCTTCGGGAGGGATGTGACAAACCCGGACGCAATGAGGGAGAGGATGTGGGTGGTGAGGGCCCGTTCGGTCGAACACTGGGAATTGACATCCTCCGGAGGGGCATCGATGTAGTACGAGAAGAGTTCAGCCGCATCATGTGAGGAATGCCCGATCAGGATGGCTTCACCGTAGGGATCGAGGTGAGGGCGGCCGGCACGGCCCGCCATCTGGTGGTACTCCCTCGCCGGGATGGGAACCATACCCTCACCCGCACTATACCTGCGGTAGTCTCTGATAATGACCCGCCGTGCAGGCAGATTCAGCCCCGCAGCCAGGGTAGGCGTTGATGAGATACACCGGATGTGCCCTTTCCGGAAGCCCTCTTCGACAATGCTCCGGGCCTCTCTCCTGAGACCTGCATGGTGGAATGCAGACCCGGAAGAGACACAGTGCGTGAGTGCCTTCTCCTGTTCGGTCTCAGCCAGTTTATCAAGCTGCTTACTGTATGCGGCGAGCTCAGGGCTTTCCAGGTGAAGTGCTTTCGCTGCCCGCTTGGCGAATGCCTCGGCGTTCTTCCGCGAGGAGACAAAGACCAGACACTGCCCTCCCTCGTCGATAGTATCCATCAGGAGGTTCAGATCTTCATATTTGGATATGGACCGGACCGGCCGCACATCGGAGGGGAAATGGATGGCCCCTTCATAGTACACCCCCTGCCGGAGGTCTACCGGTCTCCAGCTGCTGGTAACAAGTTCCGCATCGAACCACCGGGCGAGCGACCCGGGATTTCCAATCGTGGCTGACAGAGCGATGACCTGCATGGCCGGATTCCTGGTCCGCATCTTGGTGATCACCATCTCCAGGGTCGGCCCGCGGTCAGGAGAGTCTACAAGGTGAACTTCGTCGATTACGAGGAGACTGATATCCTGCAACCATGGCGAGGCGTTCCTGAGAAGCGAGTCGACCTTCTCGCTGGTGGCCACAATGATGTCGTTTCTCCCGAGGTAGTCATCACGCCGGTCATAGTCACCGGTTGAGATGCCGGCCCGCACTCCCTTGCCGCTGAAATCCTCAAACTTCTCGCTGGCAAGGGCCTTGAGCGGGACGATATAGAGGCATTTGCCGCCCTTTGCGATATGGAAATGCATAGCCATCTCGGCCACGAGCGTCTTTCCGCTGGCTGTGGGGATGGCGACGAGGAGGTTCTTTCCTTCAAACATCCCCTTCTCAACGCATTCGGCCTGGGGGGGATAGAGATCCCGGACTCCCAATGATTCATATCGCCTGATCAGGGTATCGGGAATCGGGAGGCTGGCAATCTTCATTCAAACCCCTTTTATTCCAGTCTGTACTCGTCGTGGTTCGTCCCGTTTTATAAACCAACCACGGGGCGCGCGTTTTGTTTTCCAGTGGAAATACACCATATATGACCCGGATCCAAGTGAATCGCCCCCGTCCGGGCCGGGATGGTACAACATTCAGTAGTAGTAATCTATGATGTTCTGTTTGGCCTCGCGGCGCTTCCGCTCCAGGAACCCGTAGACCACTTCGTGAGGGAGGCCCTGGAGCAGCATCTCGATGGCACTGTGGGCGACTTTGATCTGTTCGGGAAGACCGATGAGGGCAACGGTTTTGCCGAAGACGGAGATCTCACAATCGGTCATGTGCTCGATCTGCTCGCGGGAGCGGCCGTCTTTCCCGATAATCCTGCCCCTGAGGCGATCGAGCTGGCGTGGGCTGTCGGTCATCCCGGAGAGGTCGATCATATCGAGGAGGAGGTCCTCGTCATCGAGCAGCACGAACGCCCGCTCGGGAGAAAACCCACGGTTGATGGCCTGCACCAATTCAACTGCCCGCAGGACGAGCGGGGCATCTTCCCCCTCCACCCGGACAACCCCTTCCTTGCTGTCGACCGAGATGGTGGTTTTCGTGCGGTCCTCAAGATCTTTCTTGGTTGCTCCACCTTTGCCGATCAGGACACCGATCCTGTTCGCGGTTACCTTCACTTCCTGTATCATGGTCCTCAATCCGGGCTCCCTATACCGCAACTCCTCCGCCCGGCAACGGAGTTCCCGTGATCTCTGCAAAGACTTCGCCGGTGGTCCGGACGTTGCAGAGGCTGCCAAAGTATCTGTTCACATTTGCAATATCCCTTGCGAGGAATAGTCGGGCCCGGGGATGATCGAGGGTTACCGCCTGGCCCATGTCGATAATGTAGGGCCGGTCCCCATAGAGGATGTTGAACTCCGAGAGATCGGCATGCACGAGCCCTGCTTCCTGGTACAGGGTCTTCATGAAAGAGACGATCTCCTGGTATACGGAATCGGGATCTTCGAGATCGACGTTCCTGATCTGGGGGAAGGAGACCTCGTCTTCGCCGATGAATTCCATCACCAGTATGTTCC
Organism: Methanolinea sp. UBA277; assembly: GCA_002499905.1. Lineage (GTDB taxonomy): Archaea > Halobacteriota > Methanomicrobia > Methanomicrobiales > Methanospirillaceae > UBA9949. Next base: position 11,392 of record DANP01000014.1, read on the forward strand.
GGTCCCAGACGAACGGTTCGGGAACCGGGAGTCCGACATCGAATGTCCGTTTGAGGTTTGCGAATTCTTTCCGCGTCCAGGTGAAGACTATATCCTTCCGGGTCCTCCGGATGCCGGAGAACCTGCGGTCCCCGATGAGGTACTCGGTCATGGCATTGAAATTCGCCGTACGGATACGGTAGATCTTGATGGCAAGGTCCTGGTCTTCCCGTTCCCCGAAGAAAACGTTTGCTTCCTTTCCCGTGCTGATAGAGCCCCCAATCGCGGTGATCCAGCCTTTATGCACCAGTTTGTAGAGGGCAAGGAGAGTCACCTCATCGAATACATCCTGCCGGACCTTGAGCTGGTCCACATCCTTGATCCGGATGCCCAGGCGGTCGATCTCCCGATCGAACCTTGACTCAATCCGGTCGAAGCTCATAGTTGATGCTCCTTTTAGTCAATGTAATCGCGGACACAGGAGAGGATCCCGGCCATGGAGGTGCCGACCGTCTTCTTCAGGTCGAGGGGGTGAATCTCCCCCTTCCGGTATGCCTCCTCGATTTCTGGATAGCTGGTAAATTCACGGTCTCCGCCAAACTTTTCCGGGCGCTTCACCACGACGGTGCCTGCACGGGGGAAGATATGATACTGGAGAATCTGGAGCACCGGGTTCTCCTCGCACTCTGGCGGGCAGAATGCCTTCTGGCACTTCTTCTCGATCTCCTCGACCGAATCGGCAACAGAAATGTAATTTCCACTGGAAGAAGACATCTTCTTTCCATCGAGCCCGTTCAGGATAGGAGTGTGGATGCAGACCGGTGACGGGTACCCCACGCCCGCCAGGTGCTCCCGGGCGAGCATATGGATCTTCCGCTGGTCAATCCCTCCGACTGCTGCGTCCACGTTGAGCATGGCGATGTCCACCATCTGCATGATGGGGTATATCATCTGGGAGACGGTAGGAGCCTCCATGTTCCTCCCCACCTCATCCATGCTCCGCCTGGCCCGGTTTAAGGTTATCTGCTGGGAGAGCTGGAGGACCTTGAGCTGGTAGTCGGGAGAGAGCTGGAGATCGGAACCGAGCACATACTCGACATCCCGGAGGCCGAGCCCCTCAAAGCAGCGTTTATTGTATTCGGCAAGCTCCCTGACCTGTTCCATTGTCCCTTTCCGGTTGAGGAAAGCGTGGAGGTCGGCGAGGAGGACGACAACCTCGAACCCGGCCTCTTTCATGTCGATCAGCTTGTTGATGGTGACCAGATGTCCGAGATGGATCTCGCCGCTCGGCTCGTACCCTGCATACACCCGTTTTTTATCCCTGGCGAGGAGAGCCCGCAGCTCGTCATTTGTAATAACCTCTACCGCGTTCCGCATCACCAGCTCGTAGGGATCCATTTTCTATACATGGGATCTGGAGGGTGTTAATAATTATGAGGATGCCGGGGATGAACCGGAGGGACCGGCAGGATACTTGAAACCCATCTGGAATCGCAGGTGTGGACCAGCCGGGCGGGCATCCTTCCTGTATGGAGAGAGCTGGATTGACGCTGTCGTCACAGCGCGGCTCAGGCATTTTTTTGAGAGGTGATATGAGGAATGACGGGAAAGGGAAAATTGCCCCGGGAGCTTTTCATAGAAAATATTGCCATATGGATTTTCCATCCCGGGAACGAGGACTGTGGAGGAGGTTATTGAAGATCTTGCAGGTCGGCAAGAGGAACAGGACGAGGATTTTCCACAGGAAATGATTCTTGTGGCAGTCAAATTCATAGTTTTTCTCTCTGGCAGGTGTACGAGGAGGATGAGGGCATCTGTCTCTTCACCCCGGGAGCAGGGATTTTGGAGTAATTTATTACCAATCTGTAAGGAAGGGGAGAGAAACAGAATTGGAAATCTCCTGAGGAAATGGTTCTTGAGACGGTGAACTTCCCGCATCGTTTTCATGAGACGAGTGTGGTGCATCCTACTGTTCAACCGGAAGAGGTCCTGGTAATGGTCAGCTTCATTGTTTTTTTCCTCCGGACCGGTTGCGGGGAGCAGGAAGGTATCCGGATTCTCCAAAGGATACGGTACTTGGAGTGGTTTGGATTGAGGGGAGGCTCAACAGAGGGATACCTGGATTTTTCATAGGAAACAGCTCTCATCGAGGTAAGCTCATCATCTCTAACTCATCGGACAGGCTCCCGGGGAGCGGTGGATCTCCGGATTTTCCAGGGGAAACGGTTCTCATGTCTCTGTTTTCCGCAGGGATCATACCGATAACCGGAAGGGTCGGACCACTGTTCAATGGAAACCTGCTCTTGAAATCGGCCAGGGTGACGACGGTCGGAATTCAGGGTTTCGCCAAGAAATGGGATATATACGGATTGCGTGACCAGGATCCGAAAAAGTGTCCTGAAAAAGAGGATATCGGAAAAAAATGGTATTGTTACTGGAGTGCCACGAAGTCCATGGCCTTGTTGGTCATGGCAACGGACTTTGCCGGGTCCTTCTCGATCCCGGTCATAGCCCGGATGCAGTCGATATTCTCCACCACCACATCGGCCTCCTGATGGATGGCCTGGAAGAGGTACAGTTCCTTCCCGAGGCAGGATACCGATTCTTCAAAGATGCCATTCTCCCAGAGGTCCGAGCGGTTGCGGCCCATGTCCATGGCGTACTCTTTCAGCTCGGCAGTGCTGGTGATCCCGGTCGCTTTCCGGACGAGCCCCATCCGGGGGTGTTTTTCGATGATTTCCAGTACCTTCTCGCGGCTCGCCTCCTTCTTCAGGTCCATCTGCACGACATGCATGTGCATCATGGTCACGGGGACGATCATGGCCAGGGTTACGATGTTGATCTGCGGCAGCACACTCTGGACATCCGGCCCGTGGTGGCTCGGGATGTGGACCGGGTTTAAGACGATGGCATCGATGGGGCCCCGCTTGATATCCGCCGGGTCACCGCCCCGCCGGACCATGACCGCCCGGACCTTCTCTACGCCGTAAGCCTTATCCATCGCCTGGATGATCCGGCACAGTCCGGTCGTATTGCAGGACACCACCCGGGCGAACTGCTTCCCAATGGCGTCCTTGTAGTTGCAGTCCGAGTTGAACGAGAACCCGGCCACCTCATGGTCCTCGCCACCCTGCCAGATGGCCTTGAGCCCGAGCTTCTCGTACAGGGGCTTGTTCTTCTCTCCCACGCCACCGGGGGTCGCATCCACAACGATGTCTGCCGCCTTCAGCATATCCTCGATGCTCCCGGCGACGGGAAGCCCGGCCTTGTCAAAGGCCCCTTTCTTTGAAATGTCAGCGATATAGAGGGGATATCCCCGTGATTTTGCGATGAATGCTTCGTGGCTCGGCTTGGTCTTCGAGACCCCGATTACTTTCATGTCCGGCTGGGCGGCGACCGCGTCGGCAACGCGCTTGCCGATGGTGCCGTACCCGTTGATGGCGACTTTGATCATATGGGGAGGTTTTCTGGGGGAAGTGAAATAAAAGGTTGCCGTTTTGAGGGTGGGAGGAAGGCCCCTTTGTTAAAATCAGCAAGAATTGATAGAACCTCCTTTTAAGTGAATGCAATCCCACCTTATCCTGTGTCAGTAACCCTCATCCTCAACCCCACTCCTCCATACGACTTTACCCTCAGCACCTTCGTCTTTTCCAATGGCGACCCGCAGATTCGGAAGGCAGAGAACGGGCGGTTCTGGCAGGTCATTCAGATCGGAGACCAGCTCGTCCTCACGGAAATAATCGCCGAAGGAACAACGGGCAATCCGATGCTTAAAGTCAGGCTCAGTACCGATGGAACCCTGACACCGGGCGAGAAGGAACAGGCCGGGAACATCATATCCCGGATTCTCAACCTCAACGATTACCTTGTACCCTTCTACCAGGCGGTAAGGAACGACCCGCCGATGCGGGATCTCACAAAGCGCCTCCGCGGACTGAAACCCCTGACAACGCCCACGGTCTTCGAGGCCTTGGTGGACTCAGTTGTCGAACAGCAGATTTCACTTGCCGTCGCCCGCACGCTCGAATCACGATTGACGAAGATGTTCGGCGATTCGCTGGTGGTCGAGGGGCAGACGTTCTATGCATTCCCGACACCGGAACGCATGGCTTCCGCGACACCTGAGCAGTTCCGATCCTGCGGCCTCTCGGCAATGAAAGGCGGGTACATCCGGAATGCCGCAGAACAGGTTGCACGGGAGGAACTGGACCTTGAACAGCTCCGGAACATCCGGGATTCGGAAAAGATCATCACCGAGCTGACAAAGCTCAAAGGGGTCGGGCGGTGGACGGCAGAGCTGGCCATCCTCAGAGGCATGCACCGGCTGGACGCCTTCCCGGCCGATGATCTCGGCCTGAGGCGGGCAATTGCACAGCGGTACCAGATTGGTGAGAAAATAACCGGAGAGGAAGCCCGGAAAATAGCCGATCAGTGGGGTGAATGGAAAGGCCTTGCCGCCTACTACCTGCTCATCGCCGACCAGATGGGAATCTGAAGACCGGGAGGCATGAAGAGGATTACTTTCCTTTTACAGCCCGGATATTGAGCTCATTCTGGGAGGCATCAGGACCCGAAAGAAACCAGTGTCTTTTTCATCGGCCCTGAGAGTTTTTTTCTTCCCGGCATTCCAACCCTTTCAGAGACATAAAGATGACTAGTACAATCGGCAGAAGCATCGATCTCCTGAAAAATACCTGGCAGGTGCTCACCATGGACAAGGAGCTGCTGCTCTTCCCTGTCATGTCAGGGCTGGGGACCATCCTCATTGTCCTCACCTTCATTCTCCCCGTGCTGTTCATGGGGTTGATCGGTGAAATCAGCGGGTTCGGCCCGGTGGTCTGGTTTCTTACCCTCTTTCCCTTCTATTTCATTTCCTACGCGGTGGTCATCTTCTTCAACACCGGTCTCATCGCCTGCGCCACCATCCGTTTCTCCGGAGGGGACCCGACCGTGCGTGACGGGATCCGGTTCGCCCTGGACCACCTGGGAAAGATAATCGCCTGGGCACTGGTGGCCGCTACCGTGGGGCTCATCCTCAGCCTCCTCTCCCGGCGTTCAGGCCTGATTGGGAGGATCATCATTGCCATCATCGGGGTAGTCTGGAGCCTGGCCACCTTCCTGGTGATCCCGGTCATGGTCTTTGAAGAGAAAGGGGTCTTTGACGCCATCCAGGGTTCCTGGGATCTGCTGAAGAAGACCTGGGGCGAAAATATCATCGTCAATTTTGGTCTCGGGATTCTCTTCATTCCCCCGCTCCTGCTGATGTTCGCGACCATCTTTTCAATAATGACCGGAAACCTGTCCCTGGTGCTGGTCCTGCTCGCCCTCACCATCATCACCTTTGTTATCGCCGGGATACTCCACGCCACGCTCCAGGGAATCTTCATCGCTGCACTCTACCTGTACGCAACGACCGGAAAGGTCCCGCGGCATATGAGGAGTGACCTCATCAGGGGGGCATTTACTCCCGGACAGGGACAGGCTGGAGGAGGGAATATCTGAGGAGCGGTATTCCTGAACAGAATCCGCCCCTGTGAAGCTGCCGGATACATCAAAAGAACCTTGTGTCTCCGGTGATGAGATACCTCATGAGGAGTATGCATGACTGAGTGCCCGCCTGATTTGATCACCCGGAGGCTCCTGCTGAGGATCCCTGTCCTGCAAGATGCCCCGGATATTGCCCGTCTCGCAGGAGATCCTGAAATATCAGGAAATACGCTTGAGATTCCCTATCCCTATGATCACAGGATAGCCCACGAATGGATTGCTGAGGTTTCTGAAGGGGTGAAAGCGGGAACTGAGATGATCTTCGCCGTCATCGGCAGGAACACCGGGGAACTGTACGGGGTAATCGGGCTCATGGAAATCACCAGGGAACACTCCCGGGCGAAGCTCGGCTACTGGATCGGGCGTCCCTACTGGAACCAGGGATATGCAACCGAAGCGGTCTGTGCAGTGCTCGATTACGGGTTCCGGGTACTCGGCCTGAATCGGATATATGCCTTCTACCTCACCCGCAATCCCGCCTCAGGGAGGGTGCTTGACAAGTGCAGCATACGGCATGAGGGAGTGCTTCGCCAGCACGTCCGGAAAGAGGGTACGTTCCAGGATATTGCCGTTCATGGCATCCTCAAATATGAATACCTTTCCCCTGGATGAGTCCTGTGACCGAAGAACATACCTGGTGATTAGACATACCGGGAGCTGGGAAGTAGGTATGGAGGACGAAGCCTACCCAAAGGTCAAAATCCACGTTGAAGACCAGAAGGGATTCACCAGCCATCTTGGCGTGTTCATCTTCGTGAATGCACATCCTTCGTGATCGACTCTCTTACCAGCCCGGGATTCTGGTGGTTCGCATGAGTGACGATCTTCTGGGAATTCGGGCTCCTGATGCACGGAGTGGGTGTCTTCACCCACGGGAAGATCTTTACCAAAGCGTGGGAAGATAAAAAAAATACAGGAGTGCATGGAGAAAAAAAATAATCCTTCCAGAGAGCCGTTTCCAGGTGATTTCAGTCAACCCGTAAAGAGTCGCTTTCACTCTGTGATCGGGGAATAAAAGCGGCCAGGGAGCCCTCAACTCTTTCTGTTTTTATCATTTTCGACCGGGGGCTGGTTGATGACCTGCCAGTACAGCCCCATGTCCCGGATAACATTGGCGAACTGGTCGAACTGTACAGGTTTGACAATGTAGCTGTTCACGCCGAGGTTATAGCTCTCGACGATGTCGCGTTCCTCTCGGGATGACGTGAACACAACCACCGGGATTGATCGTGTCTGCGGATTCTCCTTGATCTTACGGAGCACCTGAAGTCCGTCTACTTTGGGAAGTTTCAGGTCGAGGAGGATGACCTTTGGTCTCTCCACAGGCTTCCCATCATAGGGCCCTGTTCTGAAAAGGTAATCGAGGGCTTCCTCGCCGTTCCAGGCTACGTGGATCCTGTCGCCAAGGTTGCACCACTGGAAGACGTGGAGAATGAGCTCCACATCATTGGGATTGTCTTCTACGAGAAGAATCTCTGACCCGGCTCCCACAGAGCTCATGGAATTACCTAGCCGAGGGTAAAGAAAAAGGTTGTGCCGGCCCCTGGCGAAGACTCAACCCAGATCTCCCCGCCATGCCGGTGAATGATCCGCTCTGCGATGGCCAGCCCCACGCCCGTCCCCTCGAGTGCGGCATCCTCATGAACCCGCTGGAACACCCCGAAAACTTTGGAAGCGTACTTCATGTCAAAACCAATCCCGTTATCCTTCACATAGTAGACGGTCCTGCCGTCTTTTTCCAGAGCGCCAATCTCGATCTCAGCGATCTCCCGCTGCCGGGTGAATTTCAGCGCATTGGAGAGGAGATTTAAATAGACCTGGTTGAGGAGGACGGGATCTGCGGAACAGGCCGGCATCTCCCTGATCTCAAAGCGGACCGTCCGCCCCAGGGTTTCCAGGAGCAACTCTTCGTAGGCCTCACTGGCAACAGAGGCGGGATCAATGAGGAACCGGTTGAGCGGCTGCCTGCTCATCCGTGAGAAATTAAGCAGGTCATCGATCAGCTCACTCATTTTCATGGTATTCTCCCGTATCTTCTCGAGGTACTGGATAGTTTCTTTCGGGAGGGAGGTGGAATGTTCATGGAGAAGGATGGTTGAGAATCCGTCAATTGCCCGCAGCGGGGCCCGGAGGTCGTGCGATACCGAGTAACTGAAGGAATCGAGTTCCCGGTTGGCGGCCTCAAGGTCTGCGGTCCTGGTTTGCACCCGCTCTTCGAGCTCTTCATGGAGTCTCCGGTTCTCTTCTTCGATTCTTTTTCGTGCGGTGATATCACGCCCGACCGACTGAATCTCCAACAGATTCCCGTCCAGGTCAAAGATCCCCCGGTCGATCCACTCCTGCCACCGGATGTCCCCATCCGGCTTGATGATCCGGTGCTCGATGGTTCGTTCCGGCTGCGAGAGGGAGATGCTCCTGAAATGGTCACGGATCAGATCGTGCTCTTCTTCAGGGATGGAAGGAATAAAGGTTTTACCGATGATTTCATGACAATCGAGGCCGAAATACCGGCAGTAGGCCTCATTGGCGAAGGTGACCGTTCCACCCGGAAGAAACCGGGTGATGAACTCGGACTGGCTCTCGACCACGCCCCGGTAACGCTCTTCGGATTCCCTGAGCCGCCGTTCGCTGTCCTGAAGTTGCGAAATCATATCCTTCAGGGATCGAACCATGGTATCGATGCTCTTCTCGAGGACTCCGAACTCTTTTCCGAGCGTGGGCGAAACCTTGTGATCAAGGTCTCCCCGGGCGATGATAGTTACATCACCAGATATCTGGGCAATAGGCCGGGTGAGGTACCGGGAAATGCCAAAAGCCGCGACAGTTCCGAGCATGAGGCCGCCAATGGCGACGAGGATGTGGAACCCGATGATCTCCTGGAGAGGATGGGCGATGAGGAGATCATCATAGGTAATCTCTACAATGAGGCTCATATCCGAAGCATAGTCCTCATCCCGGAGATCGATATAGAGATATTTGGCCGTGATGCCCTTGGAGGGATCTCTGAAATCGCGGCTTGTCCTGCTCGACAGGATATCCCCAAGGAGAGCATCCAGTTCAGGTCCGGGAACGTAACTCTTATTTCCGACGACGCGCTTGGCTGTGGTGAAAATCCTGATATCCCGGATGAATGGATTGCGTTCACGCACGGCCTCGATCATATCCGTATACCGGAGGGAACTCCGTTCCGACCTAAAGGCATCAGCGGAGAGACCAAGTTCAAGGATATAGCGATGATCAAGGGTTGGCAGGTAGGCAAACTTTCTCAGGTTCCCGGTTGCCTTTTCCTGGACCACCCGGTCCGGGTAGAACCCCTGGGATTCCCTGATCGTCATCAGGTAATCGTAGAAGTAGGGTATGGTTGTTCTGAAATCGAGTCCGAGGTCCGGCTCATACGTCGTGTATTCAACCACTCCTGACTCGTTGATGATGTAGAGCTCCATGTCTCCGCCGAGCTCCTGTTTGAGCGCTTCGAGATCCATCCGGGACGGCTCCCCGCCGGATTCAACGTACGCCGCATTGAATACCACAAATCCCTCTTCCATCCTGCGATTGAGGGTATTGTCGAAGAGTTTGAGACCGTTGTCAATACTATGAACGGACGTTATGATGTTGCCCTCGGTTTCATTGCGCATGAGTGCGGACTGTTCTTCGAAATTGTTGCGGACCACGATGAGGTCGCCGATGGTGATAGCAGTAACAATGAGAGCGATGAGGCCGATGATGACCAGAAGCAGGAAGAAAGAAAACGAACGATTCTTGGTCAGCGACGACATGAGCTGCTCTTCCCCTTCCTCTTATCAAAGGTATCATATTCCCTGAGGCAAAAAGGTTGTGCCCTGCGGGATTCGGAACGGGTACGTCATCGCCGTGCAAATGTTTAATTGAACGTGGGAATCATGATCGATTGACATGATCCTGGATCAGGAGAAGATCACCCGTATCAAACGACTGCTGAAGGCAAGACCCAAAGGACTGACCATTTCGGACATATCCCACAACCTGAAAATCAACCGCAATTCCGTGGCAAAATATCTCGAGATCCTCCTCATTACCGGGCAGGTGGAGATGCGGATGTATGGGAATGCAAAGGTGTACTACCTCTCAAACCGTGTTCCCATCTCATCGATGCTCAAGTTCGCCAACGAGCTCATCCTCGTTCTCGACAGTGAAATGCGGGTGGTTGAGGCAAACGATAACTTCTTCTCCTATTTCCAGGTAAAAAAGGAAGACCTGATCGGCAACCTCATCACCGTAAGCCCGGTCAATGCCATGGACGGGTTCAGGATCGATGATCTGGTCCGTTCTACCATCGAAGGAGGGGAATCATCCCGTGAGATCCCCCTCACAAAGGACGGCGAGACAAAGTACCTGGTCATCAAAGTAGTCCAGAGTGTATTTGATGACGGTTCCAAGGGAACCACCCTCCTCTTCGAAGATATCACCGGAAGGAAAGAGGTTGAGGATCGCCTCCGGATCAGTGAAGCCAAGTACCGCGCAATCGTGAATGATCAGACCGAAATGGTTGACCGGTATGACAAGGATCTGAACCTTATGTTCGTCAACCCGGCAATCATCCAGTATTTCGGAATGGAAGGGAACGAGCTGATCGGGACATCCATCCTCGACTCCATCCCTGCTGAGGAAAGATCCGGTATTGAGACACGTATCAGAAGCCTGACTCAGGAGGATCCAGTCTGTATCGTTGAACACCGGAGTATCGATGGGGAAGGGAAGTGTCACTGGCTCCAGTGGACAAACCAGGCACTGTTCGATGAACAGGGAAACCTGGTCGAGTACCAGGGTGTCGGCAGGGACATCACCGAGCGGAGGGAATCAGAACAGGCACTCCTGATCAAGAATTATGCCCTCTCATCGTCGCTGAACGGGATCGGGATTGCGGATCTCACAGGCATGATGACCTATGCGAACAAATCGTTCCTGACCATGTTCGGATACGAAAAGGAGTCCGATGTTATCGGAAAACCGATCCAGATGTTTGCCCATGATAATACGGATGCATCCAGCGACATCCAGGAAGTCTGGACCTCGCTGCAGGACCGGGGACAATGGTCAGGTGAGGTACTGGCCAATAAGAAAAATGGTGCCACGTTCAATGCCGTCCTCAATGCCAGCGTGGTCAGGGACCAGTCGGGGACATCACTCTGCATGATGGCTTCGTTCTTCGACATCACTGAAATTAAAAAAACCCGGGAGGAGCTCCGGTTGAAGGACACCGCGATCGCAAGCTCGCTGACTGCCATGGCAATCTTCGACCGGGATTTCCGCATTATCTATGCAAATGATGCCTTTTTATCCGAGTTAGATCTCAAAAGAAATGCGTTGCAGGGGAAACGGGCCCCGGAAATTATCTCCCTCTTCAAGGGCTTCACTCCCTCCTTTGATGAGATCGGATCCCTCCTGAGAAAGACAGGAACGTGGAACGGCGAGATATCGGTAACCGGGAAAGAAGGAGATACGAAATATTTTACCGCCTCAATACGGTGTTCCTTTGATGAAGAAGGAACCATTCTCTATACCCTCGCCTCCCTGGTGAACATCACGGAATTCAGGAGCATCGAGACAGCCCTGAAAAGTTCACGCCAGAAGCTCTCTGAAACCATCGAGTTCATGCCCGACCCGACGTTCATCATCGACTGGAACCACCGGGTTATTGCCTGGAACCGGGCACTCGAGATGCTGACCGGGGTGAAACGGGACGAAGTGCTCGGAAAGAAAGATTTCGGGAAGGCATTCACATTCTTCGGTGATGAACGACCCATTCTGGTGGATATCCTCGATCTCCCTCCTCACGAACTTGCGAGGAAGTACCCGCAGGTCCGCAGGTTCGGTGACAGTATTTACGTGGAGGCATTCATTTCGGCCATGAACGGTGGAACAGGAGCATACCTGTGGGGAAAAGCATCGGCATTGATAGATCATGAAGGCCATCCGATCGGGGCTATCGAATCCATCCGTGATATCTCCGCCTGGAAACGGGCCCGGGAATCGCTCCGGAAGATGGACACGAGCGGAACTGTCATCGCAGCGACTTCGGAAAATGAAGAACAGAAGGTGCAGAACCTCTCCCGGATGAGGCAGGAACTTGAATCAGTTCTCGACCTGATGGAAGAGGCAGTCCTTCTTACGGATAAGTCGGGAATCATCCTCTGGGCAAATGAGCGGTTCGTGGAGCTGGTGGAGGGGGACAGCCAGATCGTATGTGGCGCTCCGCTCTCTACGTTCTTCCCGGCTGATGAAGGGCAGATCCTCTCCAACGCTCCCGGAGATGCCCCCCTGCACATAACTCTCATCCCCCTCACCGGGAGCCGGATCCTTCCGGTGGAGGCGAAAACAGCAGGTATTCCTCTCGGGGATCACCGGGTAGTGATCCTCAAGCATATCCCGTTATGATCTAGAGGTACTGGTTCTGGATCTCGATAACCTCCGTGCTGTCGCGGGCCTGTGCGTACAGTCCGAGGGGCTCCTCATTCAGTTCGAGGAAGCGGGGACCCCAGTTCTGTGTAGCGAGCACCACCCCTGCCTGTCCGGGCTCGCCAAGAATCACCAGTGCCGCAGCGAAGGCCTCCACTGAGGTAAGTCTCCAGGGTCTGCCGAAATTCACTGGATTCGCCGCGACCAGGAAAGGAAGTGCCCGCCGTCTGAGGAAGCTGCTGACAGCCCCGGTGTCAAGCACCTCCCATGAGCAGTCCAGCACGGTAAGAGAGCGTGAGGGTCGGTCTGCGGGAGAGAGGGCCTGCTCAGCGGTAGGATCGAGCAGTATCGTCGTGCGGGGGATGCGGGATATCTTTGAGAGCACCCTCACCAGACCGGATCGCTCCATCCGCTTCACTGTGCACTTCCGCGGGTCGCAGCTGTTGTCCCGGAACGCATAGAGGGGGATCATCTATCATCTCTCCGTCTCCACACTCTATCAGTCTACCGGCACCACGCACCGAACACCCTCAGGATTACCTCTCATTATCTCACCACGGCGCTGTAGCGGCTCCCCCTGCCGGTCACCAGGACCGCCCCGCATAATACTCCCCCTGATTGGTTCAGCACTTCTCCACCTGTAGAGCGAGTATGAGCCGAACACCGCCCCAGGAAACTACCACGCCTTCCTGGCATTCCTGGAATGGCTGACCGAGAACGGCTGTATAGCCCGGATCAGTAGAGCCAGAAAATATCAGGCCCCCGTGCATCGACCTGAACACTAGGACGGCGGGGATGATGCTTATCAGGGTGGAAACACTCTCCCTGATCAAGGCCTGTGAAGTATCGTCTGGAGTGGCGCATCGATTCTGAAGGCTTTCTGCGGCGGATATCCTCCCCGACCATGATCTCCTCCACATCAGCGATGAAGTCTCTACTGAACTGACCTACACCGGTACTCCGCGAAGCTCGCATTCAGCAGATGGTATTTGAGAAACCCGTGAGGTATTGAGACCATACCAAGGCTCTCCTTCAAGATTAGCGCAGATGAAGAGACGCGGTGGGTTTTTCGGATTCAGAAAAAGGTCCCTCCCTACGGTTGCACCCGAGATTCTCATGTCCCCTGTTTCAAGAAAAATTTAAATTCTCAACTGGTATATGAATCGGGACGCTCCTTATAAGTGGAGCAATTCGCGGAGAGTTGAGAAACGGGAAGAGTAATGATGACACATCAAACCCCCCTATAGCCATTCACTCCTCATCCCGATTCCCCCCCTCTCTGTCATTATTCAAAGTGTGGGCCAAAACCAGATCCGAAAAAGATCTGTGTCGCATTCATTACTTTGCGCTCCTCACGTCACGTGTAACTCACGTGTTCCCTGAGTGGTTTTTCAGAGGATTCATTGGTCCTCCACCTCATCCCGGGAGGTGCCGGACGGTTACGGGAACGAACTCCCGCCGGCCCGGCATCCTCGCGTACATCCTTCTTGTTGATAGTACCGAACGGAGAGGATATAGGAAAAGTTGCCGATATACTATCAATGTACGTTCTTATCTCACCCTGTATCCTCAATCCCGACCTGAGGGCGCGGGGAATCACCTGTCAGGAGGATCTCGAGTGGTACATCCGGGCAATCGAGCGGTGCCGGCGGTTCGGCATCGAGATGATCCCGCTCCCCTGCCCGGAAACCCTCTACCTCGGTGCTGATCGCGAGCCGGGCATGTTCCTCGACCGGCTGAACACTCCCGAATTTGCAGCCCTCCTCGGGAGCCTTGAAACGGAGGTCCGGGCGATTATCGATGAGCGGGGCCTCCCGCTCTGCATCATCGGCGTCAATTCATCCCCGGCCTGCGGGGTCGATGCCAGCTACTATGGACCTGCCGGATCGGATCAGGCCCGGAGACCGGGAAGGGGGGCCTTTCTCTCCCGGTTCCCGGATATCCCCGCCCTGGACGTTGCGGACTTCTCCCGGTACCGGGTCTACCTTGCCGCCCCACTCTTCTCGCGGGCAGAGAAGGCATACAATATCAGCCTCTTTGAGATCCTCTCCTCACATTTTTTTGAAGTGTATCTCCCCCAGGAGGTCGGTGACGATTCACACCACCGCGGTCAGATGACGCACCGGGATATTTTCCACCGGCACCTTGCCGCACTTGGGAATACCGATGTCGTTGTTGCGGTCATCGACGGGGCCGATGCCGATTCAGGGACAGCATGGGAGATGGGGTATGCCTATGCCCACGGGATTCCGGTCATCGCCATCAGGACCGATTTCAGGATGGTTGGGCACCACGAGCAGGTTAACCTCATGCTCGAGCAGTCATCAATCCTCGTCAGCTCGACAGAAGGCCTGTTGAAGACCCTCAAATCCCCCCGCTGTCCGGCTGCATCCCGCACGTAAATGCTCATATTGACAGGGATCAGATACTGTGGGCATGTCCAATATCACGGTCGCGGTGATTGGCCCGGAAGGGTATGCCGAAGACCTCGGAAAAAAAGGGACGAGCTCTGATATCACTTTCTATAACCTGAAGAAAGGGGAACATACGGTCACGCTGATCGAACCGGTCCGGTACCCGGAACGGCTCTCTTCGCTCTTTTTCGCCGTCACCATGGCCCACCGGGCAATCCTCGTGGTGGACAGGATCAGCGCCGCCTTCGGGGAATGCGTGCTGATGCTCGACTGCGCCGGTATCAGGAAAGGGATGCTGGTGCTCAGGAACTTCATCACCCCCGAGCAGGTTGCCCCCCTGATACGGGGAACCGTTGTTGAGCACTACGAACTGGTTCCTGATGAGCGGGCGAGAATGAGGGAAAACCTGATCGAGGAAGCGGCAGGAACCGGGGAAGGGCCGGAGAGCCCCGGGAAAGGGGCCGTGCCCGTCGACCACGCCTACCCGGTTAAGGGTATCGGCGTGGTGGCGCTGGGCCAGGTGGCAAGGGGCACCATCTCCCGGCATGACACGCTCCGTGTTCTTCCAACCCGGAAAACCGCACAGGTACGATCGATTCAGAAGCATGACGATGACGCCCTGTCAGCGGTTGCCGGGGACCGCGTCGGCCTCGCCCTGAAGGGAATCGAGGCCGATGACCTTGACCGCGGGTACGTTCTCTCTGCCAATGAGGAGATCACCTCATCCACAACGATCAACGGAAGGGCGTCATTGGTCCGGTTCTGGCCGTCGCCACTGAAAGAGGATATGGTCATCCATGTCGGCCACTGGTTGCAGTTTATCCCGGCCAGGGTTGCATTCGTGGACAATTCGGGAGACTGGAAACGGCCGCTCCTCACGCTCCGGACCGAGGTGGAACTCGTATACTTCCCCGGAGACCGGATCATCCTGCACTACCTCGATGGGGGAAAACTCCGCGTGGCCGGAACCCTTGATCTGGAATAACCCCGTTCGTCCTATTTTTCACGCAACCCTTTTTGCTGGTGATGTTCACCTCTCTAGTAGGTTCCTATGGCACTTGGAAGTCTCATCCCCTGGATTATCGGTGGGGTTATCCTCCTCATCGTGGTCGGATTCATTCTCTACGCAGTCGGGATATACAACCGGTTTTTCAGCCTGAAGAATTCATCAGAGGCAACCCTCGGCCAGATACGGGTCGCCATGAAGAAACGGCTGGACATGATAGACCAGCTGCTCGGATCAGTCAAGAGCTATGCGAAGTTTGAGAAGGAGACCTTTGAGAAGGTCACCGCCATGCGGGCAAGTGTCGGTTCAGCGGGTCCCGGAGACCTCAATGAGATCGAACGCGAGTCGCGATCCATCCTCGGGAGACTCTTTGCCGTCGCTGAGAACTACCCTGACCTCAAGACCAATACCACGGTCATGAGCCTGATGGATGCGGTGAAGGGGGTCGAAGAGGAGATTGCCCGGCAGCGGTACACATATAATAACATCTCCCAGCAGTACAATACCCTCCGCGATGTGATTCCCTCAAATATCGTGGCCAGGCTGCTCGCACTGGAGAAACTCCCGTACCTCGAATTTGAGGAAGCGATCAGCACCCCTCCCCGGATTGAATTCTAGAAGGGTTGAACCGTGGACGAAAAGAGACAGATCGCCGTCCTCATCGCCGTGGCGTTCGGCATCGGAATCGCCGCCTGTATCCTGGCTCTCGCGATTCCCGGCATGTTCGAAGGCGACCTGGTGATCGCAGAATATAAAGCAGAACTCGGAGAGAACGGATCGTTTACCGAACGGTACGTCTACGAGGTGAAGACCGGGGGCCAGTACCGGATGCTCTTCCGGTACTGGATGGATCCCCTGTCAATTGATCCCCTGGGCAGTCCGTACATCGGGTTTGAGGATATGGATCTCTCTCCCGGGACCATCGGGTACATCAAGGAGTATGACAGCACGGTGACCCTCGTCGGGAGCAATAACCCGGCGGATGCCTCGTTTGTCCGGCAGATGGCCGAGAACAGCGAGGTGGGCATCTATAACCCGTCCTATTTCCCGGCTGGACGCTACGAGGTCACCTACCGGTATGTCCTCCACCCGCCGCTGGAGTATGATGACAGGAATGCCCACCTCAACCTCCGGCTTGTCGACCGGCACATCCCCTACCGGAACCTCGCCATCCTTGTGCCTGCCCGCTTTGTGGAGACTATCTACCCTCACCCTCCCTCCCTTCAGGCAACCCGCTCCGGAGACCGGTATACCATCACCGGGAGTGTTGCTACCAACGAGGTGCTCGGCATCGAGATGCTGCTCTCCAGGGATGCGCTGGACGAGATCCCCGGGTTCCCGGTCTTCGTCGCGGGCGTGAGGGAAAAGACCGGGGCTGCGAATCCCTGGTATGACGTGGTGCCGTTTTACAGCGCCGGCCTCCTGCGGGCCCTCGGGTTTGCTGCAGCCCTCCTCACCCCGGTTCTCCTCCTCCTGACCTATATCCGGCACGGACGGGAGAAGGAGTTCGTGGTTCCGGAATACCTCTCCACCACTCCCGATCCCAGGATGAAGCCCTGGGCGGTGAACCTCCTCTTCAAGGGTGATGCCAAAGTCTTTGATCAGGATGGATACTATGCCACCCTCCTCGATCTCCACCGGAAGAAGCTGATAACTATCACCGAGGAGGCGGGCGGTTCAAATATCCGGATTCGTCTGAATGCCGCAGCCTCCGATGACCCCTACGAGCAGCGGGTCCTTACCTTCCTCTCTGAAATTGCCCAGGACAACGTGGTCAATTCGGCCGACCTTGAGATCCTCGCAGAGAAAGCAAAGACCGACCAGTCAGCAGAGCGCCGGGTCCTCTCCTACCAGCGGGACCTTGCATTAGTAACCAGGAAGACCGACCCGGCTCTCGTTGCGAAGTACATCGTTGACGGAAGGGAACACCTCTTCCCCCTCCTCTTTGCCGGGATTGCCTTCTGTGCCGTTTCATTCATCCTGATCATCACCGTGCCCGTGCTCTCACCCGTTCTTGTACCAGCAGTCGTCCTCTTCGGTTCGGTGATCGTCCAGGCCGGAGTCGCCCTGGCCTTCCCGTCAACGCTGTTCGGGCACTGGAAGGGAGAACGATACCGCGAAAAGCTCGAATGGGATGCCTTTGCCCGCTTCCTGTCCGACCTTGCCCTGATCCGCCAGTACTCCCCGGCAGATCTCTCGATGTGGGGGGAATGGCTGATCTTTGGAACCGCCATGGGGGTGGGTGACAAGGTGGAGAAGGCCATGAAGGAGCTCGACATCAGAGTACCGGAGACCCTTGTCCCTGTCACCGGGATGGGCCTGCGGGCTGCATTCATACCGGTGCTCTTCTTCTCGCCACCCTCGCGGGGTGGCGGAGGAGGAGGTTTCGGCGGCGGTGGCTTTGGCGGAGGGGGCGGCTTTGGCGGAGGCGGAGTCGGGGGGAGATAACCACCCGGTCTCCGGAAATGCCGTCATGAATTGGTTTATCCCCCCGGAACGTGCATGAGGTGGTAGTCAGAGCATGCGGTACACGGAAGGGAGATTGGGCAGAGTTTTCTACGTCCGGGTGGACCACGGGGAAGACCTGCTTGAGACACTCCAGACATTCGTCACTGAGAAAGGTATCCGTTCGGGCATCATCCAGTTCCTGGGGGCGGTGGAGGAAGGCAGGATCGTCACCGGGCCCCGTAAGCCGGTCCTCCCGCCTGTACCCACGTATGAGTCGTACGAGGGAGGATGGGAGCTGGTGGGACTGGCAACCATCACCCCCGGACCCGATCGTCCCCATCTCCACTACCATGCGTCGGCCGGCAGGGGGCGGGAAGCCCTCACCGGCTGTCTTCGCGAAAAGGCTGCGACGTATATCATCGTTGAAGCTGTGGTGATGGAGATCCTTGGTACGAGGATAGAACGCAGGTTCGATCCCACGACCGGCCTCGATCTGCCGCTCCCCGGACCGCAGAGCGGGGCCACGAGAGATCAATGACGCTCCCTCAGCCGGAATTATTACCAGTTTCGAGACGGGAAGGGCAGGATCTCGGAATCGGGACCTTTGACATCATCATCGTTTCCGGCGATGCTTACGTGGATCATCCCTCTTTTGCCGCCGGGCTTCTCGGGAGGGTTCTCTGGGAGGAGGGATACACGGTCGGCATCATCCCCCAGCCGGACTGGAAGAGCCCGGAGGATTTCGGGAGGCTCGGTGCGCCGCGCCTCTTCTTTGCCGTCTCGGCTGGCAATGTCGACTCGTTGGTGAACCACTACACACCGCAAAAGAAGCCGCGATCGACAGATGTCTATTCACCAGGTGGAAGGCGGCGGAGACCTGACCGGGCAACCCTGGTCTATACCGACCGCCTGCATGCCATCTTTCCCGGTATTCCAATCATCATCGGGGGTATCGAAGCAAGCCTGCGCCGGTTCGCGCATTATGACTACTGGTCTGACCGGGTACGCCAGTCCATCCTCGCCGATGCTCCGGCCGACATCCTGGTATTCGGGATGGGAGAGCGCCCACTCGCGGAGATTGCGGCACGACTCTCCCGGGGCAATCCTATCGGAGAGATAACTGATGTGGGCGGTACGGTTATCCGGAAACCGGTCCACAGCCTTCCCGGGAAGGACGATTCGGTCATCCTCCCCAGTTTCACCGAGGTATTGCAGAGCAGGGAGGCTTATGCCCGAGCCTTTTCTCTTATCTCCTCGGAACAGGACCCGTTCAGGGGAAGGCCGCTGGTCCAGCCTCACCCGAAATCGACCATTATCCAGAACCCTCCGGTTTTACCGCTCAGCACCGGAGAGCTCGACCGTGTATATGAACTGCCGTACAGCAGGAGGGCACACCCCTCGTACCGGGAACCGGTTCCCGCTCTTGAGCCGGTCCGGTTCTCGGTGGTGAGCCACCGGGGCTGCTTCGGGAACTGTGCATTCTGTGCCCTCTCCCTCCACCAGGGCTGCATCATCCAGAGCCGGAGCATCGCGTCCATCGTCCGTGAGGTAACCCGGCTGACCCGGATGCCGGAGTGGAAAGGAATCGTGCAGGATATCGGCGGACCGACCGCGAATATGTACGGCATGTCCTGCAGGCGGTGGCGAGAATACGGGACCTGCCCTGAACGTGCATGTAGTCCGGACTGCCCCGGCCTTAACCCGGATTCAGGGGCCTACCTGCAACTCCTCCGTGCGGTCAGGGAGATTCCGGGGGTAAAGAAGGTCTTTGTCGGATCAGGAATCCGCTACGATCTGATCGGACCGGACGACGGGGGATTCCTGGAGGAGTTCTGTACCCACCATGTCTCCGGGCACCTCAAGGTCGCCCCCGAGCATACTACCCGCAGAGTGACGGACCTGATGCGCAAGCCTTCCTGCGACGTGTTCGAATCATTCAGGAAGCGCTTCGGGCACCTGCAGGCCGGGAAAAAGAAGCGGCAGTATCTCCTGCCCTACTTCATGTCCGGCCATCCGGGGTGCACCCTCGGGGACATGGTTGAACTGGCCGAATACATACGGGACACCGGGCTCTATACCGAGCAGGTACAGGACTTCACCCCGACACCCATGACTGCCTCAACCTGCATGTACTATACCGGTCTCAATCCTGAAACCGGGGAGCCGGTCCATGTGCCGAAAGACCGGGAAAAACGGATCCAGCGGGCCCTGCTCCAGTACCGGGACGAAAAGAACCGTGACCTGATCATCGAGGGACTGAGCAGGGCTGGAAGGGATGACCTCATCGGGAATGCCTGGGCATGCCTCATCCGACCGGGGAGGAAAGGGGGAGAGAAGGGTACTAAAACGGAGGGAAAGAAGAGATCCATCCGTTAGTCCTGATCACAAATTTCCATTCCTTTGCTCTCACAGGGGATGCATTTGGCCATCTTCTCATCAAAGATCCGGTAGGCATTGGCCAGTACGGACGAGTTGGAGATCATCCCGGCAAGCAGGATGACCTCGAGAATTTCTTCCCTTGATGCCCCCTTCTTCATAGCAGCCTGCATATGGTAGCTCGTGCAGTGCTGGCACTTGAGAGCAGCTCCCACCGCCATGCTGATGAGCTCGACATACTTGGGCTCCATCGCGCTGGTCCTGGTGACCGTCCCTTTATACAGAAGATGGGAGATCAGGACTTCCGGACGTTCGGCCATCCGCTTGAAGATGAGGGGTGCCCGCCCGTACTCAGCCTCGATACTCTGCATCCACTCTTTCGCGGTCAGTTCCCCGCCCTGCTCACTGATATGCCGGAGGTTCTGTTCAAAATCGGACAGATCGGACATAATATTCCTAACTTTCGTTCCGGTGCCATATGAATAAAACTGAGGATCAGGCCGGTAACTTCGAAAAAATTCGCACTTTACGGGAACTTTTTATCGAAAACGGCCTGATATATGATCGGTTCCCATTGGTGGAACACTGAGGAATACCATGAAAGACAGAATGGATTTTCTGCAAATCCTGTCTCTCCTGATCGCTGGTGCTTTTCTTATCACCGCGATCACACCGGTATCGGCTTCAGCGGATGCCGACCGGCAGACCAGATTAACATCAATACTCGAAGCCCACGGGGCCTCAGATCTCATTGTTGGACACGATACACCAGGAACCGCCATTGGAACTACCCAACCTGCATGGCCTGCCAGGGGAATGATATCCCCGTCCCGTGTTGACCGGGACGCGCTCATCCAGGGAATCCGTTCAGGGCCGGGTATCCAGCCGGTTCTCCTTCCTGATTCCGGCTTCAGCTGGCCCGTGGTGAGGGAAGCGGCTTCCCGGAACCGGAGCACGCTGATGGATGACCTGATCGGGAAACACCAGGGTGCGATATCCGGAATCTCCAGGATCTACTCCGGGGAAGGAACCGTCCGGTTCATCGATCTCGAGGGGGGGTTCTATGGAATTGTGACATCATCCGGTGAGCGGTTCATCCCGGATAACCTCCCCCGTGCTCTCCTTGCTGATGGCATAACCATCAGGTTCACCGCGATGATTGGGAATCAGGAACCGGGGATCACCATGTGGGGAAGGACAATCCACCTGATCTCAAGTGAAAAAATCGACCGCAGCTTCTCCAAACAGGGCACAGTCCGGTACATCGACCTTGAAGGCGGGTTCTATGGGATCATCACGCCAACCGGTGAAAAGTACCTCCCCATGAACCTCGCACCTGAATTCAGGGTTGACGGGTTACCGGTAGAGTTTACCGCCCGGGAACGGCAGGACATCAGCAACACCGCAATGTGGGGCATCCCGGTCGAGCTGATCAGCATCAGAACGATGAATGCGGGATCGGCCGGGCAGGAGGTGCTGCTCGAATTTTCCCGGAACGGAGGATTTGCCGGGTGTTCAGATCATCTCATCCTGTATGAGGATGGCTCGGCACGGGTGAGCAGGAAGGAGTATACAACTCTGGTCGAAGTGCCGGAGGAGACTTTGGACCGTCTTGTCCTTCTCCTTGCCCTGGTGGATGGAACAGACCTGCAGGATGAGTACCGTGCCCCACAGGAGGGAGCCGACTTCTACTCATACTCTCTCACCTATGGAGGAAAGACCATCCGGATGGAGGAGACTGCCGTGCCCGGCGTTCTTGTTCCTGTCATCGACCTGCTCACCGATATCATCGTTGCCAATGCACCCGATGACGTCAGCCCCCCACTCCACTCCTAAATTTTTTACCTCTTCTATCCCGGAATCCACTCCTGAACCGTCATAGGAGAGTAATATTTTTGTATCTTCCATCATCGAAGATGAAGAGAACAATGCCCGGTTCAGAGATGGAACAGAGAGGCTCCGGTCGCACCAAAGGTGAATGATTACGGGGCTGGAGCGGAGATCCGGTGGCTGCAGAGTCTCACTCAGGAAATGAGCCAATCAGATCCGCATCCTACAGTGTCAGAGAACTTCTTCATGGCCTGGTTCTGGTGAAATTCTCAGCAGAAGGAGAGGTGATCTATTTCCAGGAACTGGTGCAGCACCAGGCATACGGAATCACGGATGAAGATCTCCGGGAGGCAGTTCGACAGAATCTGCTGTTTGCGGAACATCACGGAATCTCCCACATCTCACCGGATGTCAACCGGAAGTTGTGGATCCTGCATACCTGCTGACCTCTTTTTTCTTAACCGAGCCATGCTATCCAAGGATACTTAAGGTTCTTTTGTGCATAGCCTACGTATGATCCGTAGTATCTGGTGTGTGAGGCGCCTGTTCTCTTCTGTTTCGGCCGGGCTGCTCCTGTCGCTCTTCCTGGTGGCAATCCTTATTTCAGCCGGATGCCTCGAGCCCTATCCCGGAGGAGGAGGTCCGGCACCACCGACCAGTCCGGGAGAGATCCCGACAGCAACGGTGACCGTGTCGGCCGTCCCTACATCCGTTACCGTCGGAAGAGGTATCGCAGTTGAAGTTCCCTCATCAGGCTATATCGAGCGGTCATACGGATATGTCCTCATCACTGAACCACCGGAAAACTCGCTCACCTACATTGAGGCAACCGGGACAAAAGATGCATCCGGAATGGTGACCATCTCCGGGAGGATCAAGAACGAGGGTCCGGGAACCCTGAACTTCCTCCATGTGACCTATACCATCTTTGATGCGAACGGCAACATTCTCGTCAATGCCCATGCCAGCGTCGAATATATCCCTGCGGGAAAGACCTGGAAGTTTACGACTGAACCGGTCAGAGCTCCGGGATACCAGTACTTCGAGCTGGCCCGGGTCGTGATGCAGTGAGGGGGGGACTCTCCTCTTCAGACCATGATATTGGTTTCAGAAAACGGCCTGATACGTATCAGGATATAGTCCCGCATCCGCGAGGGTACAATATCTGCAATCTCCCCTATGGTGACACCCTCTTCTATGGGGATATCTCTCAGTACTCGCGCAAAGGTATCGTAGGGGAGCTTTACCCGGAGCCCGGTCATCTGAACAGTGATGGGGGTCGGGGAAAAGACCTCGTGTATCTCGTCAACCTGTTCGTTGATGACATCCATCAGGCGTGCCGGAGAGACGGAAGGGGGATCTTTTGCAATCTCTTCCCTCTTCCTGTCAAGAACACGGGTGATCTCTTCCACTACCTCATCGAGCTTGGTGAGTTCCTCCGATTCTTTTGTCCGGTGCATGAACCGTCCGACATTCCCGACATATCCATCAACCGGCGGGTCGATGATCCGCTGCAGGGTCTCACGTGACGGACCTCCGCACACCACCATCGGTATTTCGATCCCCCGCCTGAGGACCGGAAACTTCTGTTGAATGCAGGTCTCGAAGTCCCCGAGCAGGTAGACGGCGAGGTCATGTTCGTTGATCACATCCCGCTCTTCATCATTCATCTGGGCAATTCGCTTGCCGAATCCCCGGGCGAGACCGACCATGTTGGTCTTTGCCCCGAATCTCCGGATATACTCGGCCACATCGCACGAGGCATGGGGCAGGTGGTGAATCTCAAGACTCATGGTCACCACTGCAATCTCGGTTCCCACGAGCGGTGATGGGGTTATCTCTCCGGTCAGCGGCTTGGCGATCGCTGCGATCAACCCGATATCTTCCTTCGGTACCAGGGCCTGGAGCACGACTTCCTGGGCAAGAACATGCTTCTGGATGATATAGCCTCCCAGGTCATCGATGAGATCGATTATCTCGTCATGCCGGTAAATGCCACCCTTGTAGGTGACCGGAACAAGATTCACAGGCGCTCCCCCATCAGGGCGAATTTCTCCCGGACCAGGTCTTCGATATTTTCGGGAAGGGTGTCCTCGCTGGCCACCAGGTAGAACTTCTCCTTTCCGTACCACTGCCGGCGCACTTTAAATCCCTCGGGCTGGATCACCATCAGGGCATAGATAAGATCCTTGTAGATGGACTCAGTCGGATCAAAAACCGGGAGATCCTCGATATCTCCCGATTCCTGACCCTCAGCTGAAAGGACGATGGTGAACCTGTCAGGCTGCTCAACGGACTCCTTGCCGTACCGTTCCCAGAGGATCTGCAGGAGGGGTGCAAGGTGGGTCTCATCACCAATTGAGATAATTATCTTCTGTCCTGTCGCATTCACCTCGGCAAAATCACGGAGGCGAACGACACCCGGAAGTTTCCTGGTGACCCCGACGGCGATAAAGATGGGCACGCCGGGATCGATAGAGATATGGAGTTTCTTAATAACCCGGATGAGGTTATGGTCGAGGAGCACCACATCAGCAATACGGCGGTAATAGGCCCCTCCGGTCTCTTCAGTGCACTCCACTTCAAAGTACTCAACCTGTTCCATCTATGGTTCCCTGATAAACCCGGATGCAAGGAGGGCCGATCCCACCGCACCGATGTACTGCGAGTGGGGGGGGACGAGAATGTCCGTCTGCAGCAGGTCCCCCATTGCCCGTACCAGTCCCTGGATCAGTGATGTTCCTCCGACCATGAGCACCGGCTCCTTGATATCAACTTCCTGGAGCTGCTGCTCGAACACCTGTTCTGCAACGCTGTGACAGGCGGCAGCAGCAACGTCTTCCGGAGTGCTGCCCGCGGCCAGTGCGTTGACCAGGCTCTGGGTCCCGAAGACGATGCAGTAGCTGTTCATGGGCACCATGGTCGACATTCCCTTCATGGCAAGCGGGCCGAGCTCGGTGATGTCCACACCCAGACGTTTTGCAGTCATCTCCAGGAACCGCCCGCTCGCTCCCGCACAGATGCCACCCATGGTGAACGATCCCGGAATACCATCCTGGACGCTGATGGCCTTGTTGTCCATGCCGCCGATATCGATGACCGTTGATGGGCCGTGCTGGGAATCGGCCAGGTAGACGGCCCCCTTGGAGTTGACGGTGAGTTCTTCCTGGATCAGGTCCGCACCGATCTTCTCCCCGACCAGGAACCGGCCGTATCCGGTGGTTCCGACAGCCTGGATCTCATCGCGGGGTATCCCCGCCTCCTTCAGGGCAAGTTCAATAGCGTCCTCTGCACTCTTCAGCACAGCGATGGTGGGAAGCCAGCCGGTGCCGATGATCTGGTTGTCCCGCATGACCACCGCCTTGGTGGTGCTCGACCCGCTGTCCACACCCATGGTGATACCTTCCTGCACCTCACGGGCGAGGAGCGCCCTCCTCCTGGCGATGGTGGTGAGGGCCTCCATCCGGGTAAGCAGCGTTCCCGCAGTGGTACGCTCGGTGAACGAGTAGCTGACCACCGGAAGGCGGGAATTCTCATGAATGTAGCGCCGGAGTTCGTTTCGGACGATTGCCGCCTCTGCGCACCGGAAACACGTGGCAATGAAGACCGCGTCGGCCTCGACAGTTCCCTCGACCAGTGCCCGTGCACGGGCAATGGCCAGCTTCAGGTCCGGGCTCCGGACATCAAGGCCGAACATATCAAACCCGGACCTGATATCTTTCAGAGTGATATCCGGAAAGAAGATCTCGGCATCGACCGATCGTGCAGCCTCAGCGATCTCATTCTGGACCCCGCTGTATTCCGGCCCGCAGGAGAGCTGGGCGATCCGGACCTTGCTCATACCCCGCCTCCCGGGAGCTCCTCCAGGAATTTTTTAATCGCGGCTACAAATTCAACTCCTTCCTCGTCACTCCGTGGGTACCGGAGATCGAGGATCGGGATCTCCCGCTTCCTGAGGAGAAACTGGATCAGTTCATTTGTCCGTGCACATCCCATGCAGCCGAAAGAGAAATCGGCATCATGAATGATGACTGCCGCCTCGGCCTCCTCGATCATCGGACCATAGAGAGACATCCGTCCCCGTACTCCCGAGGGAACCTCCACCGCCGCATACTTCAGCCCCTTTTTAGGGTCTTCCGGGGTAATCTGGAGCGGTGGTGATTCAAGACCGGCGGTCTGGATATTCTCCCGCACCTGGAGTGCCGCGGAGAGCGGTTGATGGCCGAACCTGGCCACAAGATCGGAGAGGATGAGGCTGGTTGTCGGGTAAATAAAAACCTTCGCCATCGTCAGGACTCCTGCGATTCGATGATCTTCTGAAGTTTCCTGGCATCCAGTCCGGCAGGGCCGGTGGCTTCGGGTGGGTGCACCGGCTGATCCGGAGCCCTGCCCGGAAGTTCCTGGATACCTTTTGATACGTGCCTGATGAGGGAGATCTCGAACTCGTGCCCGTAGTATCCCGGCCGTGCTCCACCAAGGTTTGCACGGCACCGCCGCGGATCACCTGGTGGGAACCCACGATCCTTGACAAAGATATGCGACGGGTCAAATTCCCTGAGGCGGGCAATGATCTGATCAACTTCCTCCTTGCTGCCCGTGATCTGGAGACCGAAGCAGGTCTCTTTGATCATAACCCCCTTGGAGATCTCGTATGCCCTGATAGCGAGATCAGACGGGGTCATGTCCGGCGATTCCACAAAGACATATTTGGTAACCGTGCCTACATATCGCGGCGTGTATTCCTTCATTTCCCCGCCTCACGTATGAATACCGTCTCTTTCTCCTGGTAATCCTTCAGCTTTTCCGGTTCAAGAATTCGCCCGATGACATTGGTACCTTCAAACGGCTCCGAGGTCGGTCCAAATTCACTGTTGTCGGTGGTCCGGATCCCCACCAGCCCCGACCCCCTCCGCGAATCATTGGTGATGGCGAGGGTCGCTGCCGGGACCGTGTCCTGGGGAATATTTTCCGGGATGATCTTTACCCCTTTTGGTATGGAGGGCTTGAAGAGATAAACATCCTCAAAATGGAAGAAGAAGGGGAGTCTTCCCACCCTGTGCTGGTGGAGTCCGGTCAGCGTGCGGAAGATCTCGCAGGATGCCGGGGCATGAGCATCATCAAGTGAGATGTCGATCACTTTCTCGAAAAGGACCGTGGTGAGCTCAACCCGGCGGGCCTGCAGGCTTTCGAGCGTTGTCGCAGGAACCTGGTCGACGACCACCCGCTCTCCCTCAACGGCATCAATGGCGAGGCGGATTCCACGTTCTCCGGCAATCTGCTGCGCCTGTGAAAGTGGTTTTCCTATCAGGTCAAACCGCTCAGGCTGGACGGTCACGCAGAGGGTGTCGCCTTCACGGGTGAGCCGGGCGAGCTCTAATCCCTGCGTGATCTGCCCTACGACGGTATGAGCCGGAGAGGCCGGAATATCCTCAGTGTAGAGATAGATGCCTCCCCTGCTCTTTCCCCTCGTACGCACCGTAACGACCCCCTCCCGGCGAGGGAGGCGGAGTTCTTCCGGAACATCAGTCTCACTCCGGGAGAGGTCCACGATGTGGGTGCTTCCCGAACGGCTGACAGAGAATAACCCCTCCCGGAGGGCGAGGAGCAGGTGCTCGACACTCTCAGCAGTGGTGGTGTCGATCTTATCCGCGGAGAACCCCTCGGCCGTAATCATTACCCGGGTCACAATCTCCATCCCATCCTCAAGAATGAGATCGCGATCCGTTGTGGTAAACGACCGGGTAGTAGTATCAGCCCAGCTGATTACCTGTTCGATCCGGGTAATGGTATCGCCGGTTTCCCACCGGTCGAGCACCCCCATGCCGCTGACCACCCTGCCGATGACCCCCCCGTCACTACCGGCGCCAAAGTCTGCCGAATGGCGCATCTTGGAAAATATCAGGTAGGATCGTTTGGGATCATACCCGCCGCAGCCAAGGATGACATCGCCGCGTTCATACAGGTGGGGCATACGGGCCGGCCGGATCTCACTGGCAAAGGGGCCGAATGCTGCAGCGTACCGATCATGCCAGTGGATCTGATACCGTCTGGAAAAACCAGGAGAATCGAATAGAGGTGCACCTTCCCCTACAGGTTCGACAATAATCTCCCCTCTGCTGGTCGTAACCCGGTAGCTGGACGTCCGGGCTGATTCCCGTGATGCCTGACGGATCACAGCGACCGAGCAGCGCGGATCCCGATCGGATATGATCGCTCCCAGCCGTTGTTCACCTTCTATCTCGGACTTCGCCCCATCGAGATGGATGGTGATGGTGGTCATCCCTTCACGTCAGCCTTCCCCATGATCTTGCGCTCGTCTTCTGTCAGACTGTCCAGCACCTCGTCGGTCTTGCCGATCTGGATAATTTTGCCCCCCCGCATGAGGGCCAGCCGGTCACAGATGTCCTTGACAAAGTCCATATCATGGGATACCACAATGAAGGTTTCATCCATCTCGCCCCTTGCATGGAGAATGGAATGTTTGACGTCGATCTTGGTAAGCGGGTCCATGGTGCCGGTCGGCTCATCAAGGATTATCAGCCGTGGTTCACGGATGAGAACCTGGGCAAGAGCTACGCGATGCCGCTCCCCCTCGGAGAGCTGCCCTGGATGACGGTCAAGGATCTCCCTGCTCTTGGCCTCGGTGAATCCTGCCATCCGGAGGGTCAGGATAGCTTTGCGCATAGCGAGTTCCTTCGGGAATTCAAGCCCGATCGCATCGGTGAGATTGTCGAGAACAGTCCGGTGGGGATAGAGATCATACTCCTGGTGGAGCAGGCCGATATACCCTTTTGCCCGCCCCCGGTTTTCGATCCCGGGCTTGGTCATGTCAACGAGGTCATCCCCAATCCTGATATTCATCTCTCCGGACGTCGGTTCGATGATCCCTGCGATGATACGGGAGAGGGTGGTCTTCCCGGCACCACTCTTCCCGATAATGCCGAAAATTTCCCGTGCAGCTACCTCGAAGGTTACCCCGTTCACCGCCCTGACCACACCGCGGTCAACGGAGATGTACCGTTTGTACACATCCCGGGCGTTCAGGATGTAATCTCCCAGTTTCGGGCTTTCGTATTCTTCGGTGTCGGAGAGGCCTTCCATGAACTTACTGATGACGTCTGCCGGACTCCCGAGTATGACCACCCTGCCCTCCTCGAGGAGCATCGCACGGTCAGCAACCTCCTCGATGACCTGTGAGAAGTGAGAGGTAACCACCATCCCCATGTTATTGGTTTCTGCAGCTTCGGTCAGCATGGTGTGAACAAGGTGGGCAGTCTGCGGGTCGAGCGTCCCGGTCGGCTCATCGGCAAAAAGGAGGAACGGTTCCTTCGCCAGCTGGCGGGCGAGGACAACCCGCTGCTTTTCTCCCCCGGAAAGGTCCCTGGCGATATGCATCATGCGATGGGAGAGCCGGACCTGGTCCACAAGGTCAGCGGCTCTGGTGATCGACTTGTCCTGGGGATAGTTGATATCATCGAGAGCGTGAAGGATGTTCTCAATCACACGGTCATTTCCATAGAGCGCAAACGTCCTCTGGAACATGATCGCCGTGCTCTTCATAATACGGCGCTTCATGGCGCTGTTGCGTTCGTCCCAAAAATCAACATCCAGCTCTTTCAGCGTCCCGTTACACTTCGGACATGCTTTTCCTGCAGTACTCCCCACAGCGACAAATTCACACGAATCGCAGGCGGCAACATGGTAGACAATTGATCCCGAAGTAGGTGGTTGTTCAACACCCCGTATGAGATGCATCAGGACGGTCTTTCCCGCACCGCTCCGCCCGATAATTCCGAGGACTTCCCCTTCTCCTATCTCAAAAGAAATACTATCAAGGACCCGTTTACCCTCAAAGTCCATGCAGAGATTGTCTACCGTGATAAGTGGCTTCATTCCTCTCCTCTCATATCCTAATATTGCATTCAGGACATATTACTTTTTATATAAAGACAAAACGGGCGATCACACCGTTTTGAGGTTTTTCACGATTTCCACCACATCCCTGACATTTTTTACGATATGGTGGGCCGCCTGGTAGAGCTCGGCAGGTTTGTCTCCCGGCTGTTGCTCCGAAAGGATTGCCACATCCGCCCGTTTCATGGCACAGAGGTCATTAATCCCGTCTCCCACCATCACCACCTGGTCATACTCTTCCTTGAGATCGGTTACGATCTGGGCTTTCACAGTGGGTGTTGCCACCCCGTATACCCGGTCCCGGGGGATCCCCAGGTAATCGGCCATCTTCTCGAGTTTCGTCACCCTGTCTCCCGAGGCGATGAAGGTCGGGACCCCAAGGGAGTGAAGCTCCCGGATGGCCTCCATCGCCCCTTCGAACGGCCTCCCCCCGGTGGTGACGGTAAACTCAATCGAATCCGAGGCCATGTTCAGGATTACGCCGCTGTTCAGGGTGACTACCTCCTCCCGTTTGCAGACCGCCCAGACATTCCTGATACAGTCCTGGAGGTCACCGATAGTCGCCCGTGTGTCGGTATACAGCGCATCACCAATCTCATCTGCCGTCGTTATCTTCCGGGTACAGCTGATACCAAACCCGGCATGGTGGGAGACGAGGTAGGTTGAGAGGAGCTCGGACGGGTCTGCCGCAATGACCTCCCGCGAATGGACGTGAATGATTACGAGGACCCGGTCCGGTGAACTAAAGGTCAGGGTGACAGTCTCGATTCCCGGCAGGAGCTGCTGCCCGGCTATGTCTTTTGCCACCCGGTACGTATGGAGGAGCGTTCCCGCACTGTCAAATACCACTGCAACCGACATGAATCATCCCGCAAAGTTCTTTGTAACAGATTGGCATGTTATGATCAGTACGTCCATGACCGTAACTGGTACTGCAGAGAAAATAAAGAAGATGGAAATCCGGGGTGCAGGCAGGATTGCACGGGCAGCGGTAACTGCATTGAAGGATCATGCTGATGGTGTCACCGCCACGGATTTCCCGGGGTTCAGGGATGCAATGGATGAGGCCGCACAGGTGCTGCTCTCCACGAGACCGACGGCGGTCTCCCTCCCGAATGCCGTCCACCTGGTCATGAGCTCGCTCTCCGGCGATATCCACTCGGTAACTGAGGCAAAACAGCGGTTCTCCGCGGCCTGCACCCGTTTCCTCAGCACGTCCGGACAGGCTGTCGAAAGGATCGGGACGATCGGGGCACGGCACATCAGGGACGGGGATGTGGTGATGACCCACTGCAATTCCGAAACAGCGCTTGCCTGCCTCATCCAGGCCCATCTGAACGGCACCAGTTTTG
The DNA here is from genome assembly GCA_002499905.1 of Methanolinea sp. UBA277. Taxonomy (GTDB): domain Archaea; phylum Halobacteriota; class Methanomicrobia; order Methanomicrobiales; family Methanospirillaceae; genus UBA9949. Next base: position 42,693 of record DANP01000014.1, read on the forward strand.
AAGTCTTTGCCACCGAGGTGCGGCCCCGTAACCAGGGGCACCTCACCATCAGAACCCTGAACGATGCGGGGATTGCGACCAGCTTCATCGTCGATTCTGCAGCCCGGTACTTCATGAAGAAGGTTGACCTCGTGGTGGTAGGGGCCGACGCCGTCACGGTCAATGGTGCGGTGATTAACAAGATCGGGACATCGCAGATAGCGCTGGCCGCTCATGAATCGCGGACTTCGGTAATGGTCACTGCCGAGACCTACAAATTTGCCCCCCGCACGATTCTCGGCGAATTTATTGCGATCGAGGAGCGGGATGCGGCTGAAGTGCTACCGCCGGAGATCGCTGCAGCGCTCCCCCTGGTCAGGGTGCGGAACCCGGCATTCGATGTGACCCCTCCGGGATACATTGACCTGATCGTGACCGAAGAAGGAGCAATCCCCCCTCAGATGGCCTACCTCATTATCAGGGATTACCTGGGCTGGGAGATCGACGAGTTCACCGGGGCGGGCGGGTGGCTATGAGCGATACCGAATCCGGGCAGCCGGAGATTACCCCGGAAGAAATCGTCCGGCATGACAGCAGGGAAGGGATGACCTGGCACCGGTCTCCGCGTTCAGACCACATCCGGTCCCGTTTTTCAGGACGAGAGGGTGTTCTTGGCAGTGGTCACCGGCTGACGGGTGCCCGGATGATTTACCGCAAACGGAATAAAGATCCCCGATATACGGGAGACTATCTGACCGAGGAGATGGTATGGAACTGGAGTTCATGAAACTGCATGGAAACGGGAATGATTTTATCCTGATCGACGAATACGGGTGCCAGTGCATTCCGGATGAGATGAAGGCCCAGTTTGCCGCCCTGTACTGTGACCGGCGGTTTGGCATCGGAGGGGACGGGGTACTCTACATCCAGCGGTCGGCAAAGGCCGACCTCCGGATGCGTCTCTTCCAGCCGGACGAGAGCGAGGCTGAGATGTGCGGGAACGGAATCCGCTGTTTTGTCAAGTATGCCTTCGATACCGGATATGTTAAGAAAGCCTGCTCGGTCGAGACTCTGGCCGGGATCATCCGTGTGGAGATGGGGTACGAAGATGATACCTTCATGGCCACCATCGATATGCCCGAGCCGAAGTTTGACCGGAAGGACATCCCGGCGACAGGCGTTGGGGAGTACCGGGAAACCATTGAAGGCTCCGAGGTGTATGCGGTGAACACCGGGGTACCTCATGCGGTTGTATTCGTCGAGGATATCCAATCCGTCAATCCGGAAGAGGCCGGTCCCGCGATCCGGCATCACCGGACGTTTCCCAAAGGGGCAAATGTCAACTTCGTGGAGCGGGCAGGAGGAGACACCCTCAGGATCAGGACCTTTGAGCGGGGAGTCGAGGGAGAGACTCTCTCCTGCGGGACCGGGGCAACAGCCGCCGCAGCTGTCGCCCACCGGCTCGGGTATGTCACATCTCCGGTCACGGTCGAAACGCAGGGGGGGGCCCTCATCATCAACCTGGGAGAGGTTACGAAAACAACCGGCCCCGCAACAACGGTATTCAAGGGCGTCATCAGCTTCTGAATGTTTCCGGCAATACTCCTGCCGGAAGATCCTGGTGCCGGCCCCGGCACCGGAACAGTTCTTTCTCTTCTGTAACTCCGCCCGACTGATTCCAGGCCCCTCTTTAGTGAACGGGGGTGATCTTCTATAGTATATCCTGCACCCGGAAGACCCCGAAGAGGTAGTATACGGACACCGCGACCATCAGGGCGCCTGTCAGCAGGTTGACCGTCCGCCGGTGCTTCACAAGATAAGCCGATGCCTGGTTCCCCCTCAGTGTCGAGAGAGCAGATAAAGCGATGAGGGGCACGGCCATCCCGGCACCGAAAAGGATAAAGCTTGTCAGGCTGGAGAGGAACCCCAGCGCACTGGTGGACAGGGCAAGCAGGATAGCGACCGGGGCGGCATTGCAGGGAAGGATCAGGATCCCAAAGAAGAGGCCGAACACGAAAGCGCCGAGAAACGGGCTCTTTTCCGCAGGGATCTGCGGTGACGGCAGGGGGATCTCCGGGCTCCAGCCTGTCATGAGGAGCAGGCCGATGACCAGCAGCAGGGTGTAGGCGGCCGGCGAGATGATGCCCAGAGCCCCGGAGAGGGGAAGGGCGAGGATGGATACCACGATCAGGCCAAAGGCCAGCATGGATACGAGAATTCCCCCGCCGGCGATGAGGCCAAGGAGGATACGCGCCCGCAGCCCCTCTGCAGCTCCGGCCTGCCCGGAGAGGAAGGAGAGGTATCCGGGATAGAGGGGAAGGACGCATACCGCCCCGAGCGGTGCAAGGAGCCCGGCGGCGAATGCGATACCCCAGTCTGAAAGCATTACCGGCACCCGGAGAGAACCTGCGAGAGATCTGCGGCGCTCTTGATTCCGGGGGAGAGCAGCCCTGCCGTACCGTCCGGGCACACCAGGATGAGGGGAGCCTGGGCCGGGGAGAGCACGGTCATCCCGAACCGGTCGAGCAGCGACCGGGTCATGACAGGAGGTGAACGGGCATACCGGCCGGTATATCCCTTCTGTTCAGTGTAGCGGAGGAGCGATCCGGCATCACCATTCGGATCGATATCAAGACCGATCAGGACAAACGGGATGGTCCCCCCCGCTTCCAGCCGGGTAATCTCCTCCTGCTGCTTCATACAGACCGGGCAGGTGATGGTAAAGGTCTGGATGAACACGGGGCGATCAGAGTACCTATTCACCGAGAAAACTTCACCGGTGCGGACATCGGTGAGCTCCGTTGTCCGCCAGGAGTCATCAGTGCCGCCGCCGGGGCTGTCTGCACAGCCGGCAAGCATCAGCAGGGCCAGGAGAACGGAGACGATGAAACCGGCCGCCACCAGCCTCTTCGGGGAATATATCCTCTCTCTCACCCTACTGGATCTCATTCGCACGCTCCCGGACCGCGATGCCGCGTTCCACGATATCAAAGACTAACGAACCACCGCCAGGGCGTGACCGGTGTTTTTCAAGAACAGCCTTCCGGCTTCCATTCAACCGGTCAATCCGCACAATTACCTTGGAGATATGGGCGAGGGCAGTGCCGCCGAGCCCTACAAAGACGTTCCTCTGGACATCCATGTAGACCTGGTTGGTGATGAGGACCGGGATGTTATACTTCTTTGCATACCCGAGGAGATGGACGATTTGCCGGGACAAGCGCTGCATGGTGTCCGTGCCCTTCTCCAGACGGGTGCGGTAGAGGCCGGTGGCCGAGTCCATGACGATCAGACCGATCCTGCCCCCTGCAAGGTGGCGCCCGATACCCGCGATCATGATCCCCTGCTGTTCAAAATCATGAGGTTCGTACAGGATCAGCCCGCTGGCGAGCGCTTCGGCCTCGTCACCGGCAACCTGCCGGAATCGTTCAATAGAGAACCCTTCCGTATCGATGAAGATAACCTCCTTTCCGGCCCGCAGACAACTGACCGCTGCGATGATGCAGAGCACACTCTTCCCGCTGGCCGGTCCCCCGTAGAACTGAGTGATGATCCTGGGTTCGAGGCCGCCTCCGAGGAGATCGTCAAGGACGGGCTCACCTGTGCTCAACCGTTCGTCTTTCATCAGTCCGACTTCCTGACCAGTTCCCAGGCCATGGATTCGGCCATCCGGGCAATGATCCGCACAGGGAGCCCCGTCTCCCGGGCAATGGCGCTGGTATCATCGTACTCGGCTTTGAGTGAGAAGATCTTCCCGCGGAGGAGGCCGCACTTCACGTGCACCATCCGCTCTCTCCCCTGGATAGTCACCGGCACCTCCCGGACCGAGCGCTCAGCGGCAAACCGGTGCACCGCCTGGATGCAGCGGATCCCGAGAGTGCCCAGTTCTGTCGCCATGACGGAGGCCAGCCGCCCCCCGTATCCCTCCGGTGCAACGACCCGGATGAGGTGTCCGGGTCTCCCCTTCTTCATGGTGCAGGGAAAGGCACTGACATCATAGGCTCCCTCGTCCATTAGTCGTGAGAAGGTATAGGCGATGACTTCGGCGCTCACATCATCGACATTGGTCTCGAGGATGTCTACGGTGTCCGTCTCCATGGGTTCGGTACTCTCAGCCACCATGGCCCTGAGTACGTTCGGGACATCCTCCGGGTTCCGGGAACCGGCGCCATATCCGACAGTGAGCACCGAATACCGGAGATCCCGGATGTACGGAAGGGTTGAGAATTCGGAGAGGAGGGCGGCCCCTGTGGGTGTACAGAGTTCACCGTCGGCTGCGGTGCCGAAAGATACGGCAAGTCCCGATTCCCGGAGGATCGCAAGGGTGGCCGGAGCAGGAACCGGGTAGGTCCCATGGGAACAGGAGATAGATCCTCCACCGAGAGAAACCGGGAGAACAACGCAGCCGTCCGGTGCAAGGGAACCAAATGCGGTGCAGGCCCCGACTACATCGGCGACGGCATCATCCGCCCCGACCTCATGGAAGTGAGCAGGTTCTCCGTGGATTTCCCGCTCTGCCCGTTCGATTCGTTCAAAAACCCGGATGGCCATGGCAATTGTCTCTTCCGGGGCACAGGCACCGTTTACCCGGTTGATGACCTCATCGAATGTCCTCCGGACAGGCCGGGCACGGGTCTTCAGGGAGAGGGCTCGGATTCCGGACCGGTCCACCAGGGTGATCTCAGGCTCACCTACCACGGAGGCCATTGCCGTCACCACGGCCTCCCGGTCTGCACCAAGATGCAGGAGAGCGGCGGTTACCATATCCCCGGCAGCGCCACGGAAGGGATCGAAGACGAGCAGGCGCATAAATCAACAGTACTTATAAATCCCTGTGTATATGACTTTTAAGGTGATGCCCGAGATTTTTTTGAAGGTTGATAGCGCGTATCCCGGGGACCAGGGTGGTGGAAAGGCCCGGCTCGACCCTGAAACCATGCTGTACCTGAAAATATCTCCCGGCGATATCGTTGCAGTGGAAGGGAAACGGCGGACAGTCGCCAAGGTCTGGCGGTCGCTGGTAGAGGACTGGAACCAGAACAAGGCCAGGATTGACAATTTCACCAGGACCAATGCCGGCGTGAGCATTGGAGACACGGTCCGGATCACCCCCATCAGGGATGAGATCGAAGCAAAACGGGTTGTTCTCGCCCCTCCCGAGGATCTGCCCCGGAACATTCCGGTCAGCAACAACCCCAACGTCCTGAACGCCCTGATCGATTTTCCTGTCATCAAGAACGATTCGGTACCCATCATGATCGGGCTGCCGTTTCTCCAGCCCCAGATCGTGTCCTACAAGGTTGTCGAGATCGAGCCGGAGCAGGCCGTCATCATCACCAAGAATACCGAGATAGAATTCAGCGAGAAACCGGCCGCGGGTTTTGAGGGGCTGAAACGGATCTCCTACGAGGATATTGGCGGGCTGAAGGATGAGCTCCAGCGAGTGCGGGAGATGATCGAGCTCCCGATGCGCCATCCGGAGCTTTTCCAGAAGCTGGGGATCGAACCCCCGAAAGGGGTTCTCCTGTACGGCCCGCCGGGAACAGGGAAGACCCTGATTGCCAAGGCGGTGGCGAGCGAGAGCGGGGCACATTTCATCTCCATTGCCGGCCCGGAAGTTATCTCGAAGTACTACGGGGAGAGCGAGCAGAAGCTCAGGGAGATCTTTGAAGAGGCGGAGCAGAACGCCCCTTCCATCATCTTCATCGATGAGCTGGATTCCATCACTCCGCGGAGGGAGGAGGTGACCGGCGAGGTGGAACGCCGGGTGGTCGCCCAGCTCCTCACCATGATGGACGGGCTCGAGGAGCGGGGGCAGGTGGTCGTGATCGGAGCCACCAACCGGGTCGATGCCATCGATCCCGCACTCCGTCGTCCGGGACGCTTCGACCGCGAGATCGAGATCGGGGTCCCGAGCGAACCGGACCGGATCGAGATCATGAAGATCCATACCCGCGGAATGCCGCTGGCCGGGGATGTGAGCCTTGAGGGGCTTGGACAGCGGACCCACGGGTTTGTAGGGGCCGATCTTGCCGCCCTTGCCCGGGAGGCGGCCATCCGTGCCCTCCGGCGCTACCTTCCTGAGATCAATCTCGATGTCGATGAGATTGCGCAGGAGATCCTCGACCGGATGGAGGTCAACGCAGGGGACTTCCGGTCTGCCCTCAGGGATGTCAGCCCGAGCGCCATGCGGGAGGTGATGCTGGAAGTCACCCATGTCACCTGGAACGATGTCGGGGGACTCGAGGAGGCAAAGCAGGAGATCCGCGAGGCCGTGGAATTACCGCTGACCGAACGGGCACGCTTCGATGAGCTCGGCATCAACCCGCCGCGGGGGGTTCTCCTGTTCGGTCCTCCGGGAACCGGAAAAACACTGATCGCGAAGGCGGTTGCCAACGAGAGCGGGGCCAATTTCATTGCCATCAGGGGACCCCAGCTCCTCTCCAAGTGGGTGGGGGAGAGCGAACGGGCGGTCAGGGAGATTTTCAAGAAGGCCCGCCAGGTCGCCCCGTCTATCATCTTCTTCGATGAGCTCGATGCCCTGGCCCCTGCCCGCGGTTCCGAACTCGGCTCGCACGTGATGGAGACGGTGCTGAACCAGATCCTGACCGAGATTGACGGTCTCGAAGAGCTGAAGGATGTGGTGGTCATGGGTGCCACCAACCAGCCCACGCTCGTTGATCCCGCCCTGCTCCGGGCGGGACGGTTCGACCGCCTCGTCTACATCGGAGAGCCGGATCGGGAGGGGAGAAAAAAGATCTTCTCCATTCATTTGCGGTACACCCCCGTTGAGGGTTCCAGGCTCGAGGTGCTGGTTGATCATACCCAACAGTATGATGAGACCGCTCTCGATGCCATCCTCGAACACCTCGGGACTTCCCGGGAGTTTACCCTCGAAGAAGCCATTGCTGCCGCCGGAGAGGTCGTCCCTGAGAAGGAGGGGAAACTCAACCGGGGGCAGCGGAGAAAGTTCCTGGTGGACCACATGGCAGAACGGGCCCTCTCCCTCCGTGATGAACCCCGGGATGCCGTCATATCGGCGATTGCAGAGCGGACCGACGGCTATGTCGGGGCAGATCTCGAAGGTCTCTGCCGCGAGGCAGGGATCTTTGCCATGCGGGAAAAGGTGACAACAGTCACCATCCGGCACTTCGAGCAGAGCCTTGACAAGGTGCATCCCACCATGAATGAACGGCTGCGTGAGTTCTATTCCCGGATACAGCAGCATTTCAAGGGAGGGCTTCCGCGCGAGGTGCAACCTCCGGAGTACCAGTAATCTTCTTTTTTCGCAACAGAAAAATACCAAGATGGACCAGTTCTATACACTATTGTAGAGGTTATAGCAGCCAGGGAGCCTGCAGATGCCGAATATCACCACATTTCTTGACAATAAGGCGCTGATCAGGGATCGGCCTGCGCTGATTGCACCATCGCGCGGGATACGCTACTCATACCGGGAGCTCCTGGATGAAGTGAACCGCTCAGCCATGAGCCTGATGGAGCTTGGAGTCGGGAAAGGAGACCGGGTCTGTATCTATCTCGACAGTATTCCCGCCTACCTTATCAGCTACTTCGCTATCTGGAGGATCGGGGCCGTGGCAGTCCCGGCCAATATCGCATACCACGAGGATGAACTCCTCCATATGCTGACCGATGCCGGAGCCCGGGGGCTGATCCATGGGAGCGATGGTGCCGGAGTGGTGAATGCGGTCAGGGATCCGGCACCCGGACTGGCAGCCGTACTCAATGTTGATGAGGTCAGGCAGCCGGTCACTGCGAACACCGATACATTCCATGCCGTCAACTGCCGGTACGACGATCTCTGCCAGCTCCAGTATACCGCAGGGACAACCGGGCGTCCCAAGGGTGCGATGCTCACCCACGGGAACTGGATCGCTGCACTGGAGACTGAGCGCGAGGTACTCTCGCTGACACCCGGCGACCGGTACCTGGGAATCTATCCCATGGGACACGTCGGTGTGAGCTGGGGGCTTTCCGTCCTTCGGGCCGGTGGAACGTATGTCACCATAGAGCGGTTCTCCTTTCAGGAGTACCTGGAATGGTGCCGGGAATACCGGATCACCGTGCTCTCGGGCATGCCGCCGGTGATCCACTCGCTCTGCAGCGCTCCGGCCGGAACAGAGGAAGATCTGTCTTCCGTCCGTGTTATCATCAGCGGTGGAGGGCAGCTCCTCCCCACTATCTGGGAGGCCTTTGATCGGCGGTATGGGATCCCGGTGGCAAATGCGTACGGCCTTTCGGAGACGGTTGTTGTCGGCACCGGAACCGTCACCCTGCCCGGGGTGCCCGGCCTCCGGGGGAACTTCCGGAGTGTCGGGGTCCCGGTCGGGTACTCGGAGGTGAAGATCGTGGACCCGGCTGACCCGGCCATCACCCTGCCGCCCGGAGAAGACGGCGAGGTTGCACTCCGTGGGCCTTCAGTTGCACAGGGTTACTGGGGGATGCCCGGCCCGACGGCCGAATCGTTCCTCCCGGATGGATGGTTCCTCTCCGGAGATATCGGGCACCTGGATACCGGGGGGATCCTGTATATCACCGATCGGAAAAAGGACATGATCATCATGTCCGGCTGGAAGATCTATCCCACCGAGGTGGAGAATGTAATCCTTGCCCATCCGGCGGTCCGCGACGCGGCGGTCTTCGGATGTCCTGATGAACGCAGAGGTGAGATACCGGTCGCGGCCGTGGTTCCGGAGGAAGGGGCATCTCTCTCTGGAGCAGACCTTATCGCATTCTGCCGGGAGCGGTTGGCCGGCTACAAAGTGCCGAGAGCGGTGATACCAGTGGATTCACTGCCGCGTGCCCATGGCTGGAAGCTCCTGAGGAGGAAACTCCGTGAGGATTATGCAGAAATCATTTCCGGCCAAACCTTATCATGAAGAATTCAGTATACTACTCTGAGGGGGGGCAGTTGAAGCGTGGCGACAAATAACAAGAGGGCTACCGGTGTCCTTGGTCTCGACCCTGTACTAGGCGGTGGCTTTCCCCGTGGAACAACCATCCTCATAATGGGCTCGCCTCTGACTGGAATCGATTTGATGGCCCGACAGTTCTGGAAAATGGAGGAGGAGGGCGGCACCTACCTGATGATCGATGGCGAGATCGAGGAAGGGATGAAGGATGCACGGGCGCTCTTTCCTGACCAGCTCCCCCCGCTCTATACCGGCCAGCGGATAGTGATCGATTCCCTCTCATCGATCATCCTGCACCACGGTATCGAGGCGGGACTCTCCTGCCTGTCCACAGCCAGAACCGAAGCGATGAGAACCGATGCGAACATCATGTTCATCTTCTACACCAACATCCATCCGCCGCAGGAAGAGATTCGTGTCCTCAGGATGGCCGATGTGGTCATCGAATTAAAAGAGGTTACCTTCGTTACTGAAATCGAGCGCCAGCTGGCCGTTCATAAGGTGAAGAACAACCAGGTCCCAAAACGGCTGATCCCTTTCAATATTACCGAGAAGGGAATCGAGCTCTCGACCACTTCCCGTGTCGTGTAGACGCGGGGATATCTTCGTTTTTTGTTCATGTGAAGCGAACGCCGGTTAGAGCATCCGGGCATGAAGCCGGGCGGATTCCCGCTCTCATCGGAAAGGGAGTCTGAGTTTCGCCAATAAAATATGTGGAGTTACTGAGGTTCCTTCACCCTTCAGTATCTGCGGTCAGCATAGGAGAGAGTACAGTACCGGATCCCGTGGACCATCACGGGCCGGGAGCCTGATAGGAACCCGGATGCTGCTGCTACCCTCTGACTTCCGTTCCCGGGTTGGGGGTGGTTCAGAGATCCTTCCGGATGTGCCGGACTGCTTCCACCATCCGGGAGAGCTTACCAAACGCAGATTCCCGGGAGAGCATCCGGAGACCGCAATCGGGATCGATCAGCAGCTGCTCCGGTGCAAAGACGGTGAGTGCTCTCTCTATCCGCGTCCGGATGAGATCCATCTCCTCGACCTCTGGCCGGGAGGAGTCGACGCACCCGAACCCAATCATCTTTGCTCCGAGATCCACTTCCCGGAACAGCGCCAGGTTCTCGGGTGACCGGGCGAACTCGGCATCAAGGATGTCGACCGGCATGGCGGCAAGGTCATCGATGACCTCGGAAAGGTTTCCGCATACGTGCAGGCAGACCGGAACAGACCGGTTCCCGGCCACCATGCGGAGTGCCTCGGTTGCAGTACCGATATCTGCAGCACCGGTGGAGAGGATAGGTTCGTCAATCTGGATAATTGAGACCCCTCCCTCCTCAAGGAGCACTGCTTCGCGGGCGAGCACCCGGGCGAGATCGAGAGCGAGCTCCCCCCTGCTCCGGTATGACGGTGTTGCAATATGGAGGGCGAAGGAGAGGGTGGTAGGTCCGGTGATGATTCCCTTGACCCGGGAAGCCCGGGAGAGTGCATACCGGGTATCGGCCACGGTGATTGGTCCGGCCGCGGGCGAGACCGGACCGATCACCTCACTCCCGCGAATACCGGGGATCAGCCCGGTGAACATACCGACCATGTCACCGCGGACCTGCCCGTCTGAGATGATATCGATGCCGGCGGCGACCTGGTCGGCGACCGCGGTCTTCACCGCTTCCCGGAACGGATCGATAAGTCCGGAGATTCCCCTGCCCTTCACCACCGGATAGCTTCCGACCACTGTCGTAGGGAGGACCGGTTCCGGGGGAATCCTGCTCATGGTGTCAGCCGGTGACGGTCTCTCGGGAAGAGGACCGCTTCCCTGATGTTTCCAAGCGAGAGCATGGTCATGATCAGGCGTTCGGCGCCAAGCCCCCAGCCGGCATGGGGGGGCATGCCGTAGCGGAAGGGCTCAAGGTAGAACTCAAAATTATCGGGGTTGAGTCCCTTGGCCTGGATCTGCCGGACGAGCAGGTCATGCTGGTGGACCCGCTGTGCCCCTGAAGAGAGCTCCATCCGGGGATGCATCAGGTCGAATGCCTTGCAGACCGTGGGATTGTCCTCGTAGGGCATGGCGTAGTAGGGCTTGATCTCGGTCGGCCAGTCGACGACAAAATAGTGCTCGCCCATCAGCTCGCCGATGGCCTTCTCGGCGGCAGTCCCGATATCGTCACCATATGTGATGGGATCACCGGTCGCCTCTGCCGCCATCCGGATGGCTTCGCTGTACGGGAGCCGGGGGAACGGGGCCTTCGGAACGGGGAGAGCCCCGATCTCGAGGGCCTCCAGCGCACTGCTGCACCGTTCGTTTACATCCCGGTACACGGTCACGATCAGCTCTTCGAGGAGCTCCATCACTGCATGGTGGTCGGCAAAGGAGACCTCGACATCGATGGAGGTGGCCTCGTTCAGGTGCTTGGTGGTATTATGCTCTTCTGCCCGGAATATCGGCCCGATCTCAAAGACCTTCTCGAACCCGGCCCCCATCATCATCTGCTTGTAGAGCTGCGGGCTCTGGTTGAGAAAAGCCTCCTTCTCAAAATATGCGATGGGAAAGAGCTCGGTCCCTCCCTCTGTGGCGGCTGCCACAATCTTCGGGGTGGAGATGTTCACAAATCCGCGGGCATAGAGGAAATCGGAAACCGTCTGAAGAGCTACGCTCCTGACCTGGAAGACTGCCGCAACCCTCGGCCTGCGGGCATCCAGGAACCGGGCATCGAGCCGGGTATCAAGCTCAGCGGGAACCTTCTCCACCACATCGAGCGGAAGCGGGCTCTCGCTCCTGCACACGACCTCAAATTCTTCAGGAACGAGCTCTCTGCCGCCAGGGGCCTTCCCGATGGCTTTGACCCTGCCCTTTACCCTGACCAGGGACTCGCGGGATGCGTCCCTGAGGGCAGAAAGCACCTGCTCCCCGACCTTTTTCTTCGGGACGGTCACCTGCAGTATCCCGGACCGGTCCCTGAGCAGAAAGAAGGTGAGACCCCCGAGATCCCGGACTTCATGAACCCAGCCCAGAACCTCAGCCGTTTCCGTTTCAGGTGTCACTTCCCGTATTGGAATCCGCATATAAACCCTGTAGTTGTGGGGAGGGAGAGATAATCTCTTTTTGCCTCCCGCGTCAGACCGGGAGAGGAGAACCAGAGTACCCGGGATCAGGAGCGGGAGGCGAGACTCCGGATCCGGGGTTCCAGTCCCGGAATACCGGAATCGATCAGATCCCAGATCAGCACCCAGTCAGGACCGAAATAGGGCAGGGTAAACCGCGATCGCATTGCCGCAAGCTGGTTCCACGGGATCCCGGGAGAGGCCCCTTTCTGTTCGGGAGAGATGCGGGTTGCACATTCCCCGATCACCTGGATCGAACAGACTGCTGCCCGTTTCAGGGTCTCATCCCGGGAGAATCCCTTGAAGTCGAGACTCTTTTTCCGCGAGATGAGGAAATCGCACTCAGCTGCCATCCGGGAGATGTAGACCCTGTCCCGGTTCTGCCGGGCATGCTCCTCGTCAATGTCTGCCGAGAGGTACTCCTCAAGCACCCTCTTCGTGACGAGGTCGACCGGGCGTCCGATGAGATCTTCGAGATATTCGGCGAGACCGAGAAAGTTGGTCCAGGTCTCTGCTCCCTGCTCGAACTCGACCTCGATGTCCACATCGCTGTCCGGACGCATGGTCCCCCGGGCAAATGATCCGAAGATGCCGATCTTGCGGATCCCAAACAGCTTCCGCATAACAGGAAACCGGGCATTGAGGGCGATCATAACCTCTTCGCGGATATCGGCCCCGGTATCCGGAGCCCGAACCTTCCCACCGTGTTCCATCCTCTCTTCACCCCGCAGGTATCGGGAACATATTGGCACTGCCTCCTCTTTAATGGGTTTATTTCGAGTCTCCCCAACATTCATATGGGTGGATGCTCTACTCCTCCCTCATGAAAACCGGACTGGCAGTCATCATCCTCTGTCTCGCAATCCTTGCAGGGGGGTGCATCGGGCAGGAGCGGGAGGCGCCGCCTCCCGCGACACCTGCCCCCACCCCCCTCCCCACGACGCCGGAACCGCCAACGGTACCTCCGACCGTCGATGAATCGCTCGGTGGACCGGTTGAGTTCGAACCCCGTGGAGAATACCGTGTGGGGGATCGCATCATCCTTTCTGGCATTACCAACCTGGCGCCGGGAAACGAATTGCTCATCGAAGTGCGATCGGTATCGTTTGGTCCCACCACCAAGACCGAAGACAGCCGGTTCTCCGGGGTTTCGGCAACGGTTGTTGTTGAGCAGGGTGCCGTGGATTCACGGAATACCTGGCGCTATCTCCTGGACACCACCGGATTTGTGCCCGACCAGTACCAGGTCGAGATTTCGGGAATTACCGTCCCGGCATTCCGGAAGAGTGCATCCTTCACCCTCCTCCCCTAATTCCGGCTCTCTCCGGTATCGAGCAGCGCCTTTGCGAGGGAGGCGCTCTGCTCTTCCCCGGTCATCAGCGTGTCGAACCTCAGGCTCCCTGCCACATCGACCGGGTCACGAATATCCTGGACAAAGAGGTCGATGATATCCCGGTAGAGCGCTGCCGTGGAGAGGGAATCGGGGGAGAGCCCCCGGGCCCGCATCAGTGCAGCTGCCGGGCCGCTGACCGGCGCATCCCCGATAAACGGGCTTATCGCAATGACGAATGCGTCCATCAGCACGGGAATGATTCCCTCGCACTCGAGTATGGGGAGAATACTCGTGACCGGATTGCTCGGGCCGATGATGACCATATCTGATGATTCGATTGCCGAGAGCACCTCATCGGTAGCCGAAGGGCCGGTGGGGGCATACCGGATGACTTCGTCGATGGGGAGCGATCCGCGGTGCTTCACCCAGTACTCCTGATAGTGGATGACGCGGTTCCCGGTCCTGATGAGGGTGGCCACCTGCTCATCGGTCATCGGGAGGACGGTCGCTATGATCCCCATCCGTTCACGAAGGATGCGGGTTGATTCGGTGAGGGAGCTGCCGCTCTTCAGGAGCTCCCCCCGTGCGATATGAACCGCCCGGTCACGGTCGCCGATACCGATGTACTCGTCAACACCCATCCGCAGGAGCTCCTCATGGGTCCGGAAGGTATCGCCCTCGATTCCCCACCACGTCCGGGTGTTGAGCAGGCCTGAGAAGAGGTAGAGGAGCGTATCGATGTCGGGGGAGAGGTGGCCGCCCGATATCCAGATATCTTCTGCGGTGTTCACGACCACCGTGATCCCGGTGTCCGCGAGATGTTTCCGGGCACCCCGGATAAGCTTCGGGGTTCCCGTTCCTCCGGAAAGGAAGGTGATCATCACTCAATACATTTATCAGCCCGATATCAAGACAGTTTAGGTAACCGGATGAAGATTATCAAGGACCCGGTCCATGGGTACATCGAGGTCCCGGGGTACATCCTGCCCATCCTTGACGCCCCCGCCCTGCAGCGCCTCCGCTATATTCGCCAGCTCGGTTTCTCCTACCTTGTGTACCCGGGAGCCAACCATACCCGGTTTGAACACTCTCTCGGGACCATGTTTCTTGCCGATATGATGGCCCGCCAGCTGCTGCTCTCCCCCGATGAGCGCCAACTGATCATCTCAACTGCCCTCATCCACGATATCGGACACGGCCCGTTCTCCCATGCCATCGAGCCGGCGATGGAGGAGCTCTGTGGGAGGGCGCACCATGATACGACGTGGCTCGCAGAAGACGCCGATCTCTCCGCTATCCTTCACGGGCACGGGATCGACACCGGGCAGGCATCCGCGCTCCTGAAGGGGGAACACGAACTCTCGGGCATCCTGTACGGCGAGCTGGACGTTGACCGGATGGATTACCTCCTCCGCGATGCTCACTACACCGGGGTGCCCTACGGGACGGTCGATGCCCATCGTCTGATACGGAACACGGTCATCACCGACGGCCAGATTGCCATCCGGGAGGGAGGGATCAATGCTGCAGAATCCCTCCTGATAGCCCGCACCCTGATGCGGCCGGCCGTGTATTTCCACCATGTGAGCAGAATTGCCGAGATGATGTTCTCCCGTGCAGTCTACGAGCACTTCCAGAGTATCAGGGGGGCTCACCCGGCATCGTTTATGCGCCTGGACGATGCCGGCTGCTTCCAGAGCCTCCTCCACTCATCGTCCGAAGTGGCCCGGACGCTGGTCGAGGGTATCTACTTCCGGAGGATGTACAAACGGGCCCTCTACGTGGGGAAAGACCAGGTCAATGTTACCCAGATCGCCCAGGAGATCACCCCCGGAAAGATGCGCGATCTGGCAGAACGGATCGCAAAGACCGCCGGAGTCGAAGCCTACGAGGTTCTGGTCGATCTGCCCGAGTTCCCGAAGGCCATGTCCATTCATGTGAAGGTGAAGAACCGGCACCGCGTGGTGGGGCTGGAAGAGTTATCTCCGCTCGTGACCACCCTCAATGAGACCCGGCGTGGCCAGTGGAGACTCGGGGTGTACACCCTGCCCGAACATGTTCAGGATGTCGGGGCCGCCGCACGGGAAATCCTGCATATAAAACCGCTGACCACGCAGGACCGGCTCCCGTTCTGAATGCGGAGATTTGGTCCGGACTAAAAAAGAACCTTTATGTACATCAAGGTGAACCTTCCAGCGAGGGGGATCCTGTGCTCGAATACTGGATAGTGGTCACGATTGGTGTGATCGTGGTTGTTGCTGCACTCTGCCTGACCTACCTCTACGCAGAGAGCAGGGAACTGCGGCTGGTCCGCAGCAGGTACCGCCTGAAGGTCTACGAGGAACTCTTCCACGCCCTCACCGATATGAATGTAGCCGGGACTGACGGGTACAAGCTCGAGCGTGCAAAAATGCGGCTCGCATTCACCCTGAACCGGCTCAACCTGGTGGCATCGGAGGAGGTCCTCAGACATGTGAACGAGCTGCTCGATTTCCTGAATGAGACCCCCGAAGGGAATTTCGACGTGCTTCGGCAGCTGAATATCCTGAACAACATTGTACGCGCAGCGCGAAAAGATCTCGACCCGGCATCGGCACAAGCTATCGAGGCGTCCGGGTTCAGATTCAGGTTCTATTCTCCGCTGCGGGAATGATCCCGCAATCATTTTTTTAATGGTCAGATATCCGGCAGCTGTCCGGCATCTTACAGGGATACCAGTGCCGGCCGGTCACGGACCGGATCTGCCGTGCCGCGATCCATCGGACTACCCCGGATTTTAATATTCAGCATCACCAATGTTGTGTGCGAAACGGGAATACCCCGATTCGAGGAGCATACAGCCGAGGAGTGGATCAGGATGCGGGAATTTATCGACCGGATGAGAGAGTGCGGAGAAGTCATCGATATCGATGAACCCGTGGACGTGGTATACGAGCCCTGCAGGTATGCCCACAAGACCGACAAGCTCCTCTTCTTTCACCGGCTTGCGAGGGCCCGCGGGGTCATGAACGTCACGGCAACAAGGGACGCGCTCTCGCTTGCCCTGAACATTCCCAGGCACAATATGGTTCAGCGGCTCTCCCGGATGGAGTACCTGGGGTCGGTGGTCCGTCAGGGAAACCTCCCGATGACGTCGCCAGACCTGTCAAAGATACCGATTATGAAGCACTATCCCGGGGATGCCGGCAGGTACATCACCGCCGGCATCGTATTTTCCCGGTTCGGGGACATCGAGAACGCATCCATCCATCGCATGCTGGTTCTGGATGACCGGAAGGTCGCCGCCCGGCTGGTGGAAGGAAGGCATACCTCCACGCTCCACCGGGCCGCCCGTGAGCAGGGAGAGCGGCTGCCGGTTGCCGTTGCCATCGGGGTGCATCCTGCGGTCACCTTCGCGTGCTGCACGCGGGTGCCGAAGGGGAAGGAACTCCCCTATGCCGCAGAGCTGCTCGGCGGTGAGGTCCGGGTATGGCAGTGCGGCAACGGGGTTCTGGTGCCGGAAGCAGAGATCGTGCTTGAAGGATACATCGGCGGAGAAACCACCGAGGAAGGGCCGTTCGTCGATATTACGGGGACCTATGACCAGGTGCGGACACAGCCGGTCATCGAATTTTCCGGCATGCACCTGATGAAGGATTCCATCTATCATGGCATCCTTCCCGCCGGAAACGAACACCGCATCCTGATGGGTGCCCCCTATGAGCCGTCCATTTACCGGGCGGTCGCAGGGGTGACCGAGGCGAAGAACGTCGTCCTGACCACCGGCGGGTGCGGGTACTTCCATGCGGTTATCCAGGTGCGCAAGCAGACCCAGGGCGATGCGAAGAACGCGATGATGGCTGCCTTTGCCACCCACACCTCGCTCAAGCATGTGGTGGTGGTGGACGAGGATATCGATCCCACCGATCCGGAGGATGTCGAATTCGCTGTCGCCACCCGGGTCAGGGGCGATCGGGATCTCCTGGTTATCACCGGAGCAAGGGGGTCATCACTCGATCCGACCCGCGCCGAGGACGGGACAAACGTGAAAGTCGGCATCGATGCCACCATTCCGCTCGGCCGCGAGGATGAGTTCCGTCGGGCGGTGTGGGAGTAAGCATGCATCTGCTTCCCGAAGAAGAGCGGATACTTGCCGGTGAATACGGCGAGACCCGCCAGAAGATGATAGAGATCCTTACCGCCCTTGGTAAGGTATTCGGGGCCGCCCGGCTGGTCCCGATAATGAGTGCCCAGGTGAGCGGGGCCTCGTACAAGACCATCGGCGATGCGGGCCTCGAATGGCTCTCCGGGCTCGATGCCCGCGTTTCTGTCCCAACCGTCCTCAATCCGGTCGGCATGGACAGGGTATCCTGGCGGGAGATGGGTATCCCGCCCGGCTTTGCCAAAAAACAGGAGGAGGTGATCGCCGCCTACGCCCGCCTCGGCATCCGTCTTGAGTGCACCTGCACGCCGTACTATATTTATAAGACCCGGTTCGGCGAACATCTCGCCTGGTCTGAATCCTCTGCCGTTTCCTACGCAAATTCGGTCATCGGCGCCCGCACCAACCGGGAGGGGGGGCCGGGAGCCCTCGCTGCCGCCATCATCGGAAAGACTCCCGAGTATGGCCTCCACCTGGTTGCGGAGCGGAGGCCGCAGGTATATATCCGGGTGGAAGGGGGCGATTCCCGGGACGATGTCGCCTGGTTCGGCGCCCTGGGCTGTATTGCCGGGAAGCTCGCCGGGAACCGCATCCCTTTCTTTTCCGGCATCAGACCACGACGCGACCAGCTGAAGGCGCTGGGTGCGGCAATGGCAGCATCCGGGGCGGTTGCCCTCTACCATGTCGCCGGCATCACCCCCGAAGCGCGGATATTCTCCTATGATCTCAGCGGTATCGAGCAAATCCCGGTGACCGCCGGTGAGGTTGCGGCCCTCTGGACGGAGCTCCCGGTTGGGGCAGTTGCACTGGGATGCCCCCACTGCTCACCGGAAGAACTTTCCACCATCGCCAAACTCCTCGCCGGAAAACGGGTGAAGATACCGGTCTACATCTTTGCAGCGCGGAAGGTGATCGAGACATGCCGCGAAGCGGTCGCTACTATCGAACGGAGCGGTGCACGGGTCTATGCCGATACCTGCATGGTGGTCTCCCCTGCAATGGAGCAGTTCGGGACGATCATGGTCAACAGCGGCAAGGCGTTTTCCTATGTCCCTGATATGTGCGGGGCTGCAGTGAGAATTGGAACCACCGGGGAGTGTATCCGGGTGGCAACGGACGGAGCTACCTGACGATCGTGAGGGGCGGTTCAACCAGCCCGGCGATCTGTTCCAACAGCATCCCGGTATGTGATTTGCCGCTTTTTCCCCAGGCCCCCATTCCACGAGGACGTGCCGGCCGCTGTTCGCCTCTTCCCGGACCTCTTCCCGGACGTCTCCCTCCACGATCCGGGATTCGCAGTCTACCTTTTCTTTTGCAGAGGAGGTGAGGAGATCCTGGTATCCGGTATTGACGCTCCGTTTCATGTCCCGCCAGATCTTCCCTTCATGTTCCCTGATCAGGTGGCAATACCAATCCGAACGCAGAAGGTGAATGCCTGTGCCGGGGCCTCACTCAGGTCCGGCACCGGGAACAAGACGATCAGCGATCCCGACTTTTTTTTCCATCTGTACAGCATGGAGTGCAGACGTGGGGCTCCAGGTGGAGCCATCGAACAGCACCAGTATTTTTTTTTCTTTACGGTCCGGTCTCAGGTTCAGTCAATCTCCAGCCCGCGGGTATTGTGAAGGGACGGAAACAAGATAGGATTTTACCCCCTCCTGCGCTCCGTTATCCAACAGGAGCATCTTTAATTGCCACCTGCGATGAGATGTCTTCACATGGTCCTTTCCGACCTGACCGGGGGAAGACTGCAGGATTATAAACTCCCGCTGCTGGGGGGGCTCATCGCAGTCTCCCTCCTCCTCGAGCTCTACGTCCACTGGTATCTCGGAATAACGACGGTCTACTCCCATTTTTTCTATATACCGGTAGTCCTGGGAGCGGTCTGGTACGGGAAGCGGGGGGTACTCGTGGCCATCCTGCTCGGTGCAGTCCTCCTCTCCGTGACATTCCTGAAAACCGGAAGTATCGACAGCGATACGATCATCAGGGCCCTGATGTTTGGTATCGTCGGTCTGGTGATCGGGGCGGTCTCTGATTACATGCGGGGTGAGCAGGAACGGATGATGAATGAGGTGACCGATGCCGCCATCCAGTCCGGTCTCCGGGGGCGAACCGGAACCGGGAGTATCAGGGAGGTCAGGAGCAGGATCGCCTCATTTGCCGGGGTGAAACGGCTCAGGGAACAGGGCGATATTCCCGGCCTCATCCGTGCATTACGGAACCGCGACCCGGCTGTCCAGTATGATGCGGTTGAGGCTCTCGGGGAGCTGGCCGATCCGGCGGCAACCGATGCGCTGATGTCGGCGCTCACCGGAGACAAATACAGCGGAATCCGCTGGAAGGCCGCTGAAGCCCTGGTTAAGATCGGAGAGCCCGCTGTCCCGTCGCTGATTGCAGCCCTCACGCACTCTGACGAGGGTGTGCGGTGGAAGGCGGCGGTAACCCTGGGCGAGATCGGTGATCAACGCGGAATCATCCCCCTCATCGGGCTCCTTTCAGATACGGACCGGTTTGTGCGCAGCAGAGCGGCCTATGCTCTCGGCCTCGCCGGGCCTCCGGCCATTCCGGCCCTCTCGGAAACGCTCAAAGATGCCCCGTCCGGGGTCCGGACGGGTATCGTGACCGCGCTCGGGAAGATGCATGATCCGGCGGCGATCAGAGTCCTCATCCGGGCCCTCACCGATTCATCAGAAGACGTGCGCCAGGACATCATTACCTCGCTTGCGTCCCAGGGAGAGGAGGCCATTGACCTCCTTGTCGCGGCCCTCGCAGATCCTGAACCTCTCCGGCAGCAAGGGGCAGCGATGGCGCTTGGGGCCTTGGGGAGACCGGAAGTCCTGGAACCACTGCAAAAGGCACTCGAAACAGCCGGTTCTCCAACCCGGGAGGTGATCAGTTCAGCGATCGGAGAGATCCGTTCCCGGCAGTCACCGGAACGGACAAAAAACCCTCCGGAATAACCGGGTTTACCGGAAAAACCCTTCTGTCTCAGAAGATATATCTAATGTGAGATCGTTAGGTGTTTCTGTGTTTGGTGAGTCTGATTACTCATTCTGCTATGATTCGGAAGAGGTCTCGATCAGGATCGACCCATCAGATGGTTTTTACCAGTATTCCCGGAAATCCGGCGACGAAGAGATCAGAAAGGTGATCAGCGGCGGATCCCGGAAAATCGTCGTCAATCCCGTAGAGCCGGTCAACCTTCCCCGGGAGGTTACGAGATTCCTCGAGGTCCATTTCACCCCGGTGGCAATCGAGCCGGACTCGAGCGAGACCGTGTTTATTACCTTTCCGGTAGAGATTGGAGTTTTCCTGGAGTCGAAAGGCGATTTTGATGTTCTCGATATCTTCACCCTCTCCCGGCCCAAGTACTCCCTCTACGGGCCCCCTGAAGAAGGAGTCATCACCCGGTACCATGAAAGCGCGGTCTCCGGCACCATTCCTGAGGTGGATTGGCTGAAGGAGGGCGTAATCGCACTCTCCATCAGCAATGCCAGCCGGAACTGGGTTGAGGTCTCCCGGGCCGTCTTTGACTGTTCTTCCCTCTTCCTGTACTACGGGGATTGTGTCTCCCTTGTTGCCCGCATGAACATTCTGTCCCGGGATATCGCGGATGTAAGGAGTGAGGACCGGCCACTCAGCGACGGGATGAAACCATCGGTCCTGGTTATCAAGGCGCGGAAAACCCTGATTCCGGATAAAATTCCCTTCATGATGGAGTTCGGAGTGGGTGATTAGGATGGTGGCTCTCGACACCGTGGTCTTCGGTACGGTAACGGTGCTGGATCTGATCGTATTCGCCATTTCGGTGGTCATCATCATAATTGTGGCGCGGATCATTGCCATCTACCTGAAACGGGCGCTTTCGGACCGCATGGAGCGGGGGGAGCTCGACAAGCTGGTCAAGGTCGTCCAGATCGTCATTATCATATTCGGCATCTGGTTTGCCCTGCCCAGTTTTGATGTGGATATCGGCCAGCTCCTGGTAGTGGGCGGGACGTTGGGGCTGATCATCGCGTTTGCCAGCCAGAAGATCGTCTCCAACCTCGGCTCCGGTATCTTCCTCCTGATTGAACGGCCGGTCAAGATCGGGGACACGATACAGATCGGGGATGTCGAGGGTACCGTGAACCAGATCCGGATCCTGTCCACCATTGTGAAGACCTACGAGGGAATCTACGTGCGGATACCGAACGAGCAGGTCTTTTCCTCGGATATTACCAATTTCGTGGCAAACCCCGCCCGGCGGTTCGAGTACCTGGTGAGCATCGGGTACGGTGATGATGCAGGAAAGGCCGTCCGGGTCATCCGTAATCTCCTTGAGGACCACCCGTTTGTCCTCAAAAACCCGGCCCCAAGTATCTTTGTCTCCGAGCTCGGGGATTCAGGTGTGCAGCTCACCATCTATATCTGGGCCCCGTCACGGGTCTGGTGGTCGGTCCGGACCGAGCTCCTCCAGAAGATCAAAGAAGCCCTCGATCGCGAAGGAATCGAGATACCCTTCCCCCAGCGGGTGGTCACCATGGCCGGTGTGAAGAACAGAGGAACCGGCCAGGGAGAGCGGTAGACATGCCGGTCAGGGAATACATCGATGATCTGGGCAGTCCGGACCGCGAAGTCCGGATAGCAGCGGTGAAGCGTCTTTCGGAAATGGGGGAAGCTTCCGTTGAACCCCTCATCAAGGTCCTCGAGGAGAGCGGGAGGACCGATGTGCACTGGTATGCATCGCTCGCCCTCTCCAGGATTGGTGCCCCGGCAGTCGGTCCCCTGATCCATTCTCTCCGGGAGAACCAGGATCCCGGTTTCCGCCGGTATGCAGCTGCAGCACTCGGGCATATCGGGGCACCGGCTATCAACCCGCTGATCGGGGCCATGAAGGGTGCGGACCCTGCACTCCGCGGCTACCTCTCTGCCGCACTCTGCCGGATCGGTGCTCCGGCCATCTCCCGCCTGCGCGAGCTCTACGCGGGTGATGACGAGGAGCTCCGTTCCTGTGCAGAGCTCACCCTCTGGGGGATGGGGGAGGAAGGGATTCGTGCCATGGTACGTTCGATTGAGGATGAGGAGAAGGGGGACTGAAAGCGGTTTTTTATACACCCCGAATCCCAACAGATAAATTTCCTGGTAGCAAGAGAGAGCTATGGTGAAGCGGTCCGCGGCGATGGAGCAGTACTCTGAAGACCTCCTTTCCTACCTCTCGCGGGCGCTCGAGGTTGCTGCAGCGGCGCGCGCTGCAGGGATCGACCCGAGGACAGAGGTGGAGATACCGGTGGCGAGCGATCTCGCCGATCGTGTGGAAGCTCTTCTCGGAATAAAAGGGATTGCTGTCAGGATCCGGGAGCTCGAAGCGACGATGAGCAGGGAAGAGGCTTCGCTCCGGATCGGTGATGATTTTGTCGCCCGGAGATTCGGGGAGCAGTCGCGGGAAGAGATCCTTGACCATGCCATCCGGACTGCCATGGCCATGCTCACGGAGGGGGTGGTGGCCGCACCCACCGAGGGGATTGCGAAGGTGGGGACCGGAAAGAACGATGACGGCTCCGAATACCTCCGCATCTACTATGCCGGTCCAATCCGGAGTGCGGGAGGAACGGCGCAGGCCCTCTCGGTCCTGGTCGGGGATTATGTCCGGCGTGCGCTCGGAATCAACCGCTATATCCCCCGGGATGTAGAGATCGAGCGGTATATCGAGGAGATCCGGCAGTACAACTCCATCATGAACCTTCAGTACCTCCCGAGCGAGAAGGAGATACGCCTCATCGTCGGGAACTGCCCGGTCTGCATCGACGGGGAAGGAACCGAGCAGGAGGAGGTGAGCGGGTACAGGAACCTCGACCGGATCGAGACCAATGCGGTCCGGGGCGGGATGGCCCTGGTGCTCGCCGAAGGGCTCGCCCTTAAGGCTCCCAAGCTCCAGAAATACGTCCGCTCCATGAAGATGGACGGGTGGGAGTGGCTTGAAGAGCTTACCACGGGGGCAGAAAAGAGCACTGATGCCGGTGAGGAGAAGGGGAAGATCCTCCCCCGCGACAAGTACCTCCGGGATCTCATCGGAGGCAGGCCGGTCTTCTCGTACCCGATGCGGAAAGGGGGGTTCCGCCTGCGGTACGGCCGGTCACGGAACACGGGGTTTGCTGCAGCCGGAATCAACCCGGCCACCATGCATATTCTCGGTAATTTCCTTGCAGTCGGCACCCAGATGAAGATTGAACGGCCGGGGAAGGCTGCAGGGATTGTCCCGGTTGACACCATCGAAGGACCGGCTGTCCGCCTCAGGAACGGGGACGTCCTCAGGATCGATGACCCCGAAACGGCTAAGGCTCTCTCCGCATCCGTGGACCGGATCCTCGATATCGGGGAGATCCTGATCAGCTACGGGGAGTTCCTCGAGAACAACCACCTCCTCATTCCGCCGTCATACTGTGAAGAGTGGTGGAAGCTGGAGGGAGGCGGCACCTCCCCGGAGAACGAGATGGAGGCCATATCGTTCTGTTGTGACGGCCAGTATCTCCACCCCTCGTTTACCTACTTCTGGGACGATATCGGAACCGACGAGCTGCAGCAGCTGGCAGATTTCGTATCGGCGAACGGAGAGGTGCGTCACGGGGTCCTGGTCCTCCCGAACGATCCCCGCATCAAAGAAATTCTTGAAGAGATCCTCATCCCGCATATGGTCCGGGAAGGACTGATATGCATCAGCAGCTACCTGATCTTCCTCGCCTGCATCGGTCTTGACCTGCAGCTCCGGAAGCGGGAGGTGTGGGAGGATGTCCTGGAGAGCAACGGACTCTCCTGTGCCATGCACCTCTCCGGATTTCTGATGCGCTCCAAGGCCGGGACGAGAATCGGGGGAAGGATGGGCCGGCCCGGCAAGTCCAAGCCCCGAAAGATGAACCCCCCTCCCCATTCCCTCTTTCCCCTCGGCGAGGCCGGAGGTTCACGCCGGTCCTTCCAGGAAGCGGCCAACCACTCCCCTGAACCCAACAAGGATGGCGGAGTGATCCAGATCGAGACTGGCAGGAGGCGGTGTACCGCCTGCGGTACTGAAACCTTCCGGAACCGCTGCGAGTGCGGGGCCCACACAGTTCCCGTGTATACCTGTCCCCGGTGCAAGCGGGAGCTCCGGGAGCAAGAATGTCCCGGCTGCCGGGTCTCCACCACCTGCTCGCAGGTTGTCAGCCTGAACGTGAAGCAGGAGTACGCCCGGGCCATGGAAAGGCTCGGGAAGCGGGATCTGTCGGTCAGCCTGGTGAAGGGGGTCAGGGGGCTCATCTCGAGGGAACGGGCTGTCGAGGACATCGAGAAGGGTATCCTCCGGGCCGAGAACGAACTCTTCGTCTTCAAGGACGGGACCATCAGGTTCGATATGATCGATCTCCCGCTCACCCACTTCCGGCCGGCTGAAGTCAGCGTGTCTCCGGAACGGCTGGCCCGCCTCGGGTACCCTGCCGATATCCATGGCACCCCGCTCACCCGTCCCGACCAGGTGCTCGAGCTCAAACCCCAGGACATCCTGGTCTCCGAGTCCTGTGCCGACTACATGGTGCGGGTCGCCAGGTTCATGGATGAGCTCCTGGAGCGGTGCTATCAGATCCCCCCCTTCTACAAGGTGAATTCCCGGGACGACCTGATCGGGCACCTGGTGATCGGGCTTGCACCACACACGAGTGCCGGGGTGCTGGCCAGGATTATCGGGATCTCGCGGGCGAACGTCGGTTATGCTCACCCGTTCTTCCATGCCGCGAAACGAAGGAACTGTTTCCATGGGGATACCGAGATTGAGGTATATGACGGCCGGACGTGGAAGACGATGCCCATCCGCCAGTTCGTGGTGGAGAACTTCGATCTCTCCCGCCCGGGCATCGACCGGCTGGGAACCTACTACTCTGACCCGCAGCAGACATATCTCACCCGGTCGATCGACCGGGAAGGAAAACCGCACCTGCGGAAGATCACGTCGGTCTCGATCCACCGGGCACCAGAGCACATCATCCGGTTCGAGACAGGGCAGGGGCGGGTGCTCTCCGTCACCCCTGACCATGCGATGCTGGTCTGGGATCTCTGCTACCTGCGGAAGATCCCCGCTGTGGAGTTGAAGGAAGGCGACCCGGTCCCGGTCATGGTGGGGACCACCGTGATCACCGATCACATCCGGTACCGGGACATCGTCCCGTGCCCGGACGACCGCGTGTACTGCCTTACCGTGACCGATGAGCACACGGTCTGCGCCAACGGGATCTTCACCGGGCAGTGCGACGGCGACGAGGACTGCATCATGCTCCTCCTCGACGGCCTGATTAACTTCTCCCGCGCCTTCCTGCCCGAGTCCCGGGGCGGGACCATGGATGCCCCGCTGGTGCTGACCACCGCGATTGACCCGGCAGAGATTGACAAGGAGAGCCACAACCTGGACGTTGTCTCCGGATATCCCCTTGAACTGTACCATGCAGCCCTCACGTACGCACATCCCCGGGAGGTCGTGAAACTCATCGACCGGGTGGAGAACCGGCTGGGAACTCCGGCGGCCCTCGAAGGGTTCCTGTTCACCCACGACACCTCCGATATTTCCGCAGGACCGCTGGAGTCCACCTACACCCAGCTCAAGACCATGTTTGAGAAGCTGGAGGCTGAACTCACGCTCGCCGAGAAGATCCGGGCGGTCGATCAGGATGACGTGGCGGAACGGGTACTCACCACCCACTTCATCCGCGACCTCATGGGAAACCTCTCAGCATTCTCCAAGCAGAAGTTCCGGTGTACAAAGTGCAATACCAGTTACCGGAGAATGCCGCTGGCCGGGAAGTGCACCCGCTGCGGCGGAAACATCATCCCCACCGTGCATGAGGGCTCGGTCAAGAAATACCTCGAGGTCTCCCGGCTCATCTGCGAGAAGTATAAGGTCTCGGAGTACACCCGGCAGCGGGTGATGGTGCTCGCCCAGGCCATCGAGTCCACCTTCGGGCAGGAGAAGTCCCAGCAGATGGGGCTCGCGGATTTCATGTAACCGTGACCTCCGGAGCTTCCTGAGGATAAAAGACTGAGCATGGGCAGTTCTGTATTCTCGATCAGTTCTGGAAATGACGGGTGCGGGTAGCCATTACCCTGCTACCTACAAACAAAGGACCGCTTCTTCTGTTCATTCTCCTTCTTTTGATTCACTCTGCACGAATCTCCACTTCACAACCGGCATAATAACAATCAGAGAAGCCCATGACAGCATCGCCGCCAGGGGATTTATGAGAGCAATTCCAATCGATACCAGGAAAACGACCGTCGGGATAATATTTCGTACCGACAGGTATTCCTTCAACGTATCATCAAGAGGTTCGATGAGGAGTGCCTCGTGGCGAATGGCATGGCGCCACATGAGGAATAACAGGGAACTGGTGAGGGCGACGATCAGGGCATAAAAGGTAACGATGGCCACGCGTTCTCCGTATAAGCCAAGCAGATAGGTTGGGAATGGCATGAAGGCGATAAGGAACAGGAAAAAAACATTCAGGAGGATGAGTTGTCTATCGACATCACGAATGAAGGAAAAAATCCGGTGATAATGAAACCAGTAACTGGCAATAATAAAAAAACTCAGGGCGAACCCCAGTATCTTTGGAAATATAGCGACGAGGCCGGGAAGAAACAGCATGTCAATCTGTTCTCCCGGAATTTCAGGGAGCCGGATATCGAGCACCAGGAGAGTAATACAGATGGCAAATATGCCATCATTCAGTATCATCATTCTCTCTTTGGATACGCTGGGAATGTTGAACCGGGTAAGAGTCATATGACCGGACCAATCCTCCGTTGTCCCTGAAGAAAAATTATATGGTCGTTCAATTCGCCTCCCGCTGAATCCGGGATGATGGCCCGGGACGATCAGACCTTATTCTGCCAGCCGATTGTCACCCAGTATCCGCTTCATCAGGCGGATTGCACAGAAATCGCCGCACATTGAACAATCGACAGTATCTCCTGCCAGTTCCCGGGCTCGCCGTTCATCCAGTGCCAGGGCGAACTGGCCGTCCCGGTCAAATCCGGCCCTCCGCAGAGACATCTCCCGGTCGGCAGCGTCCATGCCGTATTTTGCGATATCCCCGATGTGTGCTGCGATTCTGAAAGCTATGAGCCCCTCTTTCACCTGTTCCGGTCCGGGGAGTCCCAGGTGTTCCGACGGGGTGATAGAACAGAGGTAGTCGGCACCGGCAGCACTCGCGGCGCTTGCGCCAGCACATCCTGCGATGTGGTCATAGCCGAGCGCAATATCGGTTGGGAGCGGGCCGGCGACGAAGAGCGGGAAGGGGGCGGCTTGTTTGCAGGAGCGAATAACAGGCGCGATGCGATCAAACCGGACATGCCCGCCCGCCACTTCGATGATGACCTGGACTCCCCGCTCCCGGGCATACCGTCCAAGGGCACAGTTTTTCCTCAGTTCTTCTTCCTGGGCCTGGTCCCATCCGTCATGGATGCCCCCGCCCCGTGCCGTGTTGCCGAAGGAGATGACGATATCATACCGGCGGAACGTATCGAGGATTTCATCAAACAGCTCAATGAAAGGATTCTCCCTGTCGTGGAAGTGCATATATACGCAGGTGATTGATCCCCCTTTCGAGACCACTCCGGATATCCGCTGTTGCCGTTTCAGGAGGCCGAGTAACTTGTTGTCGACGCAGTGCAGCACCATGGAATTCACTCCCGCAGCAGCCTGTGCACGGATGGTGGAAAGGATATCGGTATGTGTCATGTTCTCCAGCCCAACCAGCGCTGCAGTCTCGTAAATGGGCACGGTGGTTACAGGGATCGTGGTGGCACGAAAGACGGCCTCACGGATGGCCCGGATATTCCCCCCCATGGAGAGGTCGGTGATGGTGTCTGCTCCGAACCGCTCAGCAATCCGGGCTTTCTCCACCTCCTCTTCCAGGGATATCCGGGTGCTGGAGGTACCAATATTCACATTGACCTTTGTTCGGAGCCCTTTACCGACGCCGAGAGCATGGTTTCCCCTCTGCATGATCACTGCACTGCCCTCAGCTACCGCCCTCCGGAGCTGATCCGGGTCGATTCCTTCACGGGACGCCACCTGCCTGACAGGTTCCGGCACCTGTCCTGCCCTGGCTGCTTCAAGGATCGTGGCCATTCGTCGTCCTGATACACTACGCGGAAGTCCCGGTTAAAGATGCCGGATTCCTGAGTTCCTCCCGGAGAACCGGTCAGGAGTCTCCTGGCATCTCATCTTCAGGAAATTTCATGGGATGACTGAGAAGGGCAATCCTCATCCATTCCTGCGCTCATACTCCTTCCGATGTATGATCTCGCAGCCCTCCGGGAACAGTTCCCGGTCCTCTCCACCTGCATCTACCTCGATTCTGCCGCCACCAGCCAGACCCCCCGCTGTGCAGTGGAGGCGATGAACGCCTACTTCTTCGAGTACGCCGCAAACCACGGCCGGGGCGCCCACCGCCTTGCACGCAGGACCACCGAGGAGTTCGAGCGGACCAGGGCGCACCTGGGCGCGTTCCTTGGCGTGCCCGCGGAAAATGTGGTCTTCACCAGGAACACCACCGATGCCATCAACCTGGTGGCCCGGGGGATCTGCTGGAATGAAGGGGACGAGGTGGTGACCACCGACCTCGAGCACCACGCCAATCTGCTCCCCTGGCTGGCATTGCGGGAGCGGGGGGTGACGGTGAAAATTGTTTCCCAGCGGAACGGTTACATACGGGAAGAGGACCTGCAGGAAGCGATGGGGCCGGCCACCCGCCTGGTGGCGGTCAACCACATGACCAACGTGCTCGGCACGGTTCTTCCGGTTGAGGAGTTCGCCCATATCGCCCATGATACCGGAGCCGCCATCCTGGTGGACGCCGCCCAATCGGTCGGGCACCTGCCCATGCCCCGGAATGAGCTGTTCGATTACCTGGCACTCCCCGGGCACAAGGGGCTGCTCGGCCCCCAGGGGACCGGCGCCGTGTATATCTCCGATCCCGACACCCTCGCAGTCACCTGCTACGGCGGCGGGATGGTGGCGGATGTCACCATCGACCGTTTTACCCTCCTCCCCTGCCCGGCCCGGTTCGAGCCCGGCACCCCGAATATACCGGGAGTAATCGGCCTCGGGGCAGCTATCGGGCTCGTGGAAGAGATCGGGGTTGACGCGATCCACCGGCACGAGGTCTCGACAGGGCACCGGATCCATTCCGGCCTGTCAGCGATTTCCGGAGTCACGGTCTACAGTCCCCCGGGGAGCACGGTCATCTCGTTCAATATCGACGGGATGGGGCCCGACGTGGCAGCCCTCCTCCTCGATCACAAGGCCGGGATCTGTGTCCGATCCGGGATGCACTGTGCACAGCCGCTCACCCAGTCGCTGCACCCACAGGGGACGGTGCGGGCTTCAGTGGGGTGCTATACCACCCGGGAAGAAGTGGATACCTTCCTAGGGACGGTTGAGGAGATCATCCCGGAAAAGACGAAGGCCTGATTCTCACCGTCAGAGAATCCGCTGTGCGCCCGGAACCGAACGGACCCCCTCATACCATACCCTCCGGCGCTGTTGTCCCCCTGATCAGGGAGAAGATGATCCCGATCGTGCACAGGACCGCGAAGGATAGGAACGCGATCTGCATGCCTGCCAGGAATTCTTCATAGAGAGCAGGGGTTATGGCGACTTTTCCGATGGTAACGGCAAGAATGATCACGGCAACTCCCATCGAGAGGGTCTGGCCCACAAGGCGCATGGTTCCGAGTGTCCCTGAGGCAACGCCATAGAATTTCCGCTCGACGGAACCCATGATTGCCGTGGTGTTCGGTGAAGAGAAGAGGGCAAGGCCGATACCCAGGATGATCAGGCTGCCGACGATATAGAGAAGGGACGTTGTACTGGTAGTGAAGGCGAGGAGGAGGAGGGAAAGGGCAGAGAGAGCCATCCCCGCGGAAGCGATTCTCCCGGGATCGGTCCGGTCTGCGAGCCTGCCGGCAGCAGGCGAGAGGAGTGCCATCACCACCGGCTGGACGACGAGGATAAGCCCTGCATACTGGGGAGAAAATCCCCGGATATACTGGAGATAGAGACTCAGGAAGAAGGTGACCGCGAAGGTAGCGCTGTAGTTGATGAGGGCCGCCAGGTTGGAGAAGGCAAAGACCCTGTTTTTCACCAGTATCCGGACATTCAGGATCGGGCTCGTGTTCCGGATCTCCCACAAGATGAACGCTGCCAGCATCACGGTCCCGAATCCAATAAGAGCGAAGGCGCCGGGATCCGGCAGGTTGGAAAACCCGTACATAACCGTGATGATGGTCATCCCATACATCACCGATCCTGGCAGATCGAAGTGTTCACCCTGCGATTCGGCCCATTCTCCCTGCAGTTTCCAGGAGATGAGCCCGATGGCGAAGAGACCGATGGGAACGTTGACCAGGAAGATACTGTGCCACCCGAAGTACCCTGTCAGGATCCCCCCGAGAAACGGCCCGAGTGAGAGTCCGGTATACACTGCCGTGGTATAGATGCCGATTGCCTTTCCCCGCTCCTGCGGTGGTGTCACTGAGGTCAGGATGGCGACCGCGGTCCCGAAGATCAGGGCCGCCCCGGCCCCCTGTACAAACCTGAGGATGATCAGGGCCAGGGACGTGGGGGAAAAGACGAGGGCGAGCGAGGTGAGGGTGAAGATGGCAAGGCCGATGGTGAATATCTTTTTCCGTCCATGAATATCGGCAATTCTCCCGAACGGAACGAGAAAGACCGCTGATGCCAGCAAATAGGCGGTGGAGACCCAGCTCAGGGACACGGCATCCATCGAAAACTGGCTGCCAATCGCCGGCAGGGCGATATTCACCGCTGAGAGGTCAAACGGGGTCATGAACCCGGCGAGGATGGCAATGAATAACGCAACTCTGCCGGTGTCCCGATCGGGGGTGTGGCCGTTATTCATTCTCCTATCATTCCGATGCGTTCGTATGCAGATAGTCTTCTGGGATATTGGATGTGGGCGAGATTTCCTGTGCAGGGATTACCTATCTTAAGATTTTATAACCGGGTTTCGCATACCAGTATAGGAGCGAGGGTAGCCAAGCTGGTCAACGGCGACAGACTCAAGATCTGTTCTCGAAGGAGTTCGCGGGTTCAAATCCCTCCCCTCGCATTCGTTCTCTTGTGATCCAGACGCCTCACGAAGGAACCTGATTCTGCAATCCGGTTGAAAAGGGGGGTCATCTTATCCGGATATCCGTTTTGATTTTTCCGGTGAGCTGAGTATCAATGGCATGTATCGGTCCCGTTTTTCCGCGTGATCACCCATGGGTGGAGAGAACTGATAGCAATCTTTATGCATCATATCAGAACATACTCGCAGGTATGGAACTGGAAAACCCAAGGATGTGGGTTTTTTATTACCTGATCTGTTTTGTGGCCCTCCTCTGGGTGGGGTTCCTGGCAGTACAGGGAGTGATGATCTATGTAAGTCTCGTCATCACGATGACGGTGTTCGGTTTTTCCGTCCTCCTGTGCGTGATGCTGGTCATGGATCTGAGAGAGAAGGAAAAACAGGAAGTAACGTGACCACGCAGGACAGCGAGATCGCCTAATCTTTATATTGTCAGATATCATTTTTTCCGTTGCAGATTATGAGATCGAGCTCCTTCACTATGCTCCTGATTGCGCTGCTGGTATTCATCATACTCCTGGCCGGGATCGTCTTCATCGGGCTCATGCTCATCGTCTCATTCGGAGGTGGAGGGGAGGAAGAGATGGGACCCCTCCTCCAGTTCGCCCAGTGGGGGGGGGAACTGGTGGCCGGCCTGTTAATCTATATCGCGGAATTGCTCGACCAGTTGTTACAAACGATTGAGGCATTTCTGCAGGGAATATAACTCCCGGAAAACCCTGTTGTAACCCATGCCGATCCGGGTAAAACACCCCCGTCATTTATCGGACTGATGAATAAACTGCTGAGGAATTAATATTGGAACATAGTTCCCCAGTATCCTTATGTCATCTGACTACAGCATCATGCTTCATGCGATGCTGGCAGACCGGAGATTCTGGATATTCTATATCTTTGCGTGTCTTATAGTTCTTCTGTGGGTGGGGCTCTCTGTCATGCAGGGCGTGATGTTCTTCATCGGCCTGTTCATTACTCTGATAGTGCTGAGTCTCTCCGTAGTCTTCTGTATGATGCTGATTACAGATCTGAGAAATAGTGCTTCTCTGGGGACGGGCGTGAGCCTGTCAAATCAGGCATCCGACTAAAAACAGACGATACTCGTTCCGGGGTCGCAGGAACTTTTTGGGACCGGACCCTGGTTCCGGCGTCTTGTTTTCTCTCCCCGCGATACGTAGCATCATACAGAACGAGGAAATACTTTCTTCTCATCATTCGTTCGTGGCACTGCACCGCCCTGCTGTCTCTCAGAGCAACAGCCGGCCAATACCTTTTCTCCGACTGAGCAAACCGGCCAGAGATCTTTGGGACAGGCGGAACAGAATGTTCCCGTGCCAGATCGGTAAGTTTCCCGGTGAGGTGAAATCCTTCAAGGACCCTGTTCATGTTCCCTGAAGATGATGAATGCTCCGTTCACGCTCCTTTCACTTTCACCCT
Source organism: Methanolinea sp. UBA277 (assembly GCA_002499905.1). Taxonomy (GTDB): domain Archaea; phylum Halobacteriota; class Methanomicrobia; order Methanomicrobiales; family Methanospirillaceae; genus UBA9949. The sequence goes on from DANP01000014.1 coordinate 75,771, forward strand.
CCTCGTGGCTGAGCCTGTTCACAGCTCCGGCTGCACGCAGCTCCATGGACGATGATCCCCCTGTCATCAGATGCCCCGCCTGCGGATCCATCCTGACCGCTCCGCTCGGCATCCGCGGGATGTGGGAATGCCGCTACCACCTCTGCCGGGTCATCTTCCCCGTCCGTCCCATCCAGGAACGGGGCCAGGTCTCCCTGGCGGCCGAAGGGGAACCGCCCTACCGGTGCGACCCGACGAAGGGTTAAACCGAAATATCTTTCATGCAGATGTCATAATCCATTTCTGTTCTGCGAAGATCATTCAGCCCGTCTGGTGCACTGTGGAAGTTCCTTCCAGAGAGACCCTGAAGGCATCGCAGGACCCTCCGTGCGAGTACTGCAGCTCGCGCCATCTTGAATGCCTGGTCACCTGAGCACTCCCCTTTCTGCCTGGGTGACATAGGCCACCCGGTGCAATGACCACGAAGTCTTCGGAAGCAAACCGGTCGGCCATGTCCCGGTATTCCGGCTCGAGCCCTCTGAAGGAGTGGATCAGGACCACGCCGGGATTCCGTTGCCCGTTACCCGGTGCTGCAATGCAGGCCGGATAATCGAGAGATGGTCACGGTTCCCTGTTCCGGCTGTGCTGGCCGCTCTCCCCCGTTCACTGAGGTGCATCCGGTGCTCAGGACGAGGGCAAGGATCATCAGAAGAAGGATGAGATGTTTCATTTCCATTCACCCTGTATCACCCCAGGCAGATCCTTTCATAAAACACTTTGCCGGATTGATTCTCCTTTCCAGCGAAGATCATATCAGGTTTTTCCGGAAAGAATGTCATGAGGGTTATGCTTTTTAAAAATCGTAAACGCAGTTCTCTTCCTGCAGCGACATGGTGGTTTGTGGAAATGGTGTTTCCACAGGCTGGTATCGAAAGGATCCATAAGGTTCAATGCCTCGGACTTCGTAACCGGAATAACCGCTCATGTCTCCCGGAGTCCGGTTCATCATCATTGCTTCAGCGGCCATGCTCATTCTCGTGACATTCTCCCTTTCGGGACAGGTCCTTCCCCTTTCCGGTGAACAGAAAAGCAGCATGTCTCCGGATCCCGGGTCCACCAGTTCACCCAGCAATGGAACATCCCGGGAATCATCCTTCATCATCACCGTGATCCCGGCTGAGGCCTTCGCACGACCCGGGGATCCGGTGGACTATACCGTAATCATCACTCCGCAGGGTGGATTTCATGAACAAATCTCACTGCAGCTCGATGTGGACGCAAAGCCGGTGTTCAAAGGAAGCTATAACGCGGGAATGCTGAAACCGCCCTACCCCGGAACCTATGAGTACCGCGTCGTTGTCCCGCCCCAGGCCCCGGCTCCTCTTACCGTCCGGGGGACCCTCGCCGCTGAAGGAGGCGGACATCGGGAAGTGGTGTATCTGGTGTTGTACACTATTCCCTGATATCAACGATCGGAAACCGTATTTTCCAGACCGGATGGAAATACTCATGTTCCCGGACGGATCAGACTGATTATCCATGGATTTAAAAGACCGCAGTATTCTCATCGTATCCTTTGTATTGATCCTCATCATCGCCGTCCTTGCCGTGATGATCCCCGCAATGTCACTGCACCGGGCGCAGGACCTGCTGGAAATCCCGTCACCTGGTGTGGCTGAAGCATCGCCAACTCCTGTTCGGACCGAATCACCGTTCCTGTCTCCTGTGAGCACCACTGTCCCGGAGACCCCTGTCATCCAGGGCCCGCCAGCATTCCAGCTTCTGGTCACTCCGGTTGAAGCCCGGGTCCGGCCGGGTGACACGATAGTGTACAGCCTTACGGTTGAGCCGGAAGGGGGCTTCGATGAGCCGGTATCACTCCGTCTCGATGTACGCGCCCTTTTCCTCTACCAGGAATCGTTTGATCTTGGAACGATCGATCCGCCCTTTCCGAAGACCGTTGATTACCTGTTCGTTGTGCCGTCCGATATTCCGGCCGGAATCACAGTCAGCGGGATCCTTACGGCTGAAGGCGGAGAATACCGGGACTCTGTGCCCCTGATCCTGATTATCAGCTGATGAGAACTGAGGAGGGACAGTCCTGCCGGTGTACTTGTATCGCGGACCGGTTGCCCTTAGTCATCCGTGTCGGGCTGAATCTGCAGCAGTGTATAGCTCACCCGCCGCTCCTTCACACACTCCCGCACCTCCCGTTCCCTCCGGGAGAGCGAGGGGTTCCGGGAGGTTTTGATCTCGGCAAAGACAATCTCCCGTATTTCACCTTCAGAAAGGCCGTCGAAGACGATGAGGTCGACCGGACTTCCGAGGAACCGGGCGTCTCTGGGGTTGTAAGGGAACCGGGGAAAGAACGGGACAAGGTGCTCGGTTATCTTGCCCCGGGTCACCGATTCACTTCTTCGGACGGCATCGGACCTGATGGTCTCCTCCTCCCGGTTTCTCCAGCCCTCAAAGATGATCTTCGCTTTCTCATCGGAGAGCCGTTCAAGTTCCCCTGCCTGCCACCGGGACACCACCTCCTGTTCCCGGGCCCGCCAGTTCTCGAAAATCTCCCGGGCCCGCGACTCCATCCTGCTGCTCTGCCGGATGTAGAGGTAGAGCACCAGAAAGAGGGTGCCGAGCAGTACAGAAACAATTACCCATTCAATCATATAATCGCCAGGTTACTCTCTATTCGGCCGGAAACATCTTTAAATTCCCTCTACGTACCCTGAAGTGACTGAATATGCCTCAAACCACTCCGTTACCAGGGAATGCCGCCCTTCTTTCGCCGGGCTGGCTCCGTGCCCTCGAGATCATTGCCGGGATCATCCTCGTTGTCCTGTCCTTCATGGTCTGGGGATTCCCTCTCATCGCCGGGCTGACCTTCGTCTTCATCTTCGGGCTGGCCCTGATTGTGCTCGGCACCATGCGCATGGGGCAGGGGATCTTTGACCAGTCCCTGTCAGGAGGGATGCGGGCGCTGCTCGCCATCCTCGGCATTCTCCTCGTGGGCATCGGCCTGTATGCAATCGCCGCCCCGCTGGGCGGCGCCCTGACCATGATCTACTTCTTTGCCTTCGCCCTGATGCTCGCCGGGGTGGACCGTCTGGCGCTGGCCGGAGCAGGGAGGCAGGGGCCGGAATCGCCATCATGGGCCCGGTATTTCAGCATCATTGCCGGCATTTTTGCCATCCTCGCCGCCTTCATCGTCCTCCTCGTTCCCGGATTCGGGGCGGCCCTGCTCTTCGTGATCATCTCGATTGCCGTCCTCATCCTGGGAATAGAACTGATCGTGTCAGGGATTCGGGGCCGGGGGATAACCCCAATCTGACTTTTTCCGTGGAGTTCTCGTTAATCAGGGGAGAAAAAGAGGATTTATCATCTGTTGCCGCGGATGAGTTCAAGGGACGCCTGTGCCGTCTTCCTCACCCGGCAGTCGGGATCCGCAACCACTTTCAGGAGCAGTTCTTCGGCATCAGCACACCGCATCAGGCCGAGTGCCCGGGTGCAGGCATTCCGGATGCAGTCGTCACTGCCCCGAAGGGCCTTCTTCATCGATCCGGCCATTGCCGGGTTGTCGATGGACCGGATCCCGGCAGCAACCATCTCCCGGATGTACCATTTCTCGCTGTCCATCCGTTCGATGAGATCGTTGAGGGTTTCCGGGTTATCCAGCCGCCCGATTCTGCAGACCGCATCCTGGCGGATGGTCCACTCATCGTTCTTCAGGTCCCGCAGGATCAGGGTGACTTCATCCATCTCCTCCCGCTTCCTCTTCATCGCAGCTCCACCTTCTGGAAAAGAATATGTTGGATAAATATATATATAATATTGGATGGAAGATTCCTTCTCTTCTCACAAGGCTGTTTTCGGCCGGACTACATCGGGGAGAATGCTGCCCGGAACCGGGGGACAACTTCATATTGTTGTAGAGTGTAAAAGATTTGCACGTGCAATGCAGGGAACCGTGGAGTTGATGTACTGACCGACAAGAAAAAGCGACCGGGAGGAGAATCCGAGGAGATCATCAGGGTACGTCTCCCGAACAAGAGGAACCGGGAGATATTTGCCTGTGCCGAACTTATGATGGGTGCCAATCACATCCGGGTACGGTGCTTTGACGGGGTCACCCGGATGGGCAGGATCAAGGGTAAGATCAAGAAGAAAGTCTGGATCCGGGAGGGGGACATCCTGATCGTTGTCCCCTGGAGCTTCCAGGACGACAAGTGCGATATCATTTACCGGTACACGGGGCCGCAGGTTGAGTGGCTCCGGCGGAACGGGTACCTGTAATCACCCGGTTTTCTTTTTTTTAAATTTTTCATCAGGCGAAGAATCTTTGGTATCCACGGGATACAGAGAGGTATGGGCCTGGCACAGGAAATTCTCCTGCGCAGCCATGTTCGATGACAAACTGCATCAATAGCCGCCAAGCGTTGAGCCCGGGGATGACCCGCATGAGTACCGGAATCGATTATTCCCTGCCGGTACAGCTTCTCCTCTGCAGAGCAGAACTACGCACCCGGATCAGGTTCGGATACGGCCACTCGTTCAGTCCTGATCAATTCTCCGCATACTGTTGTGCGAGCGGTTCTGACGAACGGATCCATTCACGATGACCGTGAGGATGGATCTTCTCTCTCTGTTCATGCGGGACCGGAGGCACGGGAAGTGTCGATCACGAACACTCACCATGCCTCTGATTCCCCGCTGAGAAATGATCGGGGGGTGATACTAGCTGAATGCTCTTGCATTCAGGTGAAAAAGATCATGCCCATTCCAACGAGGGAAAACATTATCACGAGAAATACGACAAGAAGTCCATAGGTGACGGTTATGTCACGATGTGCGGTGGCACCCATTTCTGTTCCTCCATTCTTATGCGTTACCCCTGTGTTAATCGATGAGATTAATCTTCATCACACAGATGAACCTATATTTGTTTTTTTGAGGCGGTATATTAGGTTTTTCCCTCCCTCATTCGCCATGTGGCCCTGAAAGGCGATTTTAACTCATAACTATCCGTTTTTCAAGGCTTACGAGATGCACCGCAGAGTCAGGATTCCACGGGAGCGCATACCAGGGAGAACGGAGCAGCCTGGCAAAGAGGAGCTGATATGCCAACCAGGGCGATGCACACCAGTATCAGGAGGGAGCGAATCTCATGATGATATGATCACACAAGGGCTGAAGAACAGGGAGAAAAGGGAAAATGATCAGGAGGGGAGGTTACAACCGTCTCCCTTCCCGGTTGGTGTGTGGCGAAGATCATGCTCCGGAGCTCACACCAGGGCAATCATGCCCCAGGCGACGAGTCCAAAGAGGATTATGAGCAGTAGGGAAAAACTACCATAGAGGTAGTGTATCTGATGTGCTGTTGCCATGTGTTCCTCTCTCTGTTGTTGATGTATTCCTACATTCAGTGAATTTACCATTCATCATAACGATGAATATATCATGTGAAGATGATTGAGTATATAAATATATTTTTTATTTTGCGCAAAAAAGAACTAAATTGTGCTGAAAATGTTTATTAATTGGGATATCGCGGCAAATTCAGATTCAAACACATATTTTAAAATTTATAAACTTGCTGTTTTTTTACCTATATAGGTATGATTGAATACATATGAACGTGCTTTATGGTTCTTCTTCTGATCACCGATAAAAAAATATTACAGGGAGATCACGGTGACGTTATAGGTCTTTATCACCAGCGTCTGTAAACCCGGATCAAGTGAAAATGATGAATCGAACCCCCCTCCCGATATATAATTCATACGCAGTGAAGATTTGTTGAAATAATTACGCCAGGCGATATTGTAATTATTTTCCGGATCTGCATAGTAATGAACCACCGGCTTCTGGGCAACCGCTGAGAGGTCATACGTGTTCTGGTCAGTATCTGTCAGTTTCAGACCCACTGTCCCGATTCCGGTCTGGGCAAAATATTCCGTGGCATTCAGGGTGATGAATGACATGACGAACGTTTTCGTCTCATTGTCATAGAACCACCGGGGTTCGGCAAGCATTGCCGATCCGAGAGGGAAGCTCCAGTACCGGGTGTGCACAGCACCGTTCTCGAGACTGATCCTGGTCGTTGTATCCTGTGAAGTATAGCTGATCTCCCCGGTGTCGAATGAAAGCACTTCCGAGCCGTTTGCATAGACATCGACCGTGAAATTCGACTTCAGCCCCCCGTTCATCCCCGGCTCGCTGAAAACCACCATGGTCCCGCCCGCTACCTGCAGTGTGGTTTCCTTGTATGGCACATTCTTGTAGGTCAGCCCTTTCAGGTCATTCTGAAGCACGATCATGTTGCGCTCCATATTCCTGATATTCGTATTCTGTTGCTCCTGGACAAGCATCGGGTAGCCGTACAGGGTGACAAGCGCGATGCCGGTCAGCATGATGCCAAAGATAATGATATACCCTATTGTCTCCGAGACTGCCTGATCATCGGGACCAGAATAGCTTCGCCCCTTCATGTTCTCTCCCTCATGGATAATGATACTCGATATAATTCAGGCCACTGGCCGTGGTTCTGCCTTCGCTGCGGCCAAACAGGGTCTCGCCGATCCCGGAAAGCGAAGTGGTCGAACGTATGGTCGTTCCCCCGCTGATCACGATAGCCTTGTCATACGGACGATCCGGCGGGCCGTCTGTGATATCAACCCAGTAATCCCTGCCTGCAACGTCATCCGGAATGTCAAACCGGGTCACAATGTCGGCATCATTGTAGTAGGGGATGATTGCATAGAGATCGATGATCCTGGTGCTTACCCCGTTGCCGATATCGGTATACGCATAGTAGGTGAGATGATTTGCCGGTCCTTCAATGAAGACAACATTCACCATCGGAATAAGGATGATCATGAAGACGATGACCACCCCGGTGATGATGATGTATTCCACCAGGTGCGACACCCCGGATTCCGCATCCACCGGGCTAGAAGTTCCACCACAAAATTGTCTCATCATAGGTAGTTACTCCATTATTGTAATGGATTTCCGTGATCTGCCCGCCGCTTTCAAGAATCCGCACCACTGCAGCCTTGTTGTAGAGCGAAATGGCCGTGATGTCGTCGATCGAGTCGGCCATGGATCCGGGATCGGCAGGATACCTGAAGGTGAGCATCCGGAGCTCGCTTCTCAGGTCCTGGATATCGGTCTTCGGAAACTCGATTACGCTTTCCGCGGTCGTCTGTCCGACCAGGATTGACTGGTTGAGGAGGATCGCAAGGAAGAAGATCCCGACACAGATGATGAACCCCATGAGGATGATCCACTGACCCTCCTCATTCAGCCGCGCCATAGCAGCACCTCCAGCAGCACGCTCTGCTCCCGCAGATCAAGGCCGGGCTGGGTGTTCCCGGTGTTGTCGATATTGACCCAGCGGGTGACCGTGACGGCGTGTTCACGGTTATACTGAGATCCGGCGAAGAGTTTACTCCCCACCTGGCCGGATGTCTCATTCCTATATGTGATATTGGCACTGAACCGGAGATCGTCCCGTCTCTCTTCCGTGGTCGCGTTGCAGTAGGTAAGGAACAGTTCAGAGAATACCACCGGCTGGTTCTGTTCAATAGCGGCCTCCAGCGGGCTCTGCGGGTACGGGTCGTTGGGGTCGTTCCAGCTCGGTGCATTATCCATCGCTGCCAGCACATCGCTTCCCAGCTGCTCGAGCTGCATGTCATAGATGTGGGTCTCGCCGGGGGTGAAGACCACGGTGGTGGTCAGCACCAGGTAGACGGTGGTGAGGATGAGGACCGATGCTGCGATCCCCTCGATGGTATACAGCTGTGCGTCATCGCCTACCATACCCGCACCTCCAGCACGGCGGGTTCGAGTTGGGGCGGAACAAATCCCGGGCGGCCGTAATGATAGTAATAGAGTGCTTCCTGTGTAATATTCACGGTCTGGGGATCGAACTCGTACCGTACCTGGACCGTGATCAAGGTGATGTTGGCATATGCCGACGGGGGGATGAAGTACCCGGCCGGGAAGGTGACGTTGACCGTCTCGTTGGCGATAATATCCAGGGTGCCGGGCCACGGGAACAGGTAGTCATAGGTCCCGTTCACCGTCGCCGGCACTTCGATGGGAAGGTCGCCGTACACATCCACGCCCGAAAGCAGCCGCCCGTAGAATTCGATCCGGATGGCGTTCAGGACCGGCTCCCCTGCATACGACTGGTTCCTGACGTTTGAGATATTGTAAAGATTAATCGTGATATCTTCCTTGGGCGGCTCAACCCAGTACTGGGGGCTTCCGGTCAGGTTCATCATCAGCCAGCCATAGTCCATGTTGACATAGAACCGGCCGTCTCCTGGATCATACGGATCATACGCTACATCATACATGTCCACATCTGCATGGCTGCTGTTCTTCACGAGGACTATCCTGCGGATATAACCGTAGGCTGAGTCGGGATTGTAGGGCTCTCCGGCCGTGTAGGTGGCGGAGTCGTCGAGCATCCGGAGAGTAATGTTGAACCGGTACGGGAAATCCCCGAAAATGACCCGTTCCCGGTAATCGGACAGGTCCG